>CALOEH010000162.1:0-223883 GCA_942492195.1 uncultured Planctomycetia bacterium | reverse complement strand
GTTACTGGCCGCAGCCGGCATCCGATGGAGACGATCGCGACGGGGGCGACGTCGCGCCGATGGAGCACGCGTTCGAGGTGGGACGTCGCCCTCTCGAGGAGGCCGCCGCCCACGGCCTGGGGCACATCACCCGCGTGTTCGGCACGGCACCGGTCGAGCCTCGGGAGGGCGTCGCTCAGGTGCGACGAGTCCAGGAGCTTGCTCGCCGGACTCGGCTCGCGATCCCGGTGATCGTCCACGAGGAGTGCCTGACGGGGTTCACGACGCTGGGTGCCACGGTGTGCCCCGTTGCCATCGCGTGGGGCGCGACCTTCGACCCGCAGCTCGTGCGCGAGATGGCCGCCGCGATAGGTGCAGACAAGCATGCGGTCGGAGAGCAGCAGGGCTTGTCCCCGGTGCGCGATGTGGTGCGTGACTACCGCTGGGGGCGAGTCGAGGAGAGCATCGGGGAGGATCCGTACCTGGTCGCAACGCTGGCGACCGCCTACGTCGAGGGGTTGCAGAGCTCGGGGGTGATTGCCACCCTCAAGCACTTCGCCGGCTACTCGGCCTCACGCGCGGGACGCAACCACGCGCCGGTCTCCATGGGCGCGCGCGAGCTCAGCGACGTCGTCCTGCCGCCCTTCGAGATGGCCGTCAGGCTGGGCGAGGTGGGGTCGGTGATGAACTCCTACAGCGACCTGGACGGCGTGCCCGCGGCTGCCGACTCCCATCTGCTCACGACCGTCCTGCGTGAGCAGTGGGGCTTCGAGGGCACCGTCGTCTCCGACTACTGGGCCATCCCGTTCTTGCACCTCATGCATCGGGTGGTGCCTGACCGGGCGTCCTCGGGCGCACTCGCGCTGAGCGCCGGAATCGACATCGAGCTGCCGGAGACCGATGCCTTCACAGCCATGTTCGACCTGGTGGCGTCCGGTGACTTGGACGAGGCCGTCGTCGACCGGGCTGTCCGACGGGTGCTGCGGCAGAAGGTCGGCCTCGGCATGCTCGACCTGGCTGTCGCCCCTGCCCGACGATGCCGACGACGACACCGTCATCGACCTCGACAGCGCCCACAACCGCACCATCGCCCGACAAGTTGCCGAGGCATCCGTCACCCTGTTGAGCAACGACGGGCTGCTGCTTCCCTCGTCGTCCACGGAGGCGACCATCGCAGTCGTCGGGCCGAGTGCTGCCGACCCGCGGACGTTCCTCGGCTCGTACTCGTTCCCCAACCATGTGCTGCTGCGCCACGCCGACGCCGGCCTCGGAGTTGACGTGGTCCCGCTGCTGGACGCGCTGGGCGCGGAGCTGCCGGCGGCACGGCTCCGGCACGCCGTCGGGGTGCCGATCACGGACGCCGACCCGTCCGGCCTGCCCGAGGCGGTCGCCGCCGCGCAGGCCGCCGACGTCTGCATCGTGGCGGTGGGCGACCTGGCCGGGCTGTTCGGTGCCGGAACGTCGGGCGAGGGCAGCGACGCGTCCGACCTGTCGCTGCCGGGTCTACAGGCTGATCTTGTCGAGGCGGTGCTGAGCACGGGAACGCCGGTGGTACTCGTCGTGGTCTCGGGACGGCCGTACGCCCTGGGCGCCTTCGCCGGCCGTTGTGGCGCCATCGTCCAGTCGTTCATGCCCGGCGAAGAGGGGGGACCCGCCTTGGCCGGAGTGCTGTCGGGCCGCGTCACCCCAGCCGGCCGCCTGCCCGTCGGCGTGCCCGACCACCCGGGCGGCCAGCCTGGCACCTACCTGGCCCCACCGCTCGGCCGTCACAACGCGGGCGTCTCGAACCTCGACCCCCGGCCGCTGTTCCCGTTCGGGCACGGCATCACCTACACCGACTTCGCCTACGGCGACCTCGAGCTGGACACCGCACAGATCGACACCCGGGGGCAGGTCGAGGTGTCGGTCACCGTGCGCAACACCGGAGCGATCGACGCGGACGAGGTCGTCCAGCTCTACCTGAGCGACGAGGTCGCCCAGGTCGTCCGTCCGGTGCGTGAGCTGGTCGGCTACCTACGTGTGCCTGTCCCCGCGCAGTGGTCGCGCCAGGTGACGTTCACCGTGCACGCGGAGCGCACGTCGTTCACCGGCATCGACGGCCAGCGCATCATCGAGCCTGGATGGTGCCCCCTCGGTGTCGGGCGCTCGTGCGAAGACATCCGCGCGACGGCGCGCCTCGAGATCACTGGCGAGACCCGAACCCTCGACTCGGCCCGAGTCATGACGACGCCGGCGCGCATCGACCTTGCCGACACGATCTCCGGGGGAGTCGACCCAGTCGAGTCGGGCGGCTGATCAGGCCGTCGGTGCCGGAGACGCAGTCCCGCTGTCGACCCGCCGCCGGACCCACGCCAAGTGAGGTGCGGCAACGGCTCGGGCGACGCGGGCCGGCGCGAGTCGGTAGGCCCACCAGTATGCGCGTGCTTGCCGTGGGGCGACGATGATGGCCGCGTCGCGGGCCATCGCCCGAAGTGTGTACGCCGCGAGCGCCGCCGCTGGCATCGGTGGGTTCATCCGCTCCAGCATCTGTCTGCCCGGCAGGTCGGTCTCGACCGGCGGCAGGTCGGCGGGGTTGCCCTTGTCCAGGATCGGGGTCTCGACAACCCCGGGGCACAGGGCGCTCACCCGCACGCCGTGCTCGGCGGCCTCACCGCGCAGGCTCATGGTGAGACCGACCACGGCGTGCTTGCTCATGGCGTAGGGCGCAAGAAGCACGCCGGGAAGGAGTCCTGCTACCGATGCGACGTTCAGAATGTGTCCGGATCGTTGGGCGAGCATGTGCGGGTAGGCGGCGTGGACCCCGTGGACGACGCCACGGATGTTGACGTCGATGGCCCGGTCCCAGTGCTCGAGACTGAGCTCGTGGGTGTACCCGCCCACGCCTACACCGGCGTTGTTCACGAGGACGTCGAGACGCCCGTGCCGTTCGACGGTGTCGTCCACGACACGCTGCACGCCGTCGGCGTCGCGCACGTCGACGATCATGGAGGTGGTTGTGCCGACCCCGGCTCGGTCGACTTGTCCTCAGCGGCCGCGACGACGGTGTCGCTGCGTCCCGTCATGGACGACGGTGTCGCCGCGCCGCACCATTGCTTCGGCAAGGGCGTAGCCAATACCGCTGGCTGCGCCGGTCACGATCGCGATAGTCATGGGATCTCCCTCAGGGTCTCGTTGGGCTAGGTGTGGGCTTGGGTCGGGGCTGGTGTTGTGGCACGAGACATGGCGGCTCGGTTGCGTCGCCATGCTCGCTGGGCGAGCAGTGTGCGGGCGACGATGTGGGGACGCACGAGACGGCTGGGGCGTGCGAGAAGGTTCTGCACCTCGAACATCGCGTGCCCGACGACGGGGTCGATCGTGGTGGCACGTAGGACGCGGGTGCCGTAGGCGTTGGACATCCGGGTGATCGGTGTGCGTGTGCCGGTGGTCCTCGGGTAGGCGAGGTCGGCACCGACGGCTATCTGCCAAGGGGTGTCGATGATGGTGGAGAACGCGTCCACTGCTCGGCTCGGAAGGTCAGCCCCCAGGCCGTGAGAGCCGAGGAGGAGGTACGTCGAGCGCGAGGGCCTCCAGGACGGCGACGGTCATCCCCTGCCCGTAGAGCGGGTTGAAGCTGCACATGCTGTCTCCGAGAGGCAGCAACCCGGGTGGCGGTGGGGTGGTCTCGTAGTGCCAGCGGCGGCTGGACCGGAAGTTGTAGGTGATGACGTCACCGATGGTGCCGGCGCGGCGCAGCAGCGTGGCGATGTCGGGAGCGGCCAGGGTGTCGGCGTAGGCGAGAAAGCCGTCGGGGTCGCTGGGGTGGCCTGGTCGCCGAAGTATCCACCGAGCACGACGATCCACTGCTGGCCTTCGATGTGCACGGCTGCGCCCGTACGCGGGTCGGGACCCGGGTCCGCTTGGGTCAGGATGTACTCGACGTCTGGTACGAGGTCCCGATGGTGGGCAACGATGGTCTGGGAGTACCAGACGTCGACGCCGACGTCTTCCAGACGAGGGCTGGGCAGGCCCGCGTCGGTGAGCCAGTGGGTTGCCTTCGACGAGCGACCGCTGCAGTCGACGACGAGGTCGGCGCGCAGGTCGCCCGTCGGGGTGTGTACGCCGACCACCGCTCCGTTGGCGGTGAGCAGCCCCGAGACAGGGGAGCCGTGCGCGGTCGTCACGTTGGCCAGTGCGGTGACGCGGTCGCGCACTGTGGTCTCGATCAGCCCGCGTGAGGCGGCGTGGGCGGTGACCTCGGAGTCGAGCGTGACTCGGTAGCCCTCGTTCCACCAGCGGCCGTTCTTCGGAGTCCCGTCGACCGCGCTGACGCGGCGAGCCTCGCCCCGGAAGCCGGGGAACAGCCGGTCGAGCCCGGCGGCGCCGGCTTCCAGAAGGGCGTGCAGCATTCGCCCCTCGGCCGCGATCGACGCGCCGACCCCGGGCTGTGCTCGCCGTTCGAGGACGGTGACGTGGTCGACGTGGTCAGCGAGGACGCGAGCGGCGAACGAGCCGGCCATGCTGCCGCCGATCACCAGGGCCTCGGTGGTGGGGGTCGTGGAGGTGGTCATGGGTGGCTCCTCTCGCTGCTCAGCATGGGCCAGGGACGGCGTCGTCCAGACCCATCTGCCACCGGTGCAGGTGCCCCAGGGTCAGCACCATGGGTGGCTCGGCCGCGCAGTCGACGTGCTCGGCTTCCGGTAGCGGCTCGGTTGCCGCGCCGGTGTCCTGGGTGACACCGAGCAGCGCGGTGGTTGTGACGATCGTCCAGGCGATGCGAGTGCGGATCACGATGACCTCCTCGGGGGCTGGCTGATCCGGTACCAGCGAGGCTGGCCCCGCAGGGTGGGCTGCACGCATCAGGTGCGCCTCCTAGGATTCGGCGCGCTGCCGCCTTAGTTCTGGATCGACCAGGCATCTGCCGTCTGCTGAGGTGCTGGCATGCTCATGACATGACGGCGCGTGGGGAGCGACCCGTCCTGAGGTGGGGCGCGAGGACGAGCTGGCCACCCTCATGTCCGCATGGGACGCCGCTCGTGCAGGGACGGCGTCGGTGGTCCTGCTCGGGGGTGAGGCAGGCATCGGCAAGACCGCCTTGCTGCAGCGGTTCGTGGCGGGGCTGCCGGACGAGGCGCTGGTTCTTCGGGGCCAGTGCGTCGACGGGGGCAGCCGCGGGTTGGCCTACGCCCCGGTGGTCGGTGTCATGAGCGACCTGGTGCGCCGCCTTGGACGGGAGACCGTGATCCGCTCGGCGGGTGCGTGGCGGGCCGACCTGGCTCGGCTCGTTCCTGACCTAGGGCCGCCGTCACCGGACGGCGAGGCGGGACGCGCGCGGCTGTTCCAGGCTGTCCTGTCCGTGCTTCAGGACGTGGCGGCACGCCGCCCCGTGGTCGTGGTGCTGGAGGACCTGCACTGGGCGGACGAGTCCACTCTCGAGCTGGTGCGCCACATGGTCCGCACGCTGGGTGACGACCCCGTGCTGATGATCGCGTCCCTGCGCAGCGACGAGCTGACGCGGCGGCACCCGCTGACGTCGGTGCTGGCCGACCTGGCCATGGTGGGTCGGGTGAGCCAGGTTCAGCTCCCACGACTGTCCGCCGACCAGACGGCTCGGCTGGTGATGATGAACATGGATGAGCCGTTGGACCAGTCGCTGGTGAGCGACGTGGTGGCACGCAGCGAGGGGGTGCCGTTCTACGCCGAAGAGCTCGCCAGGAGTGCGAGGTCTGCCGGCCGGGCGCTCCCCGTGCTGCTTGCCGAGGTGTTGTCGGGCAAGGTGGGGGAGCTGTCCGACGACGCGCGCAGCGTGCTGGAGATCGCTGCGGTGGGTGGCGCGCACCTGGTTGAGGCCGATCTCGCCGTGGTCGCCAACCTGGCGGACGAGCAGGTCGAGCGCGCGATCGCGGAAGGGATCGACCGGTCCGTCCTGATGCTGACCGCTGACCCAGCGGCGTGCGGCTTTCGCCATGCCCTGCTCCGGGAGGCGCTTCTGGACGGGCTGCTGCCGGGCCGGCGCGCGGCACTGCATCGTCGCTGGGCCGAGCACCTGTCGACCACGTCGACGGCGTCTATCGACCCTCGGCGCGCTGTGCTGGTGGCACAGCACTGGCTGAGTGCCCGCCAGACCGAGCGTGCCTTTCCGGCATGTCTGACTGCGGCCCGCGCGCTGCAGTCCGCGGCGGCACCAGATGAAGAGCTGCACATGCTCGAGCAGGCGCTGAGCCTCTGGGACGGCGTACCTGACGCCGCCCGTCTGGCCGGGACGGACCGGTCGGCCGTCCAGGAGGCAGCGGCTCAGGCGGCGAGCCAGGCCGGTCAGCCGACTCGTGCCGTGGCCTTCCAGACTGCGGCTTTGACCGGCGTCGACCCAGAGCGTCAGCCAGTGCGGCACGCGTCGATCCGGCTGGAGCGCACTCGGCTCACCGAGCCGCTGGGCCAGGAGGTGACGGCCGAGGTGGAAGCCGTGCTGGCTCTGCTCCCAGCATCGGAGCCGGCCAGCGAAGCCGGACGTGTGCGTGCGCGTGCCCTGGCCATGCTGGCCCGTGGGCGGAACCTGCAGGGCGACTACCTCGAGGCCGAGCGTCTCGCCCGGCAGGCGGCGGAGTACTCGCGTGGCGCCGGCGAGCGTCTCGCCGAGGCTCACGCCATGAGCCTGCTCGGCAACGCCCTGGACGGGCTCGGTCGGTCCGTCGAGGCACTGGCGGTGCGCTACGAACGCCAGCCGCTCGTCGACACGATCGACAACCCGTTCGTCAAGGCGGGGTCGTTGCGCAACGTCGCTGTCACCCTGGCCCTGCTCGGACGGCTGCGCGAGTCGGCCGACGCAGCACGCGACGGACGGGCGCTGGCCACCAGCCTTGGGCTCGCACGTAGCGAGGGTGCCTCGTACGCCGCTATCGAAGCCGAGTCGCGCATCGCCCTGGGAGAGTGGGACGTCGCCGCCGACCTGTGCGAGCAAGCCCTAGCGACAGGCCCCGGTCCCGACGAGGCGGTCGAGCTGGCGACTCTCGCCGCAACCCTTGCCGTGTGGCGGGGTGACCCGACCGCACCTGAGCTGCTGGCGCGTGCACATGGGTGCATGCAGCGGACCGACGACGCGTGGCACATTTTGCCCTTCGCCACGCTTCGCGGGCGGGCAGCGCTGGAGGTGGGTGACGCGCGAGGGGCCCTGTCCACTCTGAGCGAGGCGATGAGCAGCCCCAACGCGGTCTTTCACCCCGACACCGCGGGGCCGTTCCTGCACACCGCAGCACGGGCGTTGCGCCAAGGCCCCTCGCCGGCTTCTGTCGAGCCGTCTGTGATGCTCGTGGAGGACGTACGGGCGCGACTCGACGGCCTTCCATCGGGCGTGTGGGCCGACGCCTGGCGGGCACTTGCCTTCGCTGAGCTGGTGCGTCCCGACGACGCCCTCGCGACGTGGCGAGCGTGCACACATGAGCTCGACGACGGGGTGGAGGGGTTCGCGTACGAGCGTGCCTACGCCCTGTACCGGCTCGGACTGGCTCGGGCGGGTGCCGGCCGGCCGGACGCCGTCGCCACTCTGCGCATGGCCCAGCAGAAGGCGGAGCACCTTCGTGCCCGGCCACTGCTCCGGCGCATCATCGAGGCGATCCGCGAGTGCCAAGCGGGGTGCCCACGCAACGCCGAGCCCGCCGCGGGCGAGGCGCCGAACAACGTGTACGGGCTGACAGAACGCGAGGTCGAGGTTCTGGGTCTGGTCGGCGAGGGGCTCAGCAACTCCGAGATCGCGAGCCGGCTGTTCATCAGCCCCAAGACCGCCAGCGTCCACGTCAGCAACATCCTCGCGAAGACGGGCGTCGCCAGCCGGCACGCCGCCGCCGACCGGGCGCGAACGCTTGGCCTGATCGGGTCGTGAGACCAGTCGCTGGCGGGATTCTTGGCGGCCGGGATGACCCACACGCGATTGAGTGCGAGGCTGGCGGAGGGAGGAGGCGGAAATGAAGTACCTGGAGCAGTCGGGCGTGACCAAGCCGCTGTCGCGGATTGGCCTGGGCACGTGGCAGTTCGGCTCACGGGAGTGGGGGTACGGGGACGCCTACTCATCCGATGAAGCCGCGCGCATCGTTGCGCGGGCGCTCGATGTCGGGATCACCCTGTTCGACACCGCGGAGATCTACGCCTTCGGGCGAAGTGAGCGGATTCTCGGCTCGGCACTGTCGGCGCGTGGTGCCCTTGAGTCGTCCTTCGTCGCGACGAAGTTCTTCCCCGTCCTCCCGATCGCGCCGGTCGTGCACAGGCGGGGTCGGGCCAGCGCCGCACGGCTGGGCGTGTCGAGCATCGACCTCTACCAGGTGCACCAGCCGAACCCGGTCATCCGTGACGGCACCACGATGGCCGGCATGCGCGTGCTCCAGGACGCCGGGACGGTCACCCACGTGGGGGTCAGCAACTACAGCCTGTCCCGGTGGCAGCAGGCCGAGGCAGACCTGGGCCGTCCGGTGCTGTCCAACCAGGTGCAGTTCAGCCTTGCGCACGCGAGCCCGCTGGACGACCTCGTGCCCTACGCCGCGGACAACGACCGAATCGTCATCGCCTGGAGCCCGTTGGCGCAGGGGCTTCTCTCCGGGCGCTACGACGTGACCAACCAGCCGTCGGGAGCCATCCGGGGGATGAACCCGCTCTTTCTCGAGGAGAACCTGCAGCGCGCCACCGGCCTGCTCGATGCCCTGCGCGACGTCGCAGGGGCACACGGTGTCACGCCGGCGCAGGTCGCGCTCGCGTGGCTGATCCATCAGCCCGGGGTGGTGGCGATCCCCGGTGCTTCCAGCATCGAGCAGGTCGAGAAGAACGCTGAGGCAGCCGACCTCGACCTGACGGAGGTCCAGGTGGCTGACCTGACCGCCCAGGCCCGTCAGTTCGAGCCGATCTCCACCAGGCGGGCGGGTCGCGCCCTTGTTCGGCGACGCCTGGGCCGGTCGTCCTGACCGGCCGCGCGGTGGTCGCCGGTGACCTTCCCGCCGGGGGGTACGTCCAGGCAGGGTCACTGCTCTGCTGTGGCGCGCTGCTCGCTCAGGCCGTGCGCATCCAGCCGCCGGAGAGCGTCGGCTCGTCGGCTCCCAGGTCGATCGTCGCGCGCCAGCGGTAGGTCGTCGGCCAGGTGCGGAAGACCGGCAGCATCCGGAACACCGCAGCAACCAGGGCCGGCTGAGGCCCGGGGTCCCACTGCTGGTCGATGTCGACCCCGGCACGCATGGCCGAGACGTCCGGGAACGGCGGATCGTGGACGATGGTGAGCGCGTGGCCGTCCCGTCGCACCTCCAACATCGCGAGGTCAGCCAGGTCGCCACGAGGGACGGGTCCGACGTACGCCTCGTTCCACAGGGCGGTCATCGGAGCGGTGGCGTAGCGGGCGAGTCGCCAAGGGACGCCCACGCGCACGACTCGGCTGGAACGACCGTCGACGCGGACGGTGACCTGCGCGCCGCGCCACCGCACGAACCCGATCTCGCCCATCCAGAAGAAGGGGAAGAAGCGCGGCTGTGTCATCGAGTGCCCGGCCGGGGCCAGAATGTCCACACTCGTACGAGCACCGGTGAGGCGCTCACGGACGGTCAGGTGAAACGACCGCCCGTCGGGCAGCAGCGTAGCGACGTCGGCGTCCACGCCTCTCTCGTCGACGACGAACCGCGCCGGTTGCATCCGCGCAGGGGAGAACGAGGCCAGGCCAGCAGCGACGTCGTAGTCGGCCCGCGGCAGCCGAAGCCGCTCGTCCACCAGCACGTCGGCGGTGCCATCGGCTCGCCGGACGGCGAGCAGCACGATCCCCTGCCCGCCGAGCTCCGGCTCGTCGACCCACTGCACCTCGATGTCGCCGTAGACGGGGTCGTGGGCAAGCGAGACCAACATCAAGCGGCGCGGACGTGTGAGCCGCAGTGACATCGGCACGAGCATCGACCCAGGAGCCATCGGCTAGTGCACCACCGCCTTCTCCGCGCCGGCACCGGTGAGCGAGCGAACCTCCAGCTCGGCCCACTTGGCCGCGTCGTACTCCTTGCTGGTGACGGTCCCGAGCCAGCCGAGGAAGAAGGCGAGCGGGATCGACACCAGCCCCGGATTGTTCAGGGGGAACCAGGAGAAGTCCACGCCCTGCAGCATCGAGTTCGGTGCTCCGGAGACGACGGGCGAGAAGACGATGAGGGTGACGGCCGTGATCAGGCCGCCGTAGATGGAGAACACCGAGCCGCGGGTGTTGAAGCGCTTCCACAGCAGCGTGTAGAGGATGGTCGGCAGGTTCGCCGACGCCGCGACGGCGAACGCGAGGGCCACCAGGAAGGCGATGTTCTGGTCTTTGGCAAGAATCCCTCCGACGATGGAGACCGCGCCGATGGTCAGGGCGGTGATGCGGGCTACCCGCACCTCGCCGTCCGCGGCGAACCTGCCGCGCTTGATCACGTTGGCGTACACGTCGTGGGCGAACGAGGCTGACGCAGTGATCGTCAGCCCGGCGACCACCGCCAGGATCGTGGCGAACGCGACTGCCGAGATGAACCCCAGCAGCAGCGTCCCGCCCAGCTCGAAGGCCAGCAGCAAGGCGGCGGAGTTCTGCCCACCGGGGGCCGCTTCGATCGCCTCCGGTCCGACGATCGCTGCGGCGCCGAACCCGAGAACCAGGCTGAAGAGGTAGAACAGCCCGATCAGCGAGATGGCCCAGACCACCGATCGACGGGCCTCCTTGCTCGAGGGCACCGTGTAGAAGCGCATGAGCACGTGGGGCAGGCCCGCGGTGCCCAGCACCAGGGCGAGCGACAGCGAGATGAAGTCGATCTGCGTGAGCGTCGACCCCCCGTACAGGACGCCCGGGGCCAGCAGCGCCTCACCGACGTCCGGTGAGTTGTCCACCGCCGCACCAAGAACGTTGGACAGGTTGAACCCGTACTTCGACAGCACCCAGACCGTCATCACGGCGGCCCCGGTGATCAGCAGGACAGCCTTGATGATCTGCACCCAGGTGGTGCCCTTCATGCCACCGACGAGGACGTAGACGATCATCAGCACACCGACGACCGCGATGGTGATCGACTGGCCGAGGTCGCTGGTCACGCCCAGCAGCAGCGAGACGAGGCCGCCGGCGCCGGCCATCTGGGCCAGCAGGTAGAAGAACGACACCGTGAGCGTGGAGATCGCTGCAGCCGTCCGGACGGGCCGCTGACGCATCCGGAACGACAGGACGTCGGCCATGGTGAACTTGCCGGTGTTGCGCAGCAGGTCGGCGACCAGCAGCAGCGCCACCAGCCAGGCCACGAGGAAGCCGATCGAGTACAAGAACCCGTCGTACCCGGCCAGGGCGATCGCACCGGTGATGCCCAGGAACGACGCCGCGGAGAGGTAGTCCCCGGCAATGGCCACGCCGTTCTGCCGGCCGGTGAACGAGCGGCCCGCGGCGTAGTAGTCGGTCGCTGTCTTGTTGAACTTCGATGCCCGCAGGACGATCACGATCGTGACGGCCACGAACAGGCCGAAGATGGTGATGTTGACGCCGGGACTGCCCGGGGTCGTCGCCTGTTGGGTCAGCACGTCGGTGGCGAGCAGGGCTGCCACGGCCGACCCGCTCACAGGGATCCCTCCAGGCTCGTGGCAGAGCTTCTCGGCCAGCGGGTCGAGCCGCCTGTTGGCATGCCGGACGTAGAGCCAGGTGATCAGGGCCGTCGACGCGAACTGCCCGAGCCCGATCACGAGCCCGATCGAGATGTTGCCCCAGAGCAGCGTGCCCATGAAGTCTGCGGCGAACACCGACAGCAGGACGAACATCGCGTACCACGACAGGAACGCCGCAGTCATGGGAAAGGCGAACCGTCGGTACCGTCCGCGGAGCTCGACGAAATCCTGGGTCACTTGTGCTTTCTCGTATGCCCCGGCCGAGATGCCGCCGGCCGTGGGGTCGTCCATGGTGCTCAAGGCCGTTCCTCCTCGCCAAAGGGGCCGCGGACGGCCCGCCTCCAGTTGATCTATTTCTGGGCCGGAATGGAGACATTGAATAAACTCGTGCTCAGCACCGTGGCAGAGGCCGCGCGCGGCACCAACAGCTTCCCCACCTGGGTGAGATGCAGCACGCCCTGGAAAAAATTCTCGCAACTCTGCCGGAAGATGAACTGAAAAAGGTCTGCGAGCAGATGATTGTTCTCGAAGTGCTGGAACGCGGCCCCAGGGATAGTTACCGCTTCCGCATGGATCTCTACAGGCTCTGGATCCGCGAGGAACACAACCTGTACAATATCGCCCGTGAATTCGACCGGGAAAACGATCGCACGTTAACCGAATGATGGAGGTTCCGATGCTATTTACCATGCGCCTTATCACCGCGCTGCTAATTACCACGGCACCTGCCGCGCCGCTTGGCGCCCAGCGACCGCTCAACGTGATCGTGTTCGCCGAAGGTTACCACTACGGCCCGGCAGGACACGAATTGGTCGGCTCGCTGAACGACAGCACCGCCTCCTCCTGCTGTCAGGGCGGATTTCGCCAATACGGAAAATATCCTGGCCCCCGGCTCTCTGGACCGCTATGACGTGCTGGTGCTGTTCAACGACAACAATATCACCCTTACCCATGAGAAGAGAATCACCGATTGGGTCCGCGCCGGCAGCAAGGCGTCTGGCAGGCCCGTACCGGCGATCATCATTTAATAAGGTATCAAGGGTATCGGGTGCAAATATCCCATAGGCAAGATTTCTCTGGATATCCTGGGCAATCAGCGCGCCCCTGCTCTGAAGGGTATCATGGATAAGGGAGAGTTCATGCTCGGCATCACGACGGATGGCAATTTCCCCGGCGCTGACTATGATCAGGGCCAGAACCGTGCATAACACAGCAAGATTGATGATGTAATTTCTAGAACGTTTCGCCATACAGATCATCCGTCTCAAAAAGGTTGAACGGTCATTGTATGGGAAGGACCTGACCCTGGCAATAAAAAAATTGACAAAAATTTGCCATCCCCATATATTGGACCGATTAATTAGCGCACATACAATAAACCAAGGTAAATAAAACCACATGGGTCGAAAAAGCATATCACATATTAGAAAACCGGAAATCCTAAAGCATACCTATAGAGTCGTAGAGGAAGAAGGCTTCAAAGGGATGACCATCGGCAAGATCGCCAAACGGATGGGGGTCAATTCCGGACTGCTCATCCACTATTTTAAAAGCAAAGAGGGGCTGATACTGGAAATGGTGGATTTCCTCTATGAGTCTTCCATGAACCATTATCTCAAGGAACTGGAATCCCTGACCACCCCCAGGGAAAGAATGGAATGCCTGTTAAACATTTTCTTTGATACCAGCGGCACCATGCCCCAGCGGGATGCCGTGTTCTGGTCCTGTTATGCCATGGGATTCAGGGATGAGAATATCAGGGAAAAAATCAAAGCCATGATGACCCGATTCATTGACTTCGGCATAGAGGAAATCATGGGCTGGGAAGAAACCGGCCTGGCCAGCGTGGATGACAAGCAAAAGGCCGCAGCCAAGATCCTGGCCCTGTCCGAAGGGTTCGGTATCCTAAAAAATTCCGTTGATGATCCGGAGACCATTGAAGAAGTGGCCCGGTTTATGAAAGAGACCACCCTGACGATTCTCAACTGCAAATCCAAATTCAAATAAATCCAATGCCGGTTCGGCTCCGTCCCGGGTTCGGACCGGCTTCCCACAGAATCCCTTTTTACAAAATCAGCGCCACAGACAGAGAGGCAAAAGAGAGCAGGGTCGACACCATGATGGCGGTGGAGGCCAGTTCAAGGTCTGAATTCAGCTGGGCAGACAATACATAGAGTGCGGTGGAGGTGGGCAGACAGAAAAAAATCATCCCGGTTTTAAAAGGGACCCCGGTCACCCCAAACATCTTGAGCAGAACAAAGCCGGTCAGGGGCAGGGCCGCGAGTTTGAAGAATGATGCGGCAAGGGCGTGACGCCCGTGCCTTGCCACCCCTGAAAAGCTCAGGGTGCCTCCGATAGAGATCAGGGCCAGGGGCAGGGTTACCGAAGAAATCAGGGCAAAGGTGGTGTTGAGGAAAACCGGAAAAACAAGTGACGACCTGGAGACCAGGATACCGCCGGCACAGCCCAGAATAAGGGGATTGGACCCCAGAGCCCTGATGAAAAACCAAATCTTCTTGCCCAGGGGCAGATCCTGGTTTGAATACCAGATGAGAACGGATACGGCCATGACATTGATGAAGGGAATCAAAAAACCGATGAGGATGCCGAAGTGCCGGATGCCGTCCTCACCCAGAACCGCCACCACAATGGCCATACCGATATAGGTGTTGAACCTATAGGAGGCCTGGGAAAAAGAGCCGGCCCCGAACCCGGTTACCCCCCCCTTTCGGATATAGACCAGACTGGCAAAAAAAACGGCACCAACGGCCAGAAAAGCGGCCAGACAGAGACCCGCACTGGAGTCTCCCCCCGCGAGCAGAGCCCCCCACCTTCCAGAACAGCATCACCGGGAAAAAAATATAGTAGACCAGTTTGTCGGCTGTTTTAAGAAAGAGATCCGAGGTAATGCCCCTTAATTTCAACACCTTGCCCAATACCAGGAGGGCGAACAGAGGGAAAAGGGTATTCAGTATAATCATGGCCGTTTATTCTCCTGAAAATATATAACCCCATCGGGGTTATACCGTTCTTCCATCCTTAAATTCAATACCAGTGAAAATTTACTTGACGATAAACTGATATCTGATATATTAGATATCAGTTTATCGTCCATTTCCAGTGTGGGGGGGGTCATGACAGAAACCCGCACCATTGACTGAATATCTGAATTCATATATAAGAAGCATTTGGCATGAAAATACAAGGGCAACAACGAACAATGACACCTCGGTTGAATATTTTATCATTGAGGGAACAGGTCTATGAATATCTCAGAAACGAGATGATTACAGGCGGCCTGGTCCCCGGGTCAACCATAAACCTGAACCGGATTGCGGAACAGCTGGGGATCAGCAAAACCCCGTTGCGGGATGCACTGATTCATCTGGAGCTGGAGGGGTTTGTGACCATCCTGCCCAGAAAGGGCGTCATGGTCAATGCCCTGACCCTTGAAGATGTAAGTGTGCTCCTGCAGCAAACCTTCGGATGGTTGGATGCTGGTCAGCGTGCCCATGCCCGTCAGGCGTTTGAATATTCTGCCCCCGGCTACGAGGCAACACTGCGAGTGGTGCCTAAGCAACCGCAAGTGACGGCACTCAGCGTTACCAACGTGCGGGTGACCGACCGAGCGCTCGAAGAGACCATTGTGCTGGAGTTCACCGTCCGCGAGGCCGGTATTCATGAGCTTTCGTTCTTGCTCCCAAGTTGGATGGCGGACGCTCGGGTCCAAGCCCCGATGCTACGGCAAACCACCATCAAGCCTGCAGTGGCCGGCCCGAATGCACCTCTGCGCGTGGGAGTCGAGCTGCAAGACGATGTCATGGGACAACTGCGCGTGCTGGTCGAACATGACCGATTGCTGCAACCGCAGGACCAGCATCTGGCTCCGATTCCGGTCATCGAGACAGGGCTCACCGAGCACCGGTTCGTGACGCTCGAAGGAGCGGGACGAGACGAAATTGTGGTGGCCAGCCACAAGGGACTCGAACCGCTGCAGCGCGAACAACAGCGTTGGCGACTGCTCAGTTCAATTCTTGGCGCACAGATCACGCAGGCGTATCTGGTCGGCAGCCCTGGCGCAGAACTTCGCTTTGCTACCAAAGAACGCAAGGCAGTAGAGACCGTGGGGGCCAGCATTCCTCACGCTGAAACCCAACTGGTGATTGATGCCAGCGGTGCGTATCGCGGTGCCCAGCATTATTTTGTGAACAACAGCACCGAGCAGTTTCTCGAAGTTCAACTGCCTGCCGGTGCCAGACTCTGGACGGTCCAGGTAGCAGGCGAACCGGTCAAACCGGTCCCTGGTGCCACCGCCACCGATGTCCGCATTCCGCTGGTCAAAACCGCCACCGGCGACAAGGACTACACGGTCCTGCTCAAATACGGCGGGGTGGTCTCGCGCCCTGGATCGTTTCGCAAGATTCACTTTCCCATCCTGCACACCAAGAACATTCGCGTGGAAAAGAGCCAGGTCCGGTTGTGGCTGCCGCCGGAGTTTCGCTGGTTTGATTTTGATGGAACCATGCGGCGCGTGCATGACCAGGGAGATCTGGTGGCAGACTTCCTGGCATATCGGACCCGAGAGCTCGACCGGCTCTCGCAGTTGGTAGACCAAGACAAAGACGTCTACTCCTCAGCCAGGGCGATCAACAACCTCAAGCAACTCGCCGCAGAGAGCAGCAACTACTACCAACTGGACCAAGGGGGCGTGGCCGCGAATCCGAAATTTCAAAAAGAGCTTTCCGACAATCAAGAGATCGTTCGCCAGGTGGAAGGCAAGCTCCAAGAGCAACAGACGCTCGACTTGGGACAAGATGGACTGGGTGACAACCGCCGCACTCTCAATGAGTATTGGCGCGAACAACGCAACGGACGCGCTTACGATATTGTCAATGACCTGCGTTTCAACTTCTCCGAAGAAACGCGTCGTGGGCAGGAGTCGAAACCGTCAGATTTCGATCGCGGATGGTTTGACGAGAACGGTCTGCGATCAAAATCTCCTGCCGAAATCGAAAAGTTGCTCGAAGCCCGCAACGCGCAGTCCGGAGAACAGGGGGAGGGGAAAGCCGGAGGCAAGCGTCGCCAAGTCGATGGAGAGTCGAAGGTGCCCCAACCGTCCCAGCCCAAGGCAACCGGCGTCTACAACTACAACGCGCCCGGCCAGATGCAACAACCGCAGACGGAATCCAAACCTGGTTATCGCGCCTCAGGGGACAACCTCCGCGACCGAGCCCAACGCTACCAGCAGCGGCTGGAACAGAACACGGCCGATCCGTTCAGCAACGACCAAAGCCAAAGCCAGTTGGGAATTCCCAATCCACAAGGAGGATATCCTTCCCAGGCTGCTCCTCCGGTTGTTGACAACAGCGGCAGCATGCAGAACTCCGCCCAGCCGACGCATGCCAGTCCCGATGAACCGCCAATCCTCTACCCGCCAGCGGACGTTTGGGAATCTATGAACGAAGGGAGAGGGCGAGTTACCTTCGGAACGGGGGTCAACCAGGACGCTGGCACGGTTGGCCAAGTGATACCTGGCACGGGACTGGCGAGTCTGGAAGTCGAACTCCCACTCCGCGGCCAGGAGTTCTTCTTCAGCACCACTGGTGATCAGGCAGAAATTGAAGTCAGGGCAATTTCTCAAGACGCCATCTCGCGGATTCTCCGTTTGCTGATGGTCCTGGGAGTCGCCTTGATTGGGTTCCTGCTTTATCGACTGGGGCGGCGTGGATGGTTCACCATTCGTACCCGACGCGGTGCCGTGCTGCTGCTGTTGGTCGGCTTGCTGATGACCGTTTCCTTCGTATTGCCGCTCTACGGGCTGGTCGCCATCTTTGTTGCCAGCGCGTTGCTCTGGAAATTCCGCAGCACTCCCAGCCCGGTAGCAACGGCTTAGTGCTTTGTCACGGCAAAGTTTTCGGGCAACATGCCCTCGCTTGCGTGGGCAAGTTCGGATGCAGTTGGCGATTGCCCGGCCAGGACAACGCTCGAAGACAACTCGGCACGGCGTTACCAGATTTTCCTGGAATAGTTGGGAAATGAGCTATCCAGGTTGAATCCTTGGCGAAGCCGCTCCCACCTGAAGCCAAGCGTACCGACGACTAACGAGTCGCGAGTTGTCCGTAAGGCCGCGCTTCTCATCTCACTTCGAGTTGTCCAACGACCACACGTGCAGCCGTTGTTTTCAAAGACTCGGCGTTGAAAAAAAGGGACAAACGAACGGGTTCTCTCTAGCGCCTTGATGCCGAATCTCAACACCACGGTCTTCATGGAGACAGAGCAAAGAGCCTCGAATGTTCTTAACACACGCTGCCGTTGAAGGTTAGGGAACACCCGCCGCAATGGGGGGCCATTCGGCATGCAACCTGCTTCTGCTCATAGCATCGTTTTACCAGCGATCAGCGGGTTCGTCCTAAAAGACTGCAAACAGATCGAGGCTTAGGTTCATGAAACTGTTGCTCCTACTGCCCCGTTTTCGACAAGCACAGCGAGAACTGGCAGTTCTTGCCGAGCGCGAAACTTGGCCTCGTGAAGATATTGAGCAGTTCCAACTCGAACGGCTGAACGCGGTCTGGCGGCATGCACGCCAGTATGTCCCCTACTATCGACACCTGGCCGCAGATCATGCACTACCCCCTACATTTCAAAGCCTGACAGAGTACTCGGAAACTGTACCGACGCTCGGCAAGTCCACGGTACTGGCTGATCCGCAGGCGTTCTTCTCCGAACGTCATTCTCCTGGCCGATGGCATCGCACGGGAGGATCCACGGGAACGCCTATGAGCGTCTACTGGGGCACGGCAGCGTCTCGTGAAGCGCTACGTGCTCGGTATCGCTACTATGAGATGTGGGGCGTTGATTTCTTGGACCGATGCGCGTTTCTATGGGGGCACAGTGCGTCCTTCGCGGCAGGTTGGTCGGGAAGGATCGAACGACTGCGGATGCCTTGCGAAGATTGGCTGCGCAACCGAATCCGACTCTCGGCATACCAGATGGGGGAGCAAGATCTCCAGCAGCATCTGAAGCGCATCCATAAATTCCAACCAAGATCGATCTATGGATACAGCCAATCACTTTACCTGCTCGCGATGCAGGCTGAGTCGCAGAACGTGAAGATTGACTCTCTACAGATGCTCACGTTGACAGGCGAGCCAGCCATGCCGCTTTCGGTTGAGACGATTGAACGCGTCTTTGATGCGCCAGCCACCGTGGAATACGGTTCTACCGAGTTTGGGATCATCGCTTCGGAATGGCCGGACCGTTCATTACGCGTCCGCGAAGACATTGTGCAGGTAGAAACCCCACGCAACCCGTCTGGTTGCCATGACATCGTGGTGAGTACGCTGAACAACTTCTCGTTTCCGCTCCTTCGCTACGATATCGGGGATGCGACATCAGATCCCATTGCACGTCCTCAGCGAGGCTTCGCCACGTTGCAGGATGTCCTGGGACGGAATAATGATTTCATTGTCACACGTGATGGCAATCTTCTGCATTCAGCACGTCTCGACGCGCTGTTCAAGAAAGATACGACCGCGATTCGTCGATTTCGAGTGCATCAGCATCAGGAGGGAACGGTCGAAGTTTCCTTGGAACTCAAAGAGGGACAGCCCTTTGACGCCATTGAGATGCAACAAAAGCTCGAACAACTCACTGCGGGATACCCCGTCCATCTTGAACTAACCGCAGAGATCCAACAGACAGTCGCCGGCAAGCATCGCCTAGTTGTTTCTGATCTTTTCACCACGAAGCATGGAACGGCTGCCGTAGAGACGGCAGGGCCGAAAAACTCTTCATCAGCCCAGACGCCAAAGTATACGCCAGTTTAGAACCGGCCAGCAGCAAGCGGTCATATCACTTCGTTCAACTCCCATCTACCGGCAATTAAAATCTATTCGAAAGACGAGCGGCGGCAATGAAAAAACACACTACGTTGAATAGAGCCCGACTCAACCCAAACTCTCCTGCGAATTCAAACAGCAAGTCTGACAATCCGCGTCAACCTACTACTGAATTGCCGGTTGAACAGCTGCCATTGACAAAATCAGCAAGACTGAAAGAACTTGTCCAGCGACCGGAATTGACATTCGCCATGGAGGCGCACAACGGACTCAGCGCCAAGATTGCCGAGGAGGCTGGTTTCGAAGCGATTTGGGCAAGTGGCCTGGCCATCTCATCTGCCTTGGGAGTTCGTGACTCCAACGAGGCGAGCTGGACGCAAGTGCTCGAAGTGCTCGAGTTCATGAGCGACGCCACGACGGTGCCGATTCTGGTCGATGGCGACACGGGGTATGGCAACTTCAATAATATGCGGAGGCTCGTTCGCAAACTTGAGCAACGACAAATCGGAGGCGTCTGCATTGAGGACAAAATCTTCCCAAAAACCAACAGTTTCATCAACGGACATGCTCAACCGCTGGCCGAAATCGATGAGTTCTGCGGAAGAATCAAAGCGGGTAAAGACGTGCAGCAGCTGGAAGATTTTGTCATCGTAGCACGTGTCGAAGCCTTCATTGCCGGCTGGGGACTTGAGGAAGCCCCTAAAGCGGGCTGAAGCCTATCATCAGGCGGGGGCGGACGCGATTCTGATGCACAGTGCCAAGTCCACGCCAACGGAAATTCTGGCATTCCAGCGCGAATGGGGGAATCGGCTTCCCGTCGTGATTGTGCCGACCAAGTACTACAGCACCAAGACGGAGATTTTCCGTCAAGCCGGCATCTCAACCGTCATCTGGGCCAACCATTTGATGAGATCTTGCATCACGAGCATGCAAGAAACGGCACGGCAGATCTATCAAGATGAGTCACTGGTCCATGTGGAACCAAGAGTTGCCACACTGCCAGAAGTGTTTCGGCTCCAGGGAACTACCGAGTTGAAGGAGGCTGAAGAGCGTTATCTCCCTAACAAGGCTGCCAACACCCGCGCGATTGTTCTGGCGGCCGCACGGGGTGTGGAGTTTGGAGATCTGACGGCCAACCGCCCCAAGTCCATGATCAGCATCTCCGGTGCGCCAATCCTTCAGCAGATTGTCGAAGTGTATCGCTCCGCCGGCGTGAAAGACCTGGCCGTGGTGCGTGGATACTGCAAAGAGGCCATCAATCTGGCCGGGGTTTCCTTTTACGACAATGACGACGAACATTCTCCGACGGACGCATATAGTTTGTTTCAAGCTGTGGATGCCTTGGAAGGCCAATGCGTTGTTTCCTATGGGGATGTACTATTCCGCAGATGCGTACCACAAATGCTCATGGAGTCCGAAGCAGACTTCACGGTCATGGTGGACACGCATTGGCGCGAGAGTCGAAACCGCAATCGATATGCGGACTACATCACCTGCTCCCAACCACCCTGCCGAAGCGTGTTCTATTCTGATGCAATCTTGACGAATATTGGCGGAGATCTTCCCGAACAGGAGATTCACGGCGAGTGGATGGGGTTCCTTCAACTATCGAGTCAAGGAGCCTGCTTCCTTCAACAACTCTTGCGTGAAAGATTCGCCTCCGGAGCAGATCGGCCCGCTTGGGATATGGCGGCGCTGTTACGAGAGATTATTCGAGCAGGGAAACAAGTTCAAGTTATCTATACCACAGGCAACTGGCTTGACGTCGACGAAATTGACGACGCACTGTTAGGGAGTAGCTTCTCATGATCGAAACGCAGATATTTCTTGAGGCGTTGCGTGAACGGGGGATCGGCATGTACTCTGGCGTGCCGTGTTCTTACCTGACCCCTTTGATCAACGCCGTAATTGGCTCGCCCCACAGTCGCTATGTGGGGGCATCCAACGAAGGGGATGCTGTAGCAATCGCCTGCGGTGCAGAACTAGCAGGCAAGCGAGCGGCGGTTCTGTTTCAGAACTCCGGATTGGGAAATGCAGTCAGCCCTTTGACGTCACTGACGGCCACATTTCAGATACCCGTTCTGGTACTCGCCACCTGGCGTGGTCAGCCTGGCGGTGCGGCGGACGAACCACAACACGAACTGATGGGGGAGATCACACCTGCTCTGTTCGAACTGATGAAGATCCCTTACCGCATTCTTCCGGACGAGGAAGCAGGTTGCCTGGCCGCTGTAGATACAGCTTGTGAATCCATGCGGACCAAGCGGCTACCGTTTGCCTTGATCATTCGCAAGGGAACTTTCGCGGCCTGCGAGTTGCCGCAGCAAACCGAGCGTTCTCACGTCAGCGTCGCCCGTCAAGAACCGAAACCTACGCCCACGGTGTTTGATCCTGATGAGGTCCTGCGGGCGATCCGCAGCGCGGTGTCCCCCAGAGATGCCGTGGTTGCCACGACGGGTTTCACCGGACGGGCGCTCTATGCCCAAGGGGACACGGCCAACCAGTTCTACATGGTCGGCTCCATGGGATGTGCCTCGAGCCTGGCCTTGGGGTTGGCCCTCGCTCAACCAACACGGCGGGTGGTGGTGCTGGACGGTGACGGAGCCTTTCTAATGCGGATGGGTGCCCTCAGCAGTATTGGATACGAGCGCCCCAAAAACCTGGTGCACGTGCTGTTGGACAACGGCGTGCATGATTCGACCGGGGCTCAGGCGACCGTAGCTCCGGCGATAGATCCGGTGCAGATTGCCTTGGGTTGCGGCTACCCTCGCTGCGCGCAAGTGGCTCAGCTGGACGAACTGAGAGCTCACCTGCAAACCACTGACCGTGAACTGACCTTTCTGCATATCAAGACCCAACCTCGCGAAGATCGGAAGCTGCCGCGGCCAACGATGACTCCGGTTGAGGTAGCCACAAGATTCCGCAACTGCCTAGGTGAAAAATGAACAACAATGACCAACAGCTGCGTCTTTTGAATCCCGGCCCGGTGACCCTCACTCAGCGGGTTCGGCAAGCCTTGACCCGTCCGGACGTATGTCACCGAGAACGTGAGTTCACGCGGCTCATGGATGATGTGCGAGATGGACTGCGCCGCGTTTATCCTCAGGCACAAAACGACTACGAAGCGGTGCTCTTTACCGGTTCTGGAACGTCGGCCATGGAAGCGATGGTAGGTTCGCTGGTTCCTAGACAAGGCAAAGCTCTGGTGCTGGCCAACGGTGTGTACGGCGAGCGAATGGCCAACATGCTGCGGACCCAAGGTAAGACGCCGGAGGTCATTCAGCACCACTGGACTTCGGGATTGAACCTAGAAGAAGTCAACCAGCGACTCGAACAAGCCGGGCCGATTAGTCATGTGATCGCCGTGCATCATGAGACCACCACCGGCCGGCTCAACGATTTGCCCGGCTTGGGGGCCATCTGTCGGCAGCAAAACATTCCGCTGCTGTTGGATACCGTCAGCAGTTTTGGCGGTGAAGCAATTGACTTCGAAGGGTGGAATGTAGAAGCCTGCGCGGCCACCGCCAACAAATGCCTGCACGGGGCCCCCGGTATCTCGTTCGTCCTTGCTCGACGCGAAGTCCTCACGTCACAAAGTTCCGCCTCACCAAGCACCTACCTGGATCTGTTCGCCAACTACAAGTCTCAGATTCAATCCGTGCCGCAGTTCACCCCGGCTGTGCATGTCATGTACGCGTTGCAAGAAGCCTTGGCAGAGCTGAAAGAAAGTGGCGGTTGGCAACACCGACAACAACTATATCAGAGCCGCTCCGCCCAGGTACGTGAAGCGCTGGCTCGGTCCGGCGTGCAGTTGTTGTTAGATGGGCCAGACTGCTACGCGTCTTCGCTGACAAGTTTTCGGCTTCCGGACGAGGTCAGTTTCTCGCGGCTTCACGCTCACTTGAAGCAGGCTGGTTTCGTGATCTATCCCGGCCAGCAAAGCCTGAACGACACCATCTTTCGGATTGCCGTCATGGGGGACCTGAGCAACCAGGACATTGCAGAACTGGTGGGAGCGTTGGACGAGTTCTTCTGCCATGCCGAGGCAAACTACTGCGAAACGTAACGGATGCCGCCATCGCACGGTGGGCTATTCGCTACCAAAGGGTCACCTGTGGTTGGGGGGAATTACGGCTCAAACGGGACGAGTTCCTTCCTATAATGGGGTGGACTGCCTTCCTGCTCCCCTCCGTACTTTGCAACCGGAACCGACATTCATGATTCGCTCTCTGATCGCGTTGACCGTTCTCCTGGTGCCGGTTTCGCAAACCTTGGCACTCGACCTCTTCGACCGACATACGTCGTTCTGGCTTCGACAATCGGTGAAGGACGTCAAGCCGGTACAAACGTTCTCCTCGGGGGACGGGGCGCAGTTGGACGCCTTGGGCCCTGGTTTCACCAGTCCCTGCGTGGTGATCCGCACCAACGATGGCAACCTTGCCAAAGCGTTGGTTGCCTGGGGATTTCGCAAGTCGGAGAAAGGTCTGGTGCCGGTGGTGTTGCTGGAACGCTACGTGACGTTTGACAAAGATCGCCCCGACGTGGCACTCTCGGCAGGGCAGAATGTGATGTTGTTTCCCGGTTTCCATTTCAATTTGGACATTGGTCAGGTGGTGCCTGCGGATCAAGGGGCCGATTTGCTGTTCGATGATCAGCGGCAGCTGGCGGCGGTTGGCGAGGCCACGCTGCATCCTTTGAACGGTTCGGCCGTTCCTGGCAGCGGCGGTGAGTCCGATGACCCGCTCGATCACGAAGGGGTGCTGCCCCGAGACTTTGGCGGAACCTGGGATGTGGATGCCGATGGACGCTGGCGCGGCGTCTGGAAGTTGACCGTGGATGACGAAGGCAACATCAGCGGCCAGCACCAGTCTGCCGAAACCAAAAGCGTGTACCCACTGCGCGGCAAGGTCGGCAGCGTGCCGCACCGCGCTTCGATTGAAATCGAGTTCGCCAATGCCACCCAGGCGTACGACATCTATCTTTGGACCAAAGACAAGTCCGCGCTGGCTGGCACCACCTCGCTGGTGGGTCGTACGTTTGGAATCTACGGAACGCGGATGTCCGAAGACGAAAAGAAATCGGTGGACAAACCGTAGTCGCCCGTGCGCAAGGTTTGCACGGCGCAGAAAGATACAGACCGCGCAGCACAACGGCCGACCCTGCCTTGCGACAGAGTCGGCCGTGTGAGAGCTGCCAGTGTTATCGAATGGCAAGCCGCCCGGTTAGACGGCCATGCCTTCGAGTTCCTTTGCCAATCGCTTACGGGCAACGTGCAAGCGGCGCTTGATCGTTCCGACCGGCGAGTCAAACTCGTCGCTCATCTCAATCAAGGACTGTCCCCGGAAGTAGAACGCCTCGAGCGTCTGGCGATCCAACTTGCGGAGCCGACCCATTCCGGCACGCAGCAACTGCTGCCGTTCGCGAGTCAGCAAGTCCGACAACGGCGTCTCGTCCTCAACGCAGGTGTTTTCCAGCGTCTCGGGTGCCGTCGAGAGGACGTTGCCTCCGCGCACAGCCCGATTGATGGCCATCCGGTTGGCCATCGACCGCAACCAGCTGCTGAAGCAGGCGGGCTCGCGCAACTGATGCAGCTTTCGCATCGCCTGCACGAACACTTCCTGAGTCAGTTCTTCAGCTTCCGCGTAGTTGCCCAGCCGGCGCAGAGCCGTGGTGAAGACAGCTCGCTCGTAGCGGACCACCAACTCACCAAAGGCGTCGCGATCACCCTCCTGGGCGCGCACGACCAGAGCCTGCAGCAACTCGCGCTCTTCCAAGATAGGGTTCATAACCTGCGTCATCGTTCTTACTCCACACCGACGTGTTCCTCATACGAATGGAGGAATGCATCGAGTCTTAGGGTTTGCCGAACCTGCAAGTTGCGCAAAAGGAAACGCGCGAGGCTCAGCAAGGAATCCGAGACCGGTGTCACGGGTGACATGAGAAGATGGAGTGGAGAGCCGAGTGTTTAGCTCGGGTCCGCTGTCACCTACTCACGTCGCGACTACCGGAACGCACCGTGGCGGCCCAACGTCCCTGCCTTACGACGGATGTCGCTATTGGCATGGACTGTGGTGCCATCCACATCGGGGTTGCCGTAGCTGTCTCGCAACAGCTGCCGGAATAGCCCAAATAACGCTTTCGCGTCATTGAACAGTTCCCGGGTTTCGGCTGCCCATGGTGCAGGGCTCGGCCATCGTGTGGCCGGAGACCTCGGCGCGCAAATAGCGTTCGTTCCGAATCGCCTAAGCGCAGCCCGAGACTACCGGCCACGACACGCCCTTGGATATTGGCCAAGGTGTGGGGATTGGCTACGGTGATCAATTGGCTACGCATCAGACCCTCCGGTGCGCTATGCGCGGGTGTGGAGAGAAAAAAAAGTGGTAAGAGCACAGGACCGGAGGTGCCACCAGGGCATCAACCTTCGGCCAGATGACAACGTTGCAAACCAGTGAGGGAAGGTCAAGTCGAAGGAAGCGACCCTTCGCAGACCATCCCAACCAACTTTCAACGCCGTCCCATGTATAGACGCCTGTTATTGCGATAGGTTCACGGTTTTTCCAGAAAAACGCAAACCCATGCCCTATAAGCATCTATGAAGTATAGTTCGTGTCAACCAGAGAGAATATTCGGAAAATTGCGAACCACAGGCCAAAATTCTTGAAATTGTTGCTCATTAAGCGCGGCGCGGGTTCGTCCGAAGTGCCAAAACTCATTGTGGGCGTTCAGTTTACGCTGACAGTTTACGCTGATGAACAACCCCCGAGCGAGAGCGGGAGGAGCTCGCACCAGTTTGAGCTTCCGATTTTTTTCAAATCGCAACCGGCAAGATGAGTCGTTTGTCATCACGACGGAGCGTGATGGCTACTTTCCCGAATGGAACGACTTCTTCTGCCAGGTATCTAATTGTCACTGAAGTCTGGCGGGAACTTCTTGGGGCCAAGATTGAAATTCGGACCCTGTGGCGGAACTCCCGAGAGTCGGGCGATCAGCGATTGAGCCCTGAGGTCCACATTCGGCTCTGCCAGTAGACGCTGCTTGAGCGGGAGTTCCAGATCAGCGGTGTGGCAGACCAGGTCGGTGAGCGCTCCCAGGGACAGGTTGCCTTTGAGGAGTTCGTCGAGTTGTTCGACCATTTGCTGCGAGGGAGGAAGCGAACGGCGAAACGACTTCGAGAGCCGCTCCTGGAGTTGAGCCCGATGGACCTCACCATCGGCAGGGTAGTCGTCTTCCAACACTTCGACATCTGCCACGCGATAGGCAGTATCGGTCACCACTTCGTTGAGAATCCGGACTCTTCGCAAGCCAATGACCAGCACGTTGTACCGACCATCTTCCAGGCGGTGGTGTGCCGCCAACCGTCCCAGGCAAGCAACGGGAAAAATCTCAGGCCGTCCGTCATAGCCCTGCTCCCAGCCTGGCATGAGCGTGGCCGTGGCCAGCATGCCGTCATCATTCATCGAAGCTTCCAGCATGCTCCGGTAGCGCGGCTCAAAGATGTGTAGGGCTTCGAGGGCGTGGGGGAACATGATAAAGTTCGGCAGCGGGAACAATCGCACCCGTCCGGCAAATTCATCGGCATCGAAAGAAATGTCGTAGCTCATCAACGCTCATACGGATGTGGCAAGGAACAGCTCGAATTGAAGGGTTTCTAGGTAGAACCGTTGCGGGTACTTTTGCAAGTGAACCGTTGGCACAACTGTTCTACTAACCGTTAAACATCCTCCTCTTCGTTGGACTCTTGGTCTTCTTCGTCCAGTTCATCGAGCGGTGGGGTTTCGTTGGCGGCCGGCGGGTCAAGCGAAATCTCGGGCAGCAAGTCAGCGTTGAGATCAATCTTCGGATACTCTTCTTCGGTGGCGGTCACTTCAGCAAAACAGGTCGCCATCTCAGCCAAGAACTTCTCCAGATCAATCCCTTCGTGATGCGGTCCGTAGGGCGTGAGATAGTTGGTGCTGCTGTTGAACAGCTTTCGCGCTCCACGAATGTTGCCGTTGCCAAAGTGGTGCAACGCCACGGCGGCCTGAATCAAACCCTGGTAAAACTTGCGAGACGGCCCCTGGTACTCGGCCCAAAGTTCCTCCCACGCGTCGTGACTCTCAAAATAGTAGCAAAGATTGAAGTAGGCGATGCCTTTGAGAAACAGCGGGTGGTACTCGACAGCTTGCATCGGATTTCGTTCCTGATCGAGGCTCGCCAGGGAAATTGACGCCTCGCGTGATGTCACATGTTTGGGCCGGGACGGTCGACGGCAAGTTGCTTGGCACTTGGCCTCCGCCAGTGTTGAGTGTAGCGGTCCAGTGGGGACGTGGCAACCGAACGAAGTCAACCAGGTTTCAACGCTGCGAGGCCGGTAGCTTCCGATTGGCCCAGTTCTTGTACTCCGGCCGTTTGGCCCAATCCTTGAGATACGGCTGATACTCAGGTATGGCATACCAGAAGCGACCATGCGGACCTTCGCGCGTTACCTCGCCTTCGGGGTAATCAGCACCGGTCTTGCTGTTGGAAATCGAAGCAATCATGGCGTCCAGCGCTTTGCGCAACCGGGCTGCCTCTTCCGGCCTCTGCGCGAACAGGTCTTGCGACTCCGTTCGATCCTCCTTGAGGTCGAACAGCTGATACTCGCCGCTGCCAATCTTCTCAGTGACGATTTTCAGATCATTGTCAATCAGGGCCGCCTTGCCTTGATAATGAAACGGCAACGGTTTGGTTCGCGGACCAATCTCACCTGCAAGCAGCGGAACCAGACTCATGCCGTCGACCAGTTCCAACATCGAGTTCTCAGGCAACTCCAACAGATCCACCATGGTTGGCAACATGTCCATGGTTGACGCCGGATGCGAAGTGATCCGCGGTTTGATGGCCGCCGGCCATTCGATGATGCCTGGCACGCGAATCCCTCCCTCCCAGACAGATCCTTTGTTGCCGCGCAGCCCACCTACGGAATCGTGCCCAACTCCTTTGAGCCCTCCGTTGTCACTGCAGAACCAAACCAAGGTATTCTGCGAAATCCCCAGGTCCTTGAGTCCTGCCCGAAGCGTGCCGATGCTGCGGTCCATGGCGACCAACTCACCGTGGTGATGGGCCGAGGCGGCCTTCTCGCCTTCGATCTGGTCTTGCTCACTGGCCACCCAAGGACTGTGGGGCGAACCGTACCAGATGACGGTGAAAAACGGTTTCGACTGCGCCTGCTGCTGCCCAATGAATTTGAGTGCTTCAGCGACAATGATCTCAGAGGAGTCTCCGTCGAACTCTTCGAACTTACCCATCCGGCTCATGACGGGATTCATGTCGAAGAAATTGGTCACGGTCAGCCAATGATCGAATCCGAAGTGGCCTGGGTGATACAAATCTGACTCCAGCACGGGAACGCCTGGCCCGCGAACTCCGTTGAGATGCCACTTACCGAAGTGTGCCGTGGCATACCCTGCTTGCTGCATCGCTCGGGCGATGGTGCGTTCTTGCAGATGCAGCGCGTAGCCATGCGATTGGACACCGGTCCGGTCGTGCGTTCGGCCGGTGAGCACGCTGGCTCGCGTTGGCGAACAGACTGGTCCCGCGGCATAGAAACGATCGAACCGTAGACCTCCGGCGGCCATCGCATCCAAGTTGGGGGTCTTCAGAATCGGATGGTTGTTGTAGCTGGTTTGGCCCCAGCCCATGTCGTCAGCCATGACCAACACAACGTTCGGCTGATCAGTTGGCTTGCCGCTGACGGTTTGAGATTGGAACAGCACCGCCAGGAGCGACGCTGCCAGCATGCCAAAGCGAAGTTGCAACCGACACAGCACTGTCTGACGGAGTGCGGCAAGCGTGGGAAACATGGTGGGTCCTTGTTGGTTCAATTCAGTGGCATGCACATTTTGCCTGAGACGGCGGAAGCTGGCACAAAACGTTCTCGCAGTTACGCTGGCGACTTCGACCACCCAACGTACAGGCATTCCTATTGTGTTGTGCCAGCGCTCGAAATCCAAGACACCACAGCGAGGATTGTAGTCATCTCGCACAACGAAGCGGGTTCTTTCCAGTGAGCGGGTGCTCACTTGGTTCAGCTAGATCAACTACAAATGCCCGACGAACTTAGGACCAGGTGACTTCTCGAATACGTTCTTCGATGGGCTCCACACCTAGCCCTGGCCCGGTTGGCAAACGGTAGCGGCCTGCCTCAGGTTCTAAGGTACTGGTAAACAGCCCTCGCGCGGTCTCAATTTGAGTAGGCTGAAACTCAACCACTTCCAACTGCTGCGTGGCGGCGGCAAGATGCAGACTGGCCGCCGTGTAGAGACTCAAGCCGGTTCCCAGATGGGGAGCCACGGCAACGCCGACGGTGTTGCACAGTGTCACCACGCGGTGAGCTTCGGTCAAACCAAGCCTGCCGATGTCGGGCTGCGCCAAATGCAGGGCACCCCGGGCGAGTCGTTCTTGAAAGTGATAGCGGGTCCGGTACTCTTCGCCACAACAAACCGGTACGGGCGGAGAACTGCGCCAACTTGGCCTGATTCTCCAGTTCTTCGGGAACCAACGCGCACTCCAGAAACCAGATATTGAGCGGTTCCATCCCTCGGCACAATCGGCGAGCATCGGCCAAACGGTACACCCAGTGCAGATCAATACCCAGGCGGAATCCATCGCCTACGCGTTCGCGCAGTCGGCGCACATGTGCGATGTCTGCATCCACTCCATACCCAAGCGAGATCTTGATCTGCGAGAATCCACGGTCCATCCACTGCTGGATCTTGCCTGCCTGTTCTTCCACGTCCTCAGCCGGTACGCCGGACACATAGCAGGGCAACTCCGTGTGATAGCTGCCGCCAAGCAGTTGGTATACCGGTACCCCATAATGTTTGCCGAGCAGATCCCAGACGGCGATATCGCACGCGGCAATGGCATCCGGTAGAAAGCCGCCGTCATGCCCTCGCTCGCGCATCCGGTCGTATGCCTGATCGCGTAGCACCGCGACTTGGCGCGGGTCAGCATTCCGGTACACCGGCGCAATCAACTCATGCAGGGCCGCGGCGGTCACGCGCGGCGCTACCGCAGCCTGGCACTCTCCCCAACCGACGAGTCCGGTATCGGTCGTCAGTTTGACTAGCAGCGAATGTCCTGCCAGCGAGTAGACCGAGCGATACTGCCGATGGGCAATATAGTCCCCTTCGGATCCTCCGGCATCGCTGGTGGTATGTCCTCCGAGGTACGGCCTGCCGGGAATCTTCAAGGGAAAGGTTTCGATGGTTTCAATCTTCATGAGACACCTGATAGGAAAGAAGTCGTTCAATTCGAGTCAAGCTGCTAGCGAAGAGCGAAATAGTAGTCATCACGCTCCGTTGTGATGACAACCGTGGCGACATCGCCTGTCCTGCTTCCTCACTGACACTTCGGGTTAGGATTGAAAGAGCGGAAGCTCAAATTGGTTCGAGGCACTACCGCGTTAGGGGTGTTTACCCGACGCGGCGCAAGAATTCCTGGACTCTCTGGCAGGTTCTTGGGGGAATGCCCCCTGTGTGGATTTGTTTGCGCTCCAGCGAATGCTACCGTTTTCGCGGAAGCTATGCGACGCTCGCTCTAAGTCCACTGGTACGAGCTTTGCGATTGAAGTACCTCCGGGAGTCGTCCACGTGGAATCAGGTTCGCTAAAACTCGCCGTACAACAACATCGGGCAGGGAATCTGCGCCAGGCCGCCGGCCTGTACCGGGGGATCCTACAGCGCGAACCGCAACACTGCGACGCCCTGTACATGCTCGGCGTACTCGAACGGCAAACTGGCCGCGTTGATCGGGCTTTGGAACTTGTCGCCCAAGCGGTCAAGCTGAGCAGTGATGACCCGTTCTACTTCTTCAATCTGGCCGGAGCCTTGGCGCTGCGTGGGCATCTGGACGAAGCGATTCAGCATTACCGTCGGGCCGCGGCGCTGGATCCCACCATGGCCGAGGCGCACTTCGCTCTCGCCACGCTGTTTGAAAGACAGCAGCGTTGGCGCGAAGCCCTGGACTGCTACGAGTCTGGGCTGCGCTACCGGCAGGGAGATAGTCGAGCGAGAAGTCGTGCCGCCGCACTGCATATGCGGCTCGGGCAAACGCAACAGGCTTGGGAAAGCTGGAATGCCGCCGCTCGACATTTGCAAAGTTCGCCGATCCCGCAGTTAGGCATGGCCCTGGCCCTGGAACGACAAGGAAATTGGTCCGAAGCCTCGGTCTGTTACGAACGAGCCATGGCCGTGGCCCCCCTGGACGAGGACGCCCGGCGGGTGCGGGCTTTGCTCAGTTTGCAATCAGGCGACTTCGAACATGGATGGCGGGAGCTGGAATGGCAGGAACGTCGAGCCCTGGGGCTAGGCATGCACTCCTACAAACAGTGGCAAGGATGTTCCGTCGCACACAAGAAGGTTCACATACGTGCGGTTGGAAACCTGGCCAACCAACTGATGTTCTTCTCCTGCCTCACGGAATTCATCGAACAGGCAGGTTCCGTATCGCTAAGTTGTGATCGACGCTTGGCGGGATACGTCGGTCGTTCATTTCCACAGATTCACTACATTCCGAAGGCTACCGAGGCCGAAGCGGTTGCCATCGAGGCGGCCGATATCGTGATGCCTCTGGTGAGCCTTCCCCGACACCTGCGGACAACGCTCAGTCAGTTTCCATCGACCCCCTCAGCGTATTTGCAACCTTGCAGTAGCCACTTGGCACATTGGCAACAACGGCTGCAGCAACTGGGGCCAGGTCTCAAAGTCGGCATTTGCTTCAATGGTGACGGAGCCCGGCCGATGGCAGGTTCGCAGTTCCCCTCGCTCACCGACTGGGAGTCCGTGTTGCAAATTCCTGGCATCCACGCAGTGAGTTTGCAACGAGGGATTGGAGGAGGGCAGTTCAACCAGATGTGTCGGCAGCAGGGCCTGCACGTGGAGCAATGGGAATCTGCCTTGTTCTCGCGCAGCGGACAAGGGATGGGTCTGGAAAGCTACGCGGCTTTGATCGCCGCACTAGATTTGGTGATCACCGTACCGAGCACGGCGGCTCACCTGGCAGCCGCGCAAGGAACCAAGGTTTGGACCCTGTTGGGAACCCGCCCTAGTTGGCGCTGGATGCTGCGAGGCAATCGCATGCCTTGGTATGGCAGCATGCGTCTGTATCGGGCCCAAGCCGATGGAAACATGTCAACAGATTGGACCGGGCTATTTGCACAGGTTCAGCGTCATCTTTGCAGTTGGCTGTTTCAACGAACGGGGGAATGGCCAAAACTGCCTACACCCAAAGCGTCTTGTGGGGCTGGCCCGGTTCTTCAACCACATAGCGGGGCACGGCATAGCCGGGCAACTGTTGCCGCAGTTGACGCATGATCGTTCTTCCCCGTTGAGGGTCCACTTCGAAGTGGGCTGCACCCTGCACACGGTCCAACTGGTGCACGTAGTACGGCACCACGCCGTGTCGGATCAGTTGCAAACAGAGTTCTCGCTGGGCTGCCACAGAATCGTTGATGCCGGCCAACAGCACGGCCTGATTGAACAGCAAAACTCCGGCCTTGCGCAGTATCTCCAGCGCCGCCGGCACGGCCTCGCCTGAGAGTTCTTGAGCATGGTTGGCGTGTACCACCACAATCGGCTGCAGGCGTCCGCCGGTCAGCCACTCGAGCAGCTCAGGCTGAACCCGGGAGGGGATCACAATCGGCAGTCTGGTATGAATCCGCAGTCGCCGTACATGCGGAATCAGGCCAATCGCAGAAGCCAACTGAGCCAAGAAACCATCGGTCAGGACCAACGGGTCTCCGCCGCTGAGAATCACTTCTTCGATGGTGGGATCTTGGGCAATGGTCTCCAGGGGGGCTTGCCAAGCAGCGAGCGATTTGGGGGCTTGCTCATAGGGAAAATGCCGGCGAAAGCAGTAACGGCAGTGGACCGCACAGGCTCCCGTGGTGATCAACAGCGCCCGCCCCGCATACTTGTGCAGCAGCCCCGTATCGCGTTGGGCTGCCTGATCGCCGACCGGATCGGTCCCAAACCCCGCAATTTCTAGCGTTTCTTCCGCAAGCGGCAGGACCTGAAGCAGGAGCGGATCGGCAGGATTGCCTGGCTGCATTCGCTGGACATAAGGCCAGGGCGCCAACAGAGGAAACTGCTCGGTGGCCACAAGGGCTGCGGCGTCCCAACTTGCTGGCAGTTGCAGATGCCGGCAAAGCCGGATCGGGTCCCGGACGGCGGCCTTCAATTCCTGTCGCCATTGACGAGATTCGTTCTCGCTGGGTACAACCACCGGAAGCGTTTGAGGTGTTTTTGTCCCGTCAACCATGTGGGCTGCTTGGCTCACTAGGGTTTGGAAATGAGGTTCTGACCGGGGCCGCACAACCTCGAATGCTGCCCAGCTTACCTCCCCCCGGCATGGAATCGAAGTAGGAAAACAACGTGGCTACTTATAATACGAGCGAGTTCAAGAAGGGACTCAAGGTTCAGATTGACGGCGAGCCCTACCAAATGGTGGAGTGCAACTTCCGTAAACCTGGCAAAGGAAACGCCATCTATACAGTTCGCCTGCGGAACCTGATCAAAGGAACGACGCTCGAAAAGAACTACAAAGGGGGCGAGTCGCTCGAGTCGGCAGACGTCACGGAGATCGACGCGCAGTTCCTCTATCGTCAGCAAGACATGTTCGTCTTTATGGACAACGTCAGTTACGAACAGTACGAACTCAGCAAAGATCAGGTGGACGACGCTTGGAAGTATCTCAAAGAAGGCATGGTCGTCAGCATGGTCCTTTACAATGAGAACCCCATCACCGTCACGCCCCCCAACCATGTGGAACTTACCATTCAGTTTTGCGAACCCTCGATCAAGGGAAACACGGCCACAGGCTTGACCAAACCGGTGACGGTAGAGACGGGGGCAGATGTCATGTGCCCTGCCTTTGTCGAGATTGGCGAAGTCATCCGCGTCGATACCCGAACTGGTGAATACATCGAACGCGTCAAACAGTAACGCGGTCTGGCCTGTTCCGCAGGCGGCCTACGTTCATGTTCCCTTCTGTCGCCATCGCTGCGGCTATTGCAACTTCACGCTGGTTGCTGGCCGCGACGACCTGATTGATGCCTACCTCAATGCGCTGGAGCGGGAGTTCAATCTGCTAGGCCGCACCTACAATGTGCGGACCTTGTACTTTGGCGGAGGGACCCCTTCGCACCTCGCCCCGGCGCAGCTCAACCGGCTCTTCGTCTTGGTGCGCCGCTGGTTGGAACCCGACGCCGACTGCGAGATCACGGTCGAAGCCAACCCGGCCGACATCGACACCGCTCGGCTCGAAGCCATGGCCGCAGCAGGCGTCAACCGGATCAGCCTGGGCGTGCAGAGCTTCAACGACGCCAAGCTCGCCTTGTTGGAGCGAGATCACCGGCAGGCGGATGTTGTCCGCTGCCTGGAGTTGGCTGCCGCGTGGATTCCGCGCCGCTGCGTGGATCTGATCTTTGGCTGCCCCGGCGAAACGCTGGACACGTGGCACCGCGATCTCGATCAGGCCATCGGACTCCAGGCAGATCACATTTCGACCTACGGGTTGACGTTCGAGCAGGGAACGCAGTTTTGGAACCGACGCCGACGTGGGGAGTTGGCTTCGTTGGAAGAAGACCTCGAACGCGAACTCTACGTGGCCGGCATCGACCGGCTCTCGTCTTCTGGCTTTCGTCACTATGAGGTTTCGAACTTTGCCTTGGCTGGCTGCGAGAGCCAGCACAATCAGGTGTATTGGTCCGGACTTCCTTACCTGGCGTTTGGCCCTGGAGCAGCCCGTTATGTGGACGGCACGCGTCTGATGAACCACCGCAGCACCACCACTTGGATCAAGCGGCTTGAGCGCGGTGAGAGCCCCGTGGCCGAAGTAGAAACCCTCGCAGACGAAGATCGTGCCCGAGAGTTACTGATGCTCAGCATGCGGCGAACCGCCGGCGTGGACCTGGCCGCGTTCTACCAGCGGACCGGCTTTCACGCAGCGCAGCTCTGGGGAACTTTCCTCCCAGATGCCCTCCGCCACGAGTTGATCGAGCAGGCCCCCAACCGACTCCGCCTGACGAGGGCAGGACTACTGGTCAGCGACATGCTGTGGACTAAGCTACTGCGCCGGTAGGCCAAGTCTTGCGGCGATGGTTTGTCGAACAGTTGTCTCAACTGTTCACCTGCAGAAGCAGCCGAAGCGTTTTTCTTGGTTCGTGAACAGTTGGGACAACTGTTCGACATAGTTCAGTCCGCCGAGGTTCCGCTGGGTAGCTGCACTCCAAATTCCTCACCAATCTGGCGGACGAACGACTGGTGTTCTTTGGGGACTCTGGCATGCCAGCCGGTCAGGTAGGCTTTGAACGACGTGTTCTCAGACGCCAAGCCCAAGTTGAGATATCGCAACGATTGCCATGCCGCGGGGTTCTCTTCGAAGTGGCGTAAGAGTTTCGTCGCGATGTAGGTATTCAGTGCTCGGTTGGTGCCTGACTTTTCGAGTTCCGCCTGGTTTGCCTGATAGAACTGTGCGATGGACTCCTTTCCTTCGGAATGCGTCTTGATGCGATCGCTCGCATAACTGGCCAGGGATTCGGAGTAGCTGCTCCAGTTTGAGTACGGCGGGTTGGTTTTCCATTCGACGGCCATCCGCCGCAAGGCGTACAACGAGGCGCATTCGCACAATGTTTCTTCGAACCACTTCTGCGGGTTGCTGGCGTTGCGGTAATTGCAAACAATGTGGCAGTACTCATGGGCAAATTGGAAGGCTAACTGTGCCCAGGCCCGATTGCTGGTGTCCAACCGCATGACATGTTCGTTGCCCACCCCTCGCTCGTAGAGCGTGATTGGGCCCGACTTGCCTCGCTGCACAATGATGGGGGCAAAGCCATCGTTCTTGAGTTGTTCTGCAATGGCTTTCCCAGCCGACTCGCAAACTTTTCGAATGTCTGCCAGTTGCGATTCGCCCCAGTCGCCTGGCATCACGAGGATCCGCAAGTCACCTGGATCATCGGTGGTGGGGATTGCCGATGCCGGGACGGATTTGAGGGCATTCTGAATCCCGGCAAGAATCTTGCGGAGCGAACGGTTCTCGGCCTCCAACTCCGTGATTCGTTTCTGCAGCCTGGCATCCCCCTCGTCAGCGAGAGACACAGCACTGCTGCCGAGGAGTATCACCGCCAGTCCGATCAGGGCAATGGAATGGCTTCGTTGATTGATAAGCATGAAAACCTTTCGAGTTCGATTGGGCCCTTGGAGATCAGCTAATCAGGTAGGACCTCGCACTTCAAGCTTAACCCGAAGCGTCACGTTGCGGGTTGTGATTCAGTGCAGAACAATTGTCTCAACGGTTCACGAACCAAGAAAACGTATCGGGGCTGTCCGGGGCCTTCTGCACGTGAACCGTTGGCACCGCTTTCTCAATCTTACCCTGAAGCGTGAGCGAGGAACCACGACAGGTGACGGCCACGCCTTCGCTCATCGGCAAGAACCGGTTGCATTTCCCGAGTTGACGGTTGTCATCATGACGGAGCGCGATGACTACTTTCCCGGAAAGAATTCTCGCCAGCGTCGGGCTCCCGGTTCGCGCAGGGCGAACAAGATTGGCACGGCGAGCAGACGTAAGACAAAACCCAACAGAAACAGCAAGGGCCAGTAACTCATCGTGACCCCGGCAAACTGCCACTCGAATGCCGCTTGTTGAGCCTGCTCTAGCAGGTAGCCCCCCGCCACCGTGCCGATGGCGTACACCAGATTGGTCAGCCCAAAGTAGGTGGCAATGTACGACCCGCTCTCGCCGGCAGGCGCCAACTTGAGCATCACGTTGGGCAGGCAAATATTGAGCCCTACGTAGGCGGACCAAACGAGCCAGGCACCGCAGAGCCACCACGGATGCTCCGGCGTGGCAATCACATAGAACAGTGGTCCGGTGACCACGACCAACTGCGAGACGATCAGCACCGGGCGGTTGCCGAACCGATCGCTGAAAGGTCCCACCCAAAAACTGAGCCCCAACTGCCCGACGCGCATGCTACTCCGCATCATCACCATGGGGAGCACACTCAGACCGAGCTCCTTGTAGGGATACATGCTTTGTGCGGATTGCGTCACCCCATTCGCCATCGAGAAGCAGCAGCCGAATAACACCAGCCACAAAAAGTTGCCATCGAACAGCGGGCGTCCCATCGATCTCCACAATCGCCCATGATCAAGCCGCCGTTCGCGCGTGGGAGTCATCCGCGCGAGCGGAACGATCGAACCGAGCAGCAGCAGGGCCCCCAGCCCGGTGGTAAGACCATAGCCGCCTAGTTTCCAGTCAGGACGGTCGGCAAATGCTTCCTTCCACCAGACCGTGAACCACGCACTGACCAGCAGGATCGGAATCAAGAAAGCCAACTGCCAAACCTGGCGTCGAGCAAAATACCGACCGCGAATCCGCGAAGGCACCAAGTCCGCCATCCAGGACCAAAACGCCACATGCGCCACGTACTCCAACAATTGATGCACGCACAGCAGCAGAATCAAGTAGATCAGCGCGTGCCGGGGAGGCAACGCGTGGTGCATAAACGCCAATCCTGGCAATCCACACAGGATCACGTAGCTCACCAAGGAGAACCCGATGCAGGTTCGCTTGGCGGTCCCCAGAAGATGCATCAGCAGTGGGGCCGCCAGACGCAGCAAGCCCACGAGCATGGGACTGGCCAGGATCCAGCTCAGGGCCATCCCCTTGGCCCCGAGTTCCAATGCCAGATAGATGACCAGCGTGCTGGTGGTGAGTGCGTTACCGATCCCCCACAGAACGCCGTTGACGTGTCCCCACTGGAGGGACCGGCGGCGCAGTGAGGGGGACATTGGGAATTCGTGTTGCCCTGGCATGCACGCTAGCGTACGAATCGCGAGCGCTCCCCGGTAGGGGGCATCGCTGCGGGCTTCCGCAGGAACTGGCCTCCGGACTCACGCGTCTGGCATGCTGGCCTTGGGCATTCCGTCCGGCCGGAGGCGATTCGATCCGCAGCTTCGGCTTGATCGGACCAACCTTCGCATCCTGAATGATCCGGTTATCCCGCGAAGTGCCCCGCGAAACTTTGACCAGACACCAGCCGTAGCCTATACGAACTCTGGAAGTCTATCGCGCACCGACTATCAACCCAGCGGGCCACGAGTGGACTCGAGCATGAGGCGGGCGGATTCGTTGGGTTGTACTGCGAAATCAACACCATGGAAGAAAAAGACACCCCACAATCCACCGGCTCAGATGCTCTCTGGAACGACGACCTTGCGCGTGAGCTGAGCGATCAGCGCAGTCGTGTCAAACAGTTCATTGAGGCGCAGCGGCAAAAGCTGCAAGCCATTGATGAAAATGTGGCACGGCAAGCCAAGGCAGCCGCAGAGCATCGCGAAGAGCTACACAACGAGCATCAGGTTCATGCTGCGCGCACTCAGCAACTCGATCAGCGCGAGCAGGAACTGGTCGCCCGCTCTGACGCCATGGAGCGCCGCGCCGCGCAGGTCGAACAGGAAGTTCAGCAGCTTCAGCAACTCAAGCAAGAACTGGATGACCTGCAAGCGGCCATGACTTCGGCCCAAGAGCAGGATCGCCACCGCAAGCAGGAGTTGGAAGACCAGCAGGCCAGGCTCGACACCCGGACCCAAGAAGTCGGCCAGTACGAAGAACGCCTGCGTCACGAACAGAGCGAGCTGGCACTGCTCCGCGAAGAGCTGACCATTGACGGCCAGACGCTCACCCACGACCGGCAGCAACTCGACGAGCAGATCAAACGAACCGCCGAGCAAAGCGACAAGCTCGACCGCGAATGGGAAAAGACTAAACAGCAGCGGAGCCGGATTGCCGGAGCCTTCAAGCAAGAACGCACCAAGCTCCAAGAGGAATGCCAGCAGCTTCGCGAACAGCTCGAAGCGGCCCAGCTCACCTTGGCTGAGTTGGAAAACGTCAGGAGCGACCGGGACGAGACCCGAGTGCAACTCGATGCGCTCCGCAAGCGGTTCAGTCAGCAAGCCTCGGAACTGGATGAATGGCGTCTGCTAGCTGAAGACCTGCAAGAGCAGTTCAGTCAACTGGTCGAACAGCATGACCAGCTTCAGGCCATGGCCAGCGCCGCTGACCCCGAAGAACTCAAACAAGCCCATGCCGCCTGTGATGACCTGCTGCGGCAACTGGATGCCTCACAGCAGGAACTTTCTCAAATACGTTCGACGCTGGCCGAGCGAGATGTGCAGCTTCAGGAAGCGGTCAACAACGCTGGAAGTGCCGATTCCGCAGAAGTCGAACAGTTGCAGGCGTCGTGCACCTCGCTCGAACAGCGGTTGGCCGAACGTGACCAACAGATCGAAGAGCTCAAGCAACAGTTGACCGCGGACGAGCACAACGACAACGGGGCTTCGTCGGCGGACTTGGAGGATATGCAGCGTCGGCACGATATGCTACTAGAGGACCTGCGCGCTGCCCGTTCTCGCAATGCCCAGCTAGAAGCCAAACTCGAAACTCAAGGAGCGGCACGCGGAGCGGACGACTCCACCGGTGAGGCACTTGATTGGGAAGCCCAGAAGCGGCGGCTCTTGGCCAGCCTGGAAGCCGACTATGACGACATGGACGACGAAGAGGAGCAGGACGAGCGGCTCCGTATCGAAGAGGCAGTGCGCCGCACCGACGCGGTCGTCGAGGCCAAGAATCGCGAGATCTCCGAACTCAACAAGGTGCTGGAAGAGCAAAGCAACAACTGGGGAGCCATGGCGGTGGGTGCCTCGGCCGTGGCCGAACTGCTCGACAAAGACGAAATCATCCAGCAGGAACGCGAAAGCTTGATGCAATTGCAGAACGAATGGCGCGAGAAGCTCAAGTTGGCAGAAGTGGACGTCTCCGTCGCCAGGGCCACCATCGCACGTGAGCGGGCTGAGATCGAAGAGCGGACCCGAGAGATCGAAGAAGCCATGAGTCGCCTGGCCGAGAACGGTTCGGTGGTTGACGACAAAGCCGGAGGAAACAAGAAAGGGCGAAATCGCTGGTTGGCCCGATTGGGCATCAAGGACGATGACGAATAGTCGCTGCTCACTGGCGTCAAGGAGCAGCAGACTGGACCTTTTGGAGTAACGCCTCGAACTTGGACTTCAACTCGGGTCCTCCCAAATCGGGATGCAGGATCTTGGTGACGTTCACAATCTGTGCGGCCCGTTCTCGCTTTCCGAGCTTCGCATACGTTTCTGCCAGGTGGTACTTCGCTCGATACCAACGCGGTGTGCCAGTGCGTGAGTGGTGCTCGAGTTCGCGCCACCGCAATAGTGCCGCTTCCCAATCCGTGGCCTTACTACCTTGGGACAGCAACGCAGCCAGCAGTTCGAGTACGTCGGCATTGCGAGGGTGCGCGGCATGCAAAGCTTTCGCCCGTTTCACGGCATCCGCCCATTGACCAACGTCGGCCAATGCCTGACAGGTGGCAACTTCCGCCAGCCGCTGCTGCGCGGGAGTGAGCTGATTCAACCTTGAGCCCAACAATCGAGCCGCATGCAGTTGCAGCCGGGCCAATTGCTCTCGGTCACGCTGCGTGGCACTCTGAGCAATTTCGCTCAACCCCTGCAACATGACGAACAACTGTACCGGCGAACCTTGTGAAACATCCCCAAGAATCTGTTCGGCATCCGCGAACTTTTGCTGGTGGATCAAAGCCATCGCGAGCAGCACCTTGGCCGAGGCCTTCCACTCTGGCGAAGCCTGCGGCGCTTTGAGCAGCGCCGTGCGCAAAATGGATTCGCAGCGCTCTTCTCCTCCTTGGCCGTATCGCAAGCGGAAATCGACTGCCCTGAGGGCTGCGTCCAGTTCGGCAGCACTCCAAAGCTCAGGCCATTGATTCTCTCGGCCAAAGATCAAAGTCTCGAAGTACAAAGCGGCTTCGCGAGCAAGCGCCTCGGTGGGCTCTTCCTTGGCAGTGGCGGTGGCCAACAGCGCGTGATAGCAACGCCCGACTCCCTGAACCGCTTTCGCGAACTTCTCATCCTCGCTGGGTACGTGCAGGTAGGCGCCAATGGCCTCACGCCAACGTTTTGAGAACTCCTCAGATTGAGCACGGTAGTACCACACCGTGCCTGCGGACTTTGCCTGCGGCCAATGCTCCAGATGCTCTTGGAGCAGTTGTTGATACTCGGCGAGTTTTGCCGAATCGGCGCGGGCCAATTGGGCGGCCGCGTAAATGGCCAACAGGTGGGCTTCGGCCGATAGTTGACTCTCAGGAGCCAGCATGGCCGCGGCTCGAAGACGCCTGGTGGCTGACTCCCAATGCTCGCGCTGATACTCGATTTGTCCGGCCAGTGAAGCCAAGCGAACGGCTTCGTCCATGCGCCGTTGCTGTTGGGCAGAACTGCTTGCCTGCTCGTAAAGCGCTACTGCCTTGTCGAGTTCGCCACTTCGATAGGCCCCTTCTGCCGCACGCAGCGCCAGTGATTGATCCCCTGGAACGGCCTTGCTGGTGGTCACGCTCCCCAACAAGTTCTCAGCTCGGCGAGCCCAGTAACTTCCGTGGCGTTGCTCAAGCCGGGCAACCATGGCCGAGGCCTGCTGTTGCCAAACTTTGGACTCCTCGGTCGCTTCGGCCGCCAGCGTATGCTTCCACTTGGCGAGCACCACTTCGAGCATCGCAAACTCAAGCTGTGCGGCAAGGTTCCCTTGAGTCGAACGGGACACCTGCCCCGCGAGGCTGACAGCCCGCTCGAGCTGACCGGCTGCCAGGAGTACACGAAGTTGCTCGGCCAGGGCCTGTTGTTCAACGCCCGATGGAGGTTCTTCCTTTTGTAGTTGATCCAACTTGCGTTGGGCACCCGCTAGATCGTGCATGCCGCGGAGGCAGGCAATCTGGTCGATTCGCGCCGACCATGCCAAGGGGTCCACCGTGGCGAGTCTCGAAAGAGGTTCGAGAAGCTCCAAGGCTTGCCGCAGCGCATTGTCCCGATCGGCACTGCGGTCGGGGTACGCGAGTCCTTGATTCTGAAAAGCCCTGGCCAGTTCAGAATCAATATGCTTTTGCAAACTAAGCCACTGCCAACGAGCCGGCCCCGGCGGCATGGGACCGCGCTCAGTCCGCTGGATCACCTGCTGCACCTCTGCCGCTTGCTGTTTGAACTGCTCGATGGTGATCCGCAAATAGCCGCGAGCTTCGTTCAGAAGCTTGACGTCGTTACCCAATAGCTCAGCCCGTTCGCGTGCCATTTCCGCCCGGTCCAGCAAGACTTTGGCCGCTTGAAATCGAACCGGCACCCGCCAGGGACTATCGGGAAACTCATCCGTGTATTTTTGAGCCAACTCGAAGGCCGGAGCCCAATACGCGTCAGCCTCTTCCGGGGCTGAATGCCTGGCATGCTGAACGTAGGTTTCTGAAAGTTGAATCACCAGGTCCGCGCGGACCTGATCGTCCAGATCCGACTCCGCCAGCCGATCCATACAGTACGCTTCGGCCAGCCGATACAAATGCCGGCTTCGTAGTCCGGCCAGAAACCGCGCGTCGGACGAGGCTTCTTGCGCCCGTGACAAGCCGCTCCCTGACCACACCAGCAGCAGCGCAAACACAACCAGGCGTGCAACCACGACGCGTGGCCTCAAGCCGGTTCGTGCTATCTCAACGCCTCCCAAGACCCTGCTCCCGATGGCCGTAGTGGCTTGCCTGATGCGAGGCGCCGGCTTTGAAACAAGAAGGCTAGCGAACATTCGATCCGTCGGTTGCAATGAGTGATTGGGAGGACACGGACCATCTGGAGCTCCAATTTGAGCTTCCGCTTCTTCAAGATGGTCAATGCGACCGCCCGAGATGACGTTGGTCCTCAAGCTGGGAGGGCGCTTTTGGTCACAAACCTTTCCAAGATCTGAATGCCGCAGGGGGTCAAAAAACTCTCGGGGTGGAACTGCAGGCCGTACATCGGAAATTGTTTGTGGCGAATGCCCATGATTTCGTACGCTTGACCCTGTGGGAGTTCGCCGGAAGTGACCGGGGCACCAGACTCACTCGCCCCCCGCAAGGGAGACCAGGCGGTGACTTCGAAGTCCTCGCTCAGCGAATCCGGATCCACAATCAAGCTGTGGTATCGAGTGGCCTGAAACGGATTCGACAAACCCGCAAACAGCCCTTGGCCGTTGTGGTAGATCATATCTGTCTTGCCGTGCATCAGCCGGGGTGCCCTAACGATCTTGGCACCAAACGCCTGACCAATGGACTGATGCCCCAGACAGACCCCTAAGATTGGGATCTTACCAGCGAACCGCTTGGCACATTCGACCGAAATGCCAGCATCGCTTGGAGTGCAGGGACCAGGCGAAATGATCAGATGCGAAGGGGCCAGCGCTTCGATCTCGTCGCAATCCACCTGATCGTTTCGGACAACCTTCAGGTCAATGCCAGAATCGAGTTCCCCCAACCGCTGCACGAGGTTGTAGGTAAACGAATCGTAATTATCGATCATCAAGATCATGGAACTTCCGGCGCAAGGTGGAATCTGGGGGAATCAAGATCCGCTTTCTCGATTGTCAAACGCGCGTGGGAGATGGTCAAGCCTGGGTGCACCGTCACACCTGAGAATTAGGGTGGCGCTAGCAGCTTGTCAGTGATCCTTACTTCCGCAAGTGCTTGTCCAGGAATTGTTTGGCCAACTGCAGTTTGTCGTTGGCAAAGATCGCTCCGCCCCCGTGCCCTGCACCCTCGACATAGCACTTGTGCACCTCGAGTCCTTGGGCGGAATAAGCGTCGTAGATCCGGTCCGCCTGATCCAACATGACCGTTTTGTCTCCGGTCCCGTGAAAGATGTAGAGTGGCGCATCGTCTTTGCTGACGTGTGTCGCTGGACTCGCGAGTCTGGCAAGGTCCTGTTTCTTACTGGCTGGGCCACCAAGCAGCAGAAAGACCGAACCAGAAGAGTCCTCGGTTTTGATCGGCTGCGTGCGCGAGCGGAGCAAAAAATCCGTCGGCCCGAAGTAGTTTACCACGGCCGAGACGCGCGAAGATTGGTCGAGATTGCCACCCACGTCGCCTTCCAAAGCTTTGACATCACCGCTGGTCCCGAGCAGCGTTACGAGGTGACCGCCCGCGGATGTGCCAACCACGCCAATCCGCGAAGCATCGTACCCGTACTTGTCAGCCTGGGCCCGCAGCCAGCGAATGGCCCCTTTGCAGTCATGGATTTGGGCGGGAAAGATCGCTTGCTGAGATAGCCGATACTGGATGCTGGCCAGTGCATAGCCATTGCTCACCACCCATTTTGCCCGATTGACCCGTTTGCGGGAACCGCCTCGCCAGCCTCCGCCGTGGATAAACACCACCAGTGGAGGGCGTTGAACTCCCGCCGGGAGAAAGAGGTCAACATGCAGCGGCACGCCGTCCACTTCGGCAAAACGCACGTCGAGATGCTCCAGTGCTTTCGCGCCTTGCGGATCCGATTTGTCAGCGGCCCTGCTCAGCGACGGCGTCGTAGCAAGTGCGAACAGGCAAAGCCCGACGAGCGGTAATCTGAAAACCAAGAGCAGTGGTGACATGGCTGAAATCTCGCACGTCGATAGAATCTGGAAGTTGGGGAGCCGACGGGAACCAGCCTAGCATGCACGCCGAGCGAATGGCACATTCGGCCCTGTTTTTTTCGGCCCCGATACGATTGTAGCAAGCAGAACTTCGGGACCCGGCGGCGGCTTTTCACTTGACAGAAGGTGCTGCCTGCGGTGGAATACTTCTAGTGGTGAGTTTTTCGCACTACTCTCGTTACCGCGTTCTGCGGGCCAAACTCGTGCGGGCAAGAAACGTCGAACCACCAGTCCACTTACATTGCCGAGTTATCCTATATTCAAAGAATAGGAAAAACCCCAGCAACGTGCAGGAATGGTGATTCCCTATTTGCCATTGGAATCGCACGGCCTAGGCAGCACTTGCCTTGCGTCCGTCCTCCGTTTCGGTCGCCCACTTAAAGGGAAGTTGCCATGACGCTGTCCGACACCCACTCCCAAGTTGCCCATAAAGCGGCGACTCGCCGAGCTGGATTTACGATCGTCGAGATCCTGATTGCCATGGGCTTGACGCTCATCCTCATGGGGACGGCGGTTACGCTGTTCGGGCTGATGACCGACAGCGTCGCGAACAATCGGGCAATGATCGAAACTTCTGATCGAATGCGTTTTGCCGTTCACCGATTGCGGGTCGATCTGCAAGGGGTCACTGCGGTCATGAACCCGCCGCTCGACCCTGAAGACGATCTGGGATACTTCGAAGTCCGGGACGGTGCCGGTTTGACCCTGCCTGGCGCTTGGAATCCTGATACCTCGTCCGCCACCGATGGTACCGTGGGAGCCATGCACGATGTGATCATGTTCACTTCGCGCAGCAACGACGAACCGTTCATCGGCCGGTTTGGGGGAAGCACGCGAGAGTCATACGTGGCTGAGATTGCCTGGTTTCTCCGCGGTACCAACTTGCACCGCCGTGCCTTGCTGGTGCTCCCTGCCACGATTCCTGATGTTGCCTCGCAGGTAAACTACTACGCCACGCGAGATATCTCAGCGCACTGGGATGGGAGCAACATGGTGGCCAACTCGCTCTCGGACTTGACCGAACCCACGAAACGATTCGCGCGGCTCAACACTGGCGGGACGTACGGGATTGATCATTGGGGAATTCTCAATCTGCCCACGCTGCGGGAAACCTCGTCGCCGAGTTGGAGCGTGGGAACTTACAATGGCGTGAACTCTTCGTCGGCACCAAGTGCCGGCAACATTGACTATTGGAATGCTCCGTTCACCTGGTTGAATGGTTCGGGGACACCGATCACGCCAGCGATCATTGATTCGCAAACCGGCACGTTGAACGGTCGGGATGACGGCAGTCGATTTGCTGAGGATATCATCCTGACCAACGTCATCAATTTCAACGTGCAACTCTGGCGAGAGGGGGATTCGGATTACACCAACATTGACTACAACACCTGGTCCACTCACTTCGAGCGGGATGGACAAGGTAACGACTACGCATTCGACGGGCTCGACAACAACGGTTCCAATGGAATTGACGACATCGGCGAGTGGGACAACCCCGGTCCCACCAGCTTTCGCATCCGCGGCGTGCGGATCAGAATCCGCGTGTTTGAGCCTGATAGTGCCCAGATTCGCGAAGTCGAAGTGGTGCAAGATTTTCTGAATTGAGTACACACGACACGTTCTCTCCGCTACCTGTCTCAACGGATTTGCTGGAAGGATCAGAATGCAGGCAATTGCTGCCGTGCCAGGCTCGTCGAAGCCGCGTCTTGTCGCTGGCAGTTCTCCTGGCGAGGTGACGCCTGACGCTGTACTCTGCCGCACCTTGCAGTTGGGAATTTGCGGTACAGATCGAGAGATTCTGCATTCCCATCAACCGGCCGTGCCACCGGGTGAGGAACTCTTGATCCTAGGGCACGAATGCCTGGCTCAAGTGGAAGCCGTGGGAAGTGGCTCCAACGGGGCTTCGCTCCAGGCGGCTCAAGTGCTTCAACCGGGGGATTGGGTTGTGCCGGTCGTGCGACGCTCGAGCGACCCGGAGATTGAGCGGGTCGATTTCCTCCCTTACGGGAAGTATACCGAGCGGGGAATCGCCTTCGAACATGGCTTCTCCCAACCACGCTGGCTGGACGAGGCCCGGCATTTGATGCGCGTGCCGCCGTCGCTGGTCGAGGTCGCCGTTCTCGTCGAACCGTTCTCCGTGGTCGAGAAGGCCATCAACGAGTCGGTCCTCCTGCAACAAGCCCGACTGGGTCCCAACATTTGGAAGAGCCAACCTCCCAGGGTGTTGGTGCCCGGCATGGGGCCGATTGGTTTTGCGGCAGCGTTGTCGTGTCTATGTCGAGGGTGGCCGACAAACATGTACGGTCGCGACGAGCCGGAGACCTTCCGTGCCCGTCTGATTCAGGAATTCGGCGGACGCTACGTTCAAGACACGACGCTCGATTTCTCGGACATTGACGCTGAGCGAGACGGGTTCGATCTAATCTTGGAATGCACGGGCAGTGACGAGGTCATGGTGCGCACCGCCCAGTCTTTGGCTGGCTGCGGTGTGATGGTTTGGTTGGGCAGCACGCGCCGGCCTCGCCCGATTCCACTGGATGTTGCGCGCGTGATGCGTGAAGGTCTGCTGCGGAACCACATTCATTTAGGCACGGTCAACGCCGCGCCGCGCGATTTTCTCTCCGCCTTAGAACGTCTGGAAGAACTCGAAGCTCGCACGCCCCGGCTCCTCCGCCAACTCATCACGGCCCGCACCGCTGCCGGCACCGACGAAACCGTACGGCAGTACATGGAGCGAGATCCGCAGGGGATCAAGACCGTGGTAATGTACGACTAGCGGCCAGTGCTGCACGGCGTGTTTGGCGGCGTTGTCCCTTGGTCGTGACTGGTGGTGACATCGTTCTGACAAGGATGGCTGGCAAGAGGCTAGAATGCACTGGAAGCGTTCGAGGTTTTTCGCCGTGCCCAGTGCGTCAGTCTTGGGGCTGTTGCCCTGGGCCGCGCGCCTGCGTTATCTTGTCGTGCGTGTTGTTACTCCCCCACCGACTTTCAGCGAAAGGCGCTCGCCATGGAATCGGCTCTGGCCGCTCGTCTCGAACTTGCTTTGACGGCTGCCCGCGAAGCTGGCGATATTACCTTGAAGTACTTCCGCCAAGGGAATTACGAGGTCGAGGTCAAATCGGACGCTTCGCCGGTGACTCAGGCCGACCGGGAAAGCGAGCAGCATTTACGTAGCCGAATCGCTGAGGTCTTTGCCGACGATGCCGTGCTCGGCGAGGAGTTTGGAGAAACCGCAGGCAGCTCTGGCTATCGCTGGATTCTCGACCCGATCGATGGCACCAAGTCATTCATCCACGGGGTTCCACTCTATGGAACGCTGGTCGGTGTGGAACATGCCGGGGAGTCGAAGATTGGGGTGATCCATGCCGCGGCGGCTGGCGAAACCGTCTATGCTGCCCAAGGGGGAGGCGCTTGGTACGTCTCGGGAAATGGCACGCCGCAAGCAGCCCAGGTCTCTGCGACGGCCAATCTCGCCGAGGGATTGCTCCTGAGTTCTGAGGTCGAAGGGTTTACCGCCACCGGCAAATTCGACATATTTGCCCAACTGTCCCATGCGGCAAAGATCACCCGAACCTGGGGTGATTGTTACGGGTATTTGCTCGTTGTCACAGGCCGAGCCGATGCAATGATTGACCCTCGCATGCACCTCTGGGATGCCGCGGCTTTGCAGCCCATCTTGATCGAAGCCGGGGGAACGTTCACCGATTGGGAAGGCCAACCGACCATCTATTCAGGCAATGGAATTGCCACGAATGGAAAGGTCCTGGACGAAGTGCTTGCCATCACCCGGCAGGGTGGATAGCCTTCTTGTGGAGATCGACGCCGATGAAATTCATAACACTCCTTTTGTGGAAACAGGGCGATTCACTAACCCAGGTTTACCACGCATTCAAGGTTGTTGTGAACGGCGCGGTCTCCTCTCTCATAACTTCACCCATGACGGGTTGGCGTTAGCATCTCCCCCCTCATGCCATGCCGGCGTCGGTGTCGGTCGAACGATCCGGGGCAAGATGTTCTGGCTGCGGTTGCGGAGAGCGGGTGGCTTCAATGAGTTCCGCCGCGCCTCGACCGAGCAAGGACTCGGCTGCCTGTTGTCCCAAGTCTTCTGCTTCTTGCGGATCGCCGAGAAGTTCGACACTCAACCGTTGCCGACCGTCTCCGCTGAGTACGATGGCCTCGAGCATCAACCGGCCTTCTGAGGTGATTCGACCCCAAGCCGCAACCGGCGCCAGACATCCTCCGCGAAGTCCGTAGAGCAAAGCCCGTTCGGCCACGACGGCCGAGTGGGTTGCCCAATCGTCAAGCAGACTGAGCGCCTTACGAGTGGCGTCGTCATTAACCCGGCACTCAATCCCCAATGCACCTTGTCCCACGGCCGGCAGTGTGAGCTGCGGCGTCAACCGCTCGGTAATGTGTTCGGCAAGTCCCAGCCGATCCAAACCTGCCTCGGCCAGCACGATGGCGTCGTAGTCTCCCTTGCGGAGTTTCTCCAATCGCGTGTCGACGTTGCCGCGGAGATCAAGCATCTCGAGGTCTGCCCTGCGGTGCCACAGTTGGGCACGGCGGCGGATGCTGCCGGTTCCGATGCGCGCACCAGGGGGGAGATCAGCAAACAAAGTTCCATCTCGGCTCAGCAGCGCATCCCCTACCAGGCCACGTTCAGGAACTGCGGCCAGCGTCAAGCCGGGCACCGGTTCGGTAGGCAAGTCCTTCAAACTATGAACGGCCAGGTCCACGCGGTCTTCGAGCAACGAGACCTGGATCTCCTTGGTGAACACACCTTGCAGACCGATGGCTTCGATGGGCCCGCGCTGCTGGCGGTCCCCACTGGTGCTGATCGGCACCAACTCCACGTCAATCTCATGCTCGCGCAATCGGGCCGATACCCATTCTGCCTGCCAACGAGCCAAGGGACTGTTGCGTGTTCCTAAACGTAATGATCGCATCGATGAGGTTCTTCATTCCGGGGTCTAGCGGTCTGGCGAGGTGCGCGGCCTCGAACCAATTTGAGCTTCTGCTCACAGGCAAGTACACCGCTCTCGTGGGTCGCAAATTTGACGCAGGTTCTGCTACGAGTTGTCCATGGAGGGTGTCGAAATCCCATCGGTTGCCGTTCCTGTTCCCACGTCGGGAGCTGGCAGTGAGGTCTTGCGTTTGGCACTTGTCTTCAAGGTGTCGCTGGGAACCACCACACCACAACTCACCAGATACTGCAAGGCCTGGTCAATGGTCATATCCAGATCGTGCACTTCGCTCTGCCGGATGGTCACGGTGAAACCTGTCATCGGCATCGGACTGGTCGGAACCAAAACGGCCACCACCGGTTCTTGAGCAATGGAGCCAATCTGCGTGATGCTCTCACCCGTTACGAACCCCAGCGACCAAATCCCACTGCGCGGATACTCAATGGCCACGACGCGGGTGAAATTGATGCTCCGCTCAGAGATCATAAAATCCGTCACTTGTTTGACCGAACTATACACGTTGCGCACCACCGGCACATGCTGGATAATTCCTTCGAACAGGCTCCACATGAAACTGCCGAGGCCAGCCGCCAAGAACTTGCCGAGCAGGTACATCACCAGCACGAACACGAGAATGAACACCGGCACCACCACGGCCGGCTTGAGGTATCGGTACTCCATGTAGCGCTCGTACACGGCCGAACTGGTCATCCGCGAGGCCGCCTCTTCCCCCACCTGTCGCTTGGCGAGCTCGAATACCGAGATGGGGACATAGTAGTCGTCCCCCATTCGCTGGTACGGGCGGTCTTTGATCAGTTCCACTTCGGCTACCAGGTGCGGACCGTACTTGAAGTCGCCCATGCTGCGGGCCATGACCTTACGCGTGATCGAAATCACAGGCTCCAGCACGTAGTCATTGAGCGTCCCCCCGACACAAAGAAAAATCACCTCGGTCATCAGGGGGGGAAGCACCACGGCCAAGCCACGGAGTACCGCCCGGCGAAACGGCCCTCCCGAGGTGGTTGGTACTTGGGCGGAATCTTGCATCATGGCTCCTGCTCGCGCTTCTTCGCCGGTGTGCGTGAACTATGGAATAGTACGGACTTCTCGAATACTTCAAACCAAATTGTGCTTCTGCTTCTTCAATCTTAGCCCGAAGCCGTAGCGAACAAGGATGACAGGCGATGTCGCCAGCTGCTTTTCCTCGCTCACGTTCGGGTTGTGATTCCAACGAGTCGCTAGTGCTGCGTCAACGCTTAAATTTTGGGTAGGGTGCCATGACAAGACGCTAGGACCGCGCGTGATGGCTACTTTTCCGCTGGTCGCTGGAAACTCGCCTCAGAAGGAACGGCTTTTCTCCCATAAGGTATCTGTACACAAATGTCGGTCGTGTAGGGTAACACGAAACTGCTAGCAATACCGCCGGCTCCAGCCAATTTCCAGCAATCGAGTGTCGAGTGTCCGACACCGCTTCGACTGCATGCCGAAGGCGGGCAAACAGCCACATGCTTGTCGTGGGAAACAATGGCTCAAATCGAGCCAGAGGAGGTTGCTCGACCGGTTGACGGTTTGGCAGGTGCCCTCGGCCCGTCGAGGATTCTCTTCTTCGGCAACCCAAATGCAAGCGTGCAATGGCGGTGCGTTTGTGTTTCAATAGTTGAGCCAATTCAGCCTCAACTGCCGCAGGAAAATAGCCATGAAGATCACTTCTTTGAAGCTCCATCCAGTTTCGGTGGCACGCAAGTACGCCACCGTGATTGCGAAGAAAGGGGGCGAAGCCAAGAACGCCGTCGAACGGAGCAGCTTCATCTTTATCGAATTGGAAACCGATACAGGCCTCATCGGTTGGGGCGAAGTCTCGGATATTCCAGCCGAGGCCTACCCAAATCTGCCTGAGTATCAGGCACTTCTCACCGACTTGATGCTGGGCCGAAACCCTTTCGCCATCCAGCAACTGCACCTGGATATGCAGCAACACCTGATGCCCGACGATGGGCAGGATACACTGACCCGCTACACAACCTGCGCGCTGGATATGGCCATGTACGACCTGGCGGCTCAGGCGGTCGAGCGGCCTGTGAGTGATTTGCTGGGAGGGGGCGTTCGCCGTGAGGTGCGCGTCTCCTGGGTGGCCTACATTCGCGAAGACCTGGACCTGTTGCGAGACGAGGTTCGCGAAAAGGTCGAAGCAGGTTTTGACGCCTTCAAAGTCAAAGTTGGCGTTGATATCGACCTGGACGAAGCCAGGGTGAAAGTGGTTCGCGAAGTCGCTGGCCCTCAGACCAGCATCAAGGTGGACGCCAACGCTGGGTGGTCCGTGGCCACCGCACCGGCCAACATTCGGCGTTTGCACAAGTTCAACCTGGCCGGCGTCGAGACGCCTGTCCCACGCGACGATCCTCGCGAGATTGCCGCCGTACGGAAACAGGTGGACGTGCCCATTCTCGAACATGTGAACGATGTCCAATATGCCATGGCCCTGCTCAAGGCGGATGCGGTGGACGAGTTCAACATTGCCACGACAAACTGCGGCGGACTGTGGCCCGCCCGCCAGGTGGCCGCCCTCGCGCAAGGGGCTGGCATCGGCGTGCTGTTGGGCAGCACGGTTGAAATGGGACCTGGCACTTTGGCGCAACTTCATCTAGCCGCACTCACGCCCAACCTGAACCTTCCCAGCGACCTGATCGGCCCCGGCATGTACGTCAGTGACGTACTCCAAAGACCCCTGCAGTACGCGAAAGGACGATTGAAAGTTCCCACCGGCCCAGGGCTGGGAGGAACCATTGACCGGAAGAAACTCGCCGCACTCGGCCGTTGAGTCTGTGTCGCAGAGTACCTGGCAGACTACACGAGTTCCGAAATCAGCTCGCGAGTTTCAAGCACGTAGCGGGGGCGACCGCTGAGATCGGCAAACGTGGCACCCGTGTCGATGCCCAAGTGCCGATACAGCAAGGCCAGTACGTTCTCAGGGCGGTAGGGGTTGTCCTGGGGGACTTCGCCACGGGAATTACTACTGCCGACCACTTGGCCAGTCTTGAGTCCTCCGCAGGCCATCAGCACGCTCATCACCTGTCCCCAGTGATCGCGCCCGGCGTTCTTGTTGACGCGTGGCGTGCGGCCGAATTCGCCCATGGCCACGACCATCACGTCGCGGTCGAGCCCCCGGTCATGCAAGTCGTTGATCAAGGCAGCCAGCCCTTGATCGAAGCTGGGCCCCTTGGATTCCATGCGTTTCGCAATGCCTTGGTGATCGTCCCACGACCCGGTTCGCACGGTGACAAAGGTCACCCCTTCTTCGACCAATCGGCGAGCGAGCAACATGCTTTGGCCGGTGGTGTTTCGTCCATAGACGTCGCGGGTTTTGTCATTCTCAGCAGCGATATCGAACGCCCTGCGTGCCCGATCTCCGGTGACAAGTTCGAACGCCTGATGGGTGAACTGGTCAATGGCTTGCGAGACGCCACGGGTATCGGCAACGCGGCGATGCGTATCCAACCGCTTGAGCAAACTCCGGCGGTCATCCAGGCGAGACATATCCAGGGTTTGGTTGAGCCCCAGGTTGTTGACTTGGAAGCCGCTCGAGTTGGGATCGCCACCGGTGACAAAGGGGCTGTAGCCTTTGCCAAGGTAGGCCGCATCGCCAAACCGCATCCGCGCAGGCACCGAGACGTAAGCAGGAATGCCCTGCGCGTTGGCACCACGCAAGTGGGCGGTCATCGCCCCGATCGAGGGCATCTCGTTTTCACGGTTCTGGCGATCTCGCAGGTAATAGCCGGTTTGTGTGAGATGGGCCGAAGTTCCATGGCTGCCGGAGTCATGGTGCATCGAGCGAATCACGGCCAGGCGATCCATGATCTTGGCCTGCTCCTTCATCAATTCGCTGAAGAAGACCCCTGGCACATTGGTCTGTACGGTGCCCAAGGGCCCACGATACTCGGCCGGCGCGTCCGGTTTGGGATCGTAGGTCTCAAAGTGTGTGGGGCCACCCGCCTGTTCGACAAAAATCACCGAGGTATCCCGCGTGGACTTGCCAGCCGCTGCCGCTGCGGCCCGAGCGGCCAGAATCTGGGGGAGCGACAGTCCACCGAGGGTCAACGCCCCCACTTTCAAGAAACTACGTCGGCTCGAACCATCGCAGCAAGAAATTGGCTTACCGTGGAGATTAAGCATGAGTCGACTCCTCGTGAATCAGCAAAGGTGGGATGCGGGGAACATGCAGCTGCGGCTATCCATCCACGCATGTGCATGCGTTGGCAGTAAAACACAAATCCCCAGGTGAGTCAACCTCTTGGCGAGCCTGCGAGCCAGTACGCCAGGTACTCCGCTGGCTTGAAAACTCGCACCCCCGGCGGTACGCTAGACACTCGAAATCCAATCGGGGGGGATTCAAGTCTTATATGCGCTCATTTGCCCGAACCCGCCATGTGCCGCTATATCGACCGTTGGATTCTGGCTGCCCAGTAGGTGCGTCGAGATAGCGTCCCTGATTGACTGCAGAGCGGCGCACAATTAGTCAAACGGAGTTTGGGCAAATGTCAGAAACATTGCCGAATGATGGGTTTGAGCACCGTAAGGTACGCAACGGATACATGTCAATTGAGGCAGTTTGCCCGCATGATGGAAAAATCTGGGACGTGTACCTCTCGCTCGAAAAGGCAAAGTGGGTGACCTCAAACGGAATGGGAGCCACGTTGGAGCTTGCCGAAACGGTTCGTGACGGTTTGAGGAATCCTCGGCGAATATTTCGTGGTGTGCGGGACGATGATCGAGAAATTGACGATGACGGCTGGCTTTGCTACATTTCCCGCCCATCCGTTGCGTATGATAGAAAGCGGCACGTAAAGGTGCCTGCATGGGATAACGAAGTCTTTATGATCTATGTGACGGACGAGCGTGTCGTTTACCATTGGGGCTGGTATGCCTGCGACAACCAAGATCCGGATCTTCCGGTCGACTATGAAAACCGCTTTAAGAAACCGGTGTTCTAATGAACAGCGCTGACGAGTACCTGAACGATGAGTTCGCGACGGAGCTAATCGCTGCCGTCACCGGCGACATGGATTATCCACGCGCTTTCTATAACAAGGACGGGGACTGCATCGAATTCCTGCTGTCCAATGAGAGCTTCCGCTGTGAGCGTGTCGACAAGATGCTAACGGTCTACTACGGTCGCGATTCTGGCGAAATCGTAGGTTCCCTGGTGAAAGGGGTTCGCCGCTTTATCGGCGAGATGCTTAAGAGCAGCCCTGGTTTCGCAATCGAAGTAGAGGATGAGCAAATGAAGCTGGCGCACCTCTTCACGGCCGAGATGTGGACCAGGGGAGAGCAAGTCACGGTAAGGAAATACTACAAGGCGCTCAGGGACACCGCTGAGCGGCACCAGGTCAGAGTCCATGTCCCCTGCCCTGATGCATAGCGGAAGCTCAAATTGGTTGAGGTTCTACCTCGTTAGATTCACGGTGTCCTTGTCGCAGGCTGCCGCCCAGACATCGCCAGTCTCATCCCCTTCGTCTGGCTTGATCGGACCCGGAAGCGTTGCAAAGCACGCGATTCTCGTCAATCATCACAGACTAGGCTTGCCGCAGTCATTTCCGCCTCCTTGGCGAGTGCTTCCAAGATGGGGAGGGACGGCACGGCAATCTTTAGTGGTGCACTTGATGAGTCAGCAGTGCAAGTGCGCCCGTGACGAACCGTAGATGATTCAATTCATCTTCCTGCCCCTGCTGTGGGGTTGCCTCCCGCTCTGCGGTACGGCATTCTGGAGAAGGATACAGGGCAAGGCGAACGCAGGGAGCTTGAATTCTCAAGGCTCGTGCTCGCCAATTTCGCGAGTTGAGAATGGCCGGAAACGATTGTCCAGATCATGAGTTGCTCGTCGCCTATCTGAATGGGGAAGTTGACGAGGAAACTGCCGAGCGGTTAGACGAACACTTCCGCATCTGCCAGGAATGCGAACTGGCGATGCAAGTTCTTGAGCAGTCCGTCCGTCTGAGCACGGAGGACAACCGCGAGCTCAGTTCTCACGAGACCTTAGGGGAGTGTCAACAAACGGAGGTTTGGGACGCGGCCGGACACGGCTCGGAGCGAGCACCCTCCGAAGCCGGCAAACCAGCGTCGCTCCCCAATGTGGGTCCCTACCGCATCGTGGGGAAGCTGGGCGAAGGAGGAATGGGGAGCGTGTTTCTTGCCCACGATCCGCGCCTGGATCGCCAGGTAGCGCTCAAGATGCCAAGGTACTCGCGCATCGAGGACCCGGAAATCCTCAATCGGCTGATGCAAGAAGCCCGAGCTGCTGCCGGATTGCGGCATGCGCACATCTGCCCTATCTACGAGGTTGGCGATGCCGAGGGGCAGCCTTATATCGCCATGGCCTATATCCGCGGGACTACGCTCCACGAGTGGATCAAGCAGAAGCCGCCGGTGCGAGACGTTGCCGAAATGATGGCTACGCTGAGCGAAGCGGTTGACTTTGCGCACGAGCGCGGGATTGTGCATCGCGACCTCAAGCCGCGTAACGTGATGATGGATGCCGAGACGAATACCCCGATCTTGATGGACTTTGGGCTGGCCGTCGACGTGGGACACGACGCGATTCGTCGGACTCAAGATGGGCAGGTACTCGGGACTCCTGCCTACATGTCGCCGGAGCAGGCAGCGGGTCGGATTCTCGAAGTGAACCGGGCGTCGGACATCTATTCGTTAGGAGCGATCCTCTACGAGCTCCTATCGGGAGATCTTCCCTTCAAAGGGACGTTGGCAGAGACGCTGGCCAAAGTGCAGCAAGAGGAGCCAGCCTCACTGCGGACCATTGCCCCCAACGTACATCGCGATTTGGAAACCATCGTTCTCAAGTGCATGGCCAAAGAGCCTGGCATAAGGTATTCGAGTGCTGCGGAGTTAGCGGCGGACCTACGGAGATTCAGCCGTGGTGAGCCGATCGTGGCGACTCGGATTGGTCCGCTGCGCAGGATTTTCCACAAGGTTCGCCGTCGTCCCTGGCAAGTAGGAACCACGTTGGCGGTGGCAGTCGCGTTGTCGTTGGTCGTCTACTTCGTTCCTAGAATGGACGAAGCCCAACAAACCAACATGTTGGTTCGGGAGATCCACGAGCGTCTGGATCAAAGTCAGTGGAATGCCGCGGATACGGCCGACGTGGATGCTCGCATTGACCAGCTCGAAAAGCTATCACCGGTACAAGCACAGGAGGTTCGTGCCCGCTTGCAACGGCGGATGGTTCAAGCTATCCAGCAGGAGTTGCAGCCCCCACGGCTCGAAGCCTCCGACGTGCTCAATGTGGACGCGTTGTTGGAGCAAATGGCCCAGCGTTCTCCAGAGGTTGCCAGAGATCTGCGAAAGCGACGAGACGAGCGCCTACGCGAGTGGCAACTCGATTTCGCCTTGAAGGCGCCGTTCGTCAACGCCTTCGATATTTTGCCAGAGCGTTGGGTGACGATCTCCGCAGATTCCCAGTCGCTTGCTTTGCGTCCAGAAGGGATGCCTGACACCGGTCCCATCTCGCTGCTCACCAGCCGCCAGAGCCAGGGGAATACGCGATTCGATGCGGTTTTCGAAGGAACCTGGCAGCCGGGGCAGAGATTGGGCCTGCTGCTGCATAGTGACGGCGGAGATCCCGGCCCTATCACTTGCATTGCCTGCTCGCATGATGGGCGGCAATTTGCGGCCGGCAATGCCGCGGGAATCGTTTCCGTTTGGAACCTGGAACCTGCTCGGCAACTCCATACGATGCTGGCACACACCCAGGGCGTCAGGGCAATCGCATTCGATCCCTCAGGCCAGTGGGTGGCCACCGTTGGCGGAGATGGGGCGGTTGTGTTGTGGAACGCCGTGGACTGGAGCCGCGCTGGCAGTTTCTCAATAGCACCCACTGGCAAGGCCCCTCAGCCCAGGTCCGAACCGACAACCTCACTGGCCTTCTCGCATGATTCTCGCTACCTGGCAGTAGGGCAGCCTTATGTCGAGTACCCGTGCGAGGTCGTGGTTTGGGAGATTGCCAACCAGCGAGAAGCGACTCGGCTCAAAGGGCACACCGACAGCATTGCTGCCCTGGACTTCCATCCGCAAGATGCTGCCGTTCTGGCGTCGTCCGGCCTCGACAACACGGTGCGCGTCTGGAATCTATCTGGAAAGCCAGAGCCGGCGGTGTTCGAAGGCGTTGATGATACCGGCGGCAGCCGGATCTGGGACGCGATGATTTCGGTTCAGTTCAACCACGATGGAACCTCGATCGTTGCCGGCAAACGGAGTGAGCATCTGTACGAGTGGGATCTCGAGTCCAAAGAACTGTTGCACGCGTGGAACACCGCGGCCGTCGGGAACGGGAGAGACGGGCTGAATACCGTGTTGACCACCAACGATCACTCCTTGCTCGTGGCACGGCATCGAGACCAGCTAGACATTTGGGCCTTTCCCAGCATGAAGTACTCATGGACGGTCAGTTCGGGGCCGTTTTGTCTTACGCCGCAAGGTGATCGCTTGTGCGTCGGTACGAACACCGGCACCGTCATGGTCTGGGACCTCTCGCGAGAGCGACTCGCAGCAAAGTTGGGAGGGCGGAGCCTGAGCTTCGTGATCGAATCTCTCAACCGTCCGAGTGCTGTGCAGTCACGGCTCGCGCCCGAAAAATTCGAGGTTGGCCCACAGGATCAAGAACTTGGTGGGCCCGTACTCGTTACCATCGCACGCAACGGCGTGGTGCTTCGCAAGGAGAGACGAAGTCTCCCACTGGGCCCTCTTCAGTTTCGCGTCGATCGTGAGAACGAACGCCTGAGCTTCCAGATCAATGAAGAATCGCCGATTGTGTTTTTCGATGTCCTGCCGGCGAACCGCCCGGTTGCTGGCAGTTATGGATTGATCTGGCCAGGGGGAGTGCAGATCAACCAGCTCGCGGCCTACCAGCAACCTTTGCCACCAGAGAGCAGCCCACTGGAAGTGGCCGACCACCTGTATGCAGCCGGTCAATATTCTCAGGCCTATTCGGAATACCGCCGGCAGTTGATGGGTTTGGTCAAGGAAAAGATCGACATCCAGCGCGAAGCCGACTGCAAATCGGCCTTATGCCTGGCCGCATTGAAACGGCACGAAGAAGCGGCCAATCTGTTTGGATCCCTGCTTGGTTCTCAAGGTGCATCCGATCGGTGGTCGCTGATCGCGCTGAGCCAGAGCTGGCGAGTGCGAATGGAGCAAAACAGGTTTGACGAAGCTGCCGATCTGTCGGAAATTTTGATGCTCCGGTTTGACAAGGAATCGCTCGATCAATTCATCTCGATGGATGTACGCCGCGAGATCCTCAATGCCTACGCGCCCATCATGTCTCCCGTTTACGGGGCCATGCAGCTCAACGGATTGCGGCACTTGCAATCACTCGAGGCATGCCAGCGGCTGCTGGAGATGTCCGAGGCGCAGCAGGACGCCTTGGCCATCCAGATGGTGGCAGCGCTGCGAGGTTCGCCGCAAGAAGAACATGCCTCGACCACGGCAAGTTCGCAGGTTGCCGCCTTGGCGACGAGACTCACCACCGTGCCCCGTTTGGAGTCGCTGCAAACCTATGGATATCTGCTCAACCAACTTGGCAGAACAGGAGCAGGAATTAGCCAGACCCAAGTCGTCCTCTTCGGCAGTGCCAACGAACAGTTGGACTGGGAGTTGGACCTTCAGGCGGGGCTGGAGACCAAATTTGTGACTCCCACGCAAAAATATCGCCCAGGGCTGATGCCTGATGGATACCTGTACCTGTTGGAACATGCCCGATTGCTGGCTCGAGTCGGCAAGTGGAAAGAAGCCCGCACGTACATGGAAGAAGCGCTGCGTTTCTGTGAATTGCGTCGTGAAAGTCAATATGCTCGGCATGCCGCTCAGTGGTTGTTGGCAGGAGCCATTGAGTTTGAGCTGGGGAATGTTACCGGGGCCAGGCAGAAGTATCGAACAGCCACAATCACCAGTTGGTTGGAGAATTCGACGGCGTCTGCGCGCCGCCTCTCTGAGCACGAAGTCCTGCTCGATTACATCGCGCAGAGCCTGGGAGGTACGGCCAAGCCGGACGAATCACGGACAACCATTGACAACGTGTTTGCCACCGCAGGTGCTGCGAAACTGCTGGAACTGATTGACCATCATGCGACGTTGTCCGACGACGCATGTGCCCGACTGTGGAGCGAACCGCTGGGGAGACGATTGGCAACGCAGATTGCCATTGGCAACTTCACCGAAGCTGAACAGTACCGAGCTTGCGTGCAACTGACGGTTGCCGAAGTGATCCGAATTGGTTGTCCCTTGCCAGACAACTCGGGCGCAGAGCAGTTGGAGATGGTGGCAGGCACCGTTCAAGCGTTGTTTGGCATGGCCCGAATTGGACAACTCAATCACGTTCAGCTCGAACGCTTGCTGCTGGCCTGGCGGGGTGAGTTTGGCGAGCAGGGTTGGGGAGGTGTCACCATTCCCAAGCGTCAGCATCGGGCAGAAGTCGCCTACCTGTTAGGCCTGCGCATGCTGCGAGTCTTCGATCGAAAGCAACAGGCAGCAGAGTTGTTCAGACAAGTCCAGCAAGAGTCTCTCCCCAAGAGCGACTTGCATCGGTTTGCCACCAGCGAACTGCAACGGCTCTCTCAAAAGTCGAGCAAACTCGCCCCCTGACATCTACCACGATGTCTGCAACCTGGCCTTGGAACGACTATGGAACAACCATTGGCTCACGCCGGGCGACGCGCACCTAAGCCGGTTTGCGTGTAGGTTAGGAAACAGTGGCAGAGAGCGGCAGCCAGGGCATCGGCAACATCGGCCGGCTCTGGCAAATCCGTCAGGTTCAACTCCCGCTGGATGGCTTGCTGCATCTGTAGCTTGGGGGCCCTCCCATGACCGGTGAGCATCCGTTTGATCTTGGTCGCCTCGTAGTGTTCGACCGGCACGCCTGCTTGGCCTGCCGCCAAACAAATCACGCCTCGCGCGTGTCCCATCAAGATCGAAGTTCGGGGGCGCTGATAGTGTGAGTAGAGCTGTTCCAAAGACATGGCGGTCGGTGAGAGCGATTCGACCACCTCTTGAACACCCCGATGGATCTCCACCAGACGTTCTTCGATCGAACGGCGTGCGGAAGTGCGGATCACGCCCGCCTCGCATAAACGTGGGCCGGACGTGGTCCACTCCAAGACGCCATAGCCTGTGGTTCCCAAGCCGGGATCGATCCCGATCACACGCGGGACATCAAGCTTGCTAGGTACTTCGGTCATTGGCTGAACCTCCCTGTGGACGCCACGGCAGTACAGATGCTCGATCGTTGAGACCGTTGCAGATCTAGTCGGCAACAACAGTCAGGCAGGCTCCTGCCCTACCTTTCTGTGGATGCTTGGTCTATTTTTCCAACGTCCACTCCGTGCCATCGGCGCGGTCTTCGAGCTTGATGTGCATGGCGGTGAGGCTATCGCGAATCTTGTCGGCTGTGGCAAAATCCTTCCGCTTGCGTGCATCCGCGCGGAGTTCGATCACCAGTTCCATGAGACTACCGGCCAGCGAGTCATCCACGCCACCGTCGGTATCTGCCTGGGGTTCACGGAACAGGGCCATCACGCTGGCCATCTCTTTGAGCACACCGGCCGCCATGACCAGCGTTTCGATCTTGGACGCCTGCTCGGTGGCGGCACCTGGCGTTTCGAGCTTTTCCTGCTCGATGTAGCGATTCAAGGCCGTGACAATCTCAAACAAGTTGCCGATTGCCCCGGCGGTGTTGAAGTCATCGTCCATCTTCTCCCAGATGCGCGTCCGCTGGGTGGCCATCTCGGTCAGCAGTGGGGCATCCCCCAGTGTCGAGGCGGCCCTGCGCTGCGGGGCGGCGAGCGTGTAAAAACTCTGGCCCGTGACCCGTTCGAATCGCTTGAAGAAGCGGTAGAAGGTTTCCAACCGTCCGGCACTGTTGGCAATCTCGTCTTCGCTAAACAGAATTGGACTGCGGTAATGCGTGCCGAGCAGGAGGAAGCGAATGGCTTCGGCCGGGTGTCGAGAGAGCAAATCGCTAAAGGCACTGGCCCCTTTGGACTTGCCCATCTTGCCTTCTTCTTGGGCTTGCTGGTCTCCGGCCTCCGCGGTGCGAGTCGCCCTTCCACCCACTTTGCCAACCTGATCCGCCGCTTGCATCAGCCCATTGTGCAACCAGTACTTGGCTTGTGGCTTGCCGTGGCAAGACTCACTTTGGGCAATCTCGTTCTCGTGATGAGGAAAGACCAGATCGAGCCCGCCACCGTGGATGTCGAACGTTTCGCCCAAGATGGCATGGCTCATGGCGGAGCACTCAATATGCCAGCCAGGCCGACCAGGCCCCCAGGGACTTTTCCAGGAGGGTTCGTCAGGTTTGGCGCTTTTCCACAAGGCGAAATCCATCGGCGAGCGTTTTCGGGTGGCCATGCCTCCCCCTTCGCCCTGCATGCTATCCACCGTGCGATTGCTGAGCTTGCCGTAGTCTGTATCTTTCGAGACTTCGAAGTAGACGTCCCCATCGGCCTCGTAGGCAAAGTCCTTCTCAATCAACGATTGGATAAAGTCCAGAATTTGCTGCATGCACTCGGTGGCTTTGGGGAAGTGGTCGATGGTATCGACCCCCATGGCCGCCAGGTTGCGGAGATAGTCAGCGGTCATTTCTGTGGCCACGTCGGACATCGAAACGCCACGCTGGTTGGCTTCGTTGATCAACTTGTCATCCACGTCGGTCACGTTGACCACAAACGTCACCTCGTAGCCGCAGTAGACGAGGTAACGCTTGATCACATCGAAGATGATCGGACCGACCATGTGGCCGATGTGGCTCGGCTTGTAAACCGTGGGTCCGCACAGGTACATGCCCACTTTGCCGGGCGCGACCGTTTCGAACACTTCCTTGCGGTTGGTCAGCGTGTTGTAGACGCGAATGGCAGCAGGCACGGTTTGTTCCGTCGAACCGGGGGAGGCTTTAGTCGTCAACATGATCCAGCAACACCACACATTGGGCCATCAAGGCTTCTTCGCGACCGACGGGGCCGACCAATTCTCCGGTCTTGGCCTTCAAACCCACGCGGCTGATATCTATCTCTAACAGCTCAGCAATCCTGGTCCGGATTGCCGTCTTGTAAGGGGACAATTTAGGTTGTTGGAGAAACACAATGCAGTCCAGGTTCACGACACGAAAACCGGCCGCCTGGACGCGCTGGTAAACGATTTGCAGCATCTCGCCTGAGCTGCGGCCGCGATTCTCCGAGTCCGTATCCGGGAACAATTCCCCAATGTCTCCCAGCGCCGCCCCTCCCAACAAGGCATCGACCACGGCATGCAGGAGTACATCGGCATCGCTATGGCCAATGGCACTTCGCTGGCAAGGGATGTCTACTCCGCCAATCCGTAACGGTCCGCCATCACCCAGCCGGTGTGTATCATGCCCCAACCCTACACGACTTCGCTCCACACCATTCCTTACTATTGGTATCGAAACCTCTCGCTGGGAACGTGTTGGCTGGGACAAACGCCAGCCTCAGCTCCCAGGCGAGTTGGGAAGAATACTCCAATTGCGCAGAGTATAACGAAAGGGGCTCAGGCGGACAACGCGAACTCAAGTCGTGACGTGATTGCGAGTTGCATGCAATCACCAGTCCTGGTTGATTGACGCGCCGGGAATGATACGCTCAGTGGGCTCGCTGGGCCAATCCGGCAAACGGTCACGGACTTGGAACCACGCGTTCGTGGGACACCAGGGCGAGCCACGGCATTCTTCTCAAAGAACTACCCCAAACCGCGCAGTTCGTCCACCAACGCTAACGCGGTGGCTTTGTCGTGCACGGTTTTGTCGAGTTGTGCGTCACGCACGCGGTCGAGCAACATCTTGAACGCTGGGCCGCGGGGGACGCCGTGCTCAATCAGGTCTTGCCCGGTTAGGATCGGGGGCGGGTCAAGGAGCTCTTGGGGAAGTTGCAACTTGGCCCGAGCGAACTCCACGTCTTGTTGCGCGGCGCCGGCAACTTGACGCAGCGCAGCCACCAGGGCCAACAGCTCGCCACTGCCAGGCTCAATCAGAACACGCTGCACCTGCGACCAGGGTTGCTGCGCAGCCTGATCCAACACGCGCTGATTGGCAACCAGCCAGGCAGCGCGAAATACGTCGTGATTGGACAACCGCCACGCCCTGGCAATCTCTTCGGTCTGCCTTGCTGCAACCTCGGCAGCGCCGTCCAAGCCATGCAGCAGCGCGGCTAGAGCCAGCGGAAAAGTAGGACTCTGCAGCGCGTCGAGTACGGCACCGGTTCGTTCCCAGCCGGCAGAGTCCGCGTCTGCCCAAGCCGCCACTTGGGGCAAGAGTACGGAGAGCAACCCCACGTCACGGAGCAGGTTCATGCCAAGCCTTCGCCTGGGGTGGAGCAGCATCTGTTCCATCTCTTTGGCGATTCGTTCGGGGCTCACCAAGGCAATCTCTGCGGCGTGCCGCTGGACAGCGGCGCAGGTGGCGGGTTCGATCTCGAAATCGAATCGCGCGGCGAAACGGACTGCTCTGAGCATTCGCAGCTTGTCTTCGGCGAATCGTGCTTCGGCATCGCCAATGGCCCGAATACGTCCCGCTTCGAGATCTGCCCTCCCTCCCACGTAGTCAATCAACTGCTCGGAGGTGGGGTCGTAGAACATGCCATTGATGGTGAAATCGCGACGTGCAGCGTCTTCTTCGGCCGATCCGAAGGTGACGTCGTCAGGGGTGCCGGCCGTCACTGTACTTGCCGTCGCTACGGAAGGTCGCCACGTCAAACTGGCCAGCGGACCGTGACCCTAACACCATGATCACGCCGAACGCCGCGCCCACGGCCAGCGTGCGCCGGTTTCCGAACAGTTTGCGAATCTCAGGCGGAGTGGCATTGGTGGCAATGTCGTAATCATCCGGCTGTCGGCCGAGTAGTTCGTCACGGACGCAGCCCCCTGCCCAACAGGCCTCGAAGCCTGCCGCCCGCAATTCGCGGACAATTTTGACGGCGTACGCCCTTTGTTCCACCACATCTGACGCTCTGGCCACAATACGTCCCTGGTTGAAAAATTCAGCGATACCCTCACTCGAGGACGTTTCCTCACGGGGTATTCCCAAGATACCGACGCCTGCCGCACAGGGAAAGTTCGCGCTGCGAGTCCAGCGCTACTGGTTCCAATTGTGTCAAGTTTCCAGCGACCGGCAGCAAGTCGCGCTCCGTCGTGTTATCTCAAGGCACCCGAAACATCGTTCTTCGTTCGTGAACAGTTGAGACAACTGTTCTACATTGGGAGCGAGGTCCTACCTCGCTAGTGTCGCGCTGGCATCGAAGAAGGCGCTGCGGCATTGCTTGGCGTGCAGACGTCCTGGTAGAGGGCCATGGTTTGGGCAGCCATGGTTTCGGCGTGATAACGCTGCGCGATGGCTTGCTGGCCGCGCCGACCGTACTCGGCCATTGCCTCAGGCTGGCGAAGTAGTTCTTTGAGCGTGTCTGCTAAAGCGACCGGGTTCTCGGGTTCGAACAACAATCCTCCGCCGGTGTCCGCAATGACTTCTGGAAAGGTGCCGTGCGAGGGCAAGACCACCGGCACGGCGTTCGCCAAGGCCTCGAGGATCGAAAGACCTTTGCTTTCGCGATAGACCGTGGGGACACTCATCACGTCGAATGACTGGAGGACTTCGATCTTGCCTGCCCGATCTGGTTCGCCTACGTATTCGAATTTGTTGGCAAGATTCCAATCTTTGAGAAAGCGCTGGATCTCGTGCAGGTAGTTTTTGTCCTCGGGTGACATGTAGCCTGCCACTCGGAGTCGCACGTTGGGAATATTGGGGTCCTCATGCAGAATCTTGAACGCCTCGGCGAGCACGTGCAGCCCTTTGTCAGGGCAGATACGGGCAAAGTAACCAATGGTCAATGGCTCATCGGCGGCGCGTGTGGTGCGTGTGCCATGCCCTTCGAGATTCAGGCCGTGGGGAATGACGAAGACCTTGGCCGGGTCCAGGTCCATGTAGTCAATCATGTAGTTCGCATAGTAGCGATTCATGGCGACGTACGCGGATGCTTCGCGACCATGCTGCCGCAGCAGATCTCGCGCCTGCGAATAGTGAGGTTCTGTCACGCGTTCGAGAAATACATCTTCACCGGCTAAACTGCAAACCACCGGAATAGATGACCGGCGACGGATCTCGCCTGCCAGCGTAACGAGCATGGCGTTGGAAAGATGCACGACGTCTGGCTTGTGCTCATCCACAATCCAATTCACCAGTCGGGTGAACTCTTTGGCAAGGTTTCCGTCATGCCCTCGCAGGACCGAAACGGTCAAGTCACCGAGTTGGGTAGGGTCGACACTGGCCCTGCGTTTTGCCAGCATCCGCATGAAGGGTGCCGAATCCAGGATCGAATCCAATGCTCTGGGCGTATGGCGGAAGAATCGGGCTTTCTCCTGCAGGTAGACATTGATCCCGCCCAAAAACACCTGCCGCTGGCTCACATCTACCTCGTCGGTGCGAATCGGCGTGTAGGTGGGGACCAGGAGAATGTCTTCGCCCCTCTTGGCCAGGGCAGCGGCCAGGGTGTTGTCATGCAGACACGTGCCGCAATACATGCCAGCGGCACCAGCTGCGATATACACAATCTTCATGGCTCAACCTTACTGAAGAAGCACTCGGTAATTGGGCCAAGTCGGCAAGCAACGACCTGTAGCTATTGTCTATTGATCTGCTCTCGGAGGGAAGAATCTTTCCAGCGTGGCGGCGCTCGGCGGCCGGGTTACCAGTGATACCACCACCAAGGCCAACCCAGAAATTGCCGTGATGGTGACCACCGGCATGAACTGCGGGATCCAGTTGACGGCCGCTGCCAGGGGAGCCGGCAGGCTATTGAAGAACGGCTCGTCAGGGAACGACATCCGAGCTTGTCCGAAGTCAGCTCGGTAGAACAGCCAGCCCCAGCTAGCCGCCATGGTCAGGACACTGGCCAAAGCTCCCCAACTGGTGAGCCGTTTCCAATACAGAGCGGCCAGGATCAAGGGAAACAGACCGGTAAACCCGCTGAAGCACCAGATTCCCAAGGCGAACACGCTCTCGTTGGGAATCAGGCTGAAGCCGTATGTCACGGCCACCACCGTAATCACAAACAGTCTGGAAGCGGCCACTTTTTTTCGTTCGCTAACCTTTCCGTCCTCAACCAGCAGCGACCGGCCATGTTTGAGCAGCACATCGTGCGTGAACATGGTGCCGATGCAGAGAAACTGGCTATCGAGCGAAGACATGATGGCGGCCAGGATCCCGGCGGTCAGCAACCCTCCCAGCATAGGACCAGCGTACTGCTGAACCAGAATCGCCAGGACATCGTTGGGGCGCATGGATTCGGGAAGTCCTGAAGCCCAAACGCCAATCAATACACACGGAGCCCAAACGATCATGATGAAGATCGGATGGGCCACCACCGGGAGTTTGAAACTCGAGGCACTTCGGGCTGTGAGCCAGTGCTGGAACACATGGGGAAACATGGCCACTGACAGCGGGATCAGCAGGAACGAAAAGTACACGGACTTGGGGATACCGGCGCGCGAAAGGTGTTTGGCATCTACCGATGTGACTGCCGCCTGCATGTTCGCCAACAGGGACTCTTTTCCCCCGATTCCTTTGGCAATGACTAAAAAGGTGACGACTCCCAGCACCATAAACACCATGGTCTGCATGGTATTGGCCCAGGCTGTTCCGCGCATCCCTCCGGCAAACACATACGTCAGCACGACCAGGCAGATGACCAAAGAAGCCAGCCATTTCGGGACGCCGTGGCCGGACGATTCGAACAGCCCCCAATCTTCGAAGGCTCCCACCGTCACGGTTTCGACCACTCCCCCGCCGGCAATCACGCCTGTCAGCAAGTAGGGAATGATCAGGGCAACCAGAATGGGAAACAGCAACAGCGCCAGCGGCTCGCTTTCCAGGCGATCTCTGAAGAACTCAATTTGCGTGGTGTAGCCGAACTTCCTTCCCCAACCCCAGAGCTTGACCCCGATCAAGAAGAAGCACAACGAATGGATGATTCCGGAAGCCGAGGCCAACATTCCATAGACCCCCACTCCCATGATGTAGGCCTTTTCGGTCGAACCCACCAAGGCAAAAGCGGTCATGGTGGTACCGAACAGCGACATCAACAGCAGGAATGGACCAATCGAATGGCTGGCCAACGCGTAGTCTTCGGACGTCCCACGGAACAACCGATTCGAAAGCACACCCAGTGCCAACAGCAGGGCCAGATAAATCAGAATGATAATCAGCGGAGTCATGCGCGGTTTGACTCCCTGGTGGAGGTGGTAACCGCGGCCTCATCAGCCAAGACTTCTTCGTCCGGAGGCCAAACATAACGGGTTGCCCAAAGCCACATGGCCGACGCTGCCAGTGAAATCCCCATGTGGTACAGCAACGCGTACGGCATGAATCCCCAAACCAGCTCGGCGTTGTCCCATTGCCAGAAGTCCTGGTGCAGCACAATGAGAACCACAACAAATATTCCGAGGAGCAACTTCATGGCAAGCGCAAGGGGGGGTGAGTGGGGCAAGCACCATCTAGGTGTGAAAGTGGCAGGTTCGCTCGAGCGACTGGCACAACGAACCCGTCGCGCGGCCGTTCAACTGCCAAGGTGCAGTCTATCTCAACGGACGGATTCCTGCCAGCTTATGCGTTGTGGGAACGGATACTCGCCCCCGGCTTCGATCAATCCAGGGAGTACGATCCGCACGATCGCTACGAATGGTCTCGCGATGTCTTGGGCGAGTCAATCAAGTCTTGCGATCCGTTCCGGCCGTTCCGCGTCAACGTTGAAACCCGGGTTGAGATTGACGTAAAGTCTGTGTTGCCTGCAACGTGCCGTTCGATGCGGTGGGAAATCTCACGCAAAGGCGCAGAGGAAGCAAGGAAGAAAGAAACCGCCCGTTTTCTTCAGTCCTTTTTGCCGGTTAGGATCGATCGAACAATGACTGTCAAATTCCGAAATTGAGAATCAATTCCCCGAGCGCATTTGTGAGCGGTAAGGCGCTAGCCGCCGGTGGAGTCAGGACATCGCTACGACCACCGGTGGCTAGCGCCAAAACCGCTCACTGATTTTCCGATCGATGCTTACTAAGGTTATGACACTGGCAGACAAGCTGTCAGCCACCCTAACTTTTATCAGGTCAAGGCAGCTTGTTTTGAATGTAGTTGCGGAGTTGGCGCACCTGGTTGAGATCGACGTCGGCGGGCCGATGATCGAGCAGCCATTCGGCATCGCGGAGTGCCGCCTGAAGGTCTCCATCTTGGAGCAGCAGAACGGCGCGCATGCCGCGTTCGAACCCTGACTCGGGCGCGAGAGCCAAAGTGGCGTCCAGATACCGAAGCATGCGAGCCGAGTCCTGGTTGCGTCTGGCAATGCCGAGCAAGTTGGAAACCATCCGCAGCAAGATCGCCTTGTTGGTCGCGGGCTTGAGAGACTCGTCGTCGAGTTTGTTGCCGGTAATGTTCTTGACCATGTCAGCGGCCTGCTGACGGCTGAGAAAGTTGCCCCCTTCGTAGACGTCAATCAGCTGCTCTTCTCCTTGTTGGGGAACGTGCTTGACGACAAAATGCCCTGGCAAACCAACGCCTACCACCTGCATGTCCATCCGCCGTGCCAGCTCCATGTAGAGTACCGAGAGCGTGATGGGGAGCCCTTCGCGATCGTCAAGGACTTCGTTCAGGTAGCTATTGGCCCTGTTGTAGTAGTCGTTACGACTTCCATGGAAGCCGCACTCTTCGAACAAGAATTGATTGAGATGCGTGAGCTTTTCAGCCTCAGTGGCGTCTGCCTTGAGCCCTGACATGGCGTCTTCGGCCAGTCGGGTAAACTGCTGGCAGTAGGCATCCACATCGACATCTTCGTTGTCCAACCTGGCAATCAGCAGGGACGCCCGAAGCAGATCGACCGGCTTCTCATTGGCGCAGGCCACGAGTTCGCGGGTGTTGGCACGGTCGTGAATGCGTTGGGCCAATTGCCTCATCCGCTCGGCGCGCTGCTGCAGAGCGTTGGCTTCGGCGCGCAGCACTTCCACGCCCAAGGACCCACCATCCAGGAGGTCATCGACCAGGCGTTCGTCCAGTTCACGCTCGTTGATCTGCTCGCGAATCTGGTCGGCCTTCTCACCATCCAGACGAATTGACGGAAGTTGCTCCGCCACGGCGAAACGTTTGAATTCGGCGGTGGTATTGCGAAACTTGGTCAAGCCGACATCGCCGGAAGTCAACTCCGTGTCTTTGGACTCAATCGCCAGGTGGTCATTGATGTAACACCGCAGATGGCCCTTCTCAATCCGAACTTTGAGCCAGTTCCATTCTCCCTCGCGAATGTGCTCGCTATGGACCGTTTCGAGAACCGACCAAGAGAGAACGTCGGGACCTTCGAATCGGGTGAGTCGCACGTTGTCATTGGTGATGTAGAAGCCGTAGTGGCGTTGCCCATCCGCATGAAATACCAGGCCTGCCGCTCCCGAGTTGTCGTTGAGCTTGACTTGCGTGCCTACTTCAAAGGGAAGTTGGGGAACCTCGCGGGTCGTCAGACAGAAAGAGCGTCCCCCGAAGCCCTGTCCCACCTGATCCACCACAATTCGTCCAGCTCTCTGCCGCCAGCGGGCCCCGTTGTACGTGGTCCAATCTCGAGGATCCAGGCGGCCAATGGTCAGCCAGCGATCCATCGAAACGGGGTTGGGCTTGGCAAGCAGCGGTTTCAAGGCGTTGATCGTAACGGCGAACCCCAGATTGGCGGTCACCAGGGATTTCATCGTCAGCAAACCATGCACTCGCATCTGACGGTCAAGCAGCGGGCCGCCACTGTTGCCAGGTTCGATAGGGATGGCTAGCTGAATCATGGGCTTCTCGTCGATCTCTCGCCGACCAGAAACTACGCCGGCAACGACACTATGTTCGAGACCTTGCGGGTTGCCCATCGCCACCACAGCCTGCCCTTGGTGGAGTTGATCGGAATCTCCGAGTTCAAGGGGCTTGAGGTCGTCCGCTTCAATCCGGAGTACGGCCAGATCCAGATGCCGGTCCGAAGCATGCACGGCTTTGACATCGAAACGGCGCCCATCGGCAAACTGCACCGTAACGGGGCGTCCTTCGTCAATGACGTGCAGATTGGTGGCAATCAGGCCATCTTTCGAAACGACGAAACCGGTCCCCAGCCCTTGCCGCTTCCCATTCCGCCCTGTCACACTCACCACCACAATGGACGGTTTCGCCTGAGCCGCAATGGCTTCGACACTTAACTCGTCATCCGCAACGTCGGCCGCCGCCGTTGGCGGGGAGTCCGGCTGAGCCTCAGCGGCCGGGGTTTCAGATGCTGGGGTTTTAGGGGACGAAGGTTCTTGGGCCTGAACCGCCGCTGCCCAGAGCGACGCAAACAGCAGCAGCGCGAGACGCCAACGCATATACTTCTCCATAAGAGAAAGAATCAGTCCGGGGGGAGCGCAGCTGGCCGTTGCCGCAAGTGCAAACGTGACCAGCTTCTGCGCAGACGGCGACCAGAGGGAGGTTGGCACGCTGCGCAACGGGACCTGTGCCGATAGCCCACCAATCCCCATCATAAGAACTGGGCTGGAGAAAGGCAAAACTTCGTTGCACCTGAACATCTGGTCAGATCAAAGCGCAGCGCAAGTTGCTCTCGGGGCCAGGGCAACGAAGGACGGCATCTCAAGCGATGTCACACGCCGGGCCGTGAGCCGGCGTTGATCTCGTTGGCATGTGCATCAATCCAGGCGGAGAGTTGAGCGGCCTGGTGGCTGACCTGTTGCGAAGCTTCGTCAACAGAAACCACGAGTTCGTGCTGGTCGAAGCTTCCGCGTACGGCGGCGAAGTCTGCCTCGGCAGCGCCTGGCACCTCGGCCACGCCGTAGGTAAGCCGGGCTGGCGAATGGAACTCAGCGGCCGCGTCACGCAGCACGCCTCGGTGATATTGCAGGGTTCCTTGCTGCCAATCGTCCACGGCATCATGCAAATCAGCGGCTTGAATTGCCGATACATTCTTGCCGATCTGCCCGAGCCAGGCGTCCACCGTCCAGGCCCAAGCCAGTTGAGCATAGGTGTCGTGGACCTGCTGGAAGTGCGACTCGAGATCGGTGAGCGTGCTGATCCGACCAGCGGCCACGTGGTCCAGCAGTTCATCCAGGCGGGCTTGCGAAGTCAGCAGACCTCCCAGGTCCAGCCACGGCCCAGTGCCTTGGGATGGCAAATTCGCGAAGATCGACATCACTTCGGCGGGTTGCTGCGCATGGCGGCATGTTTCGAGACGCTGGGCAATTTGAGAGCCCAAATACATGCGAATCGCAAGCTGGTAACCGAGTTGGGCTTTGTGCAATCGGGCACGTGGAAGCACAATGCCGCCGCTGGCCACCTGGGTTTGCTCGCTCGAAGAGCGCTGTTCGAGCTCTTCCAGAATCTTTGTGCCGGCGATCATGCGACCGACGGTGAAAGGGCTGAACGTCTCGTAGTGTAACAGGTCCAGACGGTGCGGGTCCGTGCGCTGTTCGCGAGCAGGCCACTTGCGGCTATCGCGGAAAACGCCCACGTTGAACAAATTGGCGGCAGGGATCAGTGTGCTGCGCCCGTCGCTTCCCATCAGGTACGAGAAGGGAAGGTGTGCCGTATCAAACTTGTGCCGATGTTGCCCCAGTACGGCAGTGAAGGGGCCCACCCGGGCAGGCCACATCAGGCTGGAGCCTGAGCCAGTCTTGCTTCCTCGTTCCAACAAACCTTGATGCACCGGGCCCAGCTTGTACATGTGGTTGCTTTGATTCGTTCCGCTGCCAGCATTGAAGAATGAGCAAGCACTGGCGATCAGCAACGTGGATTTGTGGTGCGAAACCGAGTAAGGGCCAGCCAGCAGATTGCAGGCTTCGCCTCCGAGAAACTCGCTGTTGGCGAAGAAGACGGAGTGTTCACCGGCAAACTGCCTGGCAACACGCACCGCCTGACCGACGAAGCAATGGGCCAGCGTCGAACCTTCGTCCACTTGGCTGCCGCTGGCAATGATGAAGTTTCGCGCCACCACGCCAGGGCCAACAAAGATAGGAGCAGCCGCCGTGCTGGCCAGGGTTCCTTCGCTCAATTGTTCGGCACCCACCACTCGGGCTTGAGGTCCCACCCACACGTTGAGCAACCGCCCGCAATCGCGGAGTTCGGCGCCTGCCTGGATCACGCCCATGCCGGACGTCTTCTCGGCCACGTAATCGCTGACCATCTTTCGCAACGCTTGTTGCAGCTGCGGCGCATGTTGGTAAAAAGCCAGCAACCAGGCCAGCTGGCTGGAGAGGCGGTCAAAGATAGGAATTTCTCGACCGCCAGACTCATTGACCACGCAGACCATGGTTCCTTGTCCGAAGGACGTCTCCCCTTCGGTCGCCAACAGTCCCAAGTTTTCAATGACCACACGGTCAGCGATGTGGTAGTTGGCAATGTGTTGCTGCACGTTGCGAATGAGTACGTTGTTGCCCACCGTACAGTTGTGCAAGGTGGCGTCGTAAATGCCTGTGGGGCGCTCGAATCCGCCGGCGAGTCGGATGGACTCGCGGAATGAACCCAACCGAACCTGGCCGGAGAAGTGGGCTTCGCGAACCGTGTTGAGATCAAACTCAGCAGCCACCTGCACGGCGTCCCAATCCGTGGCCGTGCAACCATTGGCTTCGAGCGTTTGCACTTCGAAGTCAGTCAACCGGCGATATCCCGCATCCAGCAGGGATTGAGTGGCCATGTTTTTCGCTCCTGATTGCGAGTGCGCTCGTGCTCATTGCCCGCGTTGCAACAAGCCCCGTTCGGGTAGATTTCTCGGCACCCAGTGGCCGAGCAGACTTGGTACAATCGGCCGGGTCGCGAAGCCTGTTCTCACAAGAACTCTGGAAAGACCAGATTGCGGCGCGAACGATACGCACAGAGCCCGCTTGTTGGCAAGAGCATTCACCACAACTCACGAGCAACCTGCAACTCATGATGTACGAAGTCGAGCAGAAGCATGCTGTCGCCAGCTTTAGTAGCGTCGAGGCGAAATTGGCGGCCTTGGAGGTTCGAATCGGGGGGGTCGATGAACAGAGCGACTGTTATTACCGCCACCCTTGTCGAGATTTTGCCAGCACGGACGAAGCCCTGAGGATTCGGTCCGTCGCAGGACAAGATGCTATCACCTACAAAGGCCCCAAGCTCGACACCGCGGCCAAGACGCGGCAAGAAATTGAGTTACCGCTGCCGCCGGCCAACCAGCAGGGGAGCTTTGCGGACTTGCTGGCCGCGCTCGGCTTCGAGACCGTTCGCAAAGTGGTCAAACTTCGCCGCAAGGCGATGGTGCCTTGGGCGGGGCACCAGGTCGAAGCGGTGCTGGACGAAGTGGCCGGTTTGGGGTGTTTCGTGGAATTGGAACTTCAAGCAGACGCGGACAACCTGGCCGCAGCGCAAACCTTGCTGGCCAGTCTGGCCGAGCATCTCGAACTCGGCCCAAGCATTCGCGCTAGCTACCTGGAGATGCTGATCGAACGCGAGGAGAAGGAGCATTGAATGGGGTTGCGAATTGGGTGCGACAACTTGACTCAACCTGGAGCAAGTTCTCTTCGATAGGGTTTTGCGAACTGCATCGAACGATGAGGAAGAAGGCCTGCTGATGGACGATCGCCTCACGCCGCTCGGCAAGATGACGGTATTCTACGTTCCGTCACACAAGTTGGACGATCCGGCCTACTACGCCGATCGAACGGCCAGGGCAGCCATTCACCGTTTCTTGATTGACCATTTCAGGGCGTACACGCACGCCCCGACCCCGTTCAAAGGGTACTGGTCAAATCGGGACGGGTTGCTCGTTCATGATGTGATGGAGCGGTACGAAGTTTCCTTCGATGACGAGACGGATTTCGAAATCCTGATCAACTTCATTCGCACCCTCGCCGCCGAACTTCAAGAAGAATCGGTCTACCTGACACGGGGCGATCGAAGTTACCTGGTCGCCCAACTGCCCCCGCAGTAGCTATGTAGAACAGATGCAACCGAGAACACTGATTCCTGCGTATCTGCAGGCTGTTCTACCGCCAAACAATCCCAACCCGAAGTGGGATTGATTCATTGAACGCCGCTCTGGACCGCATGCCCACGCAAGCGAGGGCATGGCACCCCGGCTTTTCCATTTTGAAGCGCAGCATGGACGCTGGCCATGGATGGAACCTGGCTAATAGACTTCTCAAACTGTTGTAAGTTTTCTGATCTCATGACGAGCTGAAGCACCCGTTCCGTTTCATACATGCGAAGGGAATTCGGCTTTGGGCTTCTTAATTGTTGAAGGATTAGTGGCCATATGACGGCAGCAAACTCGGGATTCTCTTTCGTGAGCGGTACAAATCTGGCGTCTTCGGAGCCCGCCGCTGGCCCGTTAGCATGCTGAGTTTTCGAGCATGTACTGGTGGAGGCGTTTATGGGCCGGCAACGAAGTGGGGAGCGGGAAGCGTATTGGCGGGATGTGGTGTCTCGGCAGGCGGCGAGTGGGCAGACGGTGGCAATGTTCTGCCAGAGGGAGAAGATTTCGCCGCCATCGTTCTATGTGTGGCGGAAGAAGCTGAAACGGCAGGCAACGTCGCCGCAGTTCGTTCCAATCACGATCAGCACACCGGCGACACCAGCCTCTGCAAAGTTCGAAGTCCGGCTCAGTGGCGGCACCACGGTGATGGTGCCTGACGGGTTCAACGAGGCCGCGCTGCGAAGACTGCTGCAGGTGGCCCGAGAAGTGGAGCGCGGCGATGCTTAACTTCTCGCACCAAACGCGGGTCTTCTTGTGCACCACGCCGGTTGATATGCGAAAGAGCTTTCGTGGGCTGTGCCTGTTGGCGGAGTCGCTGCTCCAAGAAGATCCGGCCAGCGGACACTGGTTCGTGTTTCTCAACCGCCGTGCCGACCGACTCAAACTGCTGGGCTGGGACGGTCGCGGATTCTGGATCTGGTACATGCACCTGGAGGCTGGCACGTTTCAATCGCCAGAACGCAGCGGCGACGCCACGCATCTGGAGATCGACGTGACGCAACTCTCTCTCATCATCCATGGCATCGACCTGAAGAGTGCCAAGCAACGTAGGCGTTACCAAGCAGTGCACGCGTAAATGAACAATAGATTCCGTAACCTCTTGGCAAATTCGATCAATAAAACCATGATGGGGAACTTATTCAACTTCTCACTGTTTTCAGATCATCATCGTTATTGTTATGGACGATCTCTCGAACGCAGAACTTCGGGCTTTGCTGGCTGAGCGTGACGCCACGATTCGCGCGCAGCAACAGACCATTGACGAGCTTCAGCAACTGTCGAAGTCTCTGGCGGACGAAATTGCCTTGCTGAAGCGTTCGCTGTTTGGACGCCGTCGCGAACGGTTCGATGATCCTCGGCAAGGCTCGCTGTTCGACGCGATGCGGGTGGGCGACGAGGCAGATTCGCCGGAGAATGCAGGGCCTGAAGAAGAAGATCTCGACGAAGCTGACGAAGAAAGCCCACGGCGTACAGCTAGGCGGGGACGTGGCCGTCTGGTGTTCCCGGCGACGCTGCCACGCAAGGAGCTGGTTCACCCGCTCAAAGACGAAGATCTCCCCGAACACTTGCGAGGCCAGGAAGGCGTTCGCCGGTTTCGTAAGAAAGTCCGCGAGTATCTCGAATCAACGCCGGCCGAGCTCTACGTCGTGGAAGAATTCGTGGAGGTGCTGGCCGCGGATAACGAGGACGCCACGGAAACCGAGATGGTCACGGCGCCACGTCCGCCTCGTATCTTAGATTGTTATGCCGGTCCTTCGCTGCTGGCCAGCCTGGCCGTGGAACACTTTGCCGATTACCTGCCTTACTACCGCGAAGAAGAACGGCTCGCGCGGCTAGGCATCACGATTCCGCGAAGCACGATCGCCCGTTGGATGATCGGCCTGGCCGAGCGGTTGATGCCGCTCATCGGGCCGATGCGACAAGCGGCATTGTCTTCGGCCGTGGCCTGCGTGGACGAGACGTCCGTGAAGTTGCTCAATCCTGAACTTTCCCACGCGGCCACGGCCTACCTCTGGACCGTGGTCGGTGATGCGGCCCATCCTTACACCACGTTCTACTTCACCGAAAACCGCAGTCGGGCGGGACCCGAACAGTTCCTCGCCAACTTCCATGGCGTGCTCGTATCGGATGCGTATGTTTGCTACGAATCGTTGCAGGCCGAGTGGTCTGAGCGAATGCGTTGGGCATGCTGCCATGCGCATGCGCGGCGGAAGTTCGAAGAGTTGCATTATCTTGGCGCGACGCCGAAGACCAGCACGGCGGCTTGGCTATTTCCAGCGATTGTTCGCGATTGAAGATAGTGCGCGAAATGACGGACGACCAGCGACATGCCCTGCGGCAAGAACAATCGCGCCCTGTGCTGATCGAATTCAAAGCGTGGATGGACTCGCAATTGGAAACGCTTCGACCGAAGCATCCGCTGCGTGGCGCGATTCAATACATGACGAAGCGCTGGGGAAGCTTCGCTCGCTTCCTCGAGTCCGGCGCGATCCCGCTGGAAACTAAACTACTACCGGCTGAAGCCGGTAGGTTGAAGGGTCTTGTGAGCTACGGACTGAAGTCCTTCGCTCACGCTGGAGTCACGCTGAAGTTGTCACCACCATCATCCGGTTCCGTTCCATCCTGCAGACGGATGTACTCCTTGATCACCTCGTCAGTCACGTTGCCGCTGGTCGCCACAAAATAGCCGCGTGCCCACAAGTGGCGGCCCCAATACTGTTTTTCGATATGCCTAAATTCCATCATGAGCTTTCGCGAACTCTTGCCCTTGATGTACTGCATAATCTTGCTGGGAGACAGATTCGGCGGGCAGGACAGCAGCACGTGCACATGGTCGCGAGAAACGGCTCCTTGCAGGATTTCGATGTCGTGCGTACGGCAAACTTCCCTCACAATCTCACGCACCCGCTTGCCGACAGCTCCTATCAGTACTCCCTTACGATACTTCGTCACCCACACAAAGTGGTACTTGATGTCAAATCGACTGTGTGCGCTGGTACGGTAGTTCTCCATGCCAGCATTCTAGCCAAGAACCGAAGAACCTAAAGGTTTCGCCTGAAGGCGAGGGTTTTATACCCATCGTGGAGACAATAACGCCGCGGAACGGGCGATCAAAATGCCCGTGATCGGCAAGAAGAACCACCTCTTCTTTGGCAGTCCGCGTGGTGGCGAAGCAGCCATGGTCTTCTACACCCTGACCGCGACTTGCCGCCGATTGCACATCGACCCGCAAGCGTATCTTCACGACGTGTTCGTGCGACTCCCTCATCTCAGCGGCGATGAGATTCTCACACTCTTGCCCGATCGTTGGCTCGAAGCACATCCCCAGCACCGCCTCCAGCTGCGCATCGACCAGGCCCAACGCCGCGCCAACCGCAAGCGTGCCGCCCGCGCCAACCGCCGCCGCGCCCTCACCCGCCAACGCCGCTCCAGCTAACCCCTCGCCAACTCCCGCAAGACGCCGGATCTGTACCGCTCACTCCCGCAAGACGCCGTATCTGTACCGCTCACACATCCCCAGCACCGCCTCCAGCTGCGCATCGGCCAGGCCCAACGCCACGCCAGCCGCAAGCGTGCCGACCGCGCCAACCGCCGCCGCGCCCTCGCCCGCCAACGCCGCTCCAGCTAACCCCTCGCCAACTCCCGCAAGACGCCGGATCTGTACCGCTCACGTATGCATTCGATATTCAAGGGGAACAGCAGGCGCTCGAATCATCGAGACGCCAGTGGATTGAGCAGTACGAGAGTCTGCAAGACCGTGGTTCGGAGATTCTTGACGAAGTCTCGGCACGCACGGACCTGGAATTATTGCTCCTCGCCGAAATCGACGACCCGACTTTGAGTCTTACGGACTGGGATGACATTACAGAGTTGCAAGCGGGGACGTTAGACTGGATTCTTCAAGCCAGGCACTTCGACGACGGATTGGAACAGCAGATTCGTGGTGCATCAGGGAGTACATACTTCGACAAGCTGCGTGCGATGTTCGGCAATGATCTCGCGGCCAACCTGAACCGCAAAGCGCAACTGGAGATTGAACTGCAACTGATCGACAATCAGCAACTAGCCCTCAATCCGTACAAAGACCTTGATGGCTCCGAGGTCCTTCTCGGTGGCGACGGCGATGACATGATCCATGGTGGTGCCGGCAACGACCGTATCAGCGGCGATGCCGGTAGTGACACGATCTATCACAGCGAGGGGAACGACACCGTCTTCGGCGGCACCGACCCGTTGCCGCAGCACGATGAAGAAACCTTTGCGTCGGACGACGAACGCGATGGCCAAAGCCAGTACCAAGAGGAGGATGCTGCCCGCGACACCTATGTCGTTTTCGGCACGGACCAACAAGATAAAATCACAATCGTTCCACATGCGAGTAATTCCCGAGCCGTCATCGTCAAGTACGAGGACGCCTCAGGCAACGCCACCCAGCAGGACGTCAACTACCTGGGAATCGAAGTAGTGAGAGTCAATGCTCATGGGGGTGATGACACCGTCACAGTGAACACTGGCGCGAAAGTGCCCGTCGATCTCGTCCTTGACGGCGGCGACGACAACGACATGCTCGACGCCAGCACCTACCAAGGTGACATCACAATCATCGGAGGAACAGGCGACGACACCATTCACGGTGGAGCAGGAGACGACACGCTAAATGGCGGTGTCGGTCGTGATGAACTCTATGGCGGCAGTGGAAACGACCGCTTCACGGGCCACGGCGACGGCGACTTCTTCAATGGTGGCGCCGATGTCAATACCCTGGACTATTCTCAATACGGGCAAGCTATTCACGTCTTCATCAACAGCGGATGGGTACAGAATGTATCGAACCCGGAAACCAATATTGATACGTTGGACAATATCAGAAATATCGTCGGCACGAATTACGACGATACACTTGTAGGTGACGAAAAGGACAATCGACTCGATGGCGGTGCCGGAAATGACATTATCGACGGTCTCGCAGGAGTGGATACTCTGATTGGCGGCGACGGGGATGACCACTTTATGGGGCGGGGCGACGGCGACGATATCAATGGAGGTGGCGGCGTCAACACTCTAGACTATTCGCAATACGGACAGGCCATTCACGCCTTCATTAACAGCGGATGGATACGGAACGTGGCCAACCCTGGAACCAACATCAATACGTTCGACAATATCAGGAACCTTATCGGCACCAACCACAACGATACTCTTGTAGGAGACGAGAAGGACAACCGACTCGATGGCGGTGCCGGGGACGACACCCTCATCGGCCTCGCCGGCAGTGACTTCAACCACGGTGGGACCGGGTTTGATACCATCGAGTTCGACGCCGCAGACAAGGGCTTGGAGTTCGAAAACGTGGCGGATGCGTGGGGCGTCGTCCGTGCACAAGGCTCCATCTTTGTGCAACTTCTCGACCGGTCGATCTGGAAGAACAACAGCAGCGACAATTCTTGGCAGCGGATCGCCATCTTCAATGAAGCACGCATTGTGGAAGCAAGCGACCGCGTGTTCGTGCTTCTGGACAACGGTGCCGTTGCGGAGTGGAGGCCCTCGCAAAACAATTGGGTCGAGACGACCGGCCGCGATATCAGGGAGTTCTTCGTGGTCAACGATCGCTTGTTTGTTTGGCCAACCAACGATGCGGTGTGGGAATTCGACTTCAGCGATAGCCAGTGGGTTCGCATCTCCAACTTCGACGTCCAAAACATGTGGGTCGAAAACGACCAACTGTGGATCAGCCACCCTGGAGATTCTGGGTTCGGCTCGGTCTATGTGGGCGGCACAATCTGGCAGCACCGGTATGGCGGGACCTGGCACATCTAAGCAAAACAGGCGGCCAGCGACGTCTGGTATGTGTCGCACCCGTAGGGCGAGAAAATCGAACGATCCTTTGATTGATTGATATCTCAGAAAGAGAGTCCCTTGCGATTGAGAAGTGGTTCCCCTATTCCGATGGGACGCTTTCCATCCTTTCCTCCACAGGAGAACCACGACGATGTTGTACCTGGGAATCGACCAACATGCACGGCAGATCACCGTTTCGCTCAGGGACGACAGTGGCGATGTCTTGCAAGCTCGGCAGGTGTCCCGCCGGAAGGCTAATCGATCGGCGCCGGGAGTCGTGACCGCGCGACCCCGCCTCTCCGCCACCACGTGCCGCCGGACTCCCCTGCGCTTTGCGTTTGTGGTGTTCGTAGGCGCAGAACCGGAACAACACGCGGTCAGCACCCGTGGCATCGCGGATTGGACACACCGCCGGCACCTACGACACCGGTCGGGCCTGCTCCGGCGAACGGCGCAGTCACACGCTCCCCGGAGCGGGACACCCTCGAATTCATTGCGGTTTTTCGCTGAGGAAAGCGACGACCGACCAAAGTTTCCCCGGGAAACCTGCACCGGCTCGCAGTGCCAACGCAGTTGCGCCTCGGGCCCTCGTGCCGTAAACTCCCCGCGTTGTTCATTTTTTCATTGGCTCCGTAACAGCATTGGAGACGACATGGCTACGCTCAAACGCGCTAGCAAGGAACTCTTTTGTCGGCCAGGCGAGGTTGCTGGCAGTCATTGATGCTGAGAGTCAAACTCGGAAGTACCACGATCCGCTTTGGCACACCTCACCCGGGAACATCCCCTCTTCCCTGGTTCCTTAGCCATTCGGATAGCCGGACTGCTGTAGCAGTTGTGGAAACGTCACAGTGCCCTCGGGGATCCGGCTCTGGTTATCAACGACTTTGTGGTTGTGCATAAATTGCCCGGTCAGAAAGGATGCCCTGGCCGGAGAGCAAAGGGACGTGGTGACGAACGCATTCTTGAAACGGGCACCGCCACGAGCAAGCTGGTCGATGTACGGTGTTTCGACGAACGGGTGCCCCATAAAACCGAACGTGTCGTGCCGCAGATCATCGATCAAGATGAAAACGATGTTGGGGCGATCGGCAGCGGAAGCTGGTGCCGCGACCAGTAGCAATGGCAAGAAAAGTCCAAGGATTCGAAGTAGCATCGACCGTTCTCCGCTCGCGGGTGCCAAACTCTTCGGGAGTCTTAAGAACTGGCATGGTAACATGCGAGTCAGAGCACGTGGCACGAGCCTGTTCGAACCTTTCTTCCGTGAGCGGTACAGATCCGGCGTCTTGCGGGAGTTGGCGAGGGGTTAGCTGGAGCCGCTTTGGAGTTGGCGGGTGAGGGCGCGGCGGCGGTTGGCGCGGGCGGCACGCTTGCGGCTGGCGCGGCGTTGGGCCTGGTCGATGCGCAGCTGGAGGCGGTGCTGGGGATGTGCTTCGAGCCAACGATCGGGCAAGAGTGTGAGAATCTCATCGCCGCTGAGATGAGGGAGTCGCACGAACACGTCGTGAAGATACGCTTGCGGGTCGATGTGCAATCGGCGGCAAGTCGCGGTCAGGGTGTAGAAGACCATGGCTGCTTCGCCACCACGCGGACTGCCAAAGAAGAGGTGGTTCTTCTTGCCGATCACGGGCATTTTGATCGCCCGTTCCGCGGCGTTATTTTCCAGCGGGATCGCGCCGGACTCGAGGAAGCGAGCGAAGCTTCCCCAGCGCTTCGTCATGTATTGAATCGCGCCACGCAGCGGATGCTTCGGTCGAAGCGTTTCCAATTGCGAGTCCATCCACGCTTTGAATTCGATCAGCACAGGGCGCGATTGTTCTTGCCGCAGGGCATGTCGCTGGTCGTCCGTCATTTCGCGCGCACTATCTTCAATCGCGAACAATCGCTGGAAATAGCCAAGCGCCGTGCTGGTCTTCGGCGTCGCGCCAAGATAATGCAACTCTTCGAACTTCCGCCGCGCATGCGCATGGCAGCATGCCCAACGCATTCGCTCAGACCACTCGGCCTGCAACGATTCGTAGCAAACATACGCATCCGATACGAGCACGCCATGGAAGTTGGCGAGGAACTGTTCGGGTCCCGCCCGACTGCGGTTTTCGGTGAAGTAGAACGTGGTGTAAGGATGGGCCGCATCACCGACCACGGTCCAGAGGTAGGCCGTGGCCGCGTGGGAAAGTTCAGGATTGAGCAACTTCACGGACGTCTCGTCCACGCAGGCCACGGCCGAAGACAATGCCGCTTGTCGCATCGGCCCGATGAGCGGCATCAACCGCTCGGCCAGGCCGATCATCCAACGGGCGATCGTGCTTCGCGGAATCGTGATGCCTAGCCGCGCGAGCCGTTCTTCTTCGCGGTAGTAAGGCAGGTAATCGGCAAAGTGTTCCACGGCCAGGCTGGCCAGCAGCGAAGGACCGGCATAACAATCTAAGATACGAGGCGGACGTGGCGCCGTGACCATCTCGGTTTCCGTGGCGTCCTCGTTATCCGCGGCCAGCACCTCCACGAATTCTTCCACGACGTAGAGCTCGGCCGGCGTTGATTCGAGATACTCGCGGACTTTCTTACGAAACCGGCGAACGCCTTCCTGGCCTCGCAAGTGTTCGGGGAGATCTTCGTCTTTGAGCGGGTGAACCAGCTCCTTGCGTGGCAGCGTCGCCGGGAACACCAGACGGCCACGTCCCCGCCTAGCTGTACGCCGTGGGCTTTCTTCGTCAGCTTCGTCGAGATCTTCTTCTTCAGGCCCTGCATTCTCCGACGAATCTGCCTCGTCGCCCACCCGCATCGCGTCGAACAGCGAGCCTTGCCGAGGATCATCGAATCGTTCGCGACGGCGTCCAAACAGCGAACGCTTCAGCAAGGCAATTTCGTCCGCCAGAGACTTCGACAGTTGCTGAAGCTCGTCAATGGTCTGTTGCTGCGCGCGAATCGTGGCGTCACGCTCAGCCAGCAAAGCCCGAAGTTCTGCGTTCGAGAGATTGTCCATGACAATAACGATGATGATCTGAAAACAGTGAGAAGTTGAAACAGTTCCCTATCATGTTTTTATTGATCGAATTAGCTAAGAGGTTACGGAATCTATTGTTCATTTACGCGTGCACTGCTTGGTAACGCCTACGTTGCTTGGCACTCTTCAGGTCGATGCCATGGATGATGAGAGAGAGTTGCGTCACGTCGATCTCCAGATGCGTGGCGTCGCCGCTGCGTTCTGGCGATTGAAACGTGCCAGCCTCCAGGTGCATGTACCAGATCCAGAATCCGCGACCGTCCCAGCCCAGCAGTTTGAGTCGGTCGGCACGGCGGTTGAGAAACACGAACCAGTGTCCGCTGGCCGGATCTTCTTGGAGCAGCGACTCCGCCAACAGGCACAGCCCACGAAAGCTCTTTCGCATATCAACCGGCGTGGTGCACAAGAAGACCCGCGTTTGGTGCGAGAAGTTAAGCATCGCCGCGCTCCACTTCTCGGGCCACCCGTAGCAGTCTCCCCAACGCGGCCTCGTTAAACCCGTCAGGCACCATCACCGTGGTGCCGCCACTGAGCCGGACTTCGAACTTTGCAGAGGCTGGTGTCGCCGGTGTGCTGATCGTGATTGGAACGAACTGCGGCGACGTTGCCTGCCGTTTCAGCTTCTTCCGCCACACATAGAACGATGGCGGCGAAATCTTCTCCCTCTGGCAGAACATTGCCACCGTCTGCCCACTCGCCGCCTGCCGAGACACCACATCCCGCCAATACGCTTCCCGCTCCCCACTTCGTTGCCGGCCCATAAACGCCTCCACCAGTACATGCTCGAAAACTCAGCATGCTAACGGGCCAGCGGCGGGCTCCGAAGACGCCAGATTTGTACCGCTCACCGAGGTGCGGTTGGTTTCGTCCTGCTTCACGCAGGTATGTAGTTGCAGGGCATGTCCCGACTTGTCCAATGCGGCTAATAGAATTGCTCTGCCAAACATGTCGAGAACGCGAATGGGACTGAGTCTTTCGATCGGTTGCCGCTCTTGCATCAACGCCATTTTTGCTACGAATAGAGACGCCCAGATCCCGAGCAACGTCCAAGTCAGTTCGGTGCGAACGTGGCGGGGTGTACGGCATTGCAGTTTTGCCCGGCGACAGTTGTGCTTCACCGTGCGAAAGAACACTTCGATGCCCCACCGAGAACAATAGATCTCGCGAATTTGTTGCTCGGTGAGATCGAATTCGTTGGTGAGTAGCCACATCGGGCTGCGTGCGGTTTTCACTTGAATCAAACGCAGCATAAGCGGCGGTTGCCCGTTCCGCTGCACGCTCTCTGGCCAGTGATATACAACGTCTTTTCTGCGCTCGACTCCCAGCTTTTTTAACAGCGTCACGTTCGATCCCACGCGGACCACGAACGATCGGCCCGAGTTCATGACCGTCGACCAGAACGGATAGCCGACGTATTCTGCATCGCCCACCACTCGGGCATTCGGGGGAAGTTCGTCAAGCATTTCGGCTGCGTTTTGTCGCTCGCTGCCGGAAGAAGCTGACAACCGCCAAGTAACAGGCAGTCCCGAACCGATATGCCAGAAGACGGTGGCCAGCACTTGGACGGTCATCGCCTTGGCGGCGTCGGCGGCGTTGCGGTACCGTTTGCCTTTCTTCCTTTTGCCTCGCGATTTACCTTGGGCGGAGAGTACCGCGAACGCGTCCTGATTCGGGGCGGTGCGAGGTGCGGCAAATTTCGATCCATCGACGGCGTAGGTAGGCCTGCCAGCGGTGGTCCAATGGCCTTTTAGCTGTCGCAGTCGCGAACAGATATGCTTTTTCACCTCGGCGGCGAGTTGTTCTCCGCAGTTTGCGAGGCCGTCGCAGACCCCTTGCCGCGTATGTGCGGTCGGCTGATGGAATAGAGCTTGAACCGCAGTTGCAGCCTCGCGAACGCGTTGCGTGAGCGTTCGCTGCGTGGAGCAGCCCCAGCACGCGATGGCCGTCGCGGCGAGAACGAACGATGAGATCTTGGCGTTCCCATGCCGGGGCACCTTGGCACAGTCTGGCAACAGCCAGTCAAATACCTCTTTCAAAGTTTGAAGAGATATGGCAACATCCTTGTTGTCTTGATGCGACATCCAAGACTCCTTCTTGGAAAAATGCTTAAGGTGGTACAAAAGCATTGAAGGCCGAAAACGCCTTCCGCATCAAGACTATTTTTTTGCACGGAGAAAATCGCTACCAGCGTTGGGTGGCACTGGCACCCGAAACATCGTTCTTGGTTCGTGAACAGTTGAGACAACTGTTCTACATTGGTTCGAGGTTGCGACTCCGCTCTACGACGTCAACGCAATCAATCCAAGTTCTCGAAGTGCGGCGACGACGTCGCACTGGGGAACCCGTTCCTGCTCGAGCCGAAGCCCGTTGCGCAGTAAATGCTCATAGGCTGCCTGTTCCGGCAGGGTGAGGCGGGTGGGTGTCAACCGCGGTTGATTGTGCCAACCGATCGCCAAGTCGTGGTGGCTGCGGAGCGTTTCCATGTTCATCAGTACGCTTTTGGTTTGTTCGAACATTTCGCGAAACTGACTGAGCATCTCGAAACCTTCGACGTCGAGATCGCCCCAGTAGTAGATCGTTGCATCCTTTAACCAGGTGATGTCGCGCAACAGCGATATGGCTTTACCGAGACCGCCAATCGCGATGCCTCGGTTCACGCGCGGCAGTGTCAATAGGTTCACCTTGTTTTCGACGACAAACACGATCGGCTTGGAGGGGCGAAGCCGGTTGACAAATTCTGCCGGGAGAGAAAGCTCTGGGAAGGGGAGTCCAAGTTGTGCTTGCAACTCCGCGTCCAGCACCCGCAGCAAGATGTGATGCCGCACGTAACGCAATCCGTATCTCGCTTCGAAGTTATCCCGGTCGAATCGGAAGTCGATTTGGTCGACAGGCAACAACAGATCGAGCCACGCGGATAGCAGTTTCTTGTTCTCCTCGATCACCTTGGTCGAAACTGGCAGCGGAATCTCGCGGGCGAAGCAGTCAGGCCGCGGATGGTCGAGCAGATACTGGGTCACCAGCAGCAGATCATTCAAATGACCTGCGACACCTAGCAGTTCTTTCCAGTGCGTTGACTGCTGAAGCCACGCTTCCAAATCGGGCCGGTGACAACGAACGCTGGCGACGGCGGATTCTAACGCCGCGAATTCTTCTCTTGCATCGGCCAGGTAGAGCAGGTCCTGTTGCGTTTCGATGTTGATCGCAATGGGGAACTGATTCAGCCCATGCGACCGGCTTTTTCGCGATTCCCAGACGATACGGTATCCCTGTCCGCGGGATAGTTTGTCGGCGGAGCGCAGCAAATCGACGGCCTGTTTGGCCTCGGCGAGATCTTTGGGAAGGTTCAAGTCCGCTGGCACGCGCCGCGGAAACAGCTCTTCACCAGCCAGCCAGGCCTTGACCAATTTCGGATAGAGCCGCTTCGCCTTGTCTCGAATTTGCGAAGGGGTGATCATCTACGGAGACTTTGCTCGGAGGTCCATGTACGGAAATGAGCGTTCGCGTCATGCTGGGATGCGTAACTGAAGATTTCGCTACGCTGCGTTGCCGCGTCCTTGACCACGTGGGCATGCAGGCCAACGTACGGTTCGCAAACCCGGGCCTTGGCGTCCAGAGGAGCGACGATTAAAAGCTGCAGGCCGAACTGCTTGAACAGGTCGAGCGCGTATTTTGCGAATTTCGATGCAGTTCGCGAAAACATCTCGTCCACCATGACAAAGTGGAATCGGTCGCTATGAGTATCGTCTGGGTCGATGTCGTACTGGTACACGATCGCGGCGACCAGGACGAGAAAAGCGAGTTTGGCTTTTTCACCGCCCGACTTGCCAGAACCACCATCGTAGTAGCTGCCCCCTGCGCCGGTCTCCGTGACGATTTCCCTGGCTGAGAAACTGAACCACCGCCGGACGTCGATCACTTTCTCGCGCCAACGAATGTTGTTGTCGTCACGCAGTTTCTCGACCAGCGATTGAATCCGCAAGAACGTCTCTTCGTTGGCTTGCGTTGTGCCGTCCAAATAGCCTGTCAGGCAACCCGCCAGTTCGCGGCGGAAATCACGGATCTCGGCATCCTTGCTGTCTTCAGGCTCGAGTCGAACATGCGTATTCTTTTCTGTGTCCCACTCCATGCGTCGAAGTCCGGCGTTGATCTCTTCGATCTTGCCGATGATCTCTTCGCGCTCGTTTTCCAGGTGAGAGTTCAGCACGCCGACTTCATGCAGAACCTTCTCGTTCAGTCGTTGCTTGAACCGCTTTTCGTGACGCGGCAGATCATCTTTCTCGATGCGCTGATGCAGTGCGATGAACTGCGGCAGCGAGTCCACATCGCCGTCCATATCGCTACGGAACTCCGCGTATGCGGTCAGAAAGCGGCCCATTCTCAACCGTAAGGGTTTCGCCAACGATTCCAGTTGGTCGCCCAATCGAGCGACTTCGTCATGGCGACCATCCTTGAAGCGGCCGGGCAACGAGGCAAGGTTGCCGACCGTGAGTGGCTCGTCCGCCAGCAATGCTTCAATCGAATCGAATTGGTGGGCAAGTTCGTCGTAGACCCCTTCACGCTTTGCCTGATCAATTTCCTTCGTAGCCATGTCGCAAAACCGACGGCCATTGTCCAACTCGACTTTTGTTTGCGATCGCTGTTCGGACAGCGTCCGGGATTGCTGACGATTGCGCTCGATCTCGGCCTCAAGCTCCTTCTTCTGACCTTCGAGTTCGCGAATTTTGTCGTTGGACTGCTTCAGCCGATCGAGTTCCAACTGGTACTCGCTGGCTTGCCGGCGGTGTCGGGCATCGTCAATGGTTTCGAAGTCGGTCACTGCGGCAAGTTGTTCGAGGTAGCCAATGCGCCGAGTGGCCGATTCGATGGCGTCCGCCAACTTTGATTCTCGTGAATCGAGTTGTCCAAGATCGTGCTCGCCGTCAGAGATCGAAGCCCTCAATGCGAGAATCTTGTCGCGATTCTCCCAGCCGAGTACGAATTGTCGGCGGTCACCTTGCTGAGCGCGGTCATCTTTGCTGTGCTGGACCAGGCTGCGTTTGATGTGTCGGTTCCGGGTCATTGCGGCGCGGCCGGCCTTTTGGAATTGCTCGACCGTGTCACAGGCCAAGAAGTCGAATCGATCAGCGACCTGGCCTCGCACCCAAGGTGCCAAGTCGTTTTCTTCGCGGAACTTCAACATCGACAGCAGACCGGCACCGGAATGCTGGGAACTGCGAGGCTGGTCCGTTTGTGCGGAGACGACGCGTGTGTACGAGAGGCGCTGTCCCCGACCTTCGCGATCGACCAGTCGCTGCCGGTCGATGTAGCCTGACACTTTTGCATAGTGCCGATCCTTCACCAGCAGATCTCGCGCGAAACCGCTCAGCACTTGTTCGATCGAAGCCTCCCAGTCGCGATAGTCTGGCGTGACCGCCATCAACTCGGCCGCGAAGGGGAGTTCTTTTGTCGCGATCTTGAGTTCACGGCAGATTTCGTCTCGCAGAAAGACGAGCTCGCGCGGCATGTTGCCTTTGCGCGTTTCCAGCGATGTGAGTTCGTCGCGATCATCCGTGATGCGTTGCTTGAGTTGGCCGATCTCGTTTTGAAGTGCCGCAGCAGTTTGCTGTGTTCTCGTTCGCTCGTCTTGTGTGGCTTTCATCGTATTGCGAACCATTGTCTGCAGCGCGACCAGTTCGTCGGCGGAGTTCACCGTGGCCTCAAGTTCCGCTTGTCCGAGCAGCGATTCGAATCGCGTGCGTGCCTGACGTTTTGTATCGGCCCGCTCCTCTTCGAGCGAAATCAGGTCAGGCAGCCGCGCCATCCGCTCGCCGCCAGCGCCGCGGATCTCAAGTTCGAGCCGCGCGACTTCGCGATTCGCTTGATTGATCTGGTTGTCGATCCCTTGAATCTGCCCATCGAGCGACTCGATCTTGTCTTGCCACTGGTCGCACAAGGGACGCAACAGTCGCTCGGTCGCAAAGCTGAAGTACAGGGCCGTCGCGTAAAGTTGCTTCTTTGCCTGGTCAAGCTTCTGTTCTGCTTCGTGGTACAGTTTGGCACCTTCGGCAATTGGGGCCAGCAACTTGGCCTGATCTCGAACGATGACCAACGCACGATGGGCTTCGCTCAGTTCAGCAAAGTGCTTGAGCAACTGCGAGACTTTTTCGTCCCAGGGCCGCTTCTCCAGCATCTGATCGCGCACGAAGGAATCAAGTTGGTGCACATCCTTGACCCAGGCTGCCTGATTGAACATGTCCATGGCTTTTGGCAGGCAGCCAACCTTGCGGCGAACCCACTCGAAGTACTGCGTGTACGACTCCGTTGCCTTGAAGTCCCGGCTCTTCAGCGTGGCCAAGACGCTCGAATTTTCGGTGATGTTCCCCAGGTCTTCGGCGATGCCGCGCTCGCGTCGGTCATCGAACGCGTAGAACTTCTTCGGCTTGCTGTTGGAATCCAGATAGAGCACCTGGCAGACCGTGAACTTTTTGCCTGTCTGTGGATTTTCAAAGCAGGCCAACAGCGCCGAATAGTGCTTGTTGCCGGGGCGTAAGTACTGGAGCTGCGGCGTGCCGGTTGGGCCGACCGTTTTGTCGAACGCTCCCTGAATGTAGGTTCGTTCGTCCCGTTCCGTCTTGGCCGCCCCCGAGGCGAAGTTGAACTTGCGCGTATTCGGCCGGACGAGAAGCGTCAACAACGCATCAACAATGGTCGACTTGCCGGTACCGTTCTCGCCCACCAACAACGTCCAGTCGCAGCCGGGGTGAAAACCGTGCACAGATCCGTCGAAGGTACCCCAGTTGAAAAGCTCGAGCTTGGCAAGCCGATAGCCTGTTGCGACATCCAGCCCTGGAAGCTTCGTCATCCTTGACCTCCTTGACGTCGGGCCAGTTCTGCCTGCAGTTCGCTGCGAATCGTCCTCAATGTCTCGAGCGGCAGGCGTGCTTTGAGAATCCGGCGCACTTCCCAGGATGGCGGACTCTTTTCGAATCGCCGCACGAACTTGAGTTTCTCCAATCGCGAGAGTTGCTTGGACAATCCGTCATTCAACCGGACTTCGTCCGCATTGTCAGGAAAGAACATTCGCCATGTTTCCAGCAGATCGGATTGTTTGACGACACAACGGTCGTTCTGCAGGTCCTCCTCTTCGTTGCGCCGCAGTTCATCGCGTAGCACCACGCACAACAAGGTGCCTTCGAACCGAGCGCGACCTTGTGAAACAGTTTCGGGATGGATTCATAATCGGCAGGTAGTTCTTCGGCATCGGGTTGATGCAGCCACGCCATGCCGTCTTCCTCGTTGACGACCAGGACCAGGCCCAGTCGCCCGAAGTAGTCGGTCAGCCGAGAGACGTTGGCGAGGATTTCGCCCCACGTTCCGCCTTGGTCGTCGTGGTACACGACCCCTTTGAGCAGTTTCACCGCAGCAGCACTCCACGGCTCGCGCTGTGGAAACTCAAACGCAGGTTTCGATTCTTGTTGTTCTAATTGGTCGATTTCATTCATCGTGGTTTTCGCGAATTATCTTGATTGAGCGGCACGGAAACCTCGTCCGTGTCATTCTCGCTGTGTGGCGGCGAGGCTACCGGATTACAAAACACCACATGTGGGAGTCGCACGCGAGTCTTGCGACCTGGTGTCCCCTCTTCGATGACGATTTCCGAATGCTTGTCACGGTTGATCGAGTGGCCATCCTCGAAGGCAACTTGAAAATAGCCTACGAGCTCCAAGATCCCGCAGTCCGGCGGGAACGTGCCGATCAATTCTTCTAGCGTTGCCTGACCCTGGGATCGCAGCATGGTTGCCACTTGGACACGCAATTTCTCCAGGTCGAGGAATTCTAAGCTGGCCAGACCGCTACGCTCCTGTGCCATGCGCTCCAGGTCTACCACGTGATCTTCAGGCAGAATTTCAAACGACTGTGGCGTCGTCCAAAACGTTCGCGAGAACGGTGAAGCGACGCCGGATGTAGTTTGCACGACCGTTTGACACGTTTGGTCATCAACCAGCTGATTTCTCAACGACACCGCCAGTTGCTTGATGTCCCGAACAAGTTCACCGGTCTGGCGACGATCTTCGGCCGATTCGACATTGAGCAGCTTTCGCAACGAGGTCGACAATCGACCGTTGGTCTCGAGTACCTTGTCGGCTTCTCGCAACAGCGACCGCACCATGGAGCGCAACCGGACGATGGAATCTCGGTCGTCCTGAATTGCCTCGAGTCGAGTTGCTTCGTTGATGGTTTGCCGCAACGTCTGTTGACCATCAGGCGAGAAAAGGAAGGCGATGAACGCGTAGAAGCTGATGCCTTCGTCTTCGGTCTTCAGCACGTCTTCGGCGTCCATGGCCTTGCCGAGGATTTGACCGCGTGTGTCCAAGGCCGCTTGCTGCTGTTGCTGGACGCGCATGGCGATTGTGTGGAATCGCTCTTCGACCGCTCGAAAGTCGCTTTGCAGTGTCTTCAATAGGCCCACTGCCATCTGGAATCGCTCGCGGATCTGCGACGGCTTGTAGACGTCCACGGGGACGCCCCGTTGCAGTGCGTCGATTTCTCGTTGTATGGCGTCCTTCTGCTGCTCCAGATGTGCGAGCCGTTTTTCGGGATCGCTGGTTGCTCCGTGAACAAGATCGATGAGCGTATCAATGATCAACCTCAACCGGCTCTCCGTTCCGACCAAACCGGTTCGCCGGGAGATCAAATGATCGACGAATTGCAGGGCGTCCTCGGCATGACGGGTCAATTGGTATTGAGGTTCGGCGGCAGATGATTGTAGATGCCGGTTCAACCAGCCGCTGTCTGACCAATGAAGTAAATACCGATCGACAGGCCCCTTCAATTGCTCCGGGTCGGTCTCATGCAACAGTTCGACATAGATCAGCAACTGTTGCTTTAGGTCTCCGTGGCCGAGCGTATGGGTCGCTGACTTCTTAAAGGCAATATTTAAGAAGTCGATGACGAATGGAGCGGAGTCGGAGCCTAATAACCGGATCGTCGGTGAGGCGTCAAACAGCGTAGTGATTTGGGCGAGGCGCATACATCAGTCACTTTGAACCAACAAGTGGGATTGCCTTGAAGGCACCTCCGCAAACAAGTTGGATTCTAGCACCAATGGGCGGTGATTATGTCGAACAGTTGTCTCAACGGTTTAACTTTGCCCTGGTTCGTGAACAGTTGGGATAACTGTTCTACATAGGCTAGGATGCGATGACTTTGAAGAACACCGCGCCGATGATCATGATCAACAGCCCAAAACCGAATACCTGACCCGCACGGTAGGCCATGGGCTTGGAGTTGGATGCCGTGCCAGACTGCGCGTATTGGCTGGGTTGTCGGTAGGTAGCTGCCGGCGGATTGTATTGCGGACGGCGGACGGTCGGCGTGTACGGTTGATTGTACTGCCCGTACGGACTCGATGACCGACGTGGCGCATTGGTGACGCCTGGGATGAAGTACGGATTGGCCGGAGGCCGATTGGTTGGAGCACGTGGCTGGGTCACGCGCCCCGCAGTGGTACGGGGCTGAGGATTACTCGGCGGCGTGTAGGGCTCAACTCGTGGGCCGGCCAGCAGGAATTCCTGATCAGCCTGCGAAAAATTTTCCAGCTTGTAGTTCGACGACGAGCCGCTGAACTTTTTCAGGATGACATTCTCTCCGTCAAACCGTTCCAGCTTCGCCTGAATCTGGCCTCCTCGGATGTCTGTCCAAATCCGCATGTCAGGATCCGCGGGATCTGTCGCAGGTACCGAAGTGCCAGGCTGCCCTTCGGACCCGGCAGATGGACTCGCGGGAGTCGTACCTGACGGCGAGTTCTGCGTCGGCGAGCTTTCGGGGGTACTGCCGGGATCAGCGGCCGGCGGCTCGGTCTTTTCGCCGGTCACCTGCTCGCGAATGTATCGTTGATCTTCATCCGAGAGTGTTGCAAACGGAACCGTCAATGGGCGGCCGCCGCGGAGCAAGACCACCTGATCTCCAACCACCCTGACAAATTTGGCGGTAATTTGTTGCCCTGCTTTGTCCGTCCACGTACGTGCCGACAGGCTCGATACGGACAAACAGACAACCACTCCGCAAAGAAGCGCAATGAATAAACGCATCGGACAAGCCCCCGATGTAGTGAAATGGCCCAATTGAATGTCTTCCCCCGAGAGAGGTAGGATACCCCGGTTCAAACTCGGTTGTCAATTGGTTCTGGCTGCCGCTGTCGCCGTGGGCTCTGCCGATCAGGTCATGTTGTCCATCCGCGCCTTGCCGACGAAATCGAGACCCACTTCGTCGATGCGGATAAACGCGCTAAGCGCATCGGCGGCGGGCACGCGCAAGGTGCCGGAAGATGTTTTTTCGACGATGATCGCAATTCCCAGGCCGTTGCCGATGCTGAAGTTTGCGTTGCCGACAGTTGTGCCGAGGAACTTGGATAATTCGAATCGTTCGTACTTCAGCGCCTTTGCTTCCGCGAACGTGGGGCGAATGTCGCATTGGGCCAACTGCTGGCTCTTGTACGCGTCTTTGGTGGAGTCGGAATAGCGGAACATTGTCAGGCGACACGTGAAGTTGCTCGCGAAAAGTTCCTCGAACAACTTCGCCGACGTCCCGCCACCGCAGGCTGATACGGTCAGGGTGAAGGTGCCTGATCGCGGATTGCGAATCTCTTGCGTTAGAATCGCCCTAGCTCCCTGAGGGACATGGATCTCCGTTGGCACATCGGCGAGACCTAAGCCGAGTACCGCGTACCTCGAGCCTGCCGAGGTATCGGCGTCTTGCCTGAGACGAACCATCAGCCCTGTGGATTGGTCGACGGAGTTCATTAAAGGCGCGGCTTGCCATCCTTTGACTCGCAGGTTCGAACCGTCGGAAGGCTGCAACGGCAAATCGTCCGCGAACGATCGGTTGCGGAGTTTTTCAGTCGTATAGGGTGGCACCAATGCCAGGTCGCCTTCGGCTTCGCGCCGCGCGGTCGTCGCCGGACTGCTACCGATCAGTTGATAGATGGGACTGCCTTGCGTGACCGCATGCGGTATCTCACCTCGGTCGCGGAACAGGACGTCGTGACCAATGCCCAACAGGTGAAAGATCGTGGCGGTGAGGTCTTTCGGCTCGACGCGATCCGCCACCGGCGCTCCGCCACTGGCGTCGGTCCGCCCAACAATCTGAGCCGTTTGGATACCGGCACCAGCCATCACAAAGTTGCTGACGTTCCCCCAGTGATCGCGGCCTCCGCGGGCGTTGATCTTCGGCGTTCGTCCGAACTCGCCGACGGCAACCACCAGGGTTTCGTCGAGTAGTCCCCGCTGCTCAAGATCTTCAATCAGGGCGGTAAAACCGATGTCGAACTGAGGGCAAAGCACATCCTGCAACCGGTCCGCGTTTTGCGCATGGGTGTCCCACATCGGGTTGTCGACCGCGTTGTCTCCATCTTCGCGAACCCAATTGACGTGGACCAACCTTACGCCTGCCTCGATCAAACGCCGAGCCAACAGCACGCACTGCCCCCATTTGCTGGTGCCGTATCGCTGGCGGGTTCGTAGGGGTTCTTTCTCGATGTCGAATGCCGCGAGCGCGCGGCCGGTTGTGAGAACGGAGAACGCATCTTGGACATTCTGGTCAAAAGTCTCGATCGATCCGCTACGATCTGCGGACCGAAAATGTTGGTTGATCTGGTCCAGCAACAGCCTCCGCGCGTTGAGGCGCAACTTGGAAACGTCAGCTGGCAACTGAAACTTCTCAATCTGTGTGCCGGAACTGGACGGATCCCATACGACCCGTTCTGGTTGCCACTTCGCTCCCAGGAATCCAGCCGTTTGACCAGCAGGCATGACATTGTCGTTGAGCCGCATCACGTCTGGCAACCAGACGGTGCTATAGCCGGACAACGTTTCGCTTGGCTTGAGCATCTTGACGATCGAACCGAAGTACGGCCAATCTCGAGGGCTGATCTGCCTGGGGCTGGAGCCTTGGTAAGGGTAGCCGGTTAGGACGTAGTAGCCGCTCGCCGAATGAATGTTGCTGCCGGTCACCATCGAGCGAACAATGGCGTACTTATCCGCCATGGTCGCGGTGCGCGGCAACAGTTCGCTGATCTGTATACCAGGCACGTTCGTCGCGATTGGCTTGAATGGGCCACGAATCTCAACAGGAGCATCAGGCTTGGGATCGAATGTCTCATGCTGAGGCGGCCCTCCTTGCAACCACAGAAAGATCACGTTCTTGGCGCGACCAAACTGAGCATCCACCGTTGCGGCAGGTGCCTGCGTTTGTAACAGGTTGGCCAACGATACGCCTGCCAATCCAATCCCACCAACGCGCAACAATTCGCGACGGTTGAGGCCATCGCACATACGCCCTGGCTTTCCAAGTATCGACAACATCCGTTGATCTCCTGGATTGAATGCCTGGCAACGCGTCCTTGTTTACTGCACGCACGCAGACATTCGACCCATTTCATCATCATCGACCGCAGCGTGCAACAGATCCTTGATTGATAAGAGTTGTCAGCCATTAGAAATGGCCCCTGCCGACCAGCAGCGCCGGATGGCAATCGTATGCTAGAATGACGGAACGCCAGATCCGTTCAACCGTTCGATTTTGAGGACCTGCACCTTGGTCAACCAAGACTACAGCGAACTTACCGAGTACCTCCGTGGCCTAGGGCATACGGAAGTTGAGATTGTCAAGATTCTCGATGGTGTCCGGCAATACGACGCCGAGATGACGCAGGATTCGGTCATGAATGCCATCGGCAACAGCACGCTCGACCTGGCAGCACTCATCAAGGAAGTACTCGGCAGAAACGCTGACGAACAGAAAACCGACGAACCGAATCCATAGGCCGGCTTGAGCTTCCGCTTTCTCGCTCCTAACCGGAAGCAACTGTTCACCAAGAGGAACGTCTCGAGCACTGCAGGTGAACAGTTGGGACAACTGTTCGACATAGTTTGGCACCGGGAGTTTTTTCTCAAATCTGCCCAATCGGGCGATACCTGGGCTGCCTGTCGCGTGTTTCATAGATAGAGGGTTCGCTGCTGCGAACTCCCATGCTCATGCACCTCAACCATATTCCGATACCATTTTTGGGAGTCCACTGATGAGAGTTCGCCTGTTTGTCGCCATGTTCGCCATGGCAAGCATGTTGGGCCTGGGCCTGATTTCGGCCGCGGGTGAAGGAAAAGGGAAGCCTGAGGATGCCAAACGGGGGGAACGTGGCAACCCAGACGAGTTGTTTACCAAGCTGGACGCCAACAAGGACGGGAAAGTAACGGCCGACGAAGTCACCGGCGACCAGAAGCGGCTGTTTGACCGGATCGTCAGTTTGGGCGATAAGAACTCCGACGGCGTCTTGGACAAAGAGGAGTTTGCCGCAGGGCTCAAGCGTCCGCAACAAGGGGATCGACCGGCGTTTCGTCCCGGAGGCAATGAGCGTCGTCCTGATGCCCAACAGGTTTTCAGCCGGTTGGATGGCAATGGAGACGGAAAGATCCAATTGGACGAAGTTCCCGCCGAGCGGCGTCAGTCCGTCGAACGGATGCTGCAGTTCGGGGACAAGAACGGAGACAAGGCCATCGATCTCGAGGAGTTCAAGGCCATGCAAGCCCGGATGAGTGGCAGAGAGGGTGGTCGTCCTGGGATGCCTGCTGGCGGACAGTTTGGTGCCGGCATTGCCGTGTTCATGGTGATTGATGCCAACGGGGACGGAAGCCTTTCGAGTGACGAAGTGGCCGCCGCCACGAGCGTCCTGCGTAAGCTGGACAAGAATGGAGACGGCAAGATCGAAGGGGAAGAACTTCGCCCTACGGGTCGCCCCGGCGCGGTGGGTGCTCGCCCGATTCCGCTTGCTGAGTTGGACAAGGACAATGACGGCAAGATCAGCAAGGAAGAAGCTCCTGAGCGGTTGAAGCAGAACTTTGATCGGGTTGACACCAACAAAGATGGCTTCATTGACGCCGCAGAGCGGAAAGCGATCTTCGAACGTTTCCAAGGCCAGCGTCCTGGACAACGCCCTGACGGCAAGAAACGCCCAGAAGGGAAGCGTCCCGAACCGAACAAGAAGCCTGCCGATAAGAAGGCAGAAGACAAGTAAGCTCAGCTCTCGACTGTTCCAAGCCCCTTAGGCCCCTCATCCCCCTTGCCGTGTCTGCCGAATCAAAACGGCCTGGCACTGCGAGGGGTTTTTTTGTTCGCATTGACTACCAAGAAAAAGAACCCGGCCATCCAAACTCACAGGTTCGGATGGCCGGGCTTTGTTGTTACAGCGTGTGTGTGGGAAACTCGTTGACCGTTAGCGAAGGTGCTTCTTCAGTTCATCTTCGAGTTCGCCCATGTGGATGGAGCGGTTCACCACGCGGCCCTGCTTGTCGACCAGCAACATGGTAGGCAGCGTGAGAATGCCCATCTCGTTCGCCAGGCGGCCATCGAGACTGCCAGGCTCATAAATCTGCGGCCAAGGCAGGCGTTTGCTGGCCAAGAACTGGTCAGCATCTGTCTTGTTGGTGTCCAGGCAGACACCCACCGGCAAGAAGCCATCTTTGCCATACTTGGCGAACAGTTCTTTGATCTTGTCCAGATCTGCCACGCAGGGTTCGCACCAGGTGGCCCAGTAGTGAACCAGAACCACTCGACCCCGCATCTTGGCGAGATCGACCGTGCCGCCTGAGTGTCCCTGGCCAGCCAGTTGAATCGGCTTGCCGACAGACTCCAAACGGGTGATCGACCCTTGGGCCTTTTTGGCAGCCAAGGCTTGGGGGAAATCTTTGACGATTTGCCCATACCACTGCTTCGCCTTATCTTCTTGGCCGGCAAACTCCTCGGCGATGGCCAGCTGCAGCAGCGCTTCGGCCGTGTCAGGGCTGTTGGGGAAGTCTTTCACGTACTGCTGAAGATTGTCCAGCCATTGGGTTTGAATCTTGGCGAAATCCGCATTGGGGGACGTCAAAGATTGCCCGTACTCGGCGGTCAGGTAGCGGAACTTGACGTATGCCGCCAGCCCTTCGGAGTCACTCTTGTTCACCTGTTCGAACAGCTTGGCCAGGCGCGGAACCCCGGCTGCATACGTGCCGGACTGGGCCGCGGCGCTGACGGTATCGGCAAGCTGGCGAACCCATTGCTCGCGCTCCTCGGCATTGTTGGCCGCCGAGGCGAGCTGTTCGAGAATGTCCGCCCGTTGGCTGTTGAGCCGGGCTTGTTCGTCCGGACTGGCGGTGGCTGCCTGCTCGTCCAGTTTCTCAAGCTTGGTCAGCAGGTCCTGCATCTTGTCACTGGGTGCGTTGCTGTTAGCAGGCACGTCCGGCCGCGAGGCAATCGACGCGCGGAAGAAATAGCCCGCCCCGGCGGTGTCGGCAGCTTCGAGGTCCGGCAGGCCGATCAGACGCCATTTGGAGTTGACTCGAACCAGCGTTCCGACCGGCACCTGGTCATGTTTGTCACCCGTCTCGGTAATCACGGTGACATTCTCATAGACTTCTAGATCTTTGGTGGAACCGTCGGTACCCTCCGGCACCACGCCTGGCTGCGATGCGGCAAAGTGCATCCATTGGGTATCGGCACCGAATCGGGTTTGTTGCCGCACCAAGGTGGCAAATCCCCCTTCGGCGTCTTGGACTCGGCCGGCAAGTTTCTTGGCCGTTTCTGGCCCAACGCCTAGAGTCTTGAGTTCGTCACTGGTCAGCAGCAACGCTTTGAACCGCGTGGCGTCCTTTTGCGAGAGCGAACGCACGAGTTCGGCAGTGACCTCTTCGGCGCTGATCACTTTCCAATCGTCGACCGTGCCGTCTTCGTTCTTGTCCAAACCCCAGCGGGTTCCGGCGGTGTTGAGCCAGCGGTAGCTGTCGGCCTTGCCATTGAAGTTGGTATCGATGTCTCGGTAGACCTCAATGCCTTGCCGATAGTAGCACCACTGGTCGACGACATTGTCGCCATTGGTATCGACAAAGCGTCTGAGCAACTGACCGATGCCGTCCCGGACGGTCCAGCCAACCAGATCGCCCACCTTCTCCGCCTTGATGGTGCACTGCTTGGCCTCATCTCCGTCTGGCGTGTCGAATTCCACATCTTTTTGAATCGGCTGCAACTTCAATGCCTGCTCAGCGCTGGGTGCTGCCCAGGCCGCGGTTCCCAAGAGGAGCCAGGCTGCCAACCCGACGAAGGTTGCAACAGTGTTGAGTTTGCCGCGACCGTGCGGCTGCACGCTCATCATAACTTCCATGCTTGATCTCCTTCTCAAGTCTCAATTCCACCCCACACCATTAGGGCAGCTGGCGACGTGCCAGAGGTAAACCTTGGTCGAAGGGTCACTCGCCCAAGGCCACGCACTCATTACCGAGTGCTGCGTCAACGCTCAAATTTCAAGTTGGGTGCCATGACCTCGCTCGCGTGGCCATGCTGAAGTGGAGTCAGAATCGCCACTTGCATCCGAACATGCCCAAGCAAGCCCAGGGCATGGCACCCGAAAACTTTGCCGTAACAAAGCACTAGTCGTTCTGTTGTCTCGCAGGCCCTTTCCGGTTTCGCCAGCTGGATAAAACCGGCGCTCGCTCCGCTCGGACCTGGCCGATTGTGCGGATTACGACTCCGGGAAGAGTTCATGCGAGACAAGCGGTGAAAACAGTAATCTGTTTTCCGTTTGACAGGAAGAGCAACCTGCCTAGAATGCTTGTTCTTTACGAAGGAATGCGGAATTCATTTCGCACCCTTCGGAGAGACAGGGTTGAGGAGCATTTCCCTGCATCAAAAAACCCCCAACACCTTCAAGAACAGCCACTTAGGCTTATTTTGAGGGAGCCAAATCTGCCGAAAGAAAACGGCGCACAGGGGCGCATAGCTCAGTTGGTTAGAGCGCATCCCTGATAAGGATGAGGTCCCAAGTTCGAATCTTGGTGCGCCCACTCTTCTTCCCTGTGCCCCTTCCAGCGGTTGCCGAGCGTCTCAAATTGATCTGCTCCGTGCCAGCTCTTTTAGTGATTCACCATAGACAACAGGGTGCGTTGCGGACGCACCCTGTTGTGATTTCGAGACTGGTTTGGTGGCGCTGGACTACTGGGCGTCACGCGCCGGGGCGGTTGCTTCGCCGCCGAGTTCGACGAGGTCCTCGTTCGCGGCCATGTCCCGGATGTCTTGGGTGATCTTCATCGAGCAATACTTGGGGCCGCACATGCTGCAGAAGTGCGCGCTCTTGAAAGTGTCCTGGGGAAGCGTCTCGTCGTGCATTCGCTTGGCCGTTTCGGGATCCAGCGAGAGCTCGAACTGCTTGTTCCAGTCAAACTCGAAACGTGCCTTGCTCAGGGCGTCATCGCGTTTGCGGGCACCGGGACGCTGCCGAGCCAGGTCAGCAGCGTGAGCGGCAATCTTGTAGGCAATGACCCCTTGCTTGACGTCTTCGCGATCCGGCAGGCCAAGATGTTCTTTGGGCGTCACGTAGCAAAGCATGGCCGCTCCGCTCCAGCCGGCCAACGCCGCGCCGATGGCACTGGTGATGTGGTCATAGCCTGGGGCAATGTCCGTTACCAGCGGGCCGAGGACGTAGAACGGGGCCTCGTCGCAAACTTCCATCTGCCGCTTGATGTTCATATCAATCTGATCCATCGGGACATGCCCTGGACCTTCGACCATAACTTGCGTTCCCTTGGCCCAACCGCGGCGAGTCAGATCGCCCAGCACATCGAGCTCGGCAAACTGAGCATCATCGCTGGCATCGGCAATTGAGCCGGGTCGGAGTCCGTCTCCCAGGCTCCAGGTCACGTCGTACTCTCGGAAGATATCGCAGAGGTCTTCGAAGTGGGTGTACAGCGGGTTCTGCTTGCGATGGGCCATCATCCACTTGGCAATCAGCGAACCACCCCGGCTGACGATCCCGGTCACCCGGTTGGTGGTCAGGTGCAAGTGCTCAATCAGCACGCCAGCGTGAACCGTCATGTAGTCCACACCCTGCTGGGCCTGATGCTCGCACATGTCAAGGAAGTGCTGGGGTTTCATGTCTTCGATTTCGCCCCCCAGTTCCTCCAGCATCTGGTAAATGGGAACGGTCCCCATCGGCACGGGGGAAACCTCGATCAACCGCTCGCGAATCCGGTCGATGTCCTTGCCGGTGGAGAGGTCCATGACCGTGTCCGAACCAAAATGCACGGCAGTGTGCAATTTGTCGAGTTCTTCGTCCAGGTTGCTGGTCACGGCCGAGTTGCCAATGTTGGCGTTGATCTTGGTCTTGGCGGCAACACCAATGCACATAGGTTCCAGGCGTTTGGTCAGATGCACCCGATTGGCAGGGATCACCATCCGACCTCGGGCGACCTCGTCGCGAATCAACTCCGGCTCGAGCTCTTCGCGCTCAGCCACAAATTTCATCTCAGGCGTGATTTCGCCTGCTCGAGCCTTTAAGAGTTGCGTCATGGCGCGTTGCTAACCTCCGCGGGGGGCACGTCCGATGTGTCGGGGCGCTAAGAAAGTACCTGCAAATCGAGTGGCAAACGGCCGGGGCAATACGACCCCGGTGTTGTGGCACTCGCTACGAAGTCGCTCGATCGATTCCCGGCAAACCTTGCCAGAAGGTTCGGCGCTCAATCCTACCGGTACCCCCTGAAATGTCAACGAGCGGTGGAAGTTACGAATGCTAACCAGGTGCCTGCCCGCTGCGGTTGTCAGGCGTTTTACACAGGACTGCTGGCGATGCTGGCAGATTCCCATTCCCGGCAACTCCGATTGACCCCTTGCACGATGCGGGATAGCTTGCTCTGGCGTTGTTGCCAGGGACGCCTGGAATCACAACCCAAAGCGTCAGCGAGGAAACACGGGTGGGGACATCTCGTAGCCATGTCTCCTCGCTGACGCTTCTATGTAGAACAGTTATCCCAACTGTTCCGGAACCAAGAAGAACGATTCGAGTACTGCAGGTGAACAGTTGAGACAACTGTTCTACACTTTCCAAGGATGGAATATGCGGCAGCGCGCGGTCATGCTGAGCGCCTGCCTGGCGACTTCGGTGGTCATGCAGTGCTGGGTGATTTCGCAGGCGGTCCTGCCTGCCCAGGACGTGGTGCGCTTTGTCAGTTTGGCCGAAGCGATCGACAGCCAAGGTCTACTGGCGACCGTTCGCGATCAGGCGGAGCAGCCACTGTTTCCCTGGTGGTTGAGCCTGGTTCACCGTTACTGTCCCGGCCAGCCCAACTGGTTCGAAAGTGCCCAAATTGCGGCCGCGGTGCCTACGGTGCTGGCGATCTTGCCGCTGTTCTTTTTGATCGAATGCCTACTTTCTCGGCGGGCGGCTTGCGCTGGCTGCCTGCTGTTTGCGGTGATGAGTCATGTCGCCCGACTCGGAGCCGATGGGCTCAGTGACAGCCTGCACCTCTTGCTGTTCGCCACGGCCCTAATGGCTCAGATCTTCTACTGGAAACAACCTGGCTCGGACGCCAACTCCGACACCGTCTGTCGTGATGCCGGCCGGGTGTACACACAGCCCGCCGGCAGGCAGTTGGGGTGGGCCTTGCTGTGTGGTTTTTGTCTGGCGCTGGCTGTGTTGGTGCGCGAAGAAGCGTTGGTGCTGCTGGCTCTTTGGCCTGTCAGCCTGATCGCGATTCAGATTCGCTCCGCGTGGCGGACCTCTTGGCAACAGCACGCCATCTCGACGTTGACCTGGGCCGCGGCCTTCGCGGTGGTTTGGTTACCTTATCTTTCCATCTGCAATCCAGGCAGTCTGCGCACCGCCGCTGCTGCCATGCTAGGGCAAGAAGAATTCGCCGAGTCGGACGACACCCAAGAGAATTCCCCAGCGGCTGCTCGTGCTTCGACGGCTCCTGTGAAAAAACGCACCAAACGGAAGCGGTCTCGCTGGCGACTCCCCAGCGGCGCTAGAATGGATTTCGCCAAGAAAGAATATTCCATCAGCAAGCGCTTCGAAGGCGCGTTGGCTGCCGGTGGCAAATTGAGCGAAGACCTCTTGCACCTGTTTCGCTGGGGAGTGGGTTTGCCGCTGCTGCTAGGTGTCTGGAGTACCCGGCATTGGAACCGCCGCCCGGTCCACCGCGTGGCGATGGTGTTCGTCCTCTTGTATCTGTGTGCCGTGTATGCGGCCGCCGTGCAAAAGGGTTATCTCTCCGAGCGGCATTTGCTGCCGCTGGTGTTATTGGGAGTCGGTTGGGCAGGACAGGGGGCCATCTGGCTAGCTGAGCGAACTTGCCAGTCGCCGGCCCTGTTGGGTCTCGTTTCGCTACCCAGACGGCAGGCTCTGCAAACCGGCACGGCGGTCGCCATGGTGGGCGTGTTGATGCTCGCCTGCCTGCCGCGAACGTTGTCGCCGCTGCACAGTAGCCGAGCCAACCATCAAAGGGCCGGCAGTTGGCTGTGCCACGCGCCAGCAGGGGCCGTGCTGGATACTCGCGGTTGGGCCGGACATCTCGCCCAGCGGCGAACCTACGATTTCGATCAAGCCCGACATGCTTTGGCAGATCCCGAGCTGAGTTATGTAATCGTCGAGCGCAGGGAACTGGAGTACGGCAGCAGCCGGAGCCAAACATTGCAAGTCTTGCTGAGCCGCGGAGCGGAGCAAATTGCCGTGTTCGAAACCACCGACCAGAACCGTGAGGCTGTGCTGGTCTATCGCTGGCATCCCCAGCGATTCGCATTGCAGGGAACCGGCCGAATGGCCAACTAACGATGGGAAGCGCTCCCGCCTGAGGGGAAGCGACTTTGGACAACTCACTAAAGACGTCGAATCGATTGAGTCATCAAACATGCGTGAGAACGTGAAAGCGTTTGTCGCCCAGGCTGCCAGGGCGTTTCATCTCCAAGGTCCCGTGTACGAGTTCGGCTCGTACCTGGTCGAAGGGCAAGGAACCTTTGCGGACCTCCGGCCGTGCTTCCCCGGTCAGCAGTACATTGGTTGCGACTTGCGGCCAGGGCCGGGTGTGGATCGGATTGAAGACCTGGCCAACCTGCGGATCCCAGATGACTCTGCGGCGGCCATTGTCTGCGTCGATACGCTCGAGCATGTGTTTCATGTCGAGCGGGCCGTGTCCGAAATGGTTCGTGTCCTGGCTCCCGGCGGTGCCCTGCTGGTGAGCGTGCCCATGGATTTCAAGATTCATGATTACCCCAGCGACTACTGGCGTCTGACCCCTAGCTGCCTCGCCCGTTTGCTCTCTCCGTTGGGGTCGGTCTTGGTCGGTTCGCAAGGAGTCGAGAGCTACCCGCACACGGTGTTCGCGATTGGTCTGAAGTCACCTGTCCCCACGGATTTCGCACCCGCAGCCGGCGCGTTCATTGACGGATTTCAGAGCTGGCTCCAGCACGCACAGGCATCGGTGCCGCGCAGCCGACAGTGGCGGCAAAAGCTGTTGGGTTGGACACGGGGCAAAGGGGAACGGCGCAGGCAGCACGAATATCACCAGGCTCGTTTTGTCTTTGATGTTCCGCCGCAACATACCCCCTGGCCCACGCTGGCCGGCGGAAGCAAGTTCGCGTCGTCACGCCTCAGCAGGTTGGGATAGCCATAGATTCTTTGGATGCCATGCCCTCGCTTGTAGAGACATCTTATAGGACAGAAGTCGTCAAGTTTTAGCGTTGGTCCCAACAATTTGACTCACGTTACAGCGGTCACACAGGGAAGCGAACATGCACTCGGACCCAACCCCTTCAGGCAGCCGTTCCCTGGTGAACTCCCGGTCATGCGAGCGCGTGATGGTGGTGGGACTGGACGGTGCCACGCTCGATGTGCTGCTACCGCTGGCCGAAGAAGGGGTCATGCCCCGTTTGGCCAGCCTGCTGCAGACCTCGGCAGTTGGCCCCGTGCAATCGACGCTCCCGTTCATCACACCGGTGGCCTGGACCACGTTTCAGACCGGGTGCGATCCGCAGGATCATGGCATCTGGGACTTTCGCCACCTCGATCACACCCATGGCGAACTCTGCCTGAACCACGCTGGGCGAATCGCTGTGCCAACGCTCTTCGACCTGCTGGCCGATGCCGGTGAGGGGGCCATCTCCATCAACCTGCCGATGACCTACCCTGCCAACCCCAGATCAGGCTCGCTGATTGTTGGCGGATTCGATAGCCCTTCGGCGCAATCGGTCCTGGCTCCCTATCCCGAGTTTGCCGCAGAGTTGAAAGCCAACAAAACCCCTTACCCTCTCAAGACCGTTTGGAAGCAGGCTCCTGAAACTGCCGAAGCTTTGCACTCCGGCGTTTCGCAAACCATTAGGGCGTATCGTAGCCGGACCGATGCCGCACTGGCGGCCGACCGCCTGCTCGACTGGCGGTTGATGGTGGTCCAGATGCAAACTTTGGATTCCCTGCAACACCGCTGTTGGCACTTGCTAGGGTTGCCTTCAACCAACGTCTCTGGCGAGCTTGATCCGGCAGTTACCGCCATGCCGGCACCTGCCGATTGGGTCCATCAGGTGCGAAGCACCTACGCGGCACTCGACGCCGAGTTGGGGCGTCTGCTCGAATTGGCTGAGCGGCGCGGGGCGACCGTGATCTTGGTCAGCGATCATGGGTTTGGTGATTTCCGCCAGAAGATCAACGTGCCACAACTGCTGATGGATGCCGACTTGCTCAAGCTGGGCAGCAACCGGGGGCTGGGGTTCCGTATTGATCGCAGCCTATGGAAGATGCGCCGCTGGATCTGGAAGCGCCGCCGTCGCGGCAGCAGTAGTGCCTCGGTGCGTCGCCCGCTGGCAGCCATGCTTCCCATTGACTGGCGACGGAGTCAGGCCGTTTCGCTGCATGGTGACCTGGCAGCCATGATCTACTTGAACACTCCAGGCAGAATGGGAACCGGCGGATTGGGAGCCATGCTGACTTCGCCCGCCGCCCGAGATCAGGCACTCGCTGACAGCATGGCCTGTTTGCGTCAAGCCATGCATCCACAATTGGGCATTCCTTTGTTCGATGAGGTCTTCTCCACGGCCGAACGGTTCGGCAAGGATCCCGTGGAACAAGGGTGGCCAGATGTTCTGGGTATACCCGCCGCAGGCTTTCAAACGCTCTCGTCTAGGGCAAGATTCCGAGCTGATGCTCGACGATCCTCGCCTCACCGGTACTCACCGTCGAGATGGAATGCTGCTGTTCGCGAATCTGCCAACCTCCGTAGGCGTTGCGCCGCAAGAGAGCGTGCATCTGCGCGACGTGGCTCCCACCATCTGCCACATGCTAGGAATTCGCCCCAACTCGCCGATGCGTGGCGTGAGTTTGCTGCGTGAACGCACCCCGGTTCCGGCATCCGCGGATACAAGGCCAACTGCCGCACGGACAACCAGCCAGCTTCCCACACATGCCCCAGGCGCGGCCGATCCGCAGCTTTCGGATCAGCAGCAGCAGTTGGTCGAAGCACGCCTGCGAGACTTGGGCTATCTGGACTAGTGCACCGTGACACATTTGTAAATTAGGGTGACACTGGCAGCTTTTGTCTGCCAGTGTTTTGACCGCACGTAAATCTCAACACGAAACTTAAGCGTTGACGCAGCACTAGCGCGAGACACGTCAGAAGTCGGTGCCCATGTTCCAGCGGGAACGGCCAAGAAGCACGGCCGGCAGTGTCAGAATGTGAGGTTCATTACAAGCTACTTCTGTAGCACAAGAGCCACTTTCTCATTCGTTCCGCATCTGAATTCGAGTACTTCAATCCCCCGACCGCTGAAGAGATGTAGTTGTGCTTGCCCTCCGCCAGCGGAGTAATCCATTCAACAAACTCCGACACCTCGTCGTCCGTCAAAGACCGACAGATTCGAGCGGATCAGCGGGATCTAAGTTCTCTACAATGGCAAAAAACATCTCCTCCTTAATAATTGTTCCTTTCCGGTAGTACTCGACGATTTTATCGATCCTCATGGCGGTTCATAAATCCTGTCGGTAAGTTTGTTTGCCAGTGGCACCAAACGCCGTCGACCGCGCGGCCCCGAATGTACCAGACTTGTATCGCTCACGTAGATTCAGCATTTAGATTAATGGACAACGTTGGGCCGCGCTAGATCCACGGCCCTGCCAATCCGGTGCTTCTCAAAGAGCTCAAGGATGTGAGCGATACCGTGTTGCTTTTCCAGATCGCGTTCCTCGGTGTAGAGCGGGAACAGCGTGTAGAAATTGACGATCCGCCCGTTGTTCAACTGAAAGCAACCAAATTCGCTTTCCTCAGTAATGGCTAGGAGGCAGCTCTGTTTGGTGTTCTCAGCGAGGGGGAGGGGAGGCTCGTCGTTGGAAATGACCGTTGCGGAACCGCCGAGCCAGGTGTCGTTGTCGTGCGGATAGTGCCCAATGCGCAATAGCCACTCGATCGGCCAAAAGTTGTTCAGATCTCGTAACGCCTCTTTCCCAAGCGGCCAATCCTTGGGCAAATAGATCACCAGTTCAGCAAAGCGATATTCATCCACTCCATCCGGAACGGTCATCGGGCGGGCGGACATTCCGTCGGTAACCAGGGCAACGCACCAATCCAGTTGCACGGTGTGTACCGTGATCGGCGGAACGCCTGGCACAACCTGATGCAGTGCCAATTCGTCTGGCTTCCCGAGATGCTTTTCAACATGTCCCAGCACGCTCTCTGGCCAGATCTCTTCAGATCCTGGCGGCATCGTTGCACCATGTTCACGCAACATTGCTGCAATCTCATGATGCCCAAATGCAACTGCCTGAAACAGGGCGTTTCTCGGCGGGTCGCCAAACTCCATGGTGCCGTAAAGGACGTGCGGGTCCGCGCCACGTTCAAGCAACATGCGAACAATATCCAAGTGACCAAAAGTTGCCGCCGCCGCCAAAGGAGTACAATACTCCCCGCCGCCAATGTTGACGGTAGCTCCCTGCTCTAACAAGAACTGAACCATCTTGAAGTGACCGTACGTCGCCGCCGCATCTAGAGGACACCCTAGACCGCGGCCAAGGTAATTGACATTTGCGCCCTGTTCCAACAGGTATCGCGCAATGGAAAGGTCCCCAATCTTGGCCGCAGCGGATAGTGGGGTAGACGCGTCGTAATTTGGATCATCCGCTCCGATTCCAACCCCAATCAACATCTGGACCATCGGAAGATTGCGTCTCTCTGCGGCATCGTAAAGCCACCTGCCTCCCTCCGCCATTAAGTTTGAATGCTGCTCGAGAAGGCTGCGAGCTTCCTCGATGTTGCCGGAACGCAAAGCGTCGCGCATTTTGTCTACGGAGTCCATGTTCAGTATCTTCTCGCATAGAAATGGTCGTCGCGATCACGTGCAATACCGCTACAACGCAAGGTGGCCAAGGTTGCTCGTCAACCTGGGTTGATAAGAGGCATTTGTGGAGCTTCGGTTGTTGGTGCTTGCTTTTAACCAAGAAGCAGCGCATCTGGCCAACCGTTCCAGGGAAAATCGTAGCGAACGAAAACACTGGCAACAAGTTGCCAATGCCCCTGCCGCGACGCCGGAATGGGATGGGCCGGTCAAACAGGGTTTGTTGTTAAGCAAGGACTTTGGCTGCGGCGTCGATCACATCGGCATGGATGGCGTCCATGTCTTGGGAGGCGTCGATTACGACAATCCGATTCGGCATCCGGCTTGCTTCGGCCAAATAGCCAGCCCTAAGTCGTTGGCGGAATGCATCCCCTCGGTCTTCGATTCGATCCAACGTGCGATTCAAACGAGTCGCGGCCACCTCAGGGGTGATGTCGAGCAAGAACGTCAGGTCCGGTTCGATTCCGGCCGTGGCGATTTGTCCCACCTTCCAAATCGCAGGAGGTGTGATCCCCTCCGGCGTGTCCCTGATACACCACGTTGGCCAACAAGAACCGATCGGTCACCACCGCTTTCCCTGCAGCTAAGGCAGGTCGAATGACACTTTCGACCAACTGGGCCCTGGCGGCCATGTAGAGCAGCATCTCGGCCATCGCATCAATTTGTGGGCCGTCCCGGTCGAGCAACAGTCGGCGAAGTTGCTCCCCCAGCGGCGTGCTGCCAGGGTCGCGACAAACCTCCACAGACAGTCCGCGCTGCTGCAGCCAGGCCACAAGCCGGTCAATCTGAGAACTCTTGCCTGCCCCATCAATGCCGTCAAAGGAAAAGAACATACCGAACCGTGAGAAGAACAAGGGGGTGAGTGCAGGCGTCCAGGCCGAGCGCCCATTCAACGGTAAGCCTGATCGACGAAAACCCAACGGTGCCTGACATCATATCGAAGCAGACTCGCCTGTGTCAGGGTGGAGCCTGGTAAACGGCAACCAGTCTCTGGGCTCGGGCGCGAATCATGTCGCGAAGTTCCGGCGGACCCAGCACTTCTGCCTGATCCCCATAGCCCAAGATCCACCAAGAGATTTCGCCCAGCCCTGAGACGGTGACGCTGAAATCCAGCGTGCCATCGGCATTCAGCGTGGTCTGCTGGGTCTTGTGCCAGGCAACCTCTTCCACGTTGCGGGCAACCAGCGGACGAAACCGCACGGTCACTTGTTGATCTGGTCCAGACTCGGGGACCAGGTGCCAGGCATTGCCCAGGTAGCGTTCGATGCTAAACCCCCGCGGCACTCGAAAGGTTTCTTCCAACGCCGTGGCCATGCGAATCCGGCCGACATTGAATGTGCGGGTCGAGCGGTGGACGGACGAGCGCCCAATCACGTACCAACTCCGCCGACTGAACAGCAACTGGTAAGGGTTCAGGCGTGTGCCTAGCTGTTTCGATTCTGCAAAGCTCTCGTATTCAATGCGGACCGAGGTTCGCTGCGCGATGGCGTTGCGAACGGTTTGAAACACCTGCAACTGGCCGTTCAACGCATTGCGAGGTTCGAGCTGAATTGTCATGGCCTGAGTCATTGCCCGCAATTGCTCTCTCAGGCGGGGTGGGAGATTGCTCTCCAGCTTGAGTGCCGCGGAGCAGGCAGGAGCCGAGAAGGGGATCTGCCCCTGATCCCCTAGCTGGTAGCAAAGGACCAACAGTGCCAGGGCTTCTTCGGTGGTGAAGTTGGTTGGCGGCAAGAAGTGCGTGGTGGGCACATGATACCGTTGGCGGGACTCATCGAAGAGGAGTGGGATGCCCGCCTGGCGAAGCGTGTCGAGGTCGCGAAAGATCGTCCGGCGGTGGACCTCGCACTCCACCGCCAGAGATTCCACATTGTAGCCCTTACTGCCTTGCAGCAAGTTGACGAGTTGGAGCAGTCGCTGCAGGCGATCGAGTTTCACTTGTCGTTGCCCCTCTCGCACTGGCTCTCGCCAGGTGATTCTGTGGTGTCATCGGAGTTGTCGCCTGCCGCGAATTTCCGCCGACAGGCATGTTCTTGGCAGATGAATCGTAGGGTGCCGAGATGGGCTTGTCATTTTCATTCGACATGGGTGGCATCGGGGCAGGCTCTTGGTCCAACACCGAGGGAGGATTGTTGTCCCGATCCTTCTTCGGCGGCGGAACCTGTTCCGCTTCCAATCCATCTTGCCCTGGCTGACCGGTGGTCCCAGGACCGAAGAACTGCGGGAACGGGCCACGGCTAAAGACGCTTGGCCGTGTGAAGCCGTAGTCAATGTACGCCGCGGCATCCCGCTCACGTGCTCGGATCTTGGCGTCCTGGTAGGCTTTGCAAGGCCAGGGCCCTTCAGCCAAGAAGATTCCATTGTATTCGAGCAACGATCCCTTGCGAAGGTGTACGGCAGTGATGGACAGGTTGTAGTCCAGCAGGGCCGAGTAGTAGGCACTCTCAGCGTCCGCCCGACGAGCGTAGGCGGCGAGCAAGTCATTGTAAGTCACGTTGGAACCAGCAAGGTAGGCGGCGTTGACCGCTTCGACTTCGTGCGAGGTCGAGACCCAATTGTTGAAGCGTGTTTCAGCCAGGTGGTAGTTGAATTCCAGATTCCGCAGAGCTTCGGCCACTTGATGCGAGACTTCGAGTTCGGTGTCTTGCAAGATGGCCCGTTCGCGAGCGAGTTGCAGTTGAGCGTTGCGGACTCCGGCCAGTTCGCGGCGGAATCCCAGTGGCATGCTGAAGTTCAAACCCATCTGCCACTCTTGATAGTCGCCGCTGGTGAGTGTGGCAAAGGCGTTACTTCCTTCGTACGGAGGAACTCCGCGGCCCTGGCTGATGAGCGTGTCACCACCACCCAGCCAGCGATAGGTACCCGTGGCGTCCAAACGCGGGAGCAACCAGTTGCGAGCGGCAATGAGTTCCAGTTCGCGTTGCTGAATTCGCCACTTCTGGCTGCGTAGATCCACGCTGCGGGCCAGGGCTTCTTCGTGGATGTCGTACCAGTCGAAGTCTACCTTGGCCGTGGTGGGTTCGTCCGAAGGTCGAATCAGCCGGCCGTCGGTCGAAGCCAACCCCATCAGATAACGCACTCGGGCTTCGGTCCGGTAGAGATCTCGAAGCGATTGCTCCACCTGGCCGCGGAATCGGTAGTATTCGCTGCGTGCCTGAGCCTCTTTGACCGCTTCGCCTCCCTTGGCTCCCACTTTGCGGAGAGCTTCGACCTGTCGCCAGTTCTGCAAGGCACTATCGCGACCAGTCCGGTTGGCATCCAACTGCCGGTAGCTGAACCACAGGGCCCAGTAGGCGGTTTCGACGTCGGTGACCATGTCTCGCACGTTTTCTTCGAACTGCGTCAATGCGATGTCTTGATTGATACGAGCGATGGCAACACCACGATTCGAGCCAAGACTCGTACGGTTGGCGTCGCTGGGACCGTTGATTCTGGTGAACAGGGCACCGGCACCTTGCAGCAACGGTTGGCTGAATCCGGCTTCGAAGTCCACCTGGTAGTCACTCGGGACAGCCCGCGTGGGGTTGTTGTTGCTGTCATAAGCAACGTTGTTGCGAGCGAAGAATTGGCTACCAACCCCAGTGAACTTGCTCACCTGAGCCTGCCAGGTAGCGCGGTCCTGTTCAAAGTTACGAGCGAAAATTGCGTTACCAATGCCGCCGACATTCACCGGACGCTCATTGCGTTCCCACAACATGCTGGCACTCAGTTGAGCATCAAAGCTGGCCAAAGCCGACTCGACACCCTGACTGCCAAAGTTGTTGGTGGTCACGTTGGACTCTTGAATCGCCGGGTCATACACCGTACCCACGGCTGCCGAACCCGCTCGGGAAATGGTTTCTGGTCGAGTCTGCACAATGGACTGAGCCTGACCCGGCGTCGGCAGCAGACCGAGCCGCCGAATGGTCTTGGCGTTGGCCAAGGTGATGTGCATCACCTCTTCCAGCGAGACGTTCCAGAACTCGCTCCGGTCAAAGTCCTCCAGCGTGAATGGACGCTGGGCGTACTTCACCTCCTCGAGCGAACAGAAGTCCGTGTCCGGGGCTTCGATGTCTGTCGCTACATCCTTGTAGTGAGACAGATCCCCATCCTCAAAGAAGTAGAAACGGGACGATGGATGACATCCGGTCATTAAGACCAAACATGACATCAAGATTGACCAAGTAGTGCGAATTTGCCGGCTCATAGAATTCCTGCGTCGCATTCTGCGGCTCCTGGGAGCGCGTTGACCATTGTGCATCCATGCCCATAGGCTGACGCTTCAATCAGCAGAATCGTTATCGTCGACGTAGGCGGTAAACTTCAACGAATCCGGATAATCGGAAAAACCGGCAAGGTCATCCACTTCGACCCATATTCGCCAATCGCGTCAGTATCACAGCCAGTGCAGAGGTCTGCACTCCAGTGTTGCTCTCCTGGCGGCAGCGGACTCAACAAACTGCCTGCTATGCAGGCAGGGTACGGTTGAGGGCGAAAGCACCGATATCCAGCGAAGTGGGTTCGCCGCAGATCAGCGAACTCAGCACCAAAGCGGTGCCGGTCGAAAGTTGCAAGCCGTTGCGAAAGTGACCTGCCGCCATCCACAGGTTCTCCAGTCCTTCCACGCGACCAACGTAGGGCAGGCGGTCCGGTGTGCCAGGGCGGAGGCCAGACCAACTTCGCTCAAGGTGGGCCGAAGCGAGCGCTGGTACAAGCTCCACCGCCAAGGCTAGCAGTCCGCTGATAGCAGCGGCGGTGGTTCGTTTATCAAACCCAACCTGTTCTTCCGTCGAACCGACCAACACTCGGCCATCGGTCCTCGGCACAAGGTATCGAGCCCCCTCGTTGACAATCTGCTTGAGTTGGGCCGGACCGTTGGTCTGCAGCAGTGCCATCTGACCGCGAACAGGGTAGATGGGAACCTGCACGTTGACCTGCTGCATGAGCGAACGACTCCAGGCACCACCGCAAATCACATACTGCCCCGCTTGGCGTAAGCCGAGGGGAGTTTCTACCCCCTGCACCTGTTGGCCATGCCAGCGAATCTGTTCGGCCGCAACACAAGGCTCAACCGTGACTCCGCGCGATTGGCAAGCGGTGAGCAACGCCTTGAGATGGCGAGGGTTGCGAATCTGCCCTTCTTGAGGGGTGTGCAGAACTCCACGCACGTCCGTTTTGCTCGCATGTTCTCTTAGGCCAGGCAGGCAATCCAGGGCCGAGGCCGGATCGAGACGCTCGCAGACGGTTCCTTCTTGCTGCCACAGGGCCTGAAGCTGGTGAAGCTCTGCCGTGGCCTTGGGACCGCGAGCAACATAAACGCCGCCGCAGATCTGCAGCCCATTGTCGATGCCTGTCTCTTCGCGCAACTGTGCTGCCCAAGCGAGATGGCGGTCATAACTTAAGGTACTGAGTTGGGCAAATGGCGTGGTGGCGGCTCTGGCCGGAGCGACCAGGATGCCTGCCCCCGCCCAACTGGCTTCTTGCCCTGGCATCGCCCGATCCAGCACGCGGACGCGCATGCCAGATTGCGAAAGTTCGTAAGCCAGCGAGAGGCCGATGACCCCGCCGCCGAGTATCAAGACATCGTCCATGCCGACGACATTCGCTTTCTAGCAGGGCACGGCTGGCACCTGACGGATGAAAATAAACGACCCATGTTCAAACGACTCGCGAGTTTGCAGCACTCCGCTGGCCTGTTGTACCACAGACTGGCTCCAGGCGTCAGACTGTCGAGGAGGCGAACGCGCTGGTCCCTCGACCGCCGTTTTTCTCTGGCCACAGCGGCTGCTAGCGGCGATAATTCCCCAAAGACTTGTCGAAAAGGGGAATAATCGGCCCCCCAGCTATCGAATGAATCGGCAGGGCATCGGCTTTTCGAGTTCTCGCCGGCTTGGGGGTCCACACCTCAGCGGGTGAGGAATCCGTGGCTCGCCCAGCCTACGCATCTGGAGTACGAGCTAAAGGAGTCAAAGACCTTGGCGCTCTCGGAGACCGTATTTAACGAAATGGTCTCAGAGCATGGCGCAATCTTGTACCGCACTGCATACCGTTTGCTGGGTGACCGGCATGAGGCTGAAGATGTGGTTCAAGAGGCCTTTCGCTCTGCCTGGCGGAGCCGACACACGTACCAACCGGGCAGGAGCCCCAGGGCATGGTTGATCAGCATCCTCCGCCGCCGCGTGGTCGATCGGTGGCGGCGGGGTAAATCTCCTCAGGTCATGGATGCGGCCGAGATGCCCGCCGTTGAAACGCATGACATCCAACTTCACCAGACTGGGTATACCGACGAAATGCAGCGGGCTCTAGCTCGCTTGCCTACCGAATTGCGGGAAACCCTGTTATTGGTTGTCGTGGGAGAACTAACTCACCAAGAAGCCGCTGACGAACTAGGAATTCCGATTGGGACCGTGCTGTCGCGAGTCTCCCGAGCGAGGAAGCGATTGCGAGATTTTGTCATCGAAGAGCAGCAAGCCACCGAAACCAAAAGTCAAAAGAACTAAAATGTAGAACCGTTGTCCCAACTGTTCATAAAACCAGAAAAGAGCAGCTGTTTCACCCGTAGATGCGCCCGAAGCGTTTTACTTAGCTCATGAACCGTTGAGACAACTGTTCTACATTTGAACACCATTAGCAATGCCCAAGCCACCAGAATCCTTCGAAGAATCGCTCGACGCCCGACTGCGGGACGTTGCGGTTCCCGATTCGCTTGGGCAGTGGTTCCAGCAGCAAGGTTGGCAGGAGTTTTCGGATACGGCAGAGCAAACACGCCCGCAGTTCGCGGCTTCGATATCAGCGGCAATTGGCGAACCGCCTGAGCTCCCGCCTCCTGCTGCGAGTGCGGCCGACTGGACGGATGACCAACTCGACGCCGTTTTGCGGAACGTTCCGCTGCCTGACTACTTGACCCAGCGACTCAACTCGCTGAGTCGCCGGCCGCAAGTTGGCTGGTACAAGCATGCTTGGTCCGCCTCGCTGACGGTGGCCGTTTGCTTTTCGTACGCGGCAGCCATGATGTTCTTCCTGTTGGCATTGGGGAACCGGTCCACGGAGTTCGCCGTGGCCTCGCTGCTGCCGGACCGGTCGACAGAATTGCTCACCGTCACCGAGCCAGCGTTGTTTGAGCTGGATGCGGTCCCCGGTTGGTCCCCCACCACAGCCTCGGTGGTGTTTTCGATACCGGAGATTGACGCTCCGAACCTGGACGAAGAACACCCTCGAGACGACCTTTTCGCGGCCTCTTGGCGTCGGTTGCCACTGCCACACGAACCGTCTCCGGCTGGAAAGCCGCCAGGGATTTTGGCACGACCAACTGCCGAACTTGCCCGGCTCAACGAGTCCGGACCAGACTGGATGCAGCGAACATTTGCCAGGCCGGCCGTTGGCAAGGCCTGGGATGTGGGAGATGGGCAATTGCAACTGCATCGCCTGCCCTGGCATCGCGGCGGTGGTGTGGCTCCTCCGCAACAGGACGGATTTGACTGGAAATTCTTCCTCCGCCATGACGAGCATCCGTTCATTCGGCTCACCAGCACTTCGCCCAGCGAACTGGCAATGAGCCGAGTGCCTGTGGATATTGATCGGGCCAGCTATGATCTTGCCTGGCGATATCTCGAAGATGGGGAACTTCCTCCGGCCGGGACGGTTCGCAAAGAAGAGTACTTAGCGGCGTTCGATTATGGTTATCCGGCGGTTTCGCCAGGCCAGGTTGGCTTGCACGGCTACGGAGGCCCTTCACCGTATCGTCCTGGCCATGAGTTGCTCCAAGTCGGCATCCGCGTGGGTGCTGAGTCCCAACAACAAGCAACGGCAGCGGCTCCACCCCGGCATCTGGTTCTGGTTCTCGATGTCTCCAACAGCATGCGCCGCAATGGGCGAATGGCCACGGTTCGTCGAGCGCTGGCTCAGTATCTCGACGATTTCAGCCCTGACGAAACCTGGACCCTGCTGGCCGCAGGCGAGACGACCCAGGTGCTGGTTGAGAACGCCCGACGTGCCGATCGTGGCGCGCTCGAGGCAGCCCTGGCTTCGCTGGAACCCTCCGGCGGAACACGCCTGGCAGCGGGGATCGAGGCTGGCGTGGCCATCGCCAAGGCACACGCCCGACTGGCCGCCTCGGTGGAAACCCCAGGCCGTAAGGCTCCCCCCGTCACGCAGCTTTTGCTGATCGGTGATCAGCCAGAGTTTTTCGATTTCGCCACGCGATACCGGCTCGAGCAAGGTTGGCAACAAGCCCATGCGCTGGGAGTCCAGGTTTCTCTGATTGACCTCACGTTGCCGAGTTTGGCGAAACAAGACGCGGCAGGAAGTGCCAGTTTGGCCCAAATGGCAGAGCAGGCCGCAGGCGTGTACGCGCCGGCATCCGCTGCCTTGGACATTCACGCCGCGGTGCGTGAGGCTTTGACGGGCGAGTCGCCAGTCATCGGGAGCGAAGCCGTATGTTCGGTCAAGTTCAATCCAGCACTCGTGGCAGCCTATCGGTTGATTGGCCACGAGCAGTCCAGTTTTCTGGCCACTTCACCCAATACCGCCGCACCAGCGGAAGTGATCAGCCGTTTGCGAGCCGGTCAGGTGAGTACGGTGCTTTACGAACTCGAATGGCACGAGGAAGAGAAGAAACCTCGAGCGCGGGATATGGTTGCAGAAGTTGAGCTCACCTGGCGCAACCGAGCCGGTCGTGTCCAGAAGCGTTCGGTGAAGCTGGACCGGGGAAGTTTTGCGGCCAAAGCTTCGGAGTCCCCGCGGCCTCTGCAATTTGTTGCACTCGTTGCCGAGGCAGCGGAAGTCTTGCGTCACAGCCCTTATGCCGAAGTCGATACTATGCGAGATGTGCGCGAGCACGCGAATCGGGTGAAGGGGGCACTTGACGGGATTCCCGCATTTGCCGAGTTGATTGAATTCCTGGATGCCGGCATGGATCCCCGCGCACACCGACGGCAGCGACGTTAAGTACTCATCGGGAAAATCGCCTGGCACCACGATTCCCTGTTTGCCCACAGAGTTAGGACAGGGTTAGCAGGTTAGCACAGGGAGATGATCCGGAACGCCAGGCCCTTGCATTTTCTCGCTGACGCTAGGGGCTGGGATTCGAACGACGGATTATGTCAATTGCGTGGAAGGGCCTTGTTCCGTGGCTCAAATCACGAATACTAGTCCGCGTAACTGGTCCGGAGAACTTGCGAGTTGGCTGGGATGTTTATAGGCTGAAAAGAGACACAAGCCGCGCCGCCAGTCAAGTTGTCCCGATGACGGTCCGGTTTGCCACTTCCACAGTGTTATTTCCACGGTAAATTTTCACGTTTTTTCCAGGATGTTTGTTCCACGAGATGAGCATGGCCACACCGGTGGCCTTCTCGACAGATTCGCCCTGCCTCGAATGTGCTGGATTCCTGGCCGTTTGGTTTGGTGGCGCTGGATGCTAATCGGAACCGGTTTCCCCAGATCGTAGATTGGGCGGCGCGTTGATGGGAACGTGGAGCTGGTTCTTGCACGCGAGCGGAAGCTCAAAATCGGTTCGAGGTTCTTAACCTCGCTACCGCAAAATTGGCGGGTTTGCGAAATAAACGGATCGCCGACACGCGAAGACAACCATACATAACGCGATAACGTAAAACTGAGGAACGACGAGTCATGTCGAATTTGGTCATGATGCGACGCCATTTCTTGAGTCTCTTGCTCGCTACCGCCTGTCTCTGCGGGGGGGGCTTCCCTCATCCCGCGAGCGCCGAAGAGCCGGTCCAAAAGTTCTTGGACGGCTTGCGCTCACGCGAGATGTACGACATGGCGGAAGAGTACCTGGAGTCTCTCCGTACCAATCCGTTCATTCCTGCCGAGACCAAAGAGATTGTGCCGTTCGAGCAGGGACGGACTCTCGTGGAGAGCAGCCGCTCCATCCGCGATTTGGATTTGCGGATGAAAGAACTCGACAAAGCCAGGGCGAGGTTCGAAGAATTTGCGAACGCAAGCTCCACGCATCCCCTGGTGGCCAGCGCCAAGATCCAACTCGGTAACGTGTTGATCGAACGGGGGAGGGCTATGCTGGAAATGTCCAAGCGTACTTCCAACTCCAAAGAGCAAGCGGCTGAGCAACTCGCCGACAGCCAGGAAATCTTCCAGTCTGCCATCAAGGTCTTCGAAGACGCCGAGATTGCCTTCGAGTCCAAGTACAGCGCCTTCCCCAAGTTCATTGATCAGAAGAAAGACGAAGAGCAGTACAACGCTCGCGGTCAGGCGTTGACGGACTTGATTCAAGCACAGCTTTTCGGCGGCATGTCCATCTACGAATTTGCCAAGAGCTACGAAGAAGGAAGCGCCGAGCATAAGGAACAGCTGCAGAATTCGGCCAACAAGTACGAGAAGCTGTTCCAGAAGTATCGTACACGCCTCGCCGGACTGTACGCCGGTATGTATCAAGCCCGCTGCCTGCAAGAGATGGGCGACTACCAGCGTGCCTTGGGAATTTATGGCGAGCTTCTCGCTCAGCCAGATTCTCCGGAAGCATTCCGGCAGTTGAAATCCAAGGTGCTGCGTCTGGCCCTCGAAATCTGGACTTCGGACGAACAAAAGAAATACGAGCATGCTGCCCAGCAAGGGCAACTGTGGATCGAAAAGTCTCGTGGTGGCGAGCAAAACACGGCAGAAGGGCTGGCCATTACCTACTTCACGGCCACGGCACTCAACCAGCAGTTGGAAGCGGACCCGAATGCCAAGAATGCCAGAGCGCTGACCAGTGACATTGTCAAACAGGCCAAGATTGTGGCCGAGACGCCAGGCGAGTTTCAGAAGAAGGGCAAGGAACTGCTGGCCAAGTTCCGCGACGTGAATTCTGAGCCGCAAACGTTTGCCGAAGCTCGCGACGCCGGCAAGGCGTCTCTGGATGCCATGCAGGCGATGGACAACCGAATCCGCCTGGCGGCCACCACCGGCGAGTCGGACCAGATCCCCAACTTTCAGAAGGAACGGGTTCTTGCCCGCGAAGACGCCGTGCGGCTGTTTCGCCTGTCTTTGGCGCGCTCAAGGATGACGAGACCGAAGTGGATGACCTCAACGTCGTTCGCTACTTCCTCTGCTACCTGTACTACATCAATGGTGAGTTCTATGACTCGGCCGTGATGGGTGAATTCTTGGCGCACCACTATCCCAAGTCAGCTGGAGCCCGACAGAGTGCCAAGATTGCCCTGGCCGGCTACCTGCAAATGTACAACGGAGCCACCAAAGACAATCGGCAGTTCGATGCGGAGCGAATGGTCGGTGTGGCCGAGTACATCACCAAGACCTGGCCCGGCGAAGCCGAAGCGGACGAAGCCTGGATGATTTTGGGGGATATCGCCATTCGCGAGCAGAACCTCGAGAAGGCGGCCGAATACCTGAGCAAGATTCCTGAAACCTCTCCTCGCCGTGGTCAGGCGGATCTCAAAGCAGGCCAAGCATTGTGGGGAGCGTATCTCAATTCTTCGCAGCGAGAACCGCCGATGGAACAAGCGGATCGCGACCGGATTCTGGCTCAGGCTCAAGAGACCCTGGAACGCGGAATCACCCGGATGCGTGAAGTCTTGGGAGAAAACGAAGCGGACTACACCCTGCTGGCCTCGGAGTTGTCGCTGGCTCAAATCGCCCTGGTGGCCGGCAAGCCGCAGGTGGCCCTGGATACGCTCGAGTCCGAAGGTGGTGCCCTGGCATTGCTCGAGGCAGGCAAGCCGCAGGCACGCGAAGGCAACTTCCCCCAAGAAGCCTACAAGGCTGCCTTGAGGGCCTACGTGGGCGTCAGTGATACGGATTCGGCTCAGACGATGATGGGCAAGCTCGATGAACTCGTCAAAGGGCAAGGCCAGAATCAGGCAGAAGCCCAACGGCAGCTGACGCGGATCTACATCTCGCTCGGTCGAGATGTGGAACAGCAGGTCGAGGTGATCAGCAAGGATCCCAATCGAAAGGCCGAAGCCGCAACTCTGGTCAAAGCCTTCTCCGGCTTCTTGGATCGAATTGCAGGCAGTTCTCAAGGCAATACGTTCAGTTCGCTCAACTGGGTGGCCGAAACGTTCTACCGTTTGGGATCCGCCATCGACACAGGGCAAACAGCCTCGGCGACTGCCAAAGAGTACTACCAAAAGTCCTACGATACCTACGAGAAACTGGCCGCCCGATCGGACGTGCCTGAAGGGGGCGCGCTGGCCATTCAAATCAGACAGGCAAAATGTCTGCGACGGATGGCGAAGTACGACGCGGCTCAGGATATCTTGACCAAGATCTTGATGGCTAACAACAAGATGCTCGAAGCCCAACGCGAGGCCGCCTACACCTACGAAGAGTGGGCCGCAGCTCTGGCAGCCGGTGGCGATGTCAAAAAAGGGGTGGACTATTACCGCTACGCCATGTTCGGCGGACGCAAGAGTCGCAGCACGAGACAGAACATCATCTGGGGTTGGGGACGGTTGGCCAGCATGGTCCAACGCAATACCAAGTACAAAGACGTGTTCTACGAATCGCGATACAACCTGGCTGATTGCCGGTACGAACAAGGTTTCATTCAGTCCGGTACAGAAAAGGCAGAAACCCTGCAACTGGCCAAGCGTGACATCCTGATCACTCAGCGACTCAGCAAAGACATGGGTGGTGAAGAATGGTATGCCAAGTTTGACCTGCTGCTCAAGAAGATCCAGCGTCAGTTGCAAGAACCTGCCAACGGCCTGGCCGGCGGCTCTTCAGGTTCGCAAACCGCAAGTAGCCGTTAGACACCTTGATAGGAGAGGCCTCGTTCCCGTTGAGTCAAGTTTTAGTTTGGCTGCCATGCACTCGCTTGCGAGGAATCTGCAGGCCAGTGAATACGGCACCTGAAACACCCTTTCTTGGTTCTACCTTGGTTCGAGGTCCTGCTTTATTAGAAACTGCATCAACATCCAGCCAACATTTAATCCTTTATTCATAGCTGAGAGAAATCCATGAACTTCACGCGACTCGCCTTGGCGCTGCTCATTACCTTAAGTTCGATGAGTTCGGCTTGGGCTTTGGACTCGGTGGTTGGCAAGACCACCACGAGTGGTGACGTCAAGTCCGTTTCCCCCACTGTGGTTGTCGTCGAAAAGCCTGGCGCTGGTCCGGTGGATATTCCGGTCAATGAGATTCGCACCATCCGGTTCACCGGCGAGCCGCCGCAATTGAATCTGCTGCGTGGTGCGGTTCTGGCCGGCAATTACGAGGCGGGACTTCGCACCTTAGAGAATGATGCCCTGGACCCCGCCAAGGCAGAACGAATCGAAGTTCGCCAGGAGATCGAGTTCTACCGAGCGTTGGCGAAAGCACGCTTGGCGATGGCCTCAGGCGACGCCGCCGCGCTCCGCGAGGCGGGGCCGCTGATGGTGGACTTTGTCACCACCCACAAAGGAAGTTGGCACATTCTGGAAGCCAATCAGGTGCTCGGCGACTTGTACGTGGCAATCGGCGACAACCCTAAAGCCATCGAACAATACAAGCAGTTAGAAGGGGCTCCCTGGGCAGATGTCAAAGCCCAAGGTTCCGTGGCGCGAGGCCGGGTTTTGGAGAAGACCGGCGACTTCGCCGGAGCCCAACAGGCGTATCAATTGGGCTTGGATGCCACCGCCTCGGATGATTCGCCTACGGCCAAGGCCCAAAACCTGGCAGCCACCGTCGGTAAGGCTTCCTGCATGGCCCAGACTGGCGATGCCGCGGGTGGAATCGAGATGCTGCAAAAGGTCATTGCCGAAGCCGACCCTGAGAATAGCGAACTGCATGCCGTGGCCTACACGACGCTGGGCAATTGCTATCGCAAGAGCGGAAAAGACAAAGATGCCTTGCTGGCGTTCCTGCATGTGGATGTGCTGTACTACGTGTACCCGCAATACCATGCCGAAGCGCTTTACAATTTAACGTCGCTCTGGAAAACCGCTGGCAAACCGGATCGCAGCCTTCAGGCCCAAAAGCTCCTGGCTGAGCGGTACAGCAGCAGTCCCTGGGCGAGCAAAGAGTAACTGCTTGTCAGGGTAAGTGCCCACGGCGTGACAGACCGTGTGTCGAGAATGCGACTCGACCTGCGTCACGTTCTTCAGGGTGGCTGCTTTACTGCGGCTGGGCGGCAAATTAGACTAGTAACTTTGAACAAGCTGGCCTGTGAGTCAGCTTCTAGGAGCGACCAACGGGAGCAGGTTTACGAAACCGGCGGAAGTAGTTCGCATTGGTTCGAGGCCCAGCCGTCTCAGGTCTTCGTCGTAGGTCAATCTGTGTGTGTGTAGTGCGTTCTGTCTTCCCCCGCTTTCTCGGTTCCAATTGAATACGTTCTAGGAGACCACCATGTTCTCACGGCGGCTGCCCTCGTGGCTTTTGACGGGCTTCGTTTTTGCCTCCCTGTTTGTCTTGTGGGGCGGCATCGCAGCTCTGTCTCTCGACGGTGGTTCGGTCTCGGCCCAAGATGAAGAAGGGTTTGTGGACGATGGGGCGGAATTGCCGGATGAACCCGCTGCCGCTCCGGCAGACGACGGCGCTGACGACACAGCCGCCGCCAAGCCGGACAAAAGCCGGCTCGTTTGGATGTACGAAGCCCTAGGGCCGTTCTTCTCCCTGGTCTTCCTGGCCCTCTCGTTTTCGTTTGTGGCCTTACTGGTCATGAATTTGCTTTCAGCCAAACGGGACAACGTGGTGCCGATCGAACTTCTCGAAAGTTTCGAAGCCCACCTCAACGAGAAGAAGTACCAAGAAGCGTACGAGTTGGCCAAGACGGACGAGTCCTTCCTTGGCCGTGTTCTTTCGGCAGGGCTGGCCAAGCTGTCGGCCGGATATCCCAAAGCCATCGAAGCGATGCAGGAAGTGGGCGAAGAAGAAAACATGAAGCTCGACCACCGCCTCAGCTACATGGCGCTCATTGGTACCGTCAGCCCCATGGTCGGGCTGTTCGGGACGGTGTTCGGGATGATTTCGGCGTTCGAAGTGATCGCCAGTTCGACCGCCCAGCCGAAGCCATCGGAGTTGGCCGAAGGTATTTCGACGGCGTTGTTCACGACGCTGGTTGGTTTGGCGATTGCCATTCCCGCGATTGCCGCCTACAGCATTCTCCGCAATCGGGTTGCCCGACTGGTCTTGGAAGTGGGGATCCTCAGTGAGAATCTGATGAGCCGGTTCGACACCAAGTCCGCCAAGAAGTAGTTCGCATTGCGTCGGCAAGTTCACCTGCAGCGAATCACTGGATTGACGGCAACGAGGCGATCACGCGAATGAAGTACGACAAGAGTTCTACCGAAGCGGCCAAGGGGGACATGACCCCCATGATCGATATGACGTTTCAGTTGATCGCCTTCTTCATGGTCTTGATCAACTTTACCGAGGCCGAGCAGGACGACCGGATCAAGCTCCCCAACAGTGAGCTTGCCAAACCTCCCGATGCGCCGTTCGAGTCCCCCATCACGTTGCAGCTCACCGAAGATGACAACGTGTTGTTCTCCGGGGAAATTGTCCCGATCAGCGGGATCACCGTGCTGCTCAATCGCGAGAAGTCCGTGCTTCAACGGCAAGGAAAGTCTCCCTCGGGGGCCACCATCATTATTCGCGCAGACTCCCAAGCTAAAACCGGAGCCGTGCAACAACTCATCCAGCACTGTCAGGAAACTGGCTTCGAAAAGTTTGCGCTGCGCGCCGTGCAGCAGGAACGGGATGGCTGATCGATGAAGGTTCGCAATAAAACCAAGGCTGAAGTGATCGAACTGGACATGACCGCGATGATCGACATCGTGTTCCAGTTGTTGATCTTCTTCATCATGACGTTCAAGATCGTCTCCATGGAAGGGGACTTCAACATCAAGATGCCGCTGGCCGCGCCTTCTCAAGGCACGCCTGACGAAAATCTCCTGCCCCCCATTCGGGTTCGGCTCACCGCCGCCCCGGACGGCACCCTTAGTGGAATCCAAATGGGAGATCGAGGGCTAGCCAGTTTTGGTGATCTGCACAACGAAGTTCGGGCCATGATCAAAGACGACACCGGACCGGGCTCGCTCGCGGAATCGTTCGAAGTCGAACTCGATTGCGACTACGGCCTGCACTACGTCTACGTGGTGGACGCCATCACGTCGGTCTCAGGGTATGTGGATGCCAACAACAACATCGTCAAGCTGATCGAGAAGATCAAGTTCGCCCCACCCCGCCCCCAAGGGTAGGTGCCATTGATAGGATTCAGGCCGCTAATGATTGATGGATTAGTATACAGATCCTCTTAAATCAAGAGATGGCACAATGGATCTGGTAAGACCGAATCCAGGACGCTACCTCATTTATGGACTGCTTGATCCGAGAGACGAGTCGCTTCGGTACATTGGGAAAACTCACAAACGCCGCGAACTTCGATTAGAAGGGCACATCGAGGCAGCGCACGAAGGAAGGACATCGCCGGTTCATCAATGGGTTCGAGAACTCATTGAAAACGATTTAGAGCCGATCATTTTTGTGATCGCACGTATTCCAGGTAATGCAACTTGGCAGGCTGCTGAACGAGCCGCTATCTCACGTTGGAGATCTTGGCCGCCACGGGATTTACCTTATGCTCACCCCCCGCAAACCAAGAAGAGTTGCACGGTTATCATCCGTAAAGTCGAATTACTCAATGTTCGTGCGGGGGGCTAGACGACTATTCCGGCGAAGGTTTGTAACAACATCGTCAAACTGATCGAGACGATCAAGTTCGCGGTTCTGGCGCTGACCGTGTGTTGTTCTCAGGAAATGGTCCGGCAACTCCCCTCAAAATGCTTTACGCTGCGCGCTGGGCAGCACAAAGCGGGATGGCTCAACGATGAAGGTTCGCAACCAAACCGTAGCTGAAGTCATCGAACTCGACATGACCGCGATGATTGACATCGTGTTCCTGCTGTTGATCTTCTTCATCATGACGTTCACAATCATGTCGGTCGAAGGGGACTTCAACATCCAAATGCCGCTGGCCGCACCAGGCGGAGCTGTCGAAGATGTGCATCCACCCATTCGAATACGACTCACCGCCGCGCCAGATGGGTCCCTCAGTGGAATCCAAATGGGAGCTCGAGGGCTGGCCAGTTTCCAAGATCTGCACAACGAGGTTCGGGCCATGATCAACGATGACACCGGCCCCGGCTCGCTCGCGGAATCGATCGAAGTCGAACTCGATTGCGACTACGGCCTGCACTACATGCACGTGATGGACGCCATCACCTCAGTCTCGGGACACGTGGACGCCGAAAACAACGTCATCAAGCTGATCGAGAGAGTCAAGTTCGCCCCGCCGCGCCCCCGAGGGTAGCGCACGAGCGTGGCCGTGCCGCCCCGCCTTGGGCCGGCTTCCGTTTAATTTCTTGGAGCCCTCCCCGTGAGAACGAGAAGCGTACAGAAGCATTGTTCGTTGGTATTCACACGCCATGGCCAGACGGCGCGCGGCGTCATCGTGGCGGTCCTGCTGGTGTTCAGTGCTGCGAATTGCAGTGCAGAAGAGGTTTCGCGAGATTGGAATCAGTGGCGCGGTCCGCAGCGCACCGGCGTCGATCCCAACTCGCCTGAGTTGCGCGGTACGCTGCCGCCGGGCGGTTTGAAGCCGGTGTGGATCAGCGAGGAGGTTCCTTCTGGCTTCAGCGGAGGTTGGGGAAGTCCGATTGTGGCCGGTGGCCGCGTGTATCTGTTCGCCCACTCGAAGACCAAGAACATTGAAGGCGAAGTCCCACCCAAAAAATTTCCCTGGCTACCTGCTGACAAACGGGGAGGGATGACGCCGGCCCAGTACGAAGAATACGAGAAGAACCGCCGAGACGAGGACCAGGCACGCGGCAAGTATTTTGAATTTCGCGAACGGATCTATTGTTTCTCGGCTGACACGGGAGAGTTGCTTTGGAAGAACGAACAACCTTCGTTCTACTGCCGGTTCTTGCAGTCCGGGTCGCCCGCCATTGTAGACGGCAAGCTGTACATCCTGGGGGCAGGCAGGTTTGCCCGCTGTTTGGATGCGGCCACTGGTGCAGATCTCTGGAAGACCCGCTTGCCTGGCGAGTTCCGTGACGAATACATGATGAGTTCGTTTGCCGTCGCCGATGGCGCGGCCGTGGCTCTCTGTGGGCACTTGTTCGGCCTGGACGCTTCGACCGGCGAGATTCTTTGGCAAGGGGATGTGCAGCAAACTTCTGGCACGCACAACAGCCCCGTGGTTTGGGAACATGCCGGACACAGCTACGTGATTGTGAATGTGGCTGGTAGCGAGACTGTTTGCGTTGATCCCAAGAGCGGCAAAGAGCTCTGGCGCGTTGATTCTCAGGCGGGACTGGCCACGCCTGTGGTGGTGGGAGACCACCTGATCACCTACGGCAACAGTCGTAAGAAGGGGCTGCGTTGCTTCAAGATCTCGCCGGAAAAGGCAGAGCAGGCTTGGGTTTACCAGCGCATCAATGATAAGGGCTCCAGCCCCGTCGTACTCAATGGTTACGTCTACGCGCAAGGTGAGAAGCGCCTGGCTTGTGTCGATTTGAAGACCGGCAAGGACGAGTGGAGCACGTTGCTGGATTTGGCCAAACCGCAGTACACATCGCTCGTAGCGGGTGACGGAAAAGTATTCTATGCCTACGATGGGCTACTGATGTTCGCCGCAGATCCCAAGGAGTTTCGCCCTTTGATCGAAGCCAAGTTTGATCAAGCTGGGCTGCTCGCGCCCGAAGCAGATCACCGCAAACGGTTGGGAATTGACGAGTTGGAAAAGCAGGCAGATGGCCTTGAGAAAGCTGCCAAGATCTATGACCGCGAGATCGCCAAGAGCGGCCCGCTTGCCTGTTGCTCTCCCGCATTGTGCGATGGTCGACTATACTTACGGATGAAGTCGGATCTGCGCTGTTACGACTTGAGAGCTGCTACCACGCTCTCGAGCGTTCGTCCCTAGTCCAGCGTACATTCGACGGTTCTTAGAAACGTTGTTGTAGTTTGTACCTCGTGGCCCCGCGCCGCCTTGCAGGGCCGATTGGCAGCACCCACCTATGGTGCCCGTTCCAATCAAATCGGCGCCCCTGTTCTATGGGAAGTGAGAAGTTGCGGCAGCAGATCGCTCATGATGCTGCCCGTCTGATGTACCTGCGGCAAGAGTCGGAATACTATCGGGCCAAACTCAAGGCGGCCCGTCGCATTTGCCGCGGTTGGCTCAAACCGCAAGATTTGCCGAGCAACAGTGAGATTCGGGACCAGATTCAAACGTTCGCCCGAATCTACGAAGGCTCCGCACGCACCGATGATCTGCGAGACATGCGGATCGAAGGGCTTCGCATCATGCGGCACCTGGCGACATTCCGCCCCCGTCTGATCGGGAGCACGCTGACAGGTCATGTGCGAAAGGGTTCGGACATTGACATCCATGTCTTCTCAGACAGCATCGAGGCCGTGGCAGCGTGTCTCGAACTTGAAGGCTACCGCTACGAAGTCGAACGCAAGCGAGTTCGCAAGTCTGGCGAGGATCACATCTTTACCCACATCCACGTCACCGATCGGTTTCCGGTCGAACTCACCATCTACGCAACCCGCCTGTTCAGTTACGTGTTCAAGAGTTCCATCACCGGCAAACCAATCGAACGGGCCAGTGTTCAGGAACTCGAAGAGCTGATTGAACGTGAGTACCGCGAACTGGATCTGGACGAAGCGGTCACCGAGGCTGGCTCGCGGATGGACCGTTTCCAACTGTATGAGATGCTGCTCTTGCCGCTCGAAGGAGTCAAGCAGTCTCCCAAGTACCATCCCGAAGGGGACGCGTTGTACCACAGCCTGCAAGTCTTTGATCTGGCCTGTGATCAAAACCCGTACGATGAAGAACTGCTGACTGCCGCCCTACTGCACGACATTGGCAAAGCCATTGATCCGCACGACCACGTTCAGGCGGGACTCGAAGCGCTCGGCGATACCATTTCTGAGCGGACTGCCTGGCTGATTGAGCATCACATGATTGGCCACAAACTGGTCGATGGCACCATCGGCTCCAGGGCCAGACGGCGTTTGCAGCAGCATGAAAGCTACGAAGACCTGATTCTGTTGGCAGAGTGCGACAGCGCCGGACGTCAGCGGGGCGTCGAAGCCTCGGACCTGGAAGACGCCCTCGATTACCTCCGGCAATTGGCCGCCGACTGCGAGATCTGAGCAGAATCGCCAAGCGAACAACTCGGGAACCACACACTTTTTCGGCAGGAGTCTTGCTGGTAGTGAGCAATCTCAAACAGAGCCCACTACCGGCAACTTCCGGTGGCAGAGAAGCACCGCGAAAAGCTGATTGAAACGTACGGCCCACAGCGCGAGTACGCGACCCCGTTGGACGACGCAGCCAAGCAGCAGTTGTTCCCGGTGTTGGGCTAGCAATCAGCGCGGAGCGCGCATGGTCTGTAAGAAGGCCACAATCCGGGACTGAGAACCGGCGTCGAGCGCTATGTAACGCTGGGCGGAGAAGCTCGCTTCGCCACCGTGGAGCCGGATGGCTTCGTCCAAATTCGCGGCTCTGCCGTCATGCAAATAAGGTGCTGACTCGGCCACGCCCCAGAGCGGTGGCGTCCTCCATTCTTGGCGGATGTTGGTACGAACGATATCAGTCGCTACAGGGAAAGTCCCACCGTAGACAGCGACGTGCGTTATCGTCTGGCCTTCGACACGGGCGGGCATGGGATCTGCCAGATCAGGACCCATGTCATGCAGCAACAGGTCGCTGTACACATCTTGCACGTCGCCAAGATCCGCAACGTGGCAAGCGGTACAGCCGACGGTATGAAACAACTGCTGGCCGTTGCGGACCACCAAGGCCGCCTGAGCGTGCGTGGGCGTCACACGCCGCGGAGCCGGGAGTGACGCCACGAACTTGATCAAGTCGTCCGCTTGCTGCGGACTCAGATCATTGCCTTCGACCGGCTTCGGAGCAAACGGGTTGGGCGGCTGCTTGTGTCGCTCGAACTGAAGCCCCACTTCATTGGCGCAGGCACCCAGTACAAACTCTTCCAGCGAATCAACGTGCCCTCGCCAACCGAACCGCCCGCTCAACCTGCCAGAGACGGCAGGGAACTGCTTGGAGAGTCGGCGGCCCTGGTCCCGGATGACCTCTTCTGGGATCTCGTCCAGCAAACCAGCACCAAACAGCGCCGGCGTATTGCGATGGCTCAGCACCATTGGCACGTGGTTGCTCTGGTACTCCACGACCGGCTTGGAGAGTCTCTTGCGTTGTTCGAGCGCGGCGAGCATGCGAAGTTGCTTTTGAGCAGCATGGCTGCCGTTCGGCTTAAACCCCAGCACTCTGTATCGCCAACGTTCGTATTCCGGCATGGTGCCGAACTTGTGCAGTACGAGACTGGTAGCGCCGCTGGCAAATCCTGGATGCAGATTGCTGGCAGGACCCGTCTCTTGGGTGCTGATCACGTCAACATTGTTCTGCGCCGGACCGCCACCTCCCAGGCCCCCTTGAGAGTGACACTCTCGGCAACTCTTGCCGTTGAACAGGGGGCCGAGCCCATCCCCGTTGGGGCTGAGTTTGTCATTGGGCTCCCAGCGATGAGCGAACAGGTCACGACCTCGCTGGACCTGCTGGCCCAATGCCAAGTTGCCGTCTAGCAGAGCGAACAACATGGCGACTAGTGCCAAGGTGCTGGCGAATGTTGGCGCAGATCTCACGCGCAGCAGCAAATTGAGCCACATGGCTGCCTCCTTGGTTGACGAAAGTCATGCGAAACGCAGGCTGTCCCGTCAAGGCTATTCGCTCGTCGAACGCCTGATTATTCGCGCCAAGGATTTTTTTCTGGACTACCGGTCAATCAACAACATGTCGGCCACGTCGAGCGGCAACGTGATGACGACCCCTCCGTCAACCTCGACGGCCGTCAGCCTGGCATGCTTGACGCTACGGACGCTCTTCGGTTTGGTGATTCCCTCGATTCGCACGGAAAGCTGGGGAATCTCACGGCCGCTGTAGTTCATCAGCGGCACGGCCAGTCTGGCCGGTTTGCCAGCTTGCGCAGGTGTGTCGATGCTGGTCGATTCGACCAATGGCGCGCTGCAGGCAACCGGGCGAACGTAGGTGGTTGGGAGGAAGTCGTCGACGAGTCGGTCGCGCAAGTTCTCATTCATCCCGGTCGGCAGCAGGTGTGCGTTGGCCGCGTTGGTCGAACCACGGTCAGGCGGGGCAATCGGCAGACCGCTCTTCAAGTACGCTTGGCCCGGCAAGAAGCCAAACAGGTAAGCTCGCCCCTTGCCATGGGTTTTGGCAATCACAGCCGGCTTGCCGTCTTGGTACCAACCGAGGACCGTGCCGTCCGCAGGCACCAGAGTTTGCTTCCAAGCGATAATAGGTACGTCGCGAAATCGGCCCAGTTGGTGCGAACCGCCAGCGTCCATGGTCCAGGTGGCGTAGTCGATCGGCTCATAGAGCGGCAGGTCCTGCTTGGTCAAGAAGGGTCGATTCTCTTCCAGCAGGTACTTGGTGACCAGTTTGGGATCGGTGGCCAACTGCTGGGTTTTGACGCCGTACAGTTCGCCTGTGGCAGGGTTCGGTTGGTTGAATTCATTTTGGAAACCGCCCCCGGCCAGTGCAACCAGCGTCCCGCCTGCTTCAACCCAAGCTTGTAAGGCATCCACGGCTTTGGAATGCAACCACTGCTGCGTCACGTAGATCACACCATAGTCCCGGCCCCGCCCCTCGATGACGTCATCTTCGCTGATAAAGTCAACCGGAGTCTGGCTATGCCGAAGCGCGTAATACAGGGCTTTGCGTTCGTTGTTGTGCAGGGCCAGCGTCGAGTTCGAGACGCCAGTCAGGACATCGTCAACGCTCGAGAGCAGCAGGCCCACCTTGGCCGGGCGGACCTTGCCGTCAACCACGTAGTCTTCAAACACGCCGGCTTCGTGGCTGCAGGCGTGAATCTGCTGCCACATGCCGAGATCATCGGTCGCCACATAGTTTTCGGTGGCCCCTGTGGCTGATGGAGAAGCGCAGAAGTAGTTGATGTGCTTGGCACCATGCGCTACAGCCGTGTAGTACGACAAGCGAAAGTCCCTGGGCGTATTGCCAGGCGAATGCGGCATCACGTACATGTGGATCGGCAGGTTGTCGTACTTCGCTCCGGCGCGAAGCCCTGAGGTCAGGTAGCCCATCACCTGAACGCTAAACTCCGGAATTTGCCAAACGTAATCTTCCGACCAAGGGAGGCTCATGGCCTTGAGCTTGAAGGTTCGGATGTAGTCCAGTTCGCTGACCAGGTAATTGGAGTGAGGAGAGTAGTTGGCACCGGTCGAGACCCCTTTGCTCTTGTAATACGCGGTCCCAGCGGCGTACCGCTTTCCTCCCTTTTCCTTTGAGCAGATCTGCGAGTAGTAGTACAGCGGTTGGTTCTTGTCTTTAGTGAACTTAGCGGCCCCCGAATACTTAACGCCCCGCTGCTTGAGCCAGGCGGCAAACTCTTCATCGGTAACCGCGTCCGAAGGCAAGTGGATCTCGTCTCCGTAGCTGACCACTAGCACATCTTCGAAACCTCCCTCACGGGCGGCCTCGGTCTTCTTGATGGCTTCAGGATTGGGATCTCGCAGGTGCGCCACCAGATCACGTTTTTTGCCGGTGCCGCCTGCCCAAGTGTTGTCCCCGAGCGCCAGGGCCAGTTGCTTGACCGCTGGATCATCAAAGTTGCGACCGCCAAAGCCCATGATGTTGTAGATCAGAAATCGCTTGGCCATGGGCCCGGCGTTCGGAAACTTGCGCACTTCGGCCAGGAGCCAATCGATGGCTTCTTTCTGCGTGCGAATTTCCGGCAGCCAAAATCGTTCTTCCAGCGCGGCAGCCACCTGAGCATTGGGAGCAACGTTGCCAGGCATTTCGAACAACGTCGGCTTGCCGCGAACCGTAATGTCCTTGACTGTCTTGAGACCACCTCGACCGTCAGGCACGGCAAATTGCAACTGCAGATGCACGTCCTTGATTTTGGTGTCTTGGTAAATCGCCCGAGGTGTCCACTGCACGTGATGCAGCGAGTCCAGCACTTGCCCCAGGGGAATCCAGCCAGAGGACTGCCCTGGTTGCAAGTACTCGCTTTCGGGGATCACGACCTGAGTCCCGGCTTCCGGCTTATCGGGATTCTTGGGCTGCGTGAACTTGGCAACGTCTAGCAGTGGTGCCAGGCTTCTTGGATTCACCGCATGACTACGAGGCCCTTCGTTGGCGTAGGCCAGCGGGTCAGGCAGTCGTCCGCTTCGCAAAACTTTCGTAGCTCCCCAATCCCGCACGTGGACGTAGTAGGGAGAATGCTCACCGCCGCGCATCGCTTCGACGACGGGAATGCAGGGCCCCAGGCCGCCAGTAGGGTTGGTGATTCGCACGAAGAGATCACCATCCTGGACCAGCCAGCCGTCGAGTTCCAAATAGCGTGCCTTGGCCTTTTGGGTTGCTAGACCTTCGCGATCGTTGGTCAGCACCATGACATCCAGGTTCCGCCGTGCCGCATTCAAGCGAAGTCGGTTTCCGTCCAACTGCTGCGAAGCCTTGAATCGCAATGTGGCCGGGCCCGGGTTCAATCGCACGGCACCGGGATGTTGCCAGACAATGTTGTCGGTCCCTCCCCACCAGTAGCGTTCCATCGGCTTGCGAACGTGCCCATTGAGCGGCCAGATCTTCGGATCGGTCAACCGCCCACAAGGGAACGTGGCAACCACCTTGCCTGCCTGTTCGACTTCGACCGTGAATTCCACCGAAAAATTGTACGGTTGCTCATACCGCACCATCAGTTCGAACTGATCCGCGTACGGGATCTGCACCACTTGCTCGGCAATGGCGGTTGCGTTGGCCGGCAATTGCTCAGGTGCCCCTAATGCGGCCATGCGTGACAGGAAGGAGATGGCAAACGTCGAGGCAAAGTAGTTCTCGCGATACGGTACGACTTGCCAGCCTTCCCCCTTGGGCGTGAAGTCTTCTGCCTCGGCAATCAAACGGATGGGTGTCTTGGTTTGCGCCCGCGCCGTCGCAGGATAGGACGCACCGAATAACATGGCCACCAGTGCGATGGAGAATCGAGTCATGCGTTCTTACTTTCCAGGTATGAGAATCTCAACGCGTCGAAGCGTTTCAGGATGATGCTTTTTCGCAGGCATTGCTGTTTCGTGACAGGCATGCTTCTTCGTCACACGATTGATGTACACTCTACTTGCAATTGTCAGGCGTTGGAAGCGCGCAGCTGCCGGAGTTGCGTATCGCGATCGGTTGGTTCTCCACTGCTTTTCGGAAACAGGTAGGTTCATGCAGTTCCGTCCCATTCTTGCTGTGCTGGTCTTGTGGACGCTGGCTTTTGAACGAGCGAGCGCGGAGGAAGACGTTGCGGTCGACCGGCAGTCGGTGGTTGCCTACGTCAACGCTTGTCTCAAACCCAACGGTGCCTTTGGCCCCAGCGATCAGGCCTACACGGATGCCGCCTGGAACTATCCTGCGTTGCATACGCTGCGATTGCTAGGGGCCGAATTGCCTGATCGGGACGCGCTGCTCGAACATGGGCTGGGGTATCCGGCTGGCCATGCCGGCGTGGGGCATTGGCTGGTTTTTCATCAGTCGATGATCCGCTGGCTGGTTGGGAAGTCAGCGGAGTTGGAACCAGCCCAAGAGAATTCAACCGCCTCGGTCACGCTCGAACATCAAGGGCATACCGTCCGCTACTACGGGTCTCCGTTTGGTACCGCAGGGGAAGTGCATTTCAACGCCAGTGGCAGCGATTCGCTCCGGCGGTTTCAAGACGCCAGGAAACTTGGGTTTTATAATCTCGCTTCGCTCAATTACACGCTCAGCGCAGTTCGCGCAGCAGGTCGGAAGATTGAGAATCCCCAGTTGGCCATCGACTACGTCCTGGCCAGGCAAGCCCCCTGTGGCGGCTTTGTGGATGTACGAACATCCGACGGAGTGCCGACCGACGCTGACGCGCACCTGGCCTCCACGTTTCACGCCGTAGCCTGTCTGCATCTGCTGCAGGCGGCCGTTCCGCGGAAGTTGGACATCGCCGGTTTTGTCGCAGGCTGCCAGCAGCACGTTGCCAGCGCTGCTTCCTCATGGGCCGGAGTCGGTGGGTACGGTTTTCACCCCGATGCTTCCCGAGCAGGCAACATCGCTGATATCTACTACACCTACTGCGGATTGCAAACACTCAGCTTGATCGGAGCTGACATCTCGCACCGCGCCGAATGCGTGGAGTGGATCAACGGATTGCAGAATCACGACGGCGGGTTTGGAGACCGCCCCGCGTGGCGCTCTCGGCTCTACAGCACCTACTACGCGGTTCACGCGCTGAGGTTGCTCGAGCAGCGCGCCCCGACCAACAACCTGCCCCCCTTGGTTCAACTCGCCGGGCTGCATCTGGCGGCGCAGCCGATCATAGGAATCGGTCGAAAGAAGCGGTCTGCTCCTAAAGTGGAGGAGATTGTGAACGAACGGTTTCAGATCTTCCAGGGTTTGTTCAAAACGCCGGTCGTGGTGGCGAAGGACCTTGTGCCACTGCGTCAGCGAGGCTTGAACCTGTTGGCCATGAAGACCGAGGATTTTTCCCAGGCAGACCCACTCGTTCAAGCAATCGCTCGTGAGCAGTTGCCGATGGGTGTGATCCTCTGCCCCGAGGCGTATCCGCATCGGCTCAAGGGCGCAGGAGGTGCGCTGTTGAACCATGTGGGCAACTTCACACTTGATCCAGCGTGGAATCCTCAGCAACGCAAAGTTTGGAACGAAGCCAACCTTGCCGGCGCCCAAGGGCTCACTTGGGATGGCTACCGCCAACAGGTCCTGGCTCCGCTGCAAGCGCTCGGTTGCCTGTGCTATCCGGAACAGGATTTCGAGATGGAGCATGCCTACGCCACCTACGATGCAGGCGTCTACCAGCAGCATGGTTACAATGCCATCCAAGCCGGCTTCAATTGGTCGCCGCGAGATTTTGTGCGTGTGTTCCCTTGGCGAGAGCGCTATACCGACAAGCTACCTGCCGTTGCCGATGCCGACGCCCACGGCGACCTGGCAAAATGGTCGCCACAACTGGACCATGTCAGACATCTGTACCTTGCCGAGCGGCCGGACTATGCCAGCTTCTTGGATGCCGCGAACAACGGACGCGTGGTCTGCGTGGCCGTGCCTGGGGAAGGAGATCCTTCTGACGTGAGCATCTACGGCTCACCTGCCGCCGTGCGATTTGTCCGTCAACGGATCAACGACTGGCAGTGGTGGCCGAAGGAGGGCAAGTAGTCATCAGCATCTTCCGGTCTTGCATTCGTGGTTTGCTCGTTGGCTAGCGCGGCTCTGGCAACCGTTGGTAGGCCTCGCGAAGTTCGGCTCCGCGGTCTGGCTGAACCATGGAGATGTAGGCAATCATGCCTTCGAGCCAGCCGCGAAAATTGCTATGCCCTGTGCGATTTTGGGCCTCGATTCCTTCAAACTGAGCCCTGTGCAAAATGGCCCTGATTTGCCGTACGGTGCGACGCGGTACGCGCGTCCCATCGTTGACCACCAGGCCGGTCACCACTTGGGCCTGATGGCGGCGCAGCACGCGGGTTTTCGATTCGTTGACCGTGAACCCTTCGTCCGCAGCGAAATACCGGACGCGGTTCATCAAGTAGGCTGTGAGTTGTTGGGATTCACCGGAGGTGGAGAAGGAAAGATCATCCGCATATCGGGTGTACTTCCAGCCTAACTTCCCGGCCATACCGGCCAGTCGCGCGTCTAGGAAGCGAGCCACCTGATTACTGATGGCAGGACTGGTGCAAGCCCCCTGCGGCAAACTCCGCGGCCCGACGGCAACCTGATACAAAGTGCCTGAGTAACGCACCGGTCGACGAGGGGACTCGGTGCAAAGCAGGGCCAAAATCGTTGCTACCGCTGGCGAATACCCCAAGCTTCGTAAGATTCCCTCCACGCGCGGAAACGTGATCGTGGGGAAAAACTCTTGCAAGTCCAGGTTCACCAGGACATCAGCACCCACGTGCTGCTGAGCGCCCGTCTTGGTGCTACAGCCTGGCACAAACCCATGGGACGCGGGATGCGTGCCCAACGGACGAAGCACCTGGTTCAAAATCCAACGTTGGCAGCGTCCCAACTCTCGGTGCGGTGCCGAAAGCACTCTCACTCCTCCCGACCGCTTGGGAACCGTAAAGCTGATGTAGTGCACTCGCTGCGCGGCTTCGGTATGGAAGGCCAACCACCGCAGGCGACTAATGGAAATCTCCAGCGCCTCGGCCACGTCGGACGGTGTTGAGAGAATCGGCAAACCGAAGGACTGGAGTCGGGCATGGTCGGACTCACGGTTTGCCAGACCTCGCGAAACGCCACGCCCTAGAAAGACAATATCCGTGGCATGGCGCTGTGCGACTTGCTCTGCGTGCAGTCGGCGACGTTCGGCCGCGGCGGCCTTTTTTTGAGCCTTGGCCTCTTCTCGCTCTGCGGCCGTGCGCGCTACCGCCTGATCTGCCTGAGTGCGGGCAAGCAGCAAGTCAGGGCGGACGGCATCCATCTCCCGGCCGGTCTGGTGAATTTCCACCAACTCTTCGGGAGTCAAGTAGCCTTCGGCCACCATGCCGCGATCGATCAGCAACGTTCGCTCGTCTTCCACAGGCGGGATCAAGTCACGCCGGCCGAACCAGGGGTTCTGCATGAGCGTGCCAGGTCGCCCCATCGCCCCGAGTTCAGAACGGTCGAGAGGAGCAAACTGCCCTAGTTCGAGTTGAGAGAGACCGGCAGGACGTTGCGGCTGGTCGGGCGGTTGCGGAACATCCGTTGCCGAGCCACGCCCTGCACTTGATGCCGGGGACGAATCTGCCGGCCCTGGTGAGACACGTGGCGGGGTTGCCGATTTTGGAGGAACGGCGCTTGAGGAGCGAAGGTTGCCGTTGTCGCTGCGGATCACCACCCGATTCGTATCGTGCCAATCGGCACCGCAGGCAAAGCATTGTCTGGCCTTGCGAGTGGGAAGGTCCTGGCCGCAGTAAGGACAAGCGTTACCGCTCGAACCAGATTGCCGAGTGCCTCCCCCGGCGAGTTTGCGAATCCAGTCGAAAAGTCCCATGCAGTCGCTCTTGCCACAGTTTGCGAACGGGGCACGCCTGGCAGCCATCCGCTGGCTTGGTCTGCCTCGGCAGACGCACCGAAACATCTTTCGTTTTCTCGAATGTAGAACATTTGTCCCAAATGTTCATCTTCTTCTGGAGGCTGACTGGGAATGTTGGCTCGTCTTTAGTTTCTGAACAGTTGAGACAACTGTTCTACAATTCTACGCTGGCAGGTTTTCTGGAATGTTGGCTTGTCTCTGGTTTGTGAACAGTTGAGACAACTGTTCTACAATTCTACGCTGGCAGGTTTTCTGGAATGTTGGCTCGTCTCTGGTTTCTGAACAGTTGGGACAACTGTTCTACAATTCTGTTGGGACAACTGTTTTACAAAAAGAGCGGGGTGGAGGGTCTCAGTCTGGCCTGACTTCGTCCTCCGGACCAAGGTCGTTCACCAAGGCACCGAGGGAGCTAATCTCCGGGAAAGCTTTGGCTTGTACTGGCCCAGGAGATTAGCTCCCTCGGTGCCAGCACGAACAACGGCCTTGGGAAAGCATGGGTAGGCATTCTCAACCACGGCGGATCGCCGCAGCATGAAAGTCTCAGTCCTCGCGACTGATGCCTCGCACCCCGCCCAAAAACCTCATTCCAAGTAAGACTCCTTTGTACGGCGAGGGGCGTCACTCGTGCAACCACTTGAACCGTCTTGTCGGCAATTTGTCTTTGACTGAGTCACGCGAAGCCGACCCGGGGACGTTTCATGCGATCCCCACCTTGGTGGCAACGTACCGGTTTTAATCTCGCAACTGCTGTTTCCAATCGGCCAAGAGCGAAAGCGCTTCGAGCGGCGTCAGCCGGTCAACTTCCAACTCGCGGATGGTCTGCAGCAGCGGATTTTCGGCTGGAGCAAAGAGGGATAGTTGTGTCGCCTGAGTTGGGCGGTGCTGGGCAATCCGGCTTTGACCGCTGCCATCGAGATGCTCATGTTCCAATTCGGCCAGTACGTCTTTGGCCCGTTCGAGTACGGTTTGGGGAACGCCGGCCAGTCGGGCGACATGGATGCCGTAGCTCTTGTCAGCGGCCCCCTCCACAATCTTGTGCAAGAAGACCACTTCGTCTGCCCACTCGCGGACGGCGACATTGAGGTTGCGGCCATGTTCCAGCGAACCGGCCAACTCGGTCAACTCGTGGTAGTGCGTCGCAAATAAGGTGCGGCAACCAATCTGGTTGTGCAAATGCTCCACAATGCTCCAGGCCAGCGATACCCCATCGTACGTGCTTGTGCCGCGGCCAATTTCGTCCAAAATCACCAGGCTGCGGGGGGTGGCCATGTTGAGGATCCGCGCCGTCTCGGTCATCTCCACCATGAAGGTACTCAAACCTTTGGCCAACTCATCGCTGGCCCCCACCCTGGCAAAGATCCGATCGGCCACGCCCAGCACGGCGCTGCGGGCAGGGACAAAGCTCCCCGCCTGAGCCATCAGCGTGATCAGCGCCACCTGGCGAATGTAGGTGCTCTTGCCAGCCATGTTGGGGCCGGTGATCAGGAGCATGGTGCCAGCATCCGGGGCCGACTCGGTATCGTTGGGAACAAAGGTCCCCTCAGGCAGTGTGCTATCCAAGACCGGGTGCCGGCCATCTTCGATCTCCAGCCTGGGCTCGTCGGTCATCTGAGGCCGGCAGTAACCACGATTTCTGGCCAGTAAGGCCAGCGCCGCCAGTACGTCAACCTGGGCGATTGCCTGAGCGGTGCTTTGCAATCTCCGCAGTTCGCCTGCCACGCGTTCTCGCAACTCGACGAAGAGCTCATACTCCAGGGCCTTGGACTTCTCGTCGGCAGAGAGGACTTTCTCTTCGTATTCCTTCAGTTCTGGCGTGATGTAGCGTTCGGCGTTCTTGATGGTCTGCTTGCGAATGAACGCCTCGGGCACCTTATCGCGGTGCAGGTGCGTGACTTCGAGGTAGTAGCCGAAGACCTTGTTGAAACCCACCTTGAGGTTTGGGATACCGGTCTCTTGTGCAATCTGGGCCTGATATTGGGCAATCCACTGCTTGCCTCCTTTGGTCAACTCACGAAGCTCGTCCAGTTCGGTATGAAACCCGGGGCGAATGAACCCACCATCTTGCGTGGTCAAGGGGCAGTCTTCGACCAACGCCTTTTCCAAAGGAGCTCTGACGTCCGCGCACAGGTCCAGGCGGTTCTCCAGATCGACCAACATGCCGCACTGTCGGGCAGACAGGGCAGCTTTGAGCGCAGGCAATTGACTGAGCGTGGTTGCGAGACAACTTAAATCACGAGGGGACGCCCGACGGGTACTCACGCGGGCGAGCAAACGCTCAACGTCGTACACGTCTGCCAGGTGATGCCGAACCTTCTCCACCAGTGAACCGTCACGTACCAATTCTTCAACGGCATCGTGTCGGGGCGAGATGATCTCCAAGCTGCTAGCCGGATTGGCAACCCACTCTGCCAACAGACGCGAACCGAGGGCGGTCACGGTCTGGTCCATGACGGCCAACAGCGAACCTTCGCGGCGACCTTCGCGAATGGTCCTGGTAATCTCCAGACTGCGGCGCGTGGACTCGTCAATCTCTAGCGTCGCCCCCAGTCGGTAGGGAGTTAAGCGCGAAAGATGCTCGAGTCCGCTACGCTGCGTCTCACGCAAATAGTCCAGCAAGGCACCTGCAGCGGCGACCGCAGGACCGTCCCCTTCGGTAAACCCCAAGCCGGACAGGTTCACCAATCCGTAATGTTGAACGAGACTCTTGTGAGCTTCCTTGGCTCCGAACGCCCAATCAGGCCGCACCGTCCAGGCACAAGCGGGACCTGCCGCTGGTTGATTCTTGAGGCTTTCGCCCAATGTGGAACTCTCAGCGATCAGGCATTCGCTGGGGGCCAGTCGAGCGAGTTCGTCATTAACCCGTTCCCCATCTACGGTCATTGCCATAAAGGTGCCGGTGGACCACTGCACCCAAGCCAGGCCAACGCCGTCTCGGCCAGAATGCAAAGCGGCCAGATAGTTGTTCTGCCGGGGGTCGAGCAGGGCGTCGTCCGTGACCGTGCCGGGAGACACCACCCGGGTGATCTCACGTTTGACCAGCCCTTTGGCTTGCTTGGGATCTTCCACCTGATCGCAGATGGAGACTCGCAAGCCTGAGGCAATCAGCTTGGCGAGGTAGCTTTCCAGCTGATGGTGAGGAAAGCCTGCCATGGGCGTCGGGTTTTCGCCCTTCTTATCCCGGCTGGTCAGGGTGAGCCCTAGCACGCGCGAGGCGGTCTTGGCATCTTCGTGGAAGAGTTCGTAGAAATCCCCCATCCGGAACAGCAGCAGCGCATCAGGGCACGCCGTTTTAGCGTCCTCATACTGCTGCATCATTGGGGTCGCAGCCACAAGACTCCCCGACATTGCGTGTCGCACGAATCAACAAGACCGGTCAGCTAGCATCGTTGATCCGTTATACCGAGCCCCGCAGCATTGGCAACTGCTGGGACGTTTGGCATTTTGAGCCGCGCTGCCTAAACCTGCTTCGTTTCAGGATAGGGAGGAAGTCTCACGTTTACAACGAGCACCAGGCGATCACCCGCCTGCGGCTGGTTGCCAGGGTTGTGGGCCGTTCTTCTTGGGCTGCAAGAACTTGGCGTCCACGTCCTGATACCAGCGGTGTAGACCTTGCCGCATTTCTTGCACTCGCTGGGGGTTGTCGGCGGCCAGATCGTGGCGCTCGCCGGGGTCTTGGCTCAAGTCGAAGAGATGGACGCGGCCATCTTCGTATCGCTCGACCAGTTTCCAATTGCCGGAGCGCGCGGCGCCTCCGGGAAATCCACCCTGGTTGCTGTAGTGCGGATAGTGCCAGTACAAGGCTTCCCGATCCAGCGAATCTTGCTTGCCGCTTAGCAACGAGGTCAGGCTCTTTCCATCCACGATCTGGTTAGCCGCTTGGGGGACTCCGGCAATCTCGTTGAGTGTGGGATAGAAGTCGATACTCATCACCGGTGTGTCGCACGTACTGCCAGGCTTGGTCACGCCGGGCCAGCGGACCAAGAACGCCTCGCGGATTCCACCTTCGTAGACCCAGCCTTTGCCGCCTCGATACGGAAGGTTGGAAGTAGGCGAACCCTCGGAGGTCGAAAGCCCTCCGTTGTCAGCGGTAAAGCAAACCACGGTGTTCTCAGCCAGGCCAAGTTCTTCGAGTTTGGTCAACACGCGGCCCACGGCGGTGTCCATGCTTTCGACCATGGCAGCGTACGTGGCATGCTTCTGCAAGGTACGGACCTGGCGTTTCTGATCGGTGGGCCACACCTGCTCTTCGTCAGCAAACTCAGGTTTGTCCGTGAGCCCTAGACGCTGCGCTTTCGCCTGGTACTTTTCCACCAACTTCGGCGGGGCTTGAAGGGGCGTGTGGACGGTGTAGAACGAGAGATACAACAAGAACGGATCACGCTGGAATTTCTCGAGGATCTTGAGCGATTCGTCCGTAAGCCGCTCGGTGAGGAACTCGCCTTCGGGGCCGTCTTTTAAGCGAGGGTTCTTGAACGGGCGCGAAATAACCGCCAGGGGGCGATCCCCGATCATGCCCTGCCATGTTGACTTCGAAGCCTTGTTTCTCTGGCCAGAACTCTTCGGATTTACCGAGATGCCATTTGCCGACGAATGCGGTGCGGTAGCCGGCACTGCCGAGTGATTCGGCCAGCGTGCGCTCTTCCAATGGCATGACATCGTTCAACGGGGCAGGCATGAACCGGCCGCTTCTTCGCCCCGAAAACCAGTTGGTGGCATCCACACGAGATGGATACTTGCCGGTCATCAGGCTATAGCGGGTGGGACTGCAGACCGGGTTGGCCGCATAGCCGGCAGTGAACCGCATGCCGGTCCTGGCCAACTGGTCCACGTTGGGCGTTTCGTAGAAGGTATCAGGGTTGTAAGCCCCGATATCCATCACGCCGAGATCATCGACCAAGATGACTACAAAGTTTGGTTGGGCCGGTTTGCTGGCCCCGTTTTCCTCTGCCCTGGCCGAGCCGAAGATCGCGGCGACGAACAACGCGGCCAGTCCAGGGACAAACGAAACATGAAATCGGAGGCGGGACTCGGTGCGATGAGGCATCAGCAGACTGCACACTTTCGTGAAAACGGAAATTGGTTTCTTGTTGGTTATTTGGCAGCGGAGCGAATTGGCCACTCTGGCACATCCCACCGCTCGCCCTTCAGGTACTCGTCAATCTTAGCCACAATGTTGGGATGCTGCATGGCAACGTTATGAACTTCGGCCAGATCGCTTTCCAGGTCGTACAGCAACAAGGGAGCCGCCAGCGAGCGCTCGCGGATTCCTTTCCAACGTCCTTGGTACAAGGCCGCTTGCGAAAACCCTCGCTCGTGAAGTTCCCAATACATGAACTCATGTTCGGCCTGGCCAGCGGGTTTGCCCAACAGGGTCGGCGCAAAGCTGATCGAATCCCGATCCGGCGGCATCTTGGCGTCGGTCAAAGCGGCTGCCGTGGCCATCCAATCACCAAAGTACGCTGCGTGATCACTCACCGTGCCAGGTGCCACTTGGCCAGGCCACCAGGCGATGGTCGGTACCCGAATTCCTCCATCTTTGAGACTTCGTTTGATGCCGCTGAGCGGGCCCGACGGTTTGAATCGCTCGAGTTGGTGGCCACTTTCTGCGTGAGGGCCATTGTCGCTGGTGAATAGCACCAAGGTGTTTTCGGCCAGGTTCAGCTGCTGCAAATGATCAAGCAGTCGGCCGACGTGATGATCGAGACGCGTGATCATGGCCGCATGCCCCCGATCCGGTGCAGGCCAGTCCTGCTTTGCGTAGGGACCGTAGTCAGGCACGTGCGCACCATCACCGAGTTTACCTCGCCGTTCGTTGTTGGCATGCGGTACGACCATGCTCCAATAGAGAAAGAACGGTCGATCTTTGTTTTCTGAAACGAACTCGAGGGCCGCGTCCGCAAACAAGTCATCGGCAAACGCAACCGCCTTGGTGGCATATCCGCCGCCAAAGTCGCCTACGGCTTGCACCACGTTGGGCAGGGTAAACTTCTCTTCGTTCTTCCAAAGAAAGTCAGGGAAATGGTTATGCGCGTGATGTTGGCTCAGGTAACCGAAGAACTCGTCGAAGCCATGTTTGCGGGGCAATCCAGAGGCGGCCTCGCCAACATTCCCCAATCCCCACTTGCCAATCAACGCGGTGCGGTAGCCAGCCTCCTGTAGCATCCCGGCAACCGTGGCATCCCCAGCCCTGAGCGCTTGGGCAGCCGGGTTCCCTCGTCCAGCATTTCCACGTACACGCGTGTGACCTTGGTGGAGTCCCGTCATGAGTACCGAACGGGAGGGAGCACAGACGGTTGCACCAGCATAGAACTGAGTGAACCGCATTCCTTCGCGGGCCATCTTATCGAGACGCGGCGTCTGAATCACCGCCTGACCGTAACAACCTACCTCGCCATACCCCAGATCATCTGCCATGACGAAGATTAGGTTCGGGCGCGGGGCGTCTTCTGCCCAACTGGGGGCTGTGCCCAAGTGCGTGGCAAGAGCGATCGCAACAATCGTAAACGTCACATGAAGAACGGGGGCTCTTGGCATCGGCTCGTATCTCAATCGCAGGGAGAAGCGGCATTGGCTTGGAAGTTGGCACCAGTGGGGTGCAGGAACACCGCGTCTACTTGCGCTCCAGCACCCGCTCAAGTGGTTGGAGATCCCTTCCTGGCCAGATACCCTACTTATAAGCGGAGAAGCCAGGCAGAACAACGATCCCAACGGTTCACCTGCCGAGGCCCAAGAAACATCCTTCTTGGTTCGTGAACCGTTGAGACAACTGTTCTACATTGTGAGCCGTCCGAATCCTCGCAATACCGGATGCTCCGACGTTCAACGATAGCGATCGTATCGACTGGCCGACACCAGCGCATGCCGGGCATGTTCCAAGCTGCGCCGCGCGTCAGTTCGGCGGGGATCGAGTTGAATGACATGTTCGAAACAAGGAATTGCCTGGACGAATTGGCGTAGTGCGGAATGCGCGAGCCCTAGTGAATTCCAGGCTTTCGCGTAGTCTGGCTCAATCTCCACGGCTCGCTCGTAGTGCGGTATCGCTTCGGCATAGTTCCTGCGTTTGGCCAGTGACTGTCCTAGGTTGTAGTGTCCCGTGGCGTAGTCCGGTTCGATCTCAATTGCCTGACGATAGCGCTTGGCGGCTTCGGCAAACTTTGCTTGTCGTGCCAAGGCGTTTCCCCAGTTGCTCCATGCTTCGTAGTAGTTTGGCAGCGACGCAACCGCTTGGCGGAAATGCTCGGTCGCCTCGGTGTACTTTTGCTGCCGCGAAAGGAGCACCCCTAGGTTGTTGTGCGCCACGGCGTAGTCAGGTCTCAAGGACAGAGCTTGACGGTAGTGCCATTCGGCGGCCTTCTGCTCGCCCTGCGCATTGAGAATGGGGGCCAGATTGTTGAAAGCGACCCAGGCTTGTGGGTTGTGGCGAATCGTGGCGGTCCATAGTGCCTCTTCACTGCGGAACTCAGCGGCTCGATGCCGCGACAGATTGACCAACGCAAGCAGCACCAGTGCAGCAGGCACGGCCCCCAACACGCGTTGCCACAGATGAGCGTGCGCTCCGGGCCAACGAGCAAAGAGCCACGTTGCTCCGGCGGCGGCACCCGCCACCATGCCGGCAATGGTTCCCAGTAGCGGAACGTACTGCCAGTGATCCGATACCAGTGAGAAGATCGAAAAGTAGGTGTCGAACCAGCCACAGACAGGCAGCAGCATCAGCAGGAAGAATCCGCTGGCAACCAACAGCCCTCGGGTTCCGCGTTGGCGAAACGTCCAGGCGGAGGTCACTGCGGCCACCGCCAGAACCAGCGGTATCCAAGCGGTCAGGCGGGCGGGATCAATGTGCCAACGTGGGTAGATCATGGACAGCTGCACCGGCAGCAGATCTGTGATCACGTAGAACCAGACAATCCAACCGGTGGAAGCCAGACGCGAAGCGGCACCTTCGGGGCGTACCACGACATCGCCAACCACGCGATTCGACTGAAACCAAACGGTGACCAAACCCAGCACCAGGCTGCACAAAAACAGGGGAGCCAGACGCAACAGGTCTTGGCGAGTCAGGCGGGTCGCGGCTTGCGAGCGTCGCCACCAGACGAATAACACCAGCACCGGCGGCAACATCACCACTGAGGTCTTGCTCAGCAGAGCGAATAGGAACGACACCACGGCCAGTGCGTAACGCCAGCGTCCGCCCAAACGGTCGAACGTGAGATAAGCCCAACAGGCCAACGTGGCGAACAACAGTGAGCAGACGTTCTTTAGTTCGCTAATCCAGGCAACGGACGCCACCGTGACGGGATGCACGGCAAAAATGGCAGCGGCCAGCCAGGCACCTGACACTTGCAGTTCTCTGAGAACGCACCACACCAGTAAACAACTGGCGATGTGAAACAGCAGATTGGTGAGCCGCCAGCCGAAGGGATCTTCTCCCCAAAGTCGGTGCTCGAGCCAGGCAACCGTCATGGTCAAGGGGAAGTAGTCCGGTGACCGTTCCCCCTTCCAAATCCGCAGCAGACCATCCGCACTCACCACGTCCGGGTTCTGCAGCAGCAGTGGCCGGTCATCCCACAACAATCCACCATCCAGAGACGGAGCCACGGCAGCAAACGCCAGCGCGGCAATCACCAGGCTGCCCAACAAGGCGGCAACCAGCTGCCATCGTTCTGCCAGCACCAGGCTACGCACGCCGACCGGTTGGGGGTTGGGCGCAGCCAATGAGTGAGTCGTCACCTACGCTCCTCCTTGAGCAAAGGCCGTACTAAGATTGACCAACGGGGGCCGAGCGAGAGATCTGTCCCGTTGTGACTACTGTTGTTGTTCGCGGATTCGGTCAAGAATCCGACCTGGCGAGCCCATGATGTTGTACCCGGCGTCAACGTGCATGATTTCGCCAGTGATTCCAGCACTCATGTCTGAGAGCAGGTAGGCACCGCTGTTGCCGACTTCGGCATGTGTCACGTTCCGCTGGAGTGGAGCCATGGCCTCGTACAAGTGCAGCATGTCATCGACCCCCGCCCCCACGCCAGAGACGGTTTTGAGCGGTCCCGCGCTGACGGCATTGACGCGAATTCCTTCCGGCCCCAGTTCGTAGGCCAGGTACTTCACGATGCAATCCAAGGCAGATTTGCAGACGGCCATGACGTTGTAGCCTGGCACGACCTTTTCGCCACCGTAGTAGGTCATGGCAAGCACACTGCTCTGCGGCGTTAGCATATCCCGAGCCGCCTGCGTCACGGCAATAAAGCTGAAGGCGCTGATGTCCATGGCCAGCTTGAAACCGGCACGCGTGGTTTCCACCGTGTCTCGCTTGAGATCCTCAGGCGGGGCGAAGGCGATCGAGTGCAAGAGGAAGTCAATCTGCCCGAACTCCTCCTTGGCCTTTTGCATGAAGGTGGTGATGTCTTCGTCCTTAGTCACGTCCATTGGACCAATCAACTTTGCGGCGTCGTTGCCTTCGATCAATCGCTGCACTCGTTGGCGGTTCTTCTGTCGGGCGTCATCCGGCTTGTCCGACATGTACGAGAAACCGCACGTCCCACCCTCTTCCAAGATGCGTTCGGCAATTGACCAGGCAATCGACCGGTTGTTGAACACACCCAGGATCAGACCCTTCTTACCTTCAAACAGGCCCATAAGCCAAACTCCTCAGCGGACAGTTTTCTGCGAATTGTGCGTATACCATGCGATTGTCAAACGCCATGATTGGCGGCCAGCAATCGCTCAACGTTGTGGTTCCACCTACTGGTGACATCTTCAAAATCACCAGCAGCGACTCCCTATCATGGCGGCAAGGGTGGGGTTTAGGCAATGCCTATCGGCACTTTGGGGCAAAAGTGCTGGCACCCTTTAGGAAACTTGCGGCCACTAGCCAAGCGGGATGCCGGCCGCAGGCTGCTTTTGCCTAGTTGTCGTACATCCGCTCAACGTGCCCATCTCGCAGGACGATGGTACGGTGGGCCCGTTCGGCAATTTCGGGCTCGTGGGTGACTAGAATGATGGTCCGCCCGGCCTGATTGAGGGCTTCGAGCAGTTCCATGATTTCTGCGCCGGTGGCAGAGTCCAAGTTGCCGGTTGGTTCGTCCGCCAAGATGATGCTGGGGTTGTTGACCAAGGCTCTGGCAATGCCCACCCGCTGTTGCTGGCCGCCGGAGAGTTCGGTAGGGCGGTGATGCAGGCGTTGGGCCAGGCCGACCAACTCCGCCAGACGCCGGCAGCGGTCCAGGCCTTGTTGAGAATCGTCCCCGGCATAGCTTAGCGGAAGCTGGATGTTCTCCAGGACATTGAGCTGCTGGATCAGGTTGTACGACTGAAAGACAAACCCAATATACCGGCTGCGAATCTGGCTCAGTGCGTCGTCCGAGAGCTGCGAAACATCCGTACCAGAGAGGATGTACTGTCCACTGGTTGGACGGTCCAGACATCCCAGCAGATTCAAGAGGGTGCTCTTGCCAGAGCCTGAGGTCCCCATGATGGCCACGTAGTCACCGGAGCCAAAGTCCAGGTTGATTCCGTCCAAAGCCCTGACTTCGACTTGATTGCCGAGATGGTAGATCTTGCTCAGATTGATGATCCGGGCAACGGCATCGGTCTGCTGTCGCGGAATGGCGGATTCGTGCTGCATGGAGAACTTTCAGGCACCAAAAGCCTGTGTTGGGCGATCACTCGTGCCGGAGGGCTTCGATGGGGTCCATGTACGCGGCACGTCGGGCGGGATAAATCCCAAACAGCACCCCCACTCCGACAGAGATCGCAAAGGCCACGCCAATGGACCAGGGAGCGATTCGGGGTTCCAGGTTCTGCAGGTTCGGCGGCAAGGCAGCCATCATGTCAGGAAGCCAGGAAGTGAGCAACGAACGAACCGCGGCCAGGGCCGGTTTTCCTAAGAAGCCACCCAGCACCCCGAGAATTCCACCGGTGGCTGCGAGCACCATCGTTTCGATCAAGAATTGCTGGATGATATCACTGCGCGTGGCTCCCAGCGGCTCGGCGGATGCCGATCTCGCGCGTCCGCTCGGTGACGGTGGCAAGCATGATGTTCATGATTCCAATCCCGCCGACCAGCAGCGAAATGCCGGCAATGACCACCAGCAACATGTTGAACATGCTCCGCATCATTTCTGCCTGACGGAGAAGTTCTTTGGGAACCACCACCGAGTAGTCGCGAGAAGAGTGCGTCTGTTCGAGCAGGTAGGAAATCACATCGGCCGTATGGTCCACTTCGTCCAAATCGCCAACGGTTACCGTAATCTGTGACAGTTCGACAATCTCGCCTTCCATGCTGCCGCTGCGGGTGGTCGCCACGCGGTCCCCAATCCGCTTGCGAAGTGTCGAAAGCGGGATGTAGATGTCACGGTTGTAGTCTCGGGCGTCCAGGCTTCCGCCAATGGCTGCCGATGCCGTGCGGGGTTGGGTTTGCCCTACCACGGTGTAGAAATCTGTCCCGACTTGGATGGTGCGTCCTCGGGGGTCTTCAAACGGGAAGAGTTCCTGAGCGGCCTCGTAGGCCAACACGGCCAGGTTTTCGCCATGGGCCAAATCTGAATCGGTCAGGAATCGCCCTCGGTCAATCTCCAGATGGTTGAGCAGTTTGTAATCGAGGGGTGCAGCCGATCAGTTTGCAATCCGTGGTGAGGTCTCCGTTGCGAGCCTCGTAGCGGATCTCGCGCATCGGCACGGCTCGTTGCAGCGAGGGAAGATTGGAAACAATCCGCTGGTAGTCTTCCCGCAACAGTCCGTAGGTGATGAAAAAGCTTCCGCCTGAGGAGGAAGATTCCTGCGGCGGCTTGACACTACGAATGATGATGTTCGTAGCACCCAGATCTTTGATCTGTTGTTGGGCCTGATAACTGACCCCCTCGCCCATGGCAACCAGCCAAACCACGGCGGTCACTCCAATCAGGATCCCCAACACCGCCAGCGCACTGCGCAGCTTGTGCAGCAACAAGCTGTTGAGTCCGATTCGCAATCGTTGGAAGAACCGTCGCATGCCGAAGCCACCAAGAGCGTCTCAAAAAAACATTTGAAATGAGAGAACGGGTGGCCAACGTTCCGCCACCAGCAGGCGTGTCACCACGTTCGTAGCTGGGCACGATCCACTCAGGGATCTACATGCCGCCGCCGGGGAGCTCTTGGCCTGCAGGTGCTGCGGCTGCCGGCGGACCCGCGGCGGCCATTTCCTTTCGATCGAGAAACCCGTCGCCATTGGTGTCTAACGTGCCGAACCGTTCTGCCATGCGCGGCGGTGCTTCGGTGGAACTGAGCCGGCCGTCACCGTCGCTATCGAACTTGCTGAACAGTTGTGCCAGGTTGGGAACCGGCGGTTTGGTGCCTTGCCCTGGGTCGGAACTCTCAGGCTTGGCCGGAGCCGATGGCGATGTGCCATCTGTCGGTGGTTTGGAACCTGGAGAGCCGAAAGACTTCGAAGGTTTGCCGTCGGTCGCAGAGTCTTGCTCGCGGGCGGCTGGGATCATGGCCCTGGGGTTGAGCACCACCACATCTCCCTCAGCCACTCCGTCGGTGACTTCGATGAAGCGGTTGTCCGTAAGGCCCAACGTGAGCGGCCTCCGCGTAATCTCCTGGCTCTCATCAACCCAGCAAAAGAAGTCACCCTCTTGTTCCACAACGGCGGCAACTGGCAACAGCAGCACGTCTCGGCGACGGTCAATCAGGATCTCTACCACCGTGGTCATGCCGGGCCGAAGATCCGAGTGTTCGCCATCCAAACGGACCGTGGTGGCATATTGCTTGACATTCGACGAGAAAAAGCTGGTTGGCTCAGGTTGGTTCGCCACATACACGACGCTGCCTGTGAACGCGCGATCCTGCACCTTGACATTGGCTGGCATGCCGCTGCGGAGTTGCTCAATCTTCGATTCATGAACGGCAGTCTTGACCTGCATCTTCGAGAGGTCGGGGAGTCGGAACACGTCCTGGTTCTCGCGAACCGAAGCGCCCTCTTCGATCTGAGGGCTCGAATCCGATCCCCGCCGCCGCGAGAGGTCGTTGGCATGGATCACCAGGCCAGACTTGGGAGCCGTGAGGACGCACTTCTCCAATTGGGTCTTAAGACGGGTAAGGCGGATCTCTTCCAAGTCCAACGCCGCCTTCTCTGATTTCATCCGGGCTTCGGCAGCGTCACGCAAGCTTTCGAGTTCTTGGAGCATCTTCTGTTTGGTGAAATCAGCCAGCACCTTCTTGGCCGTCTCGGCGGATTTCAACTCCAAACTGGCACGCCGAACGGCAAACTCTTGGGCGTCTCGCTGAAGTACCGTGGAGTAGCCTTTGCGAAACATCCGCTCGGTGTACTGCAATGTGTTCTCAGCCGAGCGAAGATTCTCCAGGGCGATGGTGATCGTGGCTTCAAAATCTTGTAGTTGCTGAACGTACGTCCCCTCGAGATACTCGCGCACGCTGATCTTGCCGACTTCGAAATCCTTGGTGGCCTGGATATAGCTGGCCTGGGCTTTCTCACAGGCGATCTTCTGCAAATTGAGCGACTCTTCGATGGCGGACGAATCCAACCGAGCGAGCACATCTCCCTGCTGCACCCGAGTTCCGTCAGCAATGAGAGAAAGAATGGTAGATCCGCCGGCCACTTCGCATTTGATCTGGACGTTGTCGGCACTCTCAAGCGTGCCGTCTTCGGTCACCGTTACCATCAGATCGCCACGTTTGACCTCATGGGTGAGCAAGCCCGCCGGGCGCGAATCGCTAGGAGCGAAAGTGTACCGACTGGCGGCCAGGTAGCCGACCAGGAGCACAGTCGCCAACAGTCCCACCCCAATCAGCGAAGGGAGCAAGCGACTCCGACGGCGCGAGGGATGCAGTTCGCCAGCATCAATCCGGCTACCGGCGTCCAGCGTTTCCACTAGTTCGCTGGCAGATCGTTGCCGGCTACTTGTCACACTCATGGCAAGCCTGAGGGGTTCGAAGGCGGGAAGGATTGTCGGGGGTCAACGTTGCTATTCAGCGGTGGGCATCACACGGCCGAGGCATGGCGGAGTGCTATCACAATACCACGCCCAAGCTCGCTGCTTTCATTGTGTACTATCAACCACCTTGGATACAACCTTTTGATTCCTTATTACCTTATCGGAGAGAAGTGGCGACAACGCCTGTCGGGCTTCCTCGCGCTTCGGGTTAGGATTGAAAAAGGCGGAAGCTCAAATTGATTCGCCAACTCGGTTGAACGGCCGCTTACCTGCTGTAGAGGGGCCCTGAAACTTGAACCAAAATGGCAACAATTCTTCCCAAAACCCACCCATTGGGGCAGACGGAAAACGGGAAGACCACGAGATCACGCAGCAAACGTAAACTTTGCCGGTGCGGGGCGAGAAATTGCCCCAAATACGTGTTAAATCCACAAATTTCGCTTTTGCATGTAGACCCCCAAAATGGTTAAATACAGCCTGAGGGTTTGTCGAATCGCAGTTTGTCGAATCGCAGTTTGCCAAGGGGGTGGTCTCATGGGATTGACCGTCGAACAATTCAAGCAGTTGCTGATTCGTAGCGGGCTCATGTCTGAGGGCGAGATTCGTTCGTTCATAGAAGCCCAGTCGGAGCAGCCTACGAGTGCCGAGCAGCTCGCCAGTCAATTGGTCGAAGCGAACCGTTTGACCGCCTACCAGGCGGGGCAGCTAAGTCGGGGGCACACGGGGCGGCTCATCTTGGGGGACTACGTCCTTCTCAACAAAATTGGCCGTGGCGGCATGGGCGAGGTTTTCAAAGCCCAGCATCGCCTCATGAAGCGCATCGTTGCCATCAAGATTCTGCCAGAATCGGTCGTCAACAGCAGCCAGTCGTTGAAACGGTTCGAGCGCGAAGTGGTCGCGGTAGCCAAGTTGTCGCATCCCAACATCATCGCCGCGTACGACGCTCGCCAGGACAAAGGAGTCACCTACCTTGTCATGGAGTACGTTCTAGGGCTGGATCTGGCCGCTCTGGTGCGGAAAAACGGGCCGACGAATTGCGCCCATGCGGTCAACTACGTTTCACAAGCTGCCCAGGCGCTTAGCTACGCCCATTCGCAAGGCGTGATTCACCGCGACGTCAAGCCGGCGAACCTGCTGCTGGACGACGACGGGACCGTCAAGATCCTGGACATGGGCTTGGCCAAGTTCGATGCGTCCCATCGGGAAGACTCAACCAACTCAGATCTGACCCATCCCTCGGCCGTGATGGGGACCTTCAACTACATGTCCCCCGAACAAGCCACCGAGACGCGGGATGTTGATTCGCGTACCGACATTTATGGCCTGGGTTGTACGCTTTGGTTTTTGCTGACTGGCCGACCGGTGTACGGAGGAGCCACGCCGTTTACGAAGATGCTCGCCCATCGGGAGAAGCCTATTCCGTCGTTGTGCGAAGCCCGAACGGACGTTCCCGCAGCACTCGATGCAGTTTTCCAGAAGATGGTCGCCAAGAAGATCGGGGACCGATACCAGAAGTTCGACGAGGTGATTGCAGACCTCGAGCGACTTCGGCCGCAAATACCTGACCTGCCCCCCTCGATAGGTGCCCTGCCGTTTGTAACCGAAGACCGCCGCAGCACGCACAACACCGCCTCTCCGAACGAAAGTACGCTTTCTCCGGACGCCGAAGAGTCATCTGCCAACGAATTGCTGGCTCCCCTGACTGTGGGACAGTCAACCACAAAGTCTCGGCGCGACTCTTCGGAAAAATTGATGCAGCAATTGTTTGCCCCAACCGTCGAGATGACCCATGTCCCGGTTCCTGGACACCGGAAGTTCTCGCTCGTCTGTTTGACCGTTGGAGTGGCCTTGACCGCGGCATTCTTCGCGTTCAACGAACGACTGACCGGCGACACTCCGGGCGAAGTCCGTGCAGCGGCCAAACGCGATCAGCCCACGGAAAAGGTTGACAACGAGATTCCTCCCGTCAGTCCCGTCAGTAGTTCCTCTGTTCCGCTTGAAGACACCGCGAGCAAGCCAGAACCGGCAGCCACCACGGCTCCTGACGGTATCGATCGGGCGTTTGCCACCTGGTGCATACAGCATGGTGCCGCCGTATCCATCACCCAGCCGGAACTCGGCACTCCGGTAAACGTGACGTCCGTGAACGATTTGCCGGAAGGTGCATTCCACGTTCGAGGGGTGAACTTTTCAGGGGCAAAACTTGCCAGCACTTCGTTGTTGGAACACGCGCTTCCCCCAACCCTGATCGATTGCGATCTTTCGCTCACTCAAATTACCGACCAGGGACTAAAGCCACTTGCGGCACATGAGCAACTGGACGCGCTTCGCCTCAACAGCACCAACATCAGTGATGCGGGACTGAAGCACGCCAGGCACTTAACGCAACTGAACGCTTTGGAATTGTCCGGCACCCACGTTGGCGATCCGAGCATGGAGATCGTGGCGGCTTTTCAAGAGCTGCGCACGCTCTTTCTGGATGGAACGAAGGTTACCGACCGAGGGCTAGAACAACTGCCTGAACTCAAGCAATTAGAGTGGCTGAATCTCGCGGGAACCAGCCTTTCAGACGACGGCTTGAAGTATGTTGCGCGACATCAGAACCTTGGTCGGCTGGACCTATCCGACACGCAAATCACTGATTCCGGTATCCCGCATTTCGCATCGATGCCACAGCTCACTCATCTCGTACTTTCCAAAACCCAAATCAGTGACGCGGGATTGACCGCTTTGAAGCAACTCAAACAATTGCGTACCCTTTACCTAAACGACACAGACGTGACCGAAGATGAACTTCCCGGCCTGAGAAGTGCATTGGTCAACTGCGCTGTCTTCAAATGATCGAGGTCTGATCGAGACGGTGAAATGTGCGGGCGGCACCCGCTGGTCACTCAACTCGGATGATGACCGTAGCAGTGTCCGTGTCGATACCATCTGAAATACGGTAGGTAAACGAGTCGTTGCCCACGAACATGCTATCCGGCATGTAGGTAAAACCGCCGTCTTGATTCCCATTCACCGTGCCATTGAGCGCCGACCCCCATTCAACGACGAGTGTCGTGTCAGAATCGGGGTCAAAGTCATTGGACATGACCCCTGGTCCGATCCTTGCGAAGAGCGTGTCCTTCTGCGCAATGTACCCATCGTCTCGTGCGGTGGGGGGTTCGTTCCGAACTTGGACCAAAACAGTGGCGGTATCCGTGGCGGCCGTGCCATCGGTAATACGGTAGGTGAAGGTGTCGTTGCCTACAAATCCCGCAGCGGGAGTGTAGGTAAACCCTCCATCGTAGCTTCCCATCACGGTCCCATGAGTCGGCGTACCCCACTCGGTCACTGTGATCGGGTCATTGTCGGGATCGTAGTCGTTGGAAAGCACGCCTGGCCCCACTCGAACCAGGTCCATATCGTGCAGCGCCACGTATCCATCATTTTGAGCGACAGGTTCACTGTTCTTAACGAGAACCGTGACCGTCGCGGTATCCGTTGCCACGCCATCCGTAATGCGGTAGGTAAACGTGTCGAATCCAAAGTACGCTGGGTCCGGCGTGTAGGTAAAACCTCCGTCCACGTTCCCCATCACGCTTCCATGACTCGGCGTTCCCCAATCGGTCACCGTAATCGGGTCATCGTCGGGATCGTAGTCATTGGAAAGTACGCCTGGCCCAACCTTCGTCAGATCCGTGTCGTGCATGACCACATATCCGTCATTTTGCGCGACGGGGGCATTGTTCCGAACCTGGACCAAAACCATGGCCGTATCCGTTGCCGCTCCATCCGTAATGCGATAGGTAAACGTGTCGTTCCCTACAAACCCAGTCGGCGGAGTGTACACGAATCCTCCGTCCAGGTTCCCGGATACCGTTCCATTAGCCGGCGTCCCCCACTCGGTTACCGTGATGGGGTCATCATCGGGATCAAAGTCATTCGAAAGGACACCAGGCCCGACCTTTGTCAAGTCGGTGTCGTGATGGAGCGGATACCCATCATTCTGAGCAACCGGTGGATTGTTTTGAACCTGAATAGTGACCGTGGCGACATCCGTATCTGGGCCATCGGAAATGCTGTAGGTAAATGTCTCAACACCCACGAAGTCCGTTGGCGGCGTGTATTCGAAACTTCCGTCTGGATGCCCTACCACGCTTCCATGAGTCCCGGATCCCCAAGTAATTGTGAGCGGGTCGTTGTCTGAATCAGAATCGTTTGCGAGTACGCCAGGGGCAGTCACATTGAGGGTGTTGCCAAAGTGCATCGCATATGCGTCATCCACGGCCAGGGGCGGACTGTTCACCATTTGGATGGTCACCGTCGCCGTTGCCGTGTCGGTACCGTCGGAGATGGTGTAGGTGAATGTGTCGGTCCCATACTGCCCGACGTTATTCAAGTACTCAAAGCTCCCGTCGGCAGCTCCTATGACCGACCCGAGAGTCGGCGCTCCCCAGTCCGTCACGGTGAGGGGATCATTGTCGGGGTCGGAGTCATTGCTAAGTACCCCAGGTTGCGACACCGTGAGCGTTACATCATGGTGCATCGTATAGGTGTCGTCTTGCGCAACGGGAACACCATTCGTCAGGGGGCTCATTTGCAGTTTGCGGCCTGCCTTCTCGGCCTTGTTTTTCTTTTTTGCTTTTTTTGCCTGACGGTTAGCTTCTTTCGATTTCGACTTGGCCACGAGCTACCCCTAGTTGGAGGTTGTTGATGGATAAGGCGGCGTCTTGCCTGACCGTCTTCATCCAATGCGAGAATAACCACTCCTCGTACTACCTCACATGGTATCCGAGCAACCCCCCCTCTGTCGAGGCATCAACCCTAAAATCCGCAAAATACTCATTTCCCGAAATTCTTGCTCGCTGGGTTCTGGCAATGCGGAGGCAGTAGCCGCCTTAGGAGAAATGGGAGGTTTGCTGCTCAGGTTTGCTTTGCCTGACGGTTTCCGCCTGAATCCACGAGTGCCCCAAAATCCCTGCTGGTGGCACCTTGCTGGGATCCGAGCCAAACGATAAACTACGCAATTCAATCAATAACAAGGAGGCGGTTTCCGCCAGACGCAGGAACTCAATTGTGAGCAATCCCACCGTTACCAATCGGACGTATATGGCCAAACCGGGCGAGGTTCCACAAAAGTGGTTCATCGTTGACGGAACCGACAAGATCGTCGGTCGCCTGGCTTCCGAAATTGCCGTCATTCTGATGGGCAAGCACCGTCCTGAATACACGCCGCACGTGGACACCGGAGATTTTGTGATCGTGATCAACGCTCACAAGGTTCGGTTCACCGGCAACAAATGGAAGCAAAAAGAGTACACCTGGTACACTGGCTACCCAGGCTTGAACCGGATCACCGCCGAGAGCCGTGCCGAGCGTAAGCCGGAGATGATTCTTCACGAGGCGGTTCGGCGAATGCTCCCCAAGAACAAACTGGCCCGTAAGATGCTTTCGAAGCTCAAGCTGTATTGTGGCACCGAGCATCCGCATCAAGCACAGCAACCGCAGGTCATTGATCTGGCCGTCAAAAAGGTAAGCCGTAAGGACTCGGACTAGCGGTATCGCCGACTCAAAGCCCTTGATACACGGGACGTTTGATTGAGCAATGTTTGCTGAACAGCGTTCGAAACGGAAACAGCGTTCGACAAAACGTCAAACAAACGATTCCCCTATAACTGGATCGAACCCGTAACAGGATCGAAGATTTCTGATGTCCCAAAGTACTTTGACTGCTGCTGGTGAAGCGTTGGGAACCGGACGCCGTAAGACCTCGGTAGCGCGTGTGCGGCTTCGCCCAGGTTCTGGTAAGGTCACCATCAACCAGCGTCCGCTGGAAGAATATTTCACCACAGACAAAGAACGGCGTGACGCGCTGGCTCCCTTGGAAGTGACAGACCGCTTGGCGTCCTACGATGCCAGCATCCGTGTTCATGGTGGCGGTTACACCGGCCAGGCGGGGGCCGTCAAGCTCGGGATCGCTCGAGCCTTAAAGTTGATTGACCCCGAACTCGAACATGCCCTGCGTGACTCGGCCATGCTGACTCGCGATAGTCGCATGAAGGAACGCAAGAAGTGCGGGTTGCACGGTGCCCGACGTGGTACTCAGTTCAGCAAACGATAACGCCAACCGCGTTGAGTTCGCGCTCGCTGTGGATCGTCGATCTACCTACAAAGCCCTCCGGTTTCGGAGGGCTTTTTCGTTGGGACATCGCGACGTGTCGGCGGCGGTGGTACATTATCATGGTTTGTTGGTAATGAGCAGTTCCGGCAGGGACTGGGTCTTGAGCCGGCTTTCTGCACGGCTCACCTGCCAGGGATCCCAGGCAAGTTCTGCATTAGCGTAGGAACCATCCATGAGCATCACCTTTCGTTGCCCTCACTGCCAAACAGTGACCGAGGTTGCCGAACAGTACATCGGCCAGGTTGGGCCCTGCAAGCATTGTGGGCAGACCATCACGATTCCCGCCTCGGGTGACAGCATGGCACCGGTCTCGGGTCCGGTAGGCTCGAGCGGTGGCAACGGGGTCACGATTGCCGTGATTGTTGGAGTCGTGTTGATTGGCATGTGCCTGATCGTCGGCGTGCTGGTGGCGATGATACTTCCGGCAATTCAATCGGCTCGCAATGCCGCCCGCCGCAGCGTTGCTTCGAGCAGCATGGTGTCCATTGTCTTGGCAATGCACAATTACCATGACATGAACGAGAAGCTTCCCCCTCAGTATTCGGTGGATGAGAACGGAAAGCCTTTGCATAGCTGGCGGGTTCACCTCTTGCCTTACCTCGACGCCAACGATCTGTATCAACGGATTGATTTGGAACAGCCTTGGGACAGCAACTACAATCGCCAGTTTTGGGACCAGATGCCTGCTGCCTACCAGAATCCCACGCTGGGACCTTCGAGTACGGAAACTTCCTTTGTGGTGATTGCCGGCCCCGACACACCGTTCCATGGAAGTGACCAGACGACTCTCTCGCAGGTTACGGACGGCCTTTCGAATACCATCTTCGTGGTCGAAACGAGTCAACTTCGCCCTTGGATGAAACCTGACGACCTGGAACTGGAGACACTCAATCTCCAGATTGGCGGAGCACCACCCTCGATTGGTGGAGTCCGGCCTGGAGGAGGAGTCTTGGTCGGTTTCGGAGACGGCAGCGTTCAAACCCTGAGCAACACCGTCGACGCAAAGATCCTCAAAAGCCTGCTGACATCTCAAGGGGGTGAAATCGCGGCCCCGCCTGGGAGATAACGACGGCACCAAGCTGATTTACTACTTTGTTTTGACAACTTTGGAGAGCGGGCAAGCAGATGCATTCAGATTCGTTTCAATGTTGTTTCTGGCAACGTTTTCCCCGGCAGGGAGTTCTTGGTAGCCCCCGGCGAGCTGGCAACATGTCGCCGGCGATCATGGCAATCCTGATTGGAATCTTCGTCTTCATCTGTGTCGGTGGAAGTTGCACAGGCTACCTCGTCGGTTTGAAACTCAAACAACAGGCCAACCAGGGAAAGTTAGCATCGAGTGCCACTGCCGTGAACGCTGGGGATATCGTCAAGGCCATTCACGCCTACGCCGATCAGCACCGGGGGAAACTTCCCGACACCTACTCGATTGACCAGCAAGGCAAACCTCTGTTGAGCTGGCGCGTTCATCTGCTTCCCTATATGGATCAACAGGATCTCTACAGCCGTTTGAATCTCAACGAACCTTGGGACAGCCCTCACAACAAGCAGTTCTGGAGTCAGATGCCTGAGCTGTACAAAAACCCCGATCTTGAAGTCGAAGACGGGGAAACAGGGTTTGTGCTGATCACCGGCGCAGACACGGCGTTTCGCCCAGGCAGGCCACGTACGCTGGGTGAAATCACTGATGGGCTGACGCAAACCATTGGAGTCGCGGCAACGGCACAAGTCCGAAACTGGATGCAGCCTACGGACTTGGACTTCAGCAAACTGAATCTGACCATCGGCGGCGAGGCACCTTCGATCGGCTCGCGCGAATCCGGCGGCGCTGTCGTGGCCTTTATGGACGCTTCATTCGCCACGCTTCCCATGGATACCAAGCCCGAGGTACTCAAGGCCCTGATCACCTGCAATGGGGGTGAGAACGTACAGTAGACACTCTAGCACCGTCACCCCTGAGAATTAGGTGGCACTGGCGGCTTGTCTGCCAGTGTGTTGACCTCACGTTAAGCTCAACCTGAGTTTCGGGCGTTGACACGGCACTAGAACCGATTGGTAGAACAGTTGTCCCAACGGTTCACGAATCAAGAGCAGCGTTTTGATGCCTGTGCAGGTGATCTGTTGGGACAAATGTCCTACACACCGCCGGTGTTGTTCACGCTCAAGTGGGCAGTGGACAACCAAGTTTTTGGAAAAAAGTTTGCCGAGCCAGATTGCCGCCGAGAGTCGCGATTTCGGCAGAAAATGTTGATTCGGACTGTCAGCAAGGCTCACTGATTGTGGTTTCTACCGAATCACTCTGGTCTTGCCACCTGTTGGCTTCGGATCAACAGGCAGCGAACAAGCAGCGCACTATTGATACTCGTTTTCACCAAGAGAATCTGCGGCCAGCGGTGATTCGAAGCGCGCTTGTAAAGCTTACCGGTTGTGTTAAGTTCCCCATGGGTGAGGCCGATGAAGTCACTGTTTCTCGACCTTTAAATGACGAACGACATCGAGACGGCACAGTGATTGCACAGCAGTAATTGCTGCCACCGGTTTCTGAAGGCGCTGAGCCAGACTCGTAGGACCTACGGGTTCAGCCAATATTCGTTTCCTGTTGAAATCACAACCTCTGGGGAGATGACTCATGGACACAGCAAAAGCGATTACCAAACTCAACGACATCCTCAAGCACGAGTGGACAGGCATTGCCCAGTACGCGCAGCAGTCTTTCATGGTGCGTGGCGTATGGCGAGAAGTTTATGCCGAAATGTTCAGCGAGAGTGCTGAAGAATGCCTGGGCCATGGCCGCAAGATTGCGGACAAAATTGTTGCTTTGGGTGGGGTGCCAACCATCGAACGTAACAAGATCCAGCAGACGGACAGCCTGGAAGATATGCTGAAGCAGTCGCTCGCTTTCGAGCAGGCGGCCGTCGATCACTATCTCGAAGCCTTGGAAATCTGCGAAGACAACCGTCCCCTGGTGGTCATGCTCGAAGACATCTTGCTCGAAGAGCAAGAAGGTGTGGACGACATCACCAAACTGCTCCGTCAGGATGCCGCACCCGGCGCAGGGATCAAAGGGACCAAGAAAGAGAAGGCTGGCTGAGCAAGCCTGCTCAACTCAACAGAACCAACCCTGGGAAGGACCGCAGCGTCCTGACCAGGGTTTTTTTGTGCGCGATGCGGCGGTTTACTTGAGTTCACGCTTTGGGTCGATTGCCCAAATCAATGCTAGCAGGCATAATAGCAACTTTCTTCCCGCCGCTTGCAGTGAAGGTAGGTCATGGACCCAGAGAAGGTGCTGATTCCCGGGATCACGTTCGACGACGTCTTGCTTGAACCACAATACAGCGAGGTGCTTCCTGCCGATGTGGAGGTGGCCACGCAGTTGACCAGGCGGATTGCGCTCAACATCCCGATCATTAGCGCTCCCATGGACACGGTCACTGAGAATGAAATGGCGATCTCCCTGGCGCAGGTGGGGGGCATCGGCATCATTCACCGCAACATGTCCGTCGCCAGCCAGACGGAAGAAGTGGACAAGGTCAAACGCAGCGCCAACGGCATCATCTTTGACCCCGTCACGCTCCCCCCTGATCAGACGGTCCGACGCGCTCGCGAAGTGATGGAGCACAACAATGTCTCAGGCGTCCCCATCACCATCGAAGACGGCAAACTCGTCGGCATCATCACCCGCCGAGACCTGCGTTTTCTCGAAGATAATGAGCTTCCGATCCGCGAAGTCATGACGAACGAAGGGCTCGTAACGGCTACGGGGACTGTAACGCTTGCGGAAGCTGAAAAGATTTTAATGGCAAATAAGGTCGAGAAACTTCTCCTGGTTGACGAATCTTACAAACTATCAGGCCTTATAACGATCAAAGACATTGACAAGATGAGGCGGTTTCCGAATGCCTGCAAAGATGGGCAAGGCAGGCTGCGAGTAGGGGCCGCCGTCGGCATCGACGACTTCGATCGGATCGAGAGCCTGATTGGTAAAGACGTGGACTTTTTGGTCGTGGACAGCGCTCACGGCCATTCGGCGAACGTGATTGATACCGTGCGGAAGATCAAGGAGCGTTGGGACATTGACGTCATTGCTGGCAACGTGGCAACCGAAGCCGGGGCCAAAGCCTTGGTGGATGCCGGAGCGGATGCCGTCAAAGTTGGAATCGGACCAGGATCCATATGTACCACTCGGGTGATTTCAGGAGTCGGAGTTCCCCAAATCACAGCCATCATCAACGCCGTCAAAGCGACCAGTGCCAGTGGCACGCCGGTCATTGCCGATGGGGGGATTCGCTACTCGGGCGACATCACCAAGGCGATTGCGGCTGGTGCCCACGCGGTGATGATCGGCGGACTGTTTGCCGGCATGGCCGAGGCACCCGGCGAGCAGATCCTGTACCAAGGAAGAACCTACAAAATCTACCGCGGCATGGGCTCGCTGGGAGCCATGGTACGCGGATCCAGCGAACGTTATCGACAGAAGATTGAAGATCGTGGGCCTGACAAACTCGTCCCCGAAGGGGTCGAGGGAAGGGTTGCCTATAAGGGGCAGCTCGGGCCATTTGTCTATCAGCTAGTGGGCGGCTTACGGGCCGGCATGGGTTATTGTGGAACCCGCAGCATTGAGGAGTTGCGAAAGGATGCGCGCTTCATTCAGGTATCAACGGCAGGTGTCCGCGAAAGTCACCCGCACGACATTGCCATCACGCAAGAGTCACCAAACTACACCGCCGAATACGGCGACAATGGTTAGCCCTCGGCTGTTGGCCTTTGGGTTAACCCTCCTCTGCCTGGCTTGCGCCAACGTGGTGCTGGCCGAGGTTCCAGGAACTTTTAGGGCTGACAACGCCCAGCCACTACTGTCCAGTCGATCTGCTCGAGGAAGCTCGCAGTCTCAGTCGCGGTCCGAAACGCAACTGAAGTGGCGTCCAACCGAACGCAGCCTTGCTCGGCAACAAAGCCAGCAAGACTGGGAAGGAAGATCGACCAGCTCGAGCAAAGTTCGAGAACCGTCCAGCGTCGCTCCGCGACCGGTGGCTTCGCGCTCGGATGACTCGCAGCGCCAGGCTCCGCAACGCCCCACGTTGGTACTCTCTTCCCGCCGTCAGGCACAAGGGGCGATTCAAACAACCGGCGCTGTCGAAGAACTCCACCTTCCCTCGGCAGAAGGCATGGTGATTGAAGAAGTCCCGCGCGGCACCAGTTACTCGGTCCAGTCCCAAGATCCTGAACCCGAGGTTTCACCAGAACTGCGGACCGACATCTACGATTACCAGCCGGTCACAAACGACAAGAACCCTTGCCCCAGACGGGATCAACTGAAACGGATCGGTCAGATCAACATCAACATTCGTGCAGAAGGGACGGACTTCCCCAACGAATGCCCGTTGTTTGCCGAGACGTATCAACCGCGCTCTTGGACTCCCACCACCTACACGTGGAAGGCCTCGGCGTTGTGCCACAAGCCGCTGTACTTCGAAGACGTGGCTCTGGAACGCTATGGGCACACATGGGGACTTCTGCAGCCGGTGGTCTCGGGTGCTCACTTCTTCGCAGCCTTGCCACTGCTGCCCTATAAAATGGGCGTGGACCATCCGCACGAGTGCATCTATGCCCTGGGCTACTACCGCCCTGGAAGTTGCGCACCGTACCACATCCTCCCGTTTCCCATCAGTCCACGGGGTGCCGCCTACGAAGGTCTAGCCGCTACGGGCCTGGTCTACCTGCTCCCTTAAATCGCGAGCCGCAAGATTCACACGTCGCCATGCGGGCAGGTGCTAGCAAAGTCAGCACCTGCCCGCTTTTTTTTTGAGCTTTCTCTCCTCAAAAAACGCTGTTTTATGATATCCTTCCGCTGTGCGTTTGCGTTGTAAAGCGCACATTCGGAGCTGGGTACTTGATCGTAATCAGCCAACCGACGGCACACTCCGGACCCGCTGTGCCGCGCTCCATTTTTGTTCCAAGGAGGGAAAACCGATGTCGACGCGCATACCACTCAACAAGGAAGAAGGGCACGCCCAAAACATGACCGATCGGTTGGACATGAGTACCGCCGAGATTGGTCTCTCCGTCCGCACCACGAACTGCCTCGAAGAGCGTGGCGTGTTCACGGTCGAGGACCTGCTGAACTGCACACGCGATGACTTGCTGAGCATCTCGAACTTTGGCGAGAAGACGCTCGATGAAGTCTACCGAGCGCTCGAAGGGATCGGCTTCCACCGCCCTGCGAGATCACTCACGGTTCCTCGCTAACCGGCGAAGTCGGAACCGACGGTTCGCGTTCGTGCCTGCACCTACTGTGGAAGTGTCAACGTTTCGGGGAACGTCGCGGTGGCTGCGGTTGAACAAGCATTGCTTCAGCCGCAGCCGCCGCAATGAGGTAGGACCTCGAACCACAGGCAGGTTTTTTGGGAGCTACCGCCTCTTCCTTCTTCGTGTCGGCGAACAGGACACGCGGCCACGGGCCCAATCGACTTCCCCACCTCCGCTGGCCGGGACTCCCCTCGCTGTCCACACCGGCTTCAACCGCTGGCGCAGCGTACGCGCCCGCTCCATTTCGCGAGAACGGTTGTCATCATCACGACGGAGCGTAATGACTTCATTGTTTGGAGCAATTCAATGCAAAGGGCCCCGCGGATGATCCGCGAGGCCCGATGTGTGTCCTGCCAAACAGTGCCGTTGGATCTGGGTCTTGCCCAACGGTCACCCAATCGGTGCTGGAAGTTGAGGGAGCCCCCTCTCCTCCTGCTCAGGATTGATTTTCAAAACGCTTAACGACGCAGGGAAACCTGCTTGAAGCCGAACTGCGGGCGCTCGTACTTGACCAGCTCTGCTTGGGCTGGGGCAGCAGCGTGAACGGGCGTGGCAACAGCGTATCCGCCGCAGCCATGCGAACCCGAGCAGCTTTGGTAGCCGTAGCAACCATGGCATCCATGACAGCTGTGGCAACCATTGCAGCCATGACAACGACGATGACGGCGTCCGTGACAACGACTTGAGCAACTGGAACTGCAGCTACAATCGCAGCTGCAGCTGCAGCTACAATCGCAACAGCCACGATGACCAGCGTCCGCGGTGTCCGTAGAAAGTAAAGACAGTCCGACGATGGCGCAGAAGAAGATGATTCCAAACATCAAGGCACGATTCATCACTAATCTCCCTCTCGATTGTGAATGCACAAACTCAGTTCAAAAAAAACGACGGGCCGCTGTGCTCTCACCTTCACCTCACTTCAACTTTCACCTCACAAAACGTCACGGTCCTCCTTGCGATAGGTCTAAAAAACTCGTGCTAACGGCTCCCATGACTGGCACGGGCAACAAGTCTTCCTGCTGATTGCTGGGCTCAAGTCCAGGGAGTTTCACTGACGCACCATTCAGCCTCCGCGTGTTCATCAATACAGTCAGCTCCAGCGCAGCGCCAAACAGAGCATGGGATGAATGATGAACAAGCGACTGATGTTCGAAAGAAAACGCCCTCCTAGCTGTTGGATGCCCTCCGCCCGCCTGATTCACCAAAACCAATGGGGGGAAAGCTACCTTCAACACAAAATACGAAGCATTGCCCATGCTGTCAAACAATCGTTCAAAATTCTTGCGAGTGGGCGGTCCTGACAAGCACGTTTTCGGCCCGGTTCTCCAGAACCCGTGGTGCTGCCTTGGCCGTAGATGTCACCGAAGAGCGCTCTGAACGGCGGCATTTACTCGGGAACCTCGAATACATATTTTCCGGCGGCAAATTGCAAGGACTCCGCGCGGTGCCCCAGCCAAAGGTCCGTCCACACCTGCGCGAGATTGTTCTTCACCAGTTGCCGTAGACCGAGGTAAGAAGTCGTCAGGCGAGGGTTGATCTCGATCACGACATCCTGACTGCCGTGGGGATCTTCGCCCAGCACCAGATCAATGCCGAGGTAGCCTTGCGGCTTGGGAAGTGCGCGGATCACGCTGGTTGCGAGACGTTGGGCCCGTTGATCGAACTCGGGCAAGATCGGCACCTGGCCGCCAACGTACTTGAGCCAGGGTTGGCCTGCGTGCCTGCGGATCAACTGTTCGCCGGCCGGCAAGACCACCGACTCGCCTGGACCGCACAACACGCTCACGCTGGCGGCCATGCCAACGTGGAATCGTTCCCAACGCGACGGTTCGATCACTTCGAACACTTCCTCAGACTCCAACAGGCGAACTCCCAGCGATCCGGCACCATAGCGAGGTTTGAGAATGCTTGGAAAACCCGGCATGGCCGCCGTGGCATCGACTTGCTCGCCTGCTGCCAACGTCACACCGTGCGGCACCGCCACGCCGCAGGCGGCCAGGTGTTCGGCGAGAAGGTGTTTGTCGGCGGCGAGTGCGACAAGTTCGCTCCCCGGCCCGAGCAACTTCCCACCACACCGCTCGACCTGGCGAACGCGCGAAAGCAATGCCTGATCGAACTCTGGAGCAATGACCAACACGCCGTCGCTCGAACTGGCCCGGCTTTCGAACTGACGATCGTGTTCGCCAGGGGTGGTGATGGTAACTGCCTGGACGTTTCGCAGGCAAAGTGGTTGAAGTCGATGGTCCCGCAATACGGTGACTTGGGAGTCCGCAAGCAAGGCGAAATCGCTGGCAACCGCCTGCAGCATGGCGTCCCCTTCGGCCAGCAGCGCCGAGGCAGCCCCTTCGCCTGAATGCAGCAGTCCGCCGCCGGTGATGTACTCGTAAACGAACCAGCTCGCCATCAAGGCTGGTCCCGGTACATCGAGAACCATTTCAAAATGTACTGGGTCTTCGCGATCAACCGACTGGGGCGTTTCACGATATTGTGCGACGCGTCCGGAACTCGGATCAACATGGTGTCCACATGTTGCAACTTCAACGCCTGATAAAACTGTTCGGCTTCGGAGATTGGTGTGCGATGATCTTGCTCGCCGGTGATGAGCATGGTCGGCGTGGTGACGTTACCGACCAATGAGATCGGCGAACGCCGAAAGTAATGTTCCTCGTGCTCCCACGGGACTCCGGGGAACCAGTAGTTGCTGAAGTAGGGATAGGCGTCGGTGATCAGCACGAAACTGTACCAATTGATCACCGGCTTGGCCGCAACCGCCGCTTTGAAACGGTTGGTCTTGCCGACCACCCAAGCGGTGAGGATTCCACCGCCACTGCCGCCAGTGACAAACAGGTTGTTGGGGTCCACGTACCCTTGAGCGATCACGGCATCGACACCGTCCATCAAATCGTCGTAATCTCCGGCGGGGTACTTGTGATGGATCAGGTTGGCAAAGTCCTCACCGTAGCTGGTGCTGCCGCGAGGATTCACATAGAGCACCACATAACCGGCCGCCGCATAGTACTGCATCTCCGCGGAGAACCGGTCGCCGTAGTTGGCAAACGGGCCGCCATGAATCTCCAGGATCAAAGGGTACTTCTTGTTGGGATCAAACCCCGGCGGCTTGACCACCCAGCCTTGGATTTGCCGCTGATCCACCGAAGACTCGAACCAAAACATTTTGGTCGTCGCCAGCGTTCGCCGTTCGAAGAGGTCCTGGTTCAACTGCGTGAGCCGCACGACGTCGGCTCCAGACTCGCTCCCCACGGCGACCTCGGCGGGATGATCCGAAGTGCCCAACGTGTAGGCGAAACGCTGACCAGCTACCGAGAACGAACCGCTCGAGTACGGTCTGCCGATGGTGACTCCTCCGACATGACCGGCGAGTTCGGTCACCTTTCCATCGAGAGTCACCTGGCCAATTTTGGTAGTGCCGGTGTCGTCAAACTGGAAATAGATTTTGTCCCCTGCTTCGTTCCACAACGGGGTATCCACATTGCGATCAAACCGCTTGGTGATCTCGCGACGCTCGCTGCCATCGGCGTTCATCACATACAGCCGAGTGGTTTGGTGGCTCAGTTTCTGATCGTCGTAGCCAACCCAGGCAATCTGTCGACCGTTGGGCGAAACAATCGGATGGTCATCGGGGCCTATACGATCCGTTAACTGTTTGAGCGATCCGCTGGCGACCGTTAAACGGAAGATGTCCGACTCGCTGGGTTGGTACTCCCAATCCTGGTTGCGATTGGCGCTGAAGTAGATGGACTCACCGTCGGGTGACCAGCTCACGGGTCCGGAGTGATTGAAGTTGCCTGAGGTGAGCTGGCGCGGCGAGCCTCCGTCGGCTGGGACGGTGAAGATATGCCTGAACCCGCTCTTGAGATAACCATCTCCATCATGCCGGTAGTGCACGTCACGCACCACACGTGGGGGGTCAGCCCACTTGGCCCCTTTTGGTTTTTCTGGCATTTCCACCAGCGGGGGCGTCTTGCTCGGCACCAGCATCACAAAGGCCAACTGCTTGCCGTCCGGCGACCATTGCAAATGTCCAGGCCCTTCGCCAAGCTGCGTCACCCTGGCCGTATCTCCGCTGTCCATCCAGCGCACGAAAATCTGCGAACGGCCGTCACCATCTTGGGTGACATAGGCCAAACGGGTGCCGTCCGGCGACCAGCGCGGTTGCGAAACATTCCCCTTGGCTGCCAAAGGGCGATGTCCTGACCCAGTGACATCCACCATCCACAGTTCGCTGCGAACGCGATCATGCATCACATCCATGGAGTTTCGCACGTACACCACCTGTTGGCCAGTTGGCGAAATCTGCGGGTCCGACGCATATTCCAACTGGAACACGTCCATGGGTTCCAGCAGTTTTTTGTTGGGCTGGTTCGCAAGGCCCAGCGTTGTGCAAAGCCCCAGCACAGCCACGGCGTTAAGAATACGGAACAGACGGCGTCTCATAGAGGTCTCCTCGTTCGGCTGAATCACAGAGTTGCATGATAAGGACGCCCCGTACCGCAGACTACGGAAAACTCCTCACGAGGCGGGAACTTGTGGCAATCACCAACCCGGTTCGTTACCGTAGATGTAACTTGCCAACACGGCTGAATCCCCTCTTGGTTCACGCCTTGAGATTGAGCTCTCCATCTGATTGAGCTTTCCCCCTGACAACGTGTGAGTGTGTACTAACATGATACGAATACTTGCGGTCACCATCCTTGCCTTGGGACTCGTTTCGCTGGAACCTGCGGCCCAGGCTCAAGAAAAGTATGCGTCGCACGCTCCCTTGCGACACAACCCGGCACCGTCCAAGCGGCCGCGGAGTGCCGGTCCGGCCCGATTTGTCGATGCGGCCCGAGGGGACGATACCCAAGAGGGAAGCGAGCAGGCGCCTTGGAAAACCATCGCCCACGCCCTGACACAACTGCACGCAGGAGAGACGCTGTATCTGCGCGGCGGTTCGTATTTTGAGAACGTTTACATCAGCCTGGTCGGGACGCCTGAGAAACCGATCGTGGTTCGTTCTTACCCTGGTGAGCAAGCGGTCATTGATGGCGGCATCCCCGAGTTCCAGCTCAACCCCGAGGCGGCCTGGGAACCGGTGCCGGGCAAGTCTGGCGAGTTCCGCTCGACGAAATCGTATCCCAACATTCGCGATGTGGTGGGAGCGTTCGGCGATAGTGACATCGGCCTGCAAACCTACTGGCACAAGAAGGACCTGCTCTCACCGTACGAACTCTCCGCGCCCGGCGAAGGTGGGGATGTTCGCGAACAATACTGCGGCCCCGGTATTTTTTACGATCGGCAAACCAGCCGCGTGCACGCGAGACTGGCCCACACCAGCTTCCGGCACTTCGACAACTACGAAGGCGAAACCGACCCGCGTAAGCTGCCGCTGGTGATCGCCCCGTTCCGCTCGATCCCGCTGTGGGTGGATCAGGCCAAGCATGTGAAGTTTCAGGATCTGATCATTCGCGGAGGTGGTTACTACACAACACAGGTGACTTACGGAGTGGATGTTGATTTTGACAACGTCACCATCCGCGGCGGCACCTACTGCATGCGGACCGCCAACACTGGGCCGTTTCGGTTCTATCGCTCAGCCATGTACGGCAACGCCCCGCCGTGGTCGTTCAGGGGTGATGGCTCGTTGAGGGCGAGACCCGGCCGTCCGACTCGCGACATTGCCCGCCTGACCTGCCACGCGTTGTGGATCACCGACACTGGACGGGAATTTTCTGTCTATGCCTTTCCCATGAACGAAGATTGGGAAGTCTCTTACAGCGAGTTCACCGATAGCCACGATGGGCCGTACTTTGGCGGCGTGGGCTTAAAATTCCACCACAACCTGGTGGACTTCTTCCAGGACGATGGCATCTACCTGAGCCAGATGTACCCCCGGCACTTGTACCAAGGGAGTGGTGCCCGAATTGAGATCTACGAGAACGTATTCAGTAGGGCATTGACGGCAATCGCCTTCGGCGGACTGGAGGACACCGCGGACGACATTTACATCTATCGCAACGTGTTCGACTTGCGTGGCGGGGTAAACTACGGTCGCCCTAGCGAGAAGAATCCGGACGTCACGCCGTATGCTTCCATGCGCGCCATGTCCGACCATGGCGGCCCCCCTTGGCCTAAGATGTCGATCTACCAGAACACGTTCGTCACGCTGGGGGGAAGTATCGACTTGGGCACCATGGGGGGCATTCGCGCCGGTTATCCCCGAGCGGTGTTCAACAACATCTTTTTCAATTATCGAAGCCTGGGAGCCATCAAGCCGCCGGGTCACGAACTCGGCCAATCTGACGGCAACTTGTACTGGAGCCCCGGTGCCGACGATCCGGCCAAGGTTTACTTTGACAGATACCGAAAATCGCCTGCCTTCGCCGAGAGCCAAACGGTCTACGCGCCAGGCTTCACCGCGAATTCGCAGGCCGCGGATCCTCGATTCCTCAAGATCACACCGGACTGGCCCGCCGCGAACGACCTCCGTTTGAGCAACGACAGTCCGGCCGTCAACGCCGGGGTTAAGCTTCCGGCCGACTGGCCCGACTCGCGCCGCGCCGCAGACTCGGGACAGCCGGACATCGGTGCCATGCCGCTTGGGAGCAAGCCGTTCGCAGTAGGGCGTAACGCGGCAAAGTAGACATCAAGTGGTCGCAACTGAGGCGCACTTTCGCGCGCCTCAGTTCGATAGCCACGGGTTACTTGCCAACCTGGGTTTACAAGAGGCGATCCCAATCGAGAGTGGCCGAGGCCGGGAATCGGCCGGTGATATTCAAGGTGCTCCTAGTGAAGCCGGTGTGAGACGGAGGTAGCGCATGAGTCAGACGCGGATCCTTCTGAAACGCCTGCAGGCTCCCCTCGGGCATGTTTGCATCGCGCTTGTCCTGTCGACGTTGATGGTCGTGGTCCCCATGGGAACATGGATCTTTGCAATTCCCTGGCTGATCGTCGTCGGTGCTGCGTGTCGAGGAGAATTGCCGCGCGACCGCTTCTTCGAAACACTGGCCGTGTACGTGGTGGTGACAGCCGTTGTGATCACGGTCGCCCTGCAGGCTCCGGTGAAGAGTTCCGACCGTTTCCTCGATGAAACCGTTGTCAAGTTGCCCCGACTGGACCTTTCGCTGGGGGAATTGGATCGCAACGCCCAGAACAACTATGCACGCATTCCCTGGATGCCGCGGAATGTCGATGTCACCACGAACCCCGAGAACGCCGGGGAAGTCATTCGTTTTCGCGCGAGAACCATTTCACTGCGCGAATTCACAACGACCATCGAAAGCCAATCCGAACTGCGGCACCGGTTCGTCTACTGCGGCAACGGGTACACGGTTCTCTGGGGCGGAGGGGGCTCCCTCTATCTTCGCGTACCGCGAGAGGGTCGTAACGCGGCAAAGTAATTGCTGCGAAAGGTGGCAAGAATCGCACACGTTGTCATTCAGCACATTCACACGATCTGGACGAAACAATCCCGCGGCGGAGATGGTGCGCGATCTCGCAATGCGGTCCCCATCGCCGTACGCTTGCCACAGGAATGCCGCCAGGCGACTTTTTCGCTACATCGCGCAGAATTCGCCGAATGTTCCCACTTCGTCCAGGAGGACACGCTTAGATTGGCAGACGATTTTGCAGGACTCAAGATCCGTACTCTTGAAATCGCCCTATCTGCCAATGCCCTATCCGTGCGGTTTCATCGTGATGTCAATGCGGCATTCCCCAAGGAGGGACTTCCGTACGCGGACATCTTCATCCTATCGCCATCGCAATGGGGACGCTTGACGTACAACAACCGATACACTTGCAGGGATAGCGGCAACTGGTGGTACGAGAAAACGGTCTACAATATCGGCTGGTTCGCTGTGGTTGACCGTTCCGTGTTCATTCGCAACCAGCCGGACTGCGATTTTTCTGAGATGACACGTCTCCGATAACTTCCTGCCACGGCGGTGTGGCCCTGCCTGGTAAGTTGTTTAACTGAAGGATACGAACCTGGAGATGACGGATGTCCCGTGAGGCGAAGAGAGATGCCGGAGGAGATGATTGTGTCTGGCACTTGACATGGGATGAAGAGGGGGAAATCCGTATCGACAGGCGATTTTGACGATCGAAGGTCGTACGATGAATCTTGCTTTCGATTCACCGGGACATGACAATCCGACCAGCCATGCTCTCCAAATCTTCTGCTGCAGTCGCAGGCAACATATTTGATAGCCAACCAACTCTCAGGCCATCGGACGCCGACCATGGAGAACGCGAGCGATCACCTGAATCTCCCCCCGTTTCCCCGATTAACGTGGAGTCCGTACGGTTGGTGGGAAGGTGCAATCGGTCTGGAATTTGGCCGCGACGCAGGGCTCACGGTCACTCTCCCAGAACCAGACGTGTCACGTATCCCGTCCCAGGCTCAGCGAGAAGCCTTGGCTTACCAGTTCGACCATGGTCCAGATGTGATTCGCTCAGTCTTGGCGGCATTGCTCCTGTACTATGACAGGGTGCGACCTGCGTTTGTTGAGTTTCTGGGGCCCGCGGCCAAAGAACTCATGCCAGACGTCACGGCACCTGATGACCTGCGCATCCTGATTGACCTGCGACAGGTTCATGTCCATCCGTGGGAGAAGGATGGGGTTGGCTACATCGGCCTGCAGTTCGAATGCACCTGGGATCAAGAGCACGGGCTGGGACTCATGCTGCATCAGAAGCGAGTGGTAGACATCGGTGGTGCGGACACCTCGTTTGCATGGGCACCTGACGAAGCGGATGAGTCGAATTAACTTCGCTGTTGCTAATGCTGTGTGGTAGCCTACTAACGAATGGACGCGGGGTTTACAAGAAGCTTCCCCCAATCGAGAGCCGCGCGGCGATTGCCCAGATTTGGCGTGAATTCTATTCACACTGAGAACGGGCGGGGAACCACCCGAGTCGGGCGATTTGACAGAAGTCGATAGGGGCCCAGTCCGTCATGTCTTTGCTAAGTTATAAATTGTGGGTAACCGCGCTGGGAGAAATGGAATGAGTGAGTTCAAATACAACCGACTCGACAAAGACAACGCCGCCGTCCTGCTGGTGGATCATCAATCGGGATTGTGCAACGTCGTCGGCGATTTCTCGCCTGATGACTTCAAAAACAACGTCCTGGCCGTCGCGAGAGCTGCCAAATACTTCGAGTTGCCGACAATTCTGACGACCAGTTTTGAACAAGGTCCCAACGGTCCGATCGTGCCGGAGATCAAGGAAATCTTCCCGGACGCGCCGTACATCGCTCGTCCCGGTCAGATCAACGCCTGGGATAACGAGGATTTCGTCAAAGCCGTCAAAGAGACCGGCAAGAAGCAACTCATCATTGCCGGAGTCGTTACCGAGGTCTGCGTTGCGTTTCCTGCTTTGTCAGCGATTGAGGAAGGTTACGAAGTGTTCGTCGTCACGGATGCGTCCGGTACTTTCAACAAGACAACACGTGACGCGGCGTGGTTTCGAATGCAGGCAGCTGGCGTTCAGTTGATGAGTTGGTTCGGAATGGCGTGCGAACTCCATCGCGATTGGCGGAACGACATGGAAGGACTCGGAACATTGTTCTCGAATCATCTTCCAGCGTATCGCAACCTGATGACGAGCTACAACGCACCGAAGCAGTGATTCGCAAGAGCGATCAGCAAGGAGTGAACCGATGAAGAAGATCCAACAGATCGTTCGCAATGTCCCTCAGCATTGGGTCGGAGACGGGTTTCCCGTGCGGAGCTTGTTTTCTTACGGCGGTGGAAACGAGTTCGATCCGTTTCTGTTGCTGGACTACGCAGGCCCCCATGAGTTTCCGCCGTCAGGCGGAAAACGCGGCGTTGACGTGCATCCTCACAAGGGATTTGAGACCGTCACAATCCTGTATCAGGGGGAGTTGGCACATCGCGACTCCAGCGGCGGTAGCGGGCATCTCAGTCCTGGCGACGTGCAATGGATGACAGCCGGCAACGGAATCGTCCACGAAGAATTTCACAGCGAGCAGTTCTCGAAAGAAGGTGGCACGCTGGAAATGATCCAACTTTGGGTCAACCTTCGCAGCGATGACAAATCGACTCCGCCAAAGTATCAAGACTTGCGAGACAATCAGTTTCCAAGAGTTGAACTTGGTGGCAATGCTGGGACAGTTCGCGTGATCGCCGGAGAGTTCGCCGGCTCTCGCGGTGCCGCTAGTACATTCTCGCCGATCAACGCTTGGGACTTGCAACTGAAAGCGGGTGCTGGCATCGACTTGAAAGTTCCCGCAGGGCACACGACCGTTCTGATTGCCCAGTCAGGCAACGTGACCGTCAACCAAACGCCAATGAAAGCCGTTGAACTTGCGTTGTTCGAACGTGAAGGGGATTCCATCACGATTCAAACTGAAACAGAATCGCGCGTATTGATGCTTACAGGTGAACCACTCGGCGAACCGGTTGTAGGGCAAGGTCCGTTCGTGATGAATACTCGGGAAGAAATCCGCGAAGCGATTCAAGATTACCAAGCCGGAAAGATGGGGGCAACTCGCGTGAGGCTCAACGAATAAGACGGAACCGCCAATCAATAGGCCCGGCTTCCCTCAATGCTTCCAGGAGCAGACGTAGGTGCTGCATTTATGCCGGGGGGATGGGACACGCCAGTTGCCGGTAATCGGGGCGGTCTGCTGGAGAGTGGTGCCGGAAGATCTGTCGGATTTCACCGCGATGCACCACGGCCACGCCAGGAAGTTGAAAACCGTCTCCTTGAATCGGACCGATGCCATTTCGTTTGACCACGTACGAAATGAAACCTCGCCACCATACCTTGGGGCCGAACACTTGCCATAGCGGCGCTCGTTGCAGACCCAACGCCGCGTACACGTGGCACTCGGGATCGGCCACGCGGGGTAGGTCTGCCAATCCGTACTCGGCAAACATCGCCTGGGCGTCCGCCTCGTCACTCATGTGCACCAGGACAATTTCCAAACCCGCCCGCTCAACCTCTTCTCGATGGGTTGCCACATCTTGCAGCGTCTCACGACAGAACGTGCAGCCTGAGTGTCGCAGCAGCACCACCAGCAGAGGTTTCTCATGCGAGAGTTCCAAGAGCGAACTCCCAGTTTGAATCTGCGCGGTCGCCAGCGTGTTTTGAAGTTCGGCCAAGTCCAGCGCTGCCCGACGCGCGTTCTCCGCCGAAAAATGACGCCAGGCGGTCAGCAGGATGGCCGTAAAGGGAAGCCACCAGATCAGGTCGTTGGTGACCAAGGTCCAGCCTGCGATCCAGGGCAAGCGTCCGTCGCTAGCCGCCAGCAAGAAGCCGATCGGGCCGAAGATCTTGCCGAGCAGGCCGACCAGCACGATTGGCCAGTGCCGCATGGGGTCGATGGCCGCAATCAAATAGCCGATGCCATACACGCCAACCACCATGCCCAGGCACTGCCACAATTCCGGATACCGAGGCGGATCCATACCCGCCCAGCGAAACCCACTCTGTGGCATTAATATCACCCAAGCACCCCAGGCCAGGTTGTAAAACCCAGCCAAGACAAGAACCGGCGTCACCCATGCGGCATGCGTTCTGTTCATCGCGAAGACACGAACCTATGTAGAACAGTTGTCTCAACTGTTCATCTGTAGAAGCACCAAACCAGTGTAGAAGTATTAAATCGTTTTCTTGGTTTCTGAACAGTTGAGACAACTGTTCTACACTCGACGGGAAAGAACACCCGTGCAAAACCGATTGCCCATCACGACTGCGCCTTCGAGGCAAACGTGAATTTGGCATGGGCCAGCACGAAGGGTTTCTCGCCGATACCGGGGGAAACGAAGGCGATGGTGGCGCGGCGGTTGCGGCCACTGCCGCTAAGTGCCACCACCTTGCCGATGCCGTACTCGGCATGTTTGACCACCATCCCTTGGTAGTACTGGTCAGGGCTGAGCCGGTCCGCCGCGGCTTCTGTTTCGCCTGAAAGTGCGGCGGCGGTGGTGATGGAAGCGGGAGCCGTTTCGCGATAGGCACCGGGCCCCAACTTGCGACGCCGTCGGGCTTGCTCTTGGACTTCGTATTCGTCGGGGCCAGCGAACTCGTCGGCCAGTTCCACCCAGTGCAAAGATTCTCGCGGGAGTTCTTGCAAGAAGTAGCTCGGCACCGTAGTGGTGCGGACGCCGCGGAAGTCGCGACGTCGGGCCAGCGTCAGGTGCAGTTCTTCTTCGGCTCGGGTCATGCCAACGAACAACAGACGCCGCTCTTCTTCCAACTGGTCGGGGTCTTCTTTGCTGCGTTCGTGAGGGATCAGCCCTTGCTCGAGGGCCATGATGAACACCACCGGAAACTCCAGCCCTTTCGAGGCGTGCATGGTCATCAACGTGGTGCAATCGGTCCCGTCATCCCAGGCATCTATGTCGTTGACCAGGCAGCTATCTTCCAAGAACGACTCCAGCGAACCGTGCCCTTCGTTGCGATCATCGTATTGTCGGGCGGCCGTCAGTAGCTCTTCGATGTTGGCCAACCGCTGCTGGTCTTCTTCAGTCTTGGAGTCCGTAAACTGCGCACGGTAGTCGGTATCGTTGAGGACATGCCCTAGCACTTCTTCCACAGGGCAATGAGACAACTCCACCAGATGCTGCATCAGGATCACAAAGTTCTTGAGTTTCTTGGTAGCCCTGGCGGCAATGCTGGGAATATCTGCCGCCCCCTGAGCGGCAGACAGCAGGGGTTGATGCGTGTCGTGAGCGTACTCGCGGAGCCGCCCTAACGTGGTCTTGCCAATCCCTCGGGCGGGGACATTCACCACCCTCAAGAAAGCCATGTCATCGCGAGGGTTGTTGATCAGGCTCAAGTAAGCGAGCAGGTCTTTGATCTCGCGGCGCTGGTAGAACTCCAGTCCGTTGACCACCTGGTAGTGAATGCCTTGGTCTCGAAACGCATGTTCGAGCGAACGACTCAAGGCATTCATCCGATAGAGCACGGCAAAGTCACGCAACTTCCGCCTGCCCGCTTTGACCTCTTGGGCAATATAGCTGGCAATGGTCTCCGCTTCGTTTTGCTGATCGCTGCATTGCATAAAACGCACCTGCTGCCCTGGCGCGTTCTCGGTGAACAATCGCTTGGCCATGCGGCGGCGGTTGTTTTGGATCAAGTGGTCGGCGACCTCGAGAATGCGCTGCGTGCTGCGGTAGTTCTGTTCTAACCGAACGACGCGAACCTCAGGGTAGTCTTGTTCGAAGCCGAGGATGTTCTGCAGGTTCGCCCCACGCCAACCGTAGATGGATTGATCTGGATCTCCGGTCACGGCCAGGTTGGGGGCGTCAATACAAAGCGCTCTGGCAATGGTGTACTGCGCCAGGTTGGTATCTTGGTACTCGTCCACCATCACGTAGCGATACCGCTGGTCCAGCGACCGGCGGAGTTCGCCGTTTTCACGCAGCATCATGGCCACGTGCAGGAGCAGGTCATCAAAATCCACCGCGTTGCAGTCCAACAGGCGACGCTGGTAGTGCGGGAAGACCTCGGCCACCACCGCTCCGAGCGGATCGCCCAATCGAGGCTCATAGACGTCTGCCGAAACCAGGCTGTTCTTGCTCCAGCTAATGGCTGCGGCAATCCGATCCGGCGTGAACTGACCAGACTCTCCCAGCACTTCTTGGATGGTATCGCGCAAAAGTTTGCGACTGTCGCCGGAGTCATAAATGACAAAGTTCTCGTCGAGTCCGACCAGCGAAGCATGTTGCCGGAGCAAACGAGCGCAAAACCGGTGGAAGGTGCTGGTCCAGACCTTTTCGCCAGGTGCCAGATGTTGAACCCGGGCGCGCATTTCATCAGCCGCTTTGTTGGTAAACGTCAAGGCAAGAATCTTGCTGGCAGGCACCCCTTGCTGCAGCAAGTAGGCAATCCGGTGCGTGACCACTCGGGTTTTGCCACTGCCAGGGCCGGCCAAGATCAGCAGCGGCCCTTCGACATGCTCAACGGCCTCGCGCTGCGGGTCGGTGAGATCGGCAAGCAGGTCCTGAGCCGCGGGGAGCGGTTGCTCGAATTCAGTGAACTCGTCGAAACCATCCGACGGCTCTTCATGCGGAGGGAAGGACGAATCTTCGTAAGTGATACCAGCCACGCTTTGTCGACTCCTTTCGCCCTACGAGTTCCACCATGCTCAAACACCGGCGAATCACAGCGCGGTGTCGGGTGTCGATAACGTGCAGGTGGGCGAGTTCCAACCTTCGCATTATAGGCGAGCCCCGCCCTGGTCGGCCATAGTCCGCAGAGAAAGCATCGCTAGCAGATGCCAAGATCGCCGAGAATCAAGTCGTCATCACCGCTCCGTCGTGATGAAAACCCCGCAGACCTGCCGCAATCACTTCGAGTTCTTGCTTCGCGCAAGGCACACTTGTTCTGTTGCGGCAAAGAACCGTAACCATCGAATCGTTGCAGGCAGGTCTCCGCGTCCTGACCTTCACCCCGGAGGATCGGGCAAGAAACCCTGCGACCATCGCTCCAATTCATTGTCGCCTGCACAAGTTGACTTTATACTGCGACCGCGGTTCGGGAAGCAGCGTACTCGTCACATTGCTCCGCAGTCCCGACTGGATCGCCGACTATGGCGCACACGTCGGCGGTACGGTGTGGCTCAACATGCCCGAGATGGGCATCGAAGGCGAAGCGGAAGTCCTCGACATCGGCCCCGAACTCTTGCGTCCCCTTTGGTGGCTTGAAGAGCGCAACGTCCAAGTCGGTGGGCGGATTGACATCAACGTGTCTGAGTGCGGTATTGATGGTTATGCCAAGCTCCTCTACATCGGCGCTTGCCCATCCATCGAGCACGATCCCATCGGCCGCACAGATCGTGGAGATCCGAGGCTTATCCGAGGCTTCTTGGTGAGGTGGTATGGTCTATGAGTAGGATTTATGTGGCCGGTCATCCCGCGAAGCGATTCGACGACGATTTTGTCTACTTGAGCATGTTTCCCGAGACATGCGTTAGATGCGGTGGCAGAATCGACGGCATCAAGACACCGTTGGAGTACTACTGGGATGACGAATTCCAGTCAGAACACGCAAAGCAACTCCATAATAGAAAAGTGTTCTGGGGCAGCTTCTTGTTGATTGTGCCAAGGGCTGTTCGCGACGCACTTCAGGATTTATCTGCGTTCGAGTTTTACGATACGTGCCCCGTTAAGACGGAACTTGTGGGTCGCGAGCTGATTGTCGAACATCTAGCGATACCGAATGACGCGTTCTATTGGGGGGCTAAGCCAAGAATGGCAGTTGTTGCACGTGTTTCAGGCACACCAAACGACACTTGTGCTAGCTGCGGATTCTTCACTGGCCATCCGCGACAGCTGACGCGACTGCTCGTTGATGGCAATGAAGTTCCGAGTTCCGGAATTTTTTCAGTCGCGCAGAACAGGGAGCCACAAGTCTTTGTTACAGAAGAAGCAAAGCAGCGGTTGTCAAATCTAGGAATTGCAGCAAAGTTTTACTCGGCCGGACGAATCGAGTAGGTGTGTTCGAATGAATTTCTACCGGCGGCGTGCCACCCAACGCGAGTAACGGTGAATGGGGACGCAAAGAACATCATTTCATTCAGCGATACGACACAAGCCGACTCTCAGAACTTTGCTGGCAAGACCTGTCGACTTCATGGGTACAATCACAATGACTGAGAAGAAATGGACAAAGCTATTAGACCGTCATCTCCCTGTACGATGCAACTGGTCGGCGTGAAAGCTGAAGCGGTCGGGCATCCAAGAGGTGCAGAATGCCATCAAGGCGTGCGAAGACTTGGAAAAGGTCAACTGTGCTTCAGGATATTCAATGGCAGATCTCTAGGGTCAACCCATGAACATCTTTCATGCAATTGAGAACCACAACATTCATCGCCTCTCAGAACTGCTTGCAGGAGGGGAAGATCCGAACACTCCCAGTTCCGATTCGCCAGCTTGGGTTCCCCTAAAACAAGCAATTGAAGAGCTAACTGAAAATGGTCCAATCGAGGCCGTCGCCCTTCTTATTCGCTGGGGAGCAGACGTTGATGGAGGTAGAGATCCTGGAATGCTACGCCGTTGATCGTCGCTACGATGAACAAGCAATTCGAGGCTGCAATATTACTTTTGGCAGCAGGGGATGTGCGGGATGCCGAAGGAGATACGCCTTTGTCTCTGAGCTTAAGATCGCAGAACAGGCGCCTGGAAACATTGCTCCGTATCTGTGGCGCCAAGGACACTGTAACTTGACTTAGACGTTCATTCTCCTGTACTACCCCGTCTTGCGGGGTGTCATAACGAACCTCGAACGTCCGAATCGCCAACATCACCATCGCCTCAAAAAGGACTGGCAAAGCCACAGGCACCCAAAAACACAACAGTCCACCAGGGCCACCCCGCCGTGGGCGTGGTGCATCGCGGTGAAATCCGACAGATCTTCCGGCACCACGCGCCAGTAGACGGCCCCGATTACCGGCAACTGGCGAGTTCCATCCCCCCGGCGTAATCCAGCACCTACGTCTGCCACAACGTCAATCGCGTTCATGCAACTGGCCAGCAGCTAACGACTCACTGATTCTCGCCTGCTGGCCGCTCCATCAGTTGCTGTTTCAAGAAGGTGTAGGCGAGCGCCTGCATGGTGGCGGCTTGCTGGTTGTTGGCGGCGCCGCCGTGTCCCCCCTCGATGTTCTCGTAGTACCAGACGGAATGCCCTTGAGCGGCCATCCTCGCCATCATCTTGCGTGCGTGACCGGGGTGAACCCGATCATCTCGCGTGGAAGTGGTAAACAGCACGGCGGGATAATCGCCATCGGCACGAACATTCTGGTAGGGCGAAAACCGCTGGATGAATTCCCATTCCTCAGGCAAGTCAGGGTTGCCGTACTCTGCCATCCACGAAGCTCCCGCCAGCAGTTTGTTGTAGCGCTGCATATCCAGCAGCGGCACCTGACAAACTGCCGCATGGAAGAGTTCGGGATACTGGGTGATCATGTTGCCGACGAGCAGACCGCCGTTGGAGCCTCCTTGAATGCCAAGCCTTTGTGGCGAGGTGATCTTGCGCGCTACCAGATCTTTGGCCACGGCGGCAAAATCTTCGTACGCCTTGTGACGATTCGCCTTGAGAGCTGCCTGATGCCAGCGTGGTCCGTATTCGCCCCCTCCGCGAATGTTGGCCACCACGTACACGCCCCCCTGGCTCAACCAGGCCCGCCCCACTCCGGCGTTGTAGTACGGAAGCATAGAAATTTCAAACCCGCCGTAGCCGTATAACAGCGTAGGATGATTGCCATTGGGCAAAAGATCCCGAGGGCCGACCAGAAAGTAAGGAATCTTGGTGCCGTCCGCACTGGTGGCAAAGTGCTGCCGGATGCCGAGCCCTTGGGCATCGAAGAACCGCGGCAGTGACTTGAGCGGCTGCGGTGCCTGGCCAATCTCTGCCAGCGAGAGCGTCGTGGGGGTTAGGTAGTCGGTCGTGGTCAAGAAGTACTCGTTCGAATGATCGGAATCCACGGCCGAGACCACCACGCGCCCCAGGGCTGGTATGTCGCTGAGCGGTTGCCGGTTCCAGCCAGACCGCTCCGGAGTGAGTACATAGACCCGGTGCTTGACGTCATCCAAGACGTTCAGCAAAAGATGATCGATGGTGAAACTGAAACCCACCAAGGCTGTGGTCAGGGTGGGCTCAAAGACCATCTCGAAATTTGGTTTGCCGGAAATCAGATCATCGAACAGCCCTACCAGCAAAGCACCTGAGGGAAACGTCTTTCCAGAGACGGTCCACGGATCGCGCAGTTCGACCGCCACGTATCGCTGAAAAATATGCTTCTCAGCAGTGTTGGGGAGATCAAGCTTGATCAGCGTTCCCGACTTGGGAAGAAAGTAAAGTTCGTTGTTGTAGAAGGCCAGGCTGCGACGCACAAAGTCTCGCTCGAAACCTGGCGAGTCATCATGCACGGCCGAGACCGACATGTCGTCCGGCTGGACCTCGTAGATGGTCTCTGCCGCGGTCAGCGGGGTTCCCCGTGTCCAGCGTTTGGTGATTCGCGGGTAGCCGGAGGTGGTAAGCGTTCCTGGTCCAAAATCGGTTTGCACGAACACATGATCTTGGTCAATCCAGCCTAAGCTTCCTTTCGCTTCTGGACGAACGAAGCCATCGGTCACCCACTCGCGTTTGGCAACGTCATACTCCCGAGTGGTGGTAGCATCAGCCCCGCCACGCGAGAGGGAGACCAACGCCCGGGTGTAGTCAGGCTGCAGCAGGCTGACGCCGGACCAGACCCAGTTTTCCTGCTCGGCCTTGGCCACGGCGTCGAGATCGAGCAGGACGTCCCACTTCGGTTCAGGCTTGCGGTATTCGTCCAGGGTGGTACGCCGCCAAAGCCCTCGGGGATTCTCCTGGTCTCGCCAGAAATTGTAGAGGAACTCGCCTCGGCGGCGGACGAAGGGGATTCGGTCGTGAGAATCAAGGATCGCCAGCAGGTCATCTCGGAGCTGCGCGAAATCCGCTTCCTGTTCGAGCTTTTGTTGAGTGACCTTGTTCTGCGCTCGCACCCAATCCAACGCTCGTTCCCCCTCAACATCTTCTAGCCAGAGGTAAGGATCGTCAGGAGTGGCCGGAGCCTCAGCTGCAGCGGACATAGCGAATAGGACCATCAAAGGAAACAGGAGGACGGCAAAACGACACATGGTTGGCAATCTCAAAAAAGCGTGGCAGCCTCGCCAGAATCACGAACAAGGCATTTGCTCAAGTAGGCCCCAGGCGTGGATGTTATCATGTAGGCACTGCAGAATGATCGCCAAACCGGAACCCGGTGGCAAACTTTTTACCTGCCAAAAGAAGCGATCCTTGCTGCAGGATGGAACTGCCTGACGGGTCGGGTTTATAATGCCTGTGCACCTTTGGGTGTTCCCTCCTTGATCGCCATGCCCCCCCTGTTTTGGGAATCCAGTCGATGCTTCGCACGTTGCTAGGGCTCTGCTCGGCCGCAATGACTATGTCTGTCCTGAGTCTCAGCGCCAGCGCTGCAGGGCCAGAGGTCACGTCACTCTTCCCCCCTGGAGGCCAGCGTGGCACGGAGGTGGAGATCCAGATCACCGGCACCCTGCCAACCTGGCCAATTCAGACGGAGAGCAACTCTGGCCTGACTGTGGAGATGCTCGAGAAGAAGGGCACGGCCCGGGTGAAGATTCCGGCCGATGCTGTGCCAGGGTTACACTGGATTCGTTTCTACGATGATCAAGGGGCTGCCGAGTTGCGGCCGCTGGTGGTTGGCACGCTTGCAGACGTTGCGGAGAAGGAGCCCAACGATGCCATCAGCGCGGCCCAATCAATTGCCGAAAATGGCACGGTGTACGGACGTTACAACGCCGCCAACGATACCGACACGTATGCGTTGTCGCTCAAAGCGGGCACCACACTCTTCGCCCTGATCGAAGCCAACACGACGCATGGAGCGCCGGCAGATGCGTTGATGCAGATTCTGGACGAACGGAGTTTCGTGCTGCATCAGACGGACGACCGCTTTGGTCTCGATCCGCAACTCGCCTGGCAAGTGCCTGCTGATGGCACCTATTATCTACGGACGTTTTGTTTTCCGGCCACGCCGAACAGTACGATTCGTTTCGCAGGCGGCGATGACTACATCTATCGGCTGACGCTCACCACAGGGCCGACCTTGGATTACGCATTCCCCCTGAGCGTTTCACGTGAAACATTCGGCAAAGTCCAGCTCTTTGGCTGGAACCTGCCTGACGATCTTGGCAAACCCAGCATTCTGCCTGCCCCAGGCGGTTTGCAACCTCAGCTGCTCACGGCGTTTGCAGCTGGTGCAGAGCGTGGCGTGCCGTTGATCTTGAGCGAGACACCAGCCCAGGTCGAACAAGAACCGAACAACGTGGCCAGCGAAGCCAACACCGTCACGTCCGCGGTTGCCGTGAGCGGGCGTCTCCAAGAGCCGGGCGATGTAGACCTCTACCGCCTGACAATCACCGAGGCCGGGACGCTGAGATTCCAAGTGCAAAGCGCGGCGCTGGGGTTTGCCGTGGATCCGCGGTTTCGCATCCTCGATGATGCCGGGATGGTGTTGAATACTTCGGATGATGCCCGACAAGGGAGAACGGTCCTCAATGATCCGGATGTGGAATATGCCTTCCGCACGCCAGGCGATTATCTCTTGGAAGTGACTGACCTGTTCGGCCGTGGGGCACCCAACATGGTCTACAGCTTGGCCATCTCGCCGGCAGTACCGCGGATGCTGCTGACCACCACCACCGATCGGTTCGAGATCCCCCAGGACGGTAAGCTGGAGATCCCAGTTGCGGTGGAGCGCGTGAACCGACTCCCTGGTGAGATCCGCATTTCGGCCGCCTCGCTGCCTAAGGGGGTCTCTGCCGAAACGGTGGTCTCCGAAACCAAAGGGGCAACCGCCAAGAGCGTGAAGTTGGTACTGCAAGCAACAGGCCCCATCAGCGGGAGCTTTCGAATCGTCGGCGAGACCATGTACCAAGAGCAAGCCTATCAAGAGTTTGCCGTCGGCACTTTGCCTGCCACGGTACAAACCACGCCTGACCTATGGCTCACCGTCCAGCCCAAGAAGCCCGAGGAAAAGAAGCCCGCTGGCAAAGAGAAAGCGGCAACGCCGTGAACGGCGAGTCCCATGTTGATGTTTCTGGATGGATAGGCAGCTTGGGAATGTCGATATCGCCACGGTTGTCATCACGACGGTTGTCATCACGGCGGGGCGTGACGACTACTTTTTCGGCTGAGGACGTAGCTCTGTAGCTGTAAGTACTGGGCTGGTGTGATGATTCCCCGCCCTTGAAATCCACTTGACCCTCCCGGCGCGTGGATTTAGACTTGCGCGCTGGTGTTCGAGTTTGTTGGTTTGAAATAGAGACTTACGATCAATTTTTGGATCGTAATCAAACCGTTGGTAGGGCAGGAGAGTGAGGTGGCATGGATGCGAATGGTCCGCGGATCCAAACATTGAGCTTGTCCGCCGAGTGAACTCGCTGGTTAATTCGGACTGGATGATTGCGGTGAGGTTGTCGGAGTGAAGCGAGCTCTCATCAGTGATATTCACGGCAACCTCGAAGCTCTCGAGGCTGTGCTGGCCGATATTGATTCGCAAGAAATTCCCCAGATATTCTGTCTGGGGGATGTGATTGGCTATGGCCCCAACCCTCGCGAATGCATCGACTTGATCATGGAACGGTGCGAACTGTGCATCCTTGGCAATCACGATCAGGGGGCGCTCTTCGATCCCGAAGGCTTCAATTCCACGGCCGAACAAGCCATCTTTTGGACCCGTGATCAGCTCGAGAGTCCGCAAGGAAGCCCCGAAGATAACGCCCGGCGTTGGGATTTCTTGGGAGAACTGCCTCGCAACCATCGCGAGAACGGATTCCTCTTCGTCCATGGTTCGGCTCGCAATCCGCTCAACGAGTACGTCTTTCCCGAAGACATCTACAATTCGCGAAAGATGGAGCGGATCTTCTCGCTGATCGAGCGACATTGCTTCCAAGGGCATACCCATGTGCCAGGCGTGTTCACATCGCATCCCAAATTTCTGAACCCAGAAGACATTGATGCCGAGTTCCGGCTGACGGACGAGAAGATCATGGTCAACGTTGGCTCGGTAGGGCAACCGCGCGACGGAGATCCGAGATCCTGCTATGTGGTGATTGACGAAGACACGATCCGGTTTCGACGGGTTGAGTATCCCATCGAAACCACCGTGCAAAAGATCAAGGCGATCCCTCAGCTCGACAACTTCTTGGGCGAACGCCTGCGAGACGGTCGCTGAGTTGTCCCTGTCCGGTGCAAGTCAGCTTCGAGTCGTTTGAGGAGGCGGTTGGCGGTTATTGTTCGCCAAAACACCAGAGCCCCTTGGTGGTGCGGACATACAATCGGCCTCCATCGAAGACCAGCGAACTACGGAACGTTTCCAACGCATTGCGGGCGATCTCTTTCGGCTCGGGGCCTGGCTCCAGCACGATGGTGGTTCCGTTATCACTGCTGGCGAACAACAGACCGCCTGCTAGAGTCAGGCTGGGATACGACTGGCCGCCGCCAAAGTCAAGCCGGCGTTCGCTGACCAACTCGCCTGTCTCTGCATTCACGATGCTAAAGATCGAACTGGCATTCATGGCGTAAATCAGACCGTCATGCAGAATCGGCGAGGGGAACCAGTAGCCTCCCCCTTTGAGACGTGGACCTTTCCACAATTGCTTCCACTCGGCGGTGTCACTCGAAGCTGGCAGTTCATAGGCCTGGACCTGTCCTGCAACAAAGAACACTTTGCCATCTTGAACCAGAGGGGAATTGGGACCGGTCGAACCCAACCTGGTGGCCAGCACTTCGCCGTCGCTGATGCGATACACATTGCCGCTGGGATGAATGGCGACATCTGTGTCGCCGAGTTGGGCATGCATCGCCGTTCCATGGCCCGGCGAAACCTTCGCGCGCCAGGCTTCGCTGCCGTCGCGGGTATCCAGCGCGACCAGGTCTTCGAAATGAACGAGCAGTTTGTCGTTGACCAGCAGCGGCGACGAACCGTGTCCATAGGCGGCCGTCGGGTGTTCGATCAACCGCAGCCATTGGCGGTTCCCTTGGAGGTCATAGCAGGCGGCCAAGCCGTTCCCGAAGATGACATACACCCGCTTGCCGTCAGTGACCGGCGTTGCCGACGCGTAGCCGCCGGTTGGATGAAAACCACCGATGCCCTTGCCTGGTTCGAGATGCCGGTTCCAGGCGGTGAGTTTCAGTTTGTCCGCCTTGATCACTTTGATCTGTTGGTAGAGTGCCTCGATCTTCTGGTCGGTGGGCTCTTTGGGAACGGTGCCGTCTCGCAACTTTTTGCGCAAGTCAGAAACTTCTCTTTCGAGCGTTTTCTGCTTGAGGTTGAGTGCTTCGGCTTGAGGCCGCTCGACTTCCAATTGTGCCTTCTCTTGGTCGTTCAGCACGATCTCTTGGTAGCTGGACTCACCCTGCCAAAGAATCTTGCCGTCTCGCTTGTTGATGCACAACAGGACGCACGGTTCTGCGCAGGTGAAAATCTTGTCTCCCAGAATGACCGGAATGGCGTTGCTCTGCGGCAGATCGACTTTCCAAACAACGTTGGTCTCGGGACCCCATTGCAGCGGCGGCTTGGCATCTGGGTAACGCCCTGTGCCGTCGGTACGAAAGCCCAACGGCGTTTCCCCCAGCGCGGTGCCGGCAACCAACAACATCAGTACGAACGACAAAGCCAGTGGCAAGCGGCAAGGCATGCGAGAACTCCGAGGAAGCGGTACGGTCGATACCGGTGAACGGAAGCAGTAGTTGGTTTGAGGTCCTAGCTCAACCGAGCCGAACATCATTCGATCCCGATTGATTGTACCGGCCGCGCACCGTCAATGTAGCTCGCAGTTGAGAAAGACGCGAAACTCTCACAGCCGGTCGTCAGTCGACAGTCGGGCCAATCTGCCTCCGCTATCCGCTCGCGTCCAAACTCCGAATCAATTGAACCACCAAGCACCTCTGGAGCGGGTCTGACTCCAGGCACACCAGCATCAACTGGCGGAGGCTAAACTGCCACCGCGCGCTCGAACGCGCGTCTGCTCCCGATTCCGCCTGCATGAAAGGTCCTCGATTCGCTCACATCGGCGCGATCCGCCGTGAGCCGACGTCGGTGGTAAGGAGCATCGTTTGGTCGAAGCTGGCGTGGAGCAGTTCGAGCTTGGTTTGCTGGTGCGCGGGGTCATCCCACAAGTTGTCGAACTCCCAGGGGTCTTGCTCGAGGTCGTAGAGTTCGCCCAAGTTGTGTCCGTGATAGACACAAAGTTTATACCGCCGGTTGCGGTACATGGTGGCGAACGTGCCAGACCCACCGGTGAAGTGCGAGTCCAGCGCGTCAAAGTATTCGCAGCGGACAAAGTCCCGGTGATGGTCGGGGGAGGACTCGCCGCGGAGAATTGGCAGCAGACTCCGCCCTTGTTGATACTCGGGCGGATCGAGGCCGCAGAGTTCGACAATGGTGGCCGTCTTGTCGAGCAACTCCACCAGGGCGTGGCTTTGCAGTCCTTGTTGGAATCGGGCAGGTGCGTGGAAGATCAGCGGCACGCGAACCAGCCCTTCGTAGAACCGGCACCCCTTCTCTAACAGTCCATGATCGCCGAGCGATTCGCCGTGGTCGCTGGTAAAAATGATCACGGTGTTGTCCGCCTGGCCAGTCACTTCCAGCACCTGCATCACCCTGGCAAGTTGATCGTCGATCTGAGCAATCATGGCGTAGTACTGTGCCTGAATCGTGCAGGCGTCACGCTGGTCAGGGGTTTGCACACTGCCTTGGAAGTCAATGTTCTTAAACTTTGCCTGCTGGTCGAGGTCGCTAGGGCGGAAGTGGGGACCGGGAAGCGTGCTGGGGTCGAAGCGTTCGAAATAAGACCGGGGAGGGATGAACGGCGGATGCGGATCGTAGACGTTCACCGAGAGTAGCCACGGCTGCTGCCGCGGCTGGTTGATGAAGTCGATGGCCATCTCCGAGGCCCAAGTGGTTTGGTGCAGTTCGGTCGGCACGCGGTCGGGGCTGTTTCGCAACGAGTCCAGGTCTTCCCCCTGTGCCGAAACCCACTCGGCATAGTCATGGCCGTGAGGCCAATCATCGCGCGGTGCATGGCTGAACTTCCAGTAGGAGTAACCATCGTCCAGGCGAGGTTCGGTCCGATGTCCGGCACTGGTCAGGTGGAACTTGCCAATCAGGCCACACTCGTAGCCACTCTCGGCAATTTGCTTGGTGATCAGCGGCGGCCAGTCGGGGAAGGACTCGTTGCCGTTGCGAGTGCAGTGCACACGAGTGGGATACAAGCCGGTGAGAAAGCTGGCTCGGCTCGGCGTGCAGATAGGACTTTGGCAATAGGCGTGCGTGAACGCCACCCCTTCGCGAACCAACCGGTCCATGGTGGGCGTCTGCGCGTGGGGGTTGCCCAGCGCGCCAATCGTATCGAACCGCTGTTGGTCCGTGCAGTACCAGAGAATGTTGGGACGGGTGGTGTTCATGGTTCGTTCCGTCATGGCCGAGGGAAATCATTGGTGCGCGTGAGATTCTACTTAGGTGGGTCGCGTTGAGGTACGGACTCTGTTTTGGCGGCACCATGTCGCCAGAGCCACCAACGTGCCTTGAACATCCAATGGCGGTTGCGGCGGCGTTGGAAGCGAGGGCTGTGCCGCGCGGTGAACACCACTTCCTGCATCAGCTGCTTGGCCCGAGCGTGGTCCCCTTCGGCCGCTTTGAGCAACGCGAACTGGTACGAACCCTCTGGCTGGCCAGGGTAGAAGCGGAGCAGCGTCTCGTAGGCTTCGCTCGCCCGCTGGACATGGCCGAGGCGCTGATGAGTTTGCGCCAATCGCAAATAGGCCAGACCATAATCGTAGTCCGGTTTGGCAGCATGGACCTGTTCGAGACAGGTTTCGGCTTCCGAATAATTGGTAAGTTCGAAGTGGCAGAGCCCCTTGCGATACATGGCCTCGAGCGAATCTGCCTCGACGCCGAGCGCCTGATCGAACAGCGGTAGCGCTTTTGCCCAACGCCCCTGATGAAAATAGACCAGGCCGAGCTGTACCATGTGATGGGCATTGCCAAGCCGGGCAATCTTGTTTTCCAGCAGTTCGATCTCATTGCGGCGTGAGCGAATCCGCTGGAAGAAGTGCCTGACGTCATCCACCACCTGGTGAAACAGACCGGGTGCCAGGAACAGAAGCAGAATGCCGAAGGGTAACAGCGAACAGGCCACGTTGACAATGTACTGCGCTCCCGTAGCCAGCGGCGGCGGCAATACTCCGGCCGAGAGCAACACGAACAGCAAGCCAACAATGGCCAATGAGATGAGCAGCACCCGAGTCATGTGCTGAATATAACGTTGAGCCGCGGATCATGCGAGAAGCACAGCTCACGTCGGACAGGGGCGTTGTTTACGAACGCAACGGTTCGCTCATGGCGACGGCCCCCGGCACAAAAATCATCAGCGGAAGCCAGGCGGCCAGCGGAGGTGAAACGTAAATCGCGTTGCCTAAGTATTGGGCTGCATACACCGTCAGCATGAATCCGCACACCACCACCAGGCACAGCCCTACCGCCAAAAAGATGTTTCGGTTGTCTCGGGCAATCACCAGCGGCAAGCCGAGAAACAGCAGCGTGATGTCCAGCAGCGGGCGTACAATTCTCGAATGGATCTGCACGCGAACATCTGCCCCAAAGCCCAGGCTGCTGTTCTTCAAACCACTCACCAATTGGCTCAGCGAGGAGAACTGCTTCCAGGTGCTGCCGCCGGTGATCTGTTCGAAGTTGATCTTGCTAACCACAAAGCATTGGTTCGGTTTGAGCCATTCAGGCCGGTCCACCGCGGTATGAATCACCTTGTTGCCGTCTGCTCCCAGCAGAGATGGCTTGGTCGAAAACTCCTTGGGATGGGTCACCCCTTCGATCAACCAACCGCCAGGATGCATGCTATTGGCGGACTGGTAGTATGCCACTTCGGCCACCAACTGCCGGCCGTATCGATCCAGTTCGACCGGCAGCAGGAGGTTGGGACCATCAATCCGTTGCTCATTGGCAAAGGTTCGTTTGCCGCGAAAGAGAATTCCGGTGTCGTTGTCGTAGCGCGGTTCGAACGTTTGCGCCTGCGTGCCTAACAGGTCCTTAGCGCTTTGACCAATCTCCTTGCGGAAGTTGGGGATCAAGAGTTCTCGGCTCCCCGCTGCCAGCCATGCCACGAGTGCCGCGGCACAAATCACCGGCATGGCGACTCTTGCCCTGGAGACCCCGGCAGCCATCAAGGCGGTCAGTTCGTTGTGTTTCTGGATCCAGGTCATGGTGAACATGGCCGCCACCAGAGCCAGGATTCCGCTGGTCGTATCAAAGAAGGCCAGCGATTTGTAGGCGTAGTAGGTCACAATCAGGCTGCCCAAGTTCCCCTGCTCTTTGCCGGCTTCGATAAAGCTATCGAGGTTCGGAAAGGCATCGGCTACCACATACAGCCCAAAGATGCTGACCGAGCAAATGCAGTACACCTGGATGAACTGACCAAGCAGGTAGGCGTCAATGGTCTTCACGATGGATCATCCTTGATCGCAGCAGTGGAGCAGGAGATGCCTGACACCAGCGGGTGCTAGAACAGGCAACGGTCGGTCTTGCTTGTGTCAGGTCAAACTTACGGCTTGATTGAGTGCTCGGGCAAGGCCAGCCATTCCTTCGCGGATTCGGGCTGGTGACTGGACGCCAAAGCTGAGTCGGATGGTGTTGTGCCGAGGGTTGACCCCTTCGTGCGGAAAACAATACTGGCCTGGCACATACAGCACCCCTTCTTGGAGCGCTAGATCAAACAACTTGCCTTCGGGACCAGCATCAATCTGTTCGGGGAGTTCTAGCCACACGTACAGCCCTCCGTTGGGCCGTACCCAACGGGTTCCGGCAATGGGGGCCAGTCGTTCATCGGCCGCGTCGAGCATGGCGGCCATTCGCTCGCGATAGCTGACGCGAAGCCGCTCGACCTGCGGTTCAAACAGCCCTTGGTCTAGCACCGCGGAGATCAAATGCTGCGCGAAGTTGGGGGCACCAAAGTCAATGTTCCCCTTTTGATTGATCATCGGCTCGACCAACGCTGGCGGCAGCACTCCGTAGCCGACGCGCAGGCCTGGCGAGAACGACTTGCTGAACGTGTGCGTCATGATGACCGTATCGCCAGCCGGATCGAACGCGCGAAGGCTGGGGATATCTTCACCATAATAACGCAGCTCGCGGTAGGCGGCGTCTTCGATCACATAGATATGATGATCCTTGCTCCACCGCTGGGCGATTTCAACCAACTGCGGTCTCCGCTCTGCCGAGAGCGTCACCGTGCCGGGATTGTCGAAGTACGTGACCACATAGATCGCTTTCACGCGATCCAACTCGCCGAGTGCATCGATCCGCGCCAGCTGCTCTTCGATGGACTCCGGAATCATTCCTTGTTCGTCGCAGTCCACGCCAACCGTGCGCACGCCAAGATTGCTACAGGTGCCAAGGAATACGAAATAGCTGGGAGCCGCACAAAGTACGATGTCCCCCTCGTCAAACAGCGTGTCAACCAGCACGTGCAGCAACTCATTGCTGCCGGCGGTGATCATCACCTGATCCGTGGTCAGGTTGGATTCTGCTTGCGGACTGCCGTCTGCTTGGGACAGTTGGGCCAGCACCTGTTCGCGAAGAGGTAGGTAGCCGTGGGTGGTTCCGTATTGGAGTGCTGCCCTGGCCCGGTCCGGATCAGACATCACCACGTCAAAAGCCGCCTGCGTCGCTTCGACCGGCAGGGCTTGTTGATCCACAAACCCGGCTGCCAACGAAATCAGCTCTGGATTGGACAGAGCGTGCGCCATGAGATAGCCGATCGGCTGCCCGGCCGCCCAATGGGCACGACGACTTAAGCCGGTCGGTTCTGACATACTGATTTCGCTTTCGGAGCTCTCGCTGCTTTGCGGGGCAACTCGGGAATGAGAGCGGGTGATCATAGGTAACTCCCAAATGAGGGTCAACATGGGTCGAATGGGGATGCAGGTCGCCAGCAGTGCGGTCACGTTCCACGACACCCACCCGACATCTCAACAAGGCTCGAGGTTCGGAGCGTCGTACAGATCGTGGCACCGCCGAAGCGCCGCGGTCCGTGCGACTGCATGGTCCGAGCAAATCTGGCTCGCTTGCGGCCGGCTCGGATGCGATGATAGCAGCGGACCAACAGGGGTGCTTTGCATGCCACAGTCATTGTTTCCGTTTGCCAGCTTCAATGAAAGACCACGCGGTCGCCGTGGTTGGCCTGGCGGTATCGAGTTCTGGTCCAGGCGAATCGGCCGTCCATTCGGCAATCTGCTGTTCCCCCAACGCTGCGCCGTTTGCTCCATTGACCTTGCCGAAGAAGACCTGGTCGGCCCAAGTGTGTCAATCTGCCAGCCGTGCGCAAGCGGTTTAGTTGGCATGAGTTACGAACGCTGCGCACGGTGTGGATCCATCACGCAACAAACGTTTCGAGGTCCTGCCGAGCGTGTGACTGAGAGCGATTCCGACCCCGCCTGCGAGGCGGTTCAACAGGCGGAGCCGCCGGTCGTTTCACCTGCCAACCAGCCTGCAACTTGCCCGCTGTGCGAAAAACAATCGCTGAGGTTTTCGCGCGTGTTCCTGCTGGGCAGTTACGAGGACCCACTCCGTAGGGTTGTGCTCCGGACCAAGAACATCACTCAGGAGTATGTGAGTTTCGCCCTGGCCGAGTTGCTCTGGCAGCGGGTAGGCGAAGCCATCCGAGTTTGGAAACCGGACATTGTGGTCCCCGTGCCCATGCACTGGACTCGCAAGGTGCTACGCGGCACAAGCAGTCCTGATCTGATGGCTCCCATCCTTGCCAGGCACTTGGGTGCCGAACCGATTGCCGCCTTGCGTCGGGTGCGGCGGACACTCCGGCAAGGAGACCTCCCACGAAGTGCCCGACTGGCGAATGTTCGGCGTGCCTTCGGCCTGCGGCGGGGGTTCCGCGTTCAAGGAGCCAGGGCGTTGTTGATCGACGACATTCTAACCACCGGAGCCACCTGCAATGAGGCCGCCCGCGCACTACGCGACGCGGGAGCCAGCGAGATTGCCGCGGCGGTCATCGCCAGGGCTGATACGCCCAAGTAATTTCAATCACCACCCGAAGTGGCAGCTGGCTATTCATTCGACATGCCGGCGTTTTCCAGCACGGCGTGCAGATTGAACAGACGTTTGGCGGTGGACTGGTCCGGGTCGAGCACGGCCACCGTTACGCCTGCGGTGTGCATTTGCCGGAGGATCTCCAGCAAGTCCACCCGGCTCGGCTGATACTGCTGCCAGCTAGCATCGAGCCCGTTGGCGGTTTGGTAGGCCGCGGCACTTTCGGCATTGAGAAAGAGTGCGACGGCGGACGTTCCCCCTTGTGGTTTCCAGAGTGCGCATTCCATGTTGCCTGCCTCAACGCGGCACAACAGCACTGGCACAATCTCTTGCCCATCGACTTCTGGCAGCATCAAATCACCTCGGGAGGGATGTAGGAATCTCTCTGTAGTGTTGTCCGGATGACGGCCCGACGCAACGCTCAACCTGCCGGAGTTGTGTGATCGTTCGGGTCGGTGGCAGCAGTGCAAGCGCAGCATGGCGCTGCTTCGGACACTTCCTCGCTCCAAGCGTCAGCAGGTTAAAGTCTCGACTCGGGTGTCCCCGATTTAACCATCAAGGAAACCTGCGCCCAGATGCACTGCGCTTGCAATGCCCTGGCTGCTGGCGTTTCCTTCAGACCGACTCTGGGCGAACGAGTTCCATTTCAAAGGATCAGGTATGAAACAAGGCGGCAAATCGTCGCCCCCGGCGTTGGGGTTTTTGACCGTTGTCGAACATGCCCAACAAGGGCTGTTGGGGGGCTACCTGGTGTTGAACCCATCAGGCAGGCCGTTGGAGTTTCACTGCACCGCACCGGTGAAACCCAATCGGGCTCAAGAGATCCTCTACGGTCCGACACTGCAACCCTACCTGTACGGAGAGTTGATCGCCCAGACGTTGATCACCAAGGCTGCCGTAACGCCAGTGGCGGTGGTTACCGATCTCAAAGCGGTGCTGTCCGTCCGCCAGCATGTTTCGTTTCCTTGCGTGCTGCTCAACGAAACCGAACCGGACGAAGCTGCGTCCGCGGACGTTTCGGCACCGGGCGCCATGTTGCGAGTTGATGCACCGCATTCCGCGGCGTCCCGGTTGCACACCTTCCGCGTGGGCAATACCTCGGTTTCTGTGGAACCCCAAAGCGCAGCTGACGAAACCCAATTGCGCGAGTCGCTGGTTGCCATATCCTCCGGTGACCTGGACTGGAGCGAACCATTCGAACGGATTCGACAAGCGATTGAAGAAGCGCAGCGAGGAAGCCGATGAGTGTACTCGGCTCGCCTGGCGATGGCTCAACCGTGTCCCACTCGAGCAGTGAGTCCCGACAACTCGGAAACACCAGCGTTGGCACAGCACCGACCGCTCGCCACATGACGGCAACGCCGGAGGTGGTGACCACTCCACTGAGTCTTGCGGTACACTCGTTGGCAACTGGGATGCAGCCTGCTCTCGCTCGGTCGCCGCAGGTGAAGCTGCGGCATGCCCGACTTGACGTGGCGCGTCCTCCAGTGGTTTCCGTGCCGTTTCGCGCACCTGCCTTGAAGACGCGAGGTTTCGTCTTTCCTGCTTTGGCTGATTGGATGGCTGGCCGCGACCCAGGGCCAGCCACCAATCCGGCGGCATCCACCGTGCCCAAGTCTGGCAAGACGGCCAAGGCAAGGCCCACCCGAGTCCGACCACCTGAGGATATTGTCAAGCTTGAGGATCGCCTGTTCTACGTGCTGCAGCCACCGCTGGAAACCTGGCTTACCGGCGAAGACCTCACCTTCGCATTCCCTCCGTTTCCGTATCAGTTGGAGGGGGTGGCGTTCTTGTACCCTCGGCACTCGGCAATGCTGGCCGACGAAATGGGGCTCGGCAAAACCATGCAGGCCATCACGGCCATTCGCATGCTCTTGCATTTGGGCGAAGCGCGCACCGTACTGCTCATCTGCCCCAAGCCGCTGGTGACCAACTGGCAGCGTGAGTTTGCAACTTGGGCCCCTGAGATTCCGGTGGTAGCCATCGAAGGAGATCAAGCCCGCCGCCGCTGGCAGTGGCAACTTCCTCTGCCGGTCAAGATTGCCAACTATGAGTTGCTGCATCGTGATCGCGAATCGGTGCTGGAGCCCAGCAATCCGTACGACCTGGTGGTGCTCGACGAGTCCCAACGCATCAAGAATCAGGGGAGCAATACCGCGCTGATTGCACGGGGCATCCCACGCAGCCGAAGTTGGGCCTTGACCGGCACGCCGATCGAAAACAGTGCCCAAGACCTGGTCGGGATCTTTGAGTTTGTTTCGCCAGGCTATCTCAATGACCAGATGCACCCACACGGATGGGCCAATTGGCCAACGAGTACGTGCTGCGGCGGACCAAGGACGAAGTGCTGACCGACATGCCCCCCAAGATGTTTCGAGATGTGGACATTGACCTCTCCCCTCAGCAGCGAGAAACCTACCGACTGGCAGAAGAGGAAGGGGTGCTCCGTCTCACCGAGATGGGAGACTCGGCCACCATCCAACATGTCTTCGAACTGGTCTTGCGTCTCAAGCAGATCTGCAACTTTGATCCCGCCACCGGCGAGAGTAGCAAGCTCGAGCGTCTGGCTGCCGACCTCGAAGAGATTGCGGCCAGCGGCAAGAAGGCCATTGTGTTCAGCCAATGGGTTTCGACACTTACCCGACTCTCGGAGAACCTCAAGGCGTTTGGGCCGTTGGAATATCATGGCAAGATCCCCTCGTCTCGCCGGGATGCCATCATCGAGGAGTTTCGCAACAATCCCGACCGGCATGTGATTCTGATGAGTTACGGAGCCGGTGGTGTAGGGCTGAATCTGCAATTCGCCAACTACGTGTTTTTGTTTGATCGCTGGTGGAATCCGGCGATTGAAGATCAGGCGGTGAATCGCGCCCATCGGATTGGGGCGGTAGGACATGTGACCGTCAACCGATTCTTGGCCGCTGGCACCATCGAGCAACACATCGATCAGATTTTGCAAAGCAAGCGGGAAATCTTCGACAGCATCTTTCTCGAATCCAGCGCACAGCCTCGCCTCGGACTCACACAGGACGAGATCTTTGGCCTGTTCCAACTACCCCACGTACCCCATCGGAATCAAAAGGCAGCTTGAGCAGGTTGGCCTGTCTCAAGAACTCCGAAGCCAGATCATCCAAGGGCAACGCGCTAGTTGCCGCAGTACGAACCTCGCCCAAAGACCCAGGTGAGGCCACCGCCAACCCAGTAGCTTTCTACCGAGGCGGACGTGGCACCAAACTGCTGCGAGTCTTGGAACATGCCTCCTGCAAACACGTCCAGGTTGACCCCCGGCATGAGATCCACAATGCCGAAGCCTGCCGTGACGCGGTGCTCATTGATCACCGCCAACTGTGACTGAATGTACTGGAGAGCATTCACCCCCACGGTAATGCCACCGGCTGATACGCCGACGTTGGACTGCAGAGGGTTCTCCGCGTAGGCATATCCAAGCCGAAACCGCAATCGGCCAGGGCTGTATTGCGCTCCCGTTTGAAACACCCATTGGTTGTCGTAGATGGCCTTGAACAAGTCCGCATTGTCCCACTGTTTGTAGATCACGTCGAAGGCCAGCAGCAAGTCACCGTCCATCAAGCGATCATTCGCCACGCCAAACACCAGGTTGTCAGGCAGGTCCATCTTGACATCGCGGACTACCGGATCAAACACGCCCGGCAACAGCTCAAGACTCACGGCATCGGAGAAGGTGAAACTTTGCTTGGTCTGATAGTAGAAACCCAGGGTTGTATGTTCGGTGAGATCGTACGCAAAGCCAACGCTTCCACGGAGCGCGTAGTCAGGAACCATGGCACTCTCACCCACAAACAGACCATCAAAGTAGGCCATGCCCAAGGACATGGACGCACCCGCCGAAAGGCGGTCGGTCACTTGCACTCCCAGGCCGGCCGTGATCTCGAGAATCACCAACTGAGAGGAAGTTCCATTGCTGGCCGGCACATCTCGAAAATCGGTACCAGCCCCGGCGTTTGAGATCAATCCCAGGCCAAATGTGGCGGGCAAACCCATGGCACTGAAATCTTGCGCCACGCCGATGTTGGCAGCAGCGGTGCCTGGGGTATTGGATTTGGCCGAATAGTCGCCGATGGCAGGCAGCGCGCCCCCATCGTGGCTCACGTTGTAGGTAGGCTCGATCCACGTTCCACCGAACATGAACTGCGTGCCATGAAACTGAGACAGCGTGGCAGGGTTGGCATTGATGGCCGACGTGAGATCCTGAGGCCGGGCCACGCTCACTCCCCCCATTCCGCCAGACGCAGGCATCAGCGTATTATGCGTCTCCACGCCAAACGATTGAGCTTGCGCTCTCGAACCAACGCCTACAATCAGAACGATCAAGGCAACTTGGACCGCTGTCGACAATCGCATCTGCGAAATCCTTTTCCACCCACCAGCATCCATGCTGGAATATCATTGTGACTGCAATGCCGGCACTCCGGCCCGACGTACATGAACCGTCGGAACCGGAGGAACAGGCGATTGACCTGAAACCGTTCAGGCCGGCCAATTACCTGCGTTGCGCTGCGTCACGTTTGGGTTGTGAGGATTTTGCGATTGGATCGGGGGACTGCGAATGCCTTGCAGGTTAACTCCGAATGCGTGCCAGGGCACGGGTTGCCGATTCACGCACTGATGAGTCACTGTCGCGCTGCGCGTTCTCCAAGGCGGGTACGGCCTTGTTCGCGAGTTTGCCCATCTGTCCGAGCGACTCAGCCGCCCCCCGACGAAAGACCGGCGACTCAGAACCCAACGCACTGGTAAGAACCGGTAACGTCTTCGCTGCCGTAGCTGGTGACAAATTGATCTTGTTTGCTGACCAGGCGCTGATGATCGCGATCTCTTCGTTCGAACCACCAGCGAGTTGCAGCAACACCGCTTGGGCAGGCATTGCCGCAGAGCCAATCTCACCCAACGCATACGCAATGGCATGGGTGTTGGGGTTGTCCTCATGTTGCAGCGCCTGAACCAATGCAGGAACGGCGTCTTTGGCACCGGGCCCAATCGCAGCAATTGCCAACGCGGCCGAGTGCCCGAGTAGATTGTCGTTCTCCGCGACCAAATCCCCCAACGCTTGGGCGGCCGGTGCGGCATCGGGCCCCATCAAGTTCAGGATGTGAATCACCTGCGGTCGAAGCGATTCGTACTTGAGGGCCTGAGCCAAACTAGGCGCTGCCTGGCTGCCAAGCTGCGCAAGTGCGTCCAGCGAGTGAGCCATGGTCGTTTCGTCGGCGTCTTTGAGCATCTTCTGCCAAATCGGGAGGGTGATCTCCGGTGCCGGAGGCAGCGACGCCAAACCACGTGCAGCAGCCAGGCGGACGTACTGATCCGAATCTCCCAAACGGCCAATCAGCTTCTCGGTGACTCCGGTACGCAAGGCTTTGTCTTGAGGACGCGTTTTGGCCAACGCCCAAAGGCTAACCGTGCTGAGTACCTTGTCCTCGCTTTGGGTATTCTTTTGAACGCTCTGCTGCACCTGGTCGGTCACTGCGCCGATACGTGCCAGGGCGTAGGTTGCCGCCAGGGCGACGTGTTTATCTTGCAGCAATGGGGCGATCTGTGGGACGGCCGATGTGGCCTCTTGATCCATGGCAGCCAGGGCAAGCACGACCTCGCGGCGAATCTCAGGGCGGGGATCTTGCAGTTTGGCGACCAGGCCAGGGATCGCCCCTTTCGCGACAGGCCCCATGTCTCGCAGCACCACGCAAGCCCAATGACAGGCTTTGTCGTTCTTCAGGGCTTCAATCAGCCCCGGCACGGCTTTCGCCCCCGCTTCGCTAATGGTATGCAGGATGCGATGTTGGATGGCCGGGTCGGCACCTTCCAGCATCTTCACGCAAAGCGGAATGGTGACCTGAGGCCCGGGGCGAATGGCCAGGATTGCCTTCACCGCTTGTGCCCTGACGGTACTGTCGGCGTCCTTCACCAACTCGGCAAGGTTCGACACGTACGGTTTGGCAGGCTCTCCAATTTGACCTAGTGCGTGCGCGGCATGCGCTCGGATTTGAGCGGACGGGTCTTTCAGCAACGCGGCAATCGGACCTGTTGCGGCAAAGGCCAAGGGACCTTCGGCGGCAAATTGATCCAACGCCCGGATGCGGGTCGCCTCGTCATTCGCGACAGGACTCAACTCTCCGACGTCCGCGGCCGGCAACACCGATGTGCAAATCAACAGCCCCGCCAAGACTGCACATGCCGAAATGTGATAATTCATCTTCATGGCATCGAAAGCCTTATTGGAGTTCGTTCTTGGTAGTGGCATACATAATGCTATTCAGAAAAGTGCGGCAGGCGATGTAGTCCGGCGGTGCGATGTCCCGAATGTGACTCTTCATTTCCGTATACATTCCGTCCAATGTGTGCCGCGCGGTTACCTGATCCGAATAGCTGAGTGTCCCCAGGCTCGCATGCTTGGCAAACAGTGCATCTACGGTACTTCGTGCCGCGGCGAACTGGTCGGACTGCAAATAGCTGGGCCACGCAAGCGAGCCACTGACTGGGTTCTGCTCACTGGGGCTCAGTGGCTTGGGAACTCCTTCGTGAGCAATCCGTACCAACTGCTCTTCGGTAGGAGACGGCCCAGCCTCTTGAGCGCGCGCTGCAGCATTCGTTTGACGCATGGCAAAATACGTGTTGGTGTACTGCTGCCGATTCTTGATCTCTTGAGATTGCGCTTGCGTCATGTTGATCGCAGCTTCGGAAGTGGTCAGGTTGTAGTCCCCCTTGGCACTGATCACGTTCGCCATGCCGTTCATCGCGGAGCCGGCTGCCGTTGACGCTCCTCCCTGGTATCCCCAACCACCGTAGCCGCCGTACATCGAAGGAGGAGGGACCGCCGGCATGTAGGGTTGAGCGAACGCAGGGCCAGCAGCGGGCTGCGCATTCGGAGGGGGGACTTGTGCCATCGCTGCGGCAGCGCAACTCGACGCCGCAACGACAATGATCCACGCGCGTTCTCTCATGGTGTTGACTCCAGGTGTATTTCGTAAGACCACCCGCAACCTCGGGCGGCCGACAAGTTCTTGACAGTCACGGACTCAGGCGGCAAACCTGTTTGAATCGCGTGTGATCGAGCAGGGAACGAACTAATGCGCTGCAGCCAGCCTGCCGGTCGTCGTGATCATTCGGCACGCAGATCGAAGTTCAAGACGAGTACCTTTGCACTCTACACAACGGCATCTTGAGATAGCAAAAGAAACCTTGATCATTCCGCGAATATTCGCGTTTCGTCGCCACTCGCACACCCTGAGAGAGTGGGTTTAGGATCGTTCGAACAATAAATGTCGAATTCCGAAATTGAGAATCAATTCCCCGAACGCATTGGTGAGCGGTAAGGCGCTAGCCGCCGGTACAGTTAGGACATCGCTACGACCACCGGTGGCTAGCGCCAAAACCGCCCACTAATTTTCCGATCGATGCTTCGCAAAAAGATCGTCGGGACACGCAGTCCTTAGATGAAGAACCGGTGAAGAGAAGTGAAGGAGGGTTGATTGAGCGAACGCGCGCGTATCCGCCATGTCGATCCGCATCGGTCAAGGTTTCGCTTGTGCTACTTTGTCCTCGGCAGCGGCGACGCTGACTCGCAATCCGCGGCTGCTGTAGCTGAGCTTCATCACGAAGTTGATCGAGGTTTGTGCCATCACTGGCACCAGGTAACCGGTCGCTGGTGCTGCCTTGGGATCGGCCTTCAGCACAATCTTCCCTTGGGTTTCCTTGCCGCGGAGTACGGTCTTGCTGCTCTTGTCGTCGATGGTCACACCCTTCGGCAGAGTGTCTCCATAAACTCGATTCAAATGCCGCATCAGGCAGTCGAGCGAAACGTTACCGGTAAACCCCTCTCCCCTCTGAATGGTAATCTCAATGGGGACCGACTCGCCCGGCTTGAGCGTCACGTCGTAGGTGCTCAACTCAATCGAAAGTATGTCCGACGGAGGGCTGATGGACAGGGTGTGCATGTCCACCGCGTAGTGACCCCGCCCACCTCCTGGCATGTAGGTCTCTTGCAGCGGGATCGCATCGACACTGAGTGCCTGAACGGCAGGCTGTTCCTCAGGGGTCGCTTCGAGAGGAGGTGCCCCTTTTTCGACTTCCTTCTCAGCTTTCTCGTCCTCCTTCTTTTGCGTGGCTGCTGGTTCGCTGGGCTCAGGTGTTGGCAACGTGGCGGTTCCCCGAAACTGCAAGTTGCAGACCGCTGGCTCGGTGTCCGCTGCTGCCGTCAGAATCAAACAACCATCGTCCCGATCGGCCGGTATTTGACCTGCCTGAACTTCAACTCCCGAGGGCAATCCATCCACGTGCAAATCAATCGGTTGGTCAAACCCACCAAACCGGTAGGCTCTCACATAGACCGCGGCGCTCGTGCCAGGGCTGAGCAGGGTCTTGTCCGTATCGACTTCGAGCAGGTAGCCAGGGGTGCTGGTCGTGATCGCCAAACTGTACACGCCGCCGGCATTGCCGCGTAAATGCAGGTCACGAATACTAATGAAGTACTGGCCGTCTTTAGGCACCTTCCAATGGGCAATCTGGCTGTCGGCCAACTGCTGCCGGCCGAGACGGAGATCATCGTTCTCGGTCAGCGTTTTCTCTTCGAGACTCGTGATGGTCAAGATCGGGTCAATCGTTGACTGGTGACGTCGAGCCGTGACTTCAAAATTCAAGAACTCGCCCGCCTTGGCTTCGAACGAATAGAGATCCACTTCGCCCGGTTTGGCAATCTGTCCGTTGATGATCACCGGATACTCTACCGGCACTGCCAGGGCAGGCTCGTTGTGGGCTTCGGCAATCTCCGGCTGAGTGCGAAGCGAACTGACCGCCACCGGCACAGGATTGGCGAGCGGCCCCCAGTCCGAGGAGGCTTCGCTCAACGCCTTGTCCAGAGAGACCCAGTGCAGCCCCTCTGGCATGTCCCCCGGCACCGGCCAATCCACCGCTGCCCCTTCAGGCAGACCGTAGCCAATCAATTCGAGCCGTTGCGTGGTGCCAGGGTTGACGGTCAACGGATGAACATTGGTCACGAACGGGCAGTCACTGATCTCCACGCTGTAAACCCAATAGGCATTGCCTTGGTAGCGGACGTCCCGCACTTCCAACAGATACTCACCAGGACGCTGGAAATCATAGGTGAGCAGTGGATCTGCAAAGAAGTAATTGTCCACCTCGGCCACCACGGTGCCGCTGGCGTTCTTAAGCGTGAGGATCGGATCGCAGTGGGTTTGGAGGTCATGAATCCGATCTTCCAAACGCCCGCTCCGCATGTGAAAGGTGAACCGGCCGGGCTTCTCAACCTTGAACTTGAAGCAATCAATGTCCTCTGCCTTCTCGATGACTCCACACAACGTGGCCGGAAGCGTTACCGGTTGAGCCTTCTCTGGCGTGTCGTTGTTCTTGGTTTCGGAGATCACAGGGTCACGAACGACGACCCATTGCCCTAGCGTGCTGGAGCCCAACGGAGTCGCCAGGCGAAGATCGCGAACTCCCGGCAGCGCGTCTTTGTCTACGGTGATCCGTATCTTCAGCGCCGTTAGCTCTTTGAGCTTCTCCTTTGGTTTGTCCTTGTCGGTATCTCCCGATTTGGCAGTCTTCTCATCCGCAGACTTTTCGTCATCAGGAACGACCACCTCGGCCGTGACTCCGCTGCCACTGAGCAGTACCTGGTACGTGCCGCGCAAGTCGTACCGGGACTTGACGGTTACCTCAGTCGTGGTCCCTTGCTGCACAGCTACCGGCTCGATGCTCATCAGCATTGGGAAGGAAGTTTGCGCACCCGCTTGCTGAGCACTCTCGGCCAGGCCGACCAGCAGGACAACACAACCAAACCGGGCGAGTTGACTGAAAGACACGTTCACTGGCTTCACCGTCATCAGCAAAAGTGAGGGTCCGCAGCGCAGACCGTTGAATGGTCGTACCGAATGGTGGTGTCCACTACCGGTTGAACAAGAACTGCTTGGAGTTCATCAACGCCCAAATCAGGTCTTCGTAGTATGCCGCTTCGCGGAGCGTGTCCTCAGCCTGGCCTTCGGCACGCGTTTGAGACAGTTCTTCGGTGGTGGGAAGTCGGGAGAGCGTGCTCAAGTAGAGTTCCGTCACCATCTCATCGTGACGGCGTTTCTCCTCGATCAACTTGGCAACACGCCCTGCGGCGTTGGAGATCTTGCCGGTCAACTCATCGCCGTTGAGGGTGTGGAGAATTTGAGCCAGGGTCAGGTCACTCCCCCGTTCGCACTCGCAGACACTGGCCCGTTTTGGCTTACCAAAGGTGGTGAGTGTAAAGTGGGGATACTCCGCGTCAGGCAGTTCGATCGCCTTGGTCCCCAGCGGCAGGTTCTTGAACTTGGTCGGCACCCCGGTCGCATAATCGATGGCATCCACCAGCGTCTCGGCACTCAAGCGTTTGACCTGATAGAATGGGAAGTATCGACCCGCACTGGCGTTCTCAGCCGAAGGACGATACTCCAGTTGGTACAAGCGGCTGCGCATGACGGTCCGAATCAACTGCTTCAAGTCGTAGCCACTTTTGACGAAATCTGCCGAGAGAGCATCAAGCAGGGCTGCATTGCTGGGCGGATTGGTCGAACGCAGATCATCCACCGGTTCCACCAGGCCGCGCCCTAGCAAGAAGTCTACATAGCGGTTGACTACGTTCTTGGCGAAGAACTCGTTATCAGTGCTGGTCAGCCACTCGGCCAACGGAATGCGCCGATCTAGCGGATGGTCTACCGGTTCGCCATCGAGCGGGGTGGGGATCATCCGCTCGCGCGTCCGAGGGTGAGAAACCTCGCCAGAGGACTTGACCATCACCACCGTCTCTCGACCAAACAACCCAAACTCTGGACTGTTCTTGGTTCCCACTCGGGAGAAGAAGGCGGCAAACCCGTAATAGTCACCCTGGCTGTATTTCTCGAACGGGTGATGATGGCATTGGGCACATTGCAACCGCACGCCGAGAAACAGCTGCGCGGTAGATTCGGCCAGGTCGAGCGAATTGCTGGAGACGCGGAAGTAATTGGCTGGGCCGCTCATGTAGATGGAGCCCTTGGCCGTGATCAGTTCGCTCACGAACCGATCGAACTTCCAGTTATCGCGGAACGCTTGCTTGATCCAGTTGTGCAGAGACCACATTCCCTGCTCGCCGAGCTTGGCACTCGTGGTGCGAATCAGGTCCGACCAACGCTGCGTCCAAAAGGCGGCGTACTGGTTGTTGTAAATGTCTTTGTCAGGATCGCCCGTTAGGCCCAGCAGGCGATCTATCAAATCGTTCCGCTTGTCCGGTTCGCTCGAAGCCATAAAGGTCTTGACTTCTTCGACCGTGGGGAGCGTGCCAATGGCATCGAGGTAGGCTCGGCGGACAAACGTGGCATCGTCGCAGATTCCAGAGGGTTCGATTCCTAGTTCACGGAACTTGCGGGCCGCCAACTCATCCACAAAGTTCTGGTTCTCCCAGCCCACGAGCTTAGCTTCTTGAGCGTAAGGAACCACCACGGTCATCACGTCTGCCTGGCCTTCGTAACGCACCATCACGGCGGTCTGCCCCTTGCCGAAGACGCTGACCAGCCCTTGCTCGCTGACGCCGGCAATGCTCTCGTCAATGCTGTCGTACTTGGCCCAAGCGGTAACGTCGCGGTGCCGTCCGTCGGACATGGTTGCGACCACCTGCATCTGCTGCCGAAAATTCTGTTGGCCCAAACGGTCGCTGGGAAACACTTCTAGTTTGACCGCCTTGATCGGTTCTTTGGCCGGAGGGCTCAACGGACCGGTGACCCAATCGGCAAGAATCTGGTAGTCAATGCTCCCCACCTCCAACCGCTGTCCCCCCCCGTGACTGATGGTCATGGTCGGTTTGAGCAACAGCAAACTTTCTTCTGGCATCAATCGGTTGACGCGGCGTGCTTGGCGTTCGCGGGTGAGTGCCGTAAAGTCTGCCGCGGGGTCAAAACCAAATACGCTCAACTTCAGGCCCCCCTGGCCATATTGGGCCGCGTGGCAACTCCCGGCATTGCAGCTATGTTTGCTGAGTACTGGCAGAATGGTCTGATGGAAATCGAAATCCGGTTGCTCCACAATCCCAGTCACCTGCACCGGCACGGTTACCTTCAGCCCTTGGTGCTCGATGGTCACGGTTGTTTGACCATCCGCCACGGCCAAGATCCGGCCTGGTGAAATCACTTGGGCAATCTTCGGATCGGCCGAGGTGTAGCGCACCGCGTGCGTCAGATCCGCGGCTTCGAGCCAGACCTCCGATGGATCAGCATCAGCCTGGTCGTTGGTATTTGCCAGGCGGACCAGGAGTTGTGCCTGTGCAAAGTTCCCCTCCAAGGCCACTTCGGCAGGCCGCACCACCAAGGGGAGTTCTTCAACAGCAAACGTCCCCAGGGGTGCCAAGGTGAAAAACAGGGACCAGATCATCACGAGCATGAAGTTACGCAACATCAAGGTACGCACGTGTGCAGCTCCGTGGATGCTTCCGTGGATAAAACACGGCCGTGGTGGGAATTATCAGGCAGGATTGGGCGGGGCCCCCCGGATTGTCAGCAACGGAAGGATTCTCACCCCACCTGTAGTGTACCGGATGGCAACCCATCAAGAAAACAGGATCTTGGGGAAACCAGTAGAACAGTTGTCCCAACTGTTCAGGAGCCAAGAGGGATGTTTCGGATCCTCGGCAGGTGAACCGTTGAGAAAATTGTTCTACTTAGCCGTCGCCACCATAACTTGACTCAAATTGGACGCCTTCGCTCCCATAAGGGGTCTAAGAGGCTTGCGGCCTCGGATCAAGCTGGGGGGGATTCGGAGAAAAAGCGAAACTAATCCACCCTCGCCAACAGAAAAAAGGCAGGCAAGCCCTCCAATTGATGGTAGAACCATAGAGAGACAGGGAGCATCGGTAGGCCAAGCCGAAAACACTTGGTCGAGCAGCGGTCGACCTGGATTCCACTCTTGCGACGTTGCCTGGATCGTTCGATCCTTCATTAAGGCAATTGCCCCGCGTGGTTTGACCGGCGCTGCGTACAACTCCACAAGGATTGAGGATGAGTCACGCGCGAACACATGTTGTGGGCGTTCGTCCACCCATGGTGCTTTGGGTAGGTTTAGTGATCAGTTGCATTATCTCCTTGGCCACCAGCGAAACGTTGGCTGGCGAACCTGCGGTCCCGAGCGAACCGATCGCGTTGAAAGGGGTGGACCTCAGCGGACGAATGCATCACTTCGGTGAGCGTCCGGATACCAAACTCATTGTGGCCACGTTCATTGCGACCGAGTGTCCCATCAGCAACAGCTACCTGCCGGTGCTGGGAACAATGTCGGCCAAGTATTATCGCAAGGGGGTCGAGTTCTACGGGATCGTCTCTTCCCCTGCGGTCACGCGAGCGGAAGCGGTCGCCCATCGCGACCAGTTTCGGATTGCTTTCCCCGTCCTGTTTGATCCATCCGGCAATCTTCGCCGAGCGTTGGGAGCCACGCATACGCCGCATACGATGGTCTTAAACTGCCGCCACGAGGCGATCTACAGTGGCGCCATCGACGACAAGTTCGTGCAACTCGGTGCCAAGAAAGAAGCGGTCAGCCAGAACTTCCTGCAAGACGCCATCGAATCCGCCCTGGCCGGCGAGAGACTCACGGTCAGCGAAACCAAACCGGTTGGCTGCTTGCTCGAACGTTCGCCTGATCGTTCCAAGTCCGGCAGCGTGACCTACACTCGGGACATTGCTCCCATCTTGCAGTCCAACTGCGCCTCGTGTCATCGACCGGGACAGGCAGGTCCGTTCTCGTTGTTGACCTACGAGGACGCGACGCGGCACGCCCAACAAATTGCTGAAGTGACCCAAACCAGGTACATGCCCCCTTGGAAACCAACGCCTGGTTTTGGACGCTTCAAAGACGAACGTTGGCTCAGCGAGTCGGAGATCGAACTGCTGCACACTTGGGCAAATTCTGGCATGCCAGAGGGTGAACCGGCTGATTTGCCTTCCCCCCCAACTTTTTCTGATGGTTGGGAACTCGGGGAGCCGGACGTGGTGCTGGAGATGAGTGAGACGTTTCATGTCGCGGCCACCGGTCCGGACATTCGCCAGTATTTTGTGATCCCCTCGCAGATGCGCGAGAACCGCTTGATCTCAGCGGTGGACTTTCAACCAGGCTCTCCACGAATCGTTCACCATGCCAGTTTCTACCTCGACAACTCAGGCTATGGTCGGGTGCTGGACTCCCGTGACCCGGACCCAGGCTATCGGGGTTTCGGAGGCCCTGGGTTCTTGACCGGCGGCACTCTGCGAAGTTGGCTCCCTGGGATGACCTCGCACAAGTTGCCGCGCGGCATGGGACGATTGGTTCCTCGCGGCGCCGATCTGATTGTCGAAGTCCACTACCAACGAAGCGGCAAAGAGGAATGGGACAAATCGAAGATCGGTCTGTATTTCGCCTCGCGAAGTTCCCGGCAAATGGTCGAGGAAATTCAGCTCACGGACAAAATGCTGGAGATCCCCGCAGGTGCCAAGCGGCATCGGATTCGGGCTTCCTACAAACTTCCGGTCGAGACCGTCCTGCTGGACGTGGCCCCTCATATGCACGTGCTTGGACGCGAAGTCAAAGCCACTGCCACCCGACCTGACGGAACGGTGGAACCTTTGATCTGGATCAAGGATTGGGATTTCAACTGGCAGAGTCAGTACGCATTTATCCGACCACTGCGAATGCCGAAGGGGACTCGCATTGATGTCGAGGCCTGGTATGACAACTCTAAGGACAACCCCCTCAACCCCAACTCACCTCCCAAGACAGTTGTTTGGGGAGAAGACTCCACAGACGAGATGCTGATCTGTCACTTCCAAGTCACCTGCGATTCGCTCCGAGACCTGCAAACTCTGTTTGGCGATTATCGCAAAGAACGGATGCGGCAAGAGAAGCTCTACCAGGAGCATCGGGTCAAGCCTGGCAAATAGTGAACCGCGGAAATGTAGTCATCCCGCTCCGCCGTGATGACTACCGTGGCGACATCGCTTGACCTGCGTCCCCACCTAGAGGGGTGCTGGCGGCTCATTCACTCCTTGGTCGCCCCAATTCTCACCGGTGACCGTGCGAACCGCCAATCTGCCAGGTCGGAGTACTCCTCTTTCGGCCTGGGGTGTTACAATAAGTGAGACTGCGGACTGGTGCGCCCGCACTGCAATTCCTTCCTAGCGGTTTAATTTGCCAATGTCAGAGACGTTTGAATCCCTTCCTGAGCGAGAGAATGGAACCAGTGGCGGCGTCAAGCGACTATTTCGCACCGCCAGCAACACGCTGATACCTGCCATTATTGTGATTGGGGGTCTGCTTGCATTCCTTGCCCTGCGCTGGATGAAAGAAGGTCCGCAAACGGCCAACCGAGTTTCGCAACCACCTCAGGTGACCACCATCCAGCTGCAGTCAGCTGTGAGTGAGTTCCCGATCAAGGTACATGGCCTGGTGGTTCCCAAACGCGAAGTGACCAATGCCGCCGAAGAGGCTGGTAAAGTGACTGAGAAGAATCCCATTTGCGAACCTGGCATGTTTGTCAAAGCCGGGACCTTGCTGCTTGAGTTGGATGCCCGCCGATACTACCTCGAAGAGCGACGGCTCTCGGCAGAAAACGAACAGACCACCACGGACCTGGCTCAGTTGGATGTTGAGGAAGAGAACCTCAAGTCGCTCATTACGATTGCCGAGGAAGACCTGAGCCTCGCCGAGCGCGAAGTGGCCCGGTTTGAGCAACTCGCCAAGAACAACGTGGCCACCGAGTCGCAGCTGGATACGGCGGTCATTGCCGCCGTCAAAGCGAGGAACGCGCTGCGGACCATCAAGAACAGCCTGGCTTTGATTCCCACCCGTCGCAAACGGTTTGACGCTCAGCGCGAACTGAATTCGGCACGGATCGAACAGGCCAGGGACGATAAGGCCAAGACGCTGATCATGGCACCGTTCGACGGCATGATCAGCGAAGAAGGGGTCGAACAGGGAGACTTTGCCCAAGTGGGCCAGATGTTGGTCAAGATCGAAGACACCTCTGCAATGGAGGTTAAATGCAACCTGCGCACCACCGACCTGTTCTGGCTTCGGGCGTCCAGCGCACCCTCAACCAACGAGCAAGTTCAAACCGGCGAGTGGTATCATGAGATCCCCCACGCGCTGGCAGATGTGGTCTATCAAATTGCCGGTAATTCGTATCTGTGGAAAGGCGAACTTTCGCGTTACGAAGGAGTTGGCATTGACCAAGATACGCGCACTGTCCCTTGCCGCGTGGAGGTTTCGGAACCGCTGCGCCACACCAACGACGGCGGCCCACGCAGCCTGGTCCGAGGGATGTTTGTGGATGTAATCCTCAAGGCGAGACCTCAAGTGCCGCTTTTGGAAATCCCCCATGCCGCCCTGCGACCGCAGAATCAGGTATGGACGGTCAACGATGGACAGTTGCACATGCACGAGGTCCAAGTCGCCAAGATTCTGCCTGACGTGGTCTTGGTCCATAGCGAGACGGACGGCTTGCGAGCTGGAGATCAGGTCGTGATTTCGCCTCTCTCCAACGGCTACGATGGGATGCAAGTGCGTGAGAAAAACGAAACGCCGCTTGCCCACCGTTGACCCGCAGGTTCTCAGACAACGTTGGGCTACACCCAACCCTGATCGACGGCAATCACCTGCACCTGGCTGCCAACCGGATAGACCTGGTCTTTGGCCGGGGTAAAGATGAGCGCGTTGGCTTCTGCGAGTCCGCGAAGATCGGCAGACCCCAGCCAGCGAACCGGCGCGGCGGTCAGACGGCCGCCATCGACGGTCACCCGACCGGGATGAAACGTGGGGCGTCCGCCACGATGCTGGTGTTCGGCCGTTAGTTCGGCCTGTAAGAACGGAATCGCCTGGGCCTTCGCGCCGCTGAGAATGCGCACAGCCGCTTGGACAAACAGGTGGAAGCAGACAAAACTGCTGACCGGATTGCCAGGCAGGCCAAATACCAGTGCCGGATGATTGGCCTGACGCTTCCCAAACCAAAGCGGCTTGCCAGGCTTGAGCGACACCTTGTGAAACACCTGTTCGACTCCAGCATCCGCCAGCATCTTGGGGACCAGGTCTAAGACCCCGGCTGAGACCCCTCCAGAGAGAACCAGCACGTCGTACTCCAGGCCTTGAGCGATCTTGGTTGCCAGCGTTTCTTCGTTATCCCCGACAATGCCTAGGTCACGTACGGCGCATCCCAGCGATCGGGCCATGGCAACAAGCATGGGCCCGTTGCTGTTGCGAATCTGCCCCGGTCCTGGCACGTGTCCAACTGGCACCAATTCGTCCCCTGTCGCCAGCACGGCGACACTCGGGATCCGGCAAACCTGCACAAAATCTCGCCCTACTTCGGCCAGCACGGCCAGGTGATTGGCTCCTAGTCGAGTTCCCCGCGAGACCACGACATCTCCGCGATGCATCACCACCCCCTGCGGCAAGATGTTGCTGCCTGAGGGAACGGCGCCTGCGTTGATTCGGACCACCTCGCTGAGAGCACTGGCGACGATCTCAGTTTCTTCCACCATCACCACGGCATCCGCACCGGTTGGCACCGGCCTGCGCCCGGTCATGATCCGCGTGGTCGTCCCGCTGCGGAGCGTTCGCTGCGGCGTCATGCCTGCGGTGACTTCTTCGATCACGGGGAGTTCGCAAGCTTGCCCTTCGGCCAGATCCGCGGCAAGCACGGCATAGCCATCCACCATCGACTTATCGTAGGGCGGGGAGTCAATATCGCTCTCGACATCGTGCGCGAGAACATGCCCTAGCGCCTGGTCGATTGGAACATCCATCCACTCCAGTGGAGCTGCCGCTTGGGAAATCTGCCTGATCGCTTCGTCCACGGTGAGCATGTCATGCGCCAAATGAAAGATTCGTAACGGAGGACAGCGATCTCAATCTTAGCCCGAAGCGTTAGAGGAAGCACCTCAGGGGACGTCTCCACCTGCGTTTCCTCGCTGACGCTTCGGGTTAAGACTGGTGCTAAACTAAAAGCTAAAGTAGCGCACGAAGAAAAACGTCGGGTTTCAACCGGAAAAACAAAGTTCACCGCAGAGGTCGCCGAGTTTCGCAGAGGGGAGAAGGGGCTACAGTCTGGCTGGTTGATTTGCTGATTCGGAAACAGCAAATAGATCGATGAACACCGCCCACTCCAACACGGATTGCCGAATCACATGGACTCCTCTGCGCACTTCGCGATCTCTGCGGTGAGTCAAGCTCCGAACAAAATGTGGCTCAACCTAAGCGAAGGGCTAGCGTCAAACCGCTCACGGATTTCTGATGGGATGCTTACTTCGCCTCTTCGATCCGGTAAAGATGTTTGAAGGTTCGCAGGTACATGGCGTTACCAGAGACCGCGGCCGAGGCGTTGAAGCCGGCGTCAAGTTTGTTCTCTGCCAGGACTTTGAACTTCCGGTTCGCAGCCACGACCAGGATGTCTCCCTCTTGGCTGAAGAGGTAGATCTTGCCGTCGGCGTACAACGGAGAGGCCCAATAGGTGCCGCTGAGCCGCTTCTGCCAGATGATTATACCAGTCTTGGCACCGAAACAGCTGGCCACGCCAGAGTCATTCACCATGTAGAGCAGCCCATCGACCAAGATTTGCGAAGAACGCTTGGGAATGCTCTTGCCGGTCGACCACTCGATGTTGCTGCCGGTGATGTCCCCAGAACCCTGGGGGTTGATCGCCACCAGCGAGGTGCCGCCATCGCCTGCGGTGACGTAGACCAGGCCGTTTCCGTGCAGGGGGCGCGCGGCGGCGTTCATGCCACCATGCCGGACCGTCCAGAGTTCTTTGCCGGTGGCTGGGTCGTAAGCAATGGTCGCCATGGCGGCCGGGCTCACCAGTTGCTGCTGACCTGCCACGTTGATCAAAGCTGGCGTGGAGTACGCTTTTTTGCGGTCGCCGTTGGTGGTTTGGTAGTCGATGCTTCGTTCGCGCTTCCAGACCGTCTCGCCGGTCTTCTTATCCAGTGCCACCACATACTGTTGATCGAATCCGTCGAAGGTCAAGAAGACCAACTCGTCCGAGAGCACTGGCGACGAGGCAGGGCCGCGGAAGTGGTCGCAAGAAAAGTCCCGGCGAGTCCACAACACGTTGCCGTTGGACGTATCCAAACAGGCGGTGCCATAGCTTCCAAAGTGCACGTAGACCCGGCCTTCTTCAATCGCAGGCGTGCACGAGGCATAACTGTTGGTCGGGTGGCAGAAGGCAGGGTCAGCGTTCTCAAAGACCAGCACGTCATGCAGGATCTTGCCAGATTGCTTGTCAACGCACAGGGCGTACATCTGCTTGCCGTCTTCGGTGGCGGTGACGGTCCAGATCTGGTCGCCCCAGATCACAGGACTTGCCCAACCCTTGCCGTGAATGGCAACTTTCCAAGTCAGATTGTGCTTCTCACCGAATTCGACCGGCAGTCCGGTTGAATTCGTGGCTCCATCACCCCGGGGGCCTCGAAACTCTGGCCAGTTCTCATCGGCAAACGTGATCGCACTCGAGAGCAAGAGCAGGCAGCTGGCAACGGCGAGTTTTTGCATCAATTAAATACCTTATAGGAGAGTAGTCGTTCGATTTGAGTCAAGTTTCTTAGCGAAGAGCGGAAAAGTAGTCATCAGGCTCCATCGAGATGACAACCGTGGCGACATCGCCTGTCATGCTTCCTCGCTGACGCTTCGGGTTGGGATGAAGCATTCGTACGCACCGGTAGCACCCGAATCATTTGTCTTGGTTCCTGAACAGTTGGGACAACTGCTCTACATAGTAAGTTGCCGAGTCTCCGGCGGCAAACCTCCGCTGGCACGGTCAGCCCCGTTTTCTGCAGGTCGCAGAATCCATGGCCGGGCGGGTTCATAAGCCCACAGTCTATGCTGCTGTCGCTGCTTGCGTTTGTTTCTCACTTTCCCAGGTACTGCGGCGGTAGGAACCAAGCCACAGAAAAGGGGGGTATGCCCCCAGATTCGGAGGCCGAATACTCTTGGCAAGGATAAGTGCCTGCTGATATGATCTTGGTGGATGCGGGGAGGACTCCGTGAGCCTTGCAGCGTCTAATAGATTGCCATGAATCGTCTACGAACGATTTCCCGATAACGGTTGTCACTTCAGGAACACCCCCATGCTCACGATACTCGGACGACAGGACAAATCGTCAGGCTTTTGCGATAGGTTCTCTCGGCGTGGGTTCTTGCAAATCGGCGGGGCTGCCATGGGAGGGCTCGCGCTTGCATGAGATCCTGCAGTCCGAAGCAGCGGCTGGCATCGGCAGTTCGAACAAGGCCATCATCAATATCTATCTGCCTGGCGGTCCCTCGCACATGGACATGTGGGATCTCAAGCCCAACGCTCCGGTCGAGGTTCGCGGCGAGTTCAACCCCATCGACACCACCGTCCCTGGCATCCAGATTTGTGAACTGTTTCCGCGCATTGCCCAGATGATGGACAAGTTCGCGCTCATCCGATCGCTCTCCGATTCGGACGGCGCGCATGATTGCTTCCAGTGCATGACGGGGCGGAAGAAGAGCAACCGAGATGCCCGCGGTGGCTGGCCTTCGGCAGGTGCTTGGGTATCACGCTTGGCCGGAGCGTCCAATCCATCGGTGCCGCCCAACCTGGCATTGATGTATCCCACCGGCAATCGCACCTGGGGCGAACCTGGGGATGCCGGTATGCTGGGGCCGATGCATGATCCCTTCAATTTGGTCGGCCGCAAGCCTGGCGAGAAGCCGGACAACATGGTACTGCGGGGGATTACGCTAGAACGCCTGCGAGACCGCGACCGACTACTCAAGTCGTTCGACCAGTTTCGCCGCGAAGCGGATTCGTCCGGAGGGTTCGAACGGGTTGAAACCTACATGCAGCAAGCCCTAGGCATTCTGACGGATTCGAAACTCGGTGTCGCACTGGATCTATCGAAAGAAGATCCGCGCATCTTGGAGCGCTATGGCAAGAGCGACCCCAAGTTTCAGCGTGACGGGGCACCTAAGATGGTCGAGAACTTCTGCATTGCCAGGCGTTTGATTGAAGCCGGCGCTCGGTACGTGGCGCTCAACTACAGTCGCTGGGACTGGCACGGCGGTGACGGGATGAACTATCCCCGCTCGCGCGAAGAATTCCCTCTGCTCGATCAGGCACTCTCGGCACTTGTCACCGACCTCCACGAGCGCGGCTTGGACAAGCATGTCTCGGTAGTGATGTGGGGTGAGTTTGGACGCACTCCTAAGATCAACAAGAACAACAGTCGCGATCACTGGCCACGCGCCAATGCGGCCGTGATGGCTGGCGGCGGGATGCGAACCGGCCAGGTGATCGGTGAAACCAACAAGTACGGCGAAGAACCGGTCAAACGACCCGTCAAATTCCAGGAAGTCTTCGCCACGCTCTATCATGGGATGGGCATGGACGCGCACCGTGACCGAGTCTTTGACGGATCCGGCACCCCGCGCTATCCGGTGGATTCAGGCATCGAACCGATCCACGACCTGATCTAACGGCCCCGGCCTCGGTTAGAAGAGAGAGGGGATGAATTCCCTTGGCCATTCTCACGCCAAGAATTGCTTGATCGATCCGGTCTGATGCAGCTTCCTGCGCGACATTTCCAGATCGAGGTCGCCATAGTGTTCGATCGGGTTGCCGTAGGCATTCAGCAGGGTTGTGTGCCAGTTGCTTAGTGTTCTGTGGCCCTCGGTGCCGTGGAATGGCAGGCGGATGTATCGGCCAGCGATGTCCAGCCTGGAGTTGCTGCCGGTCATGACCACCATCGGGGCCTCGGTGTCTGGGCCGTGGTGACCGGCACCTGTTTCGGGGAAGTAGATAATCGTTGTGTTGTCGAACATGGTCCCGTTCCCCTCAGTCACGGCCTTGAGTCGGGTGACGAGCGTGTTGACCTGAGCCAGAGGATCAGGAAGAAGACTTTCAGTGGCTGCATATGCGTTTCTCGCAGGTGGTGCAACAACAGATCACCGATCGCCGTTCAGCGCTGCGGCCAATGGTGGCAACTTCTGCTCTTCAATCTGTAGCGTCAGGTGTCCGCGCGGCGGATAGGGCCTGATGCGTGGATGGTGGTATCTGAGGAAACTGGTCGCGGCGATCCTGACCTTGCCACCCTGGAATTCGTCGCGGAGATCGGCGTAGATATGTGCCCCGCGCGGCTGGCCACCCTGCCTGATGGCGACTCCGGAATCTGACTCGGCGAGCAGCTTGCCATTGATGTAGATCGCGAAGCCCTCGCCGGAGTTGACGTGAGCGCTGCCGCCGACCACGATCCGGTAGCGGTGGCCGTCGGTAAGTGGCGGGAGTTCAACTGTGCCGCAGATTAGCAGGACTTCCTTTTCCCACAGCGTCTTCGGTGACTCGCCGCAGCGGCAGAAGGGTGCCGTGCAGGTCTCGGAAAGCGGTGCGAGTTTGCCGTCCAGTTGCCCGAACGGCTGCCGCCCTCTCTTCCAACCAGCTTTGGCCGCGTCGAAGTCGGGCGCGAACCAGTTCTCCATTCCTTCGGGATAGGTCACCTTGCGGTAACGGTTGCCCTTATCAACGGGCAGGGTCTCCGGCGGGTCGAAGCTGAAGTAGTCCCAGTTCGCTTTGTCGAGGTCCGGGCCGAACGGACGCCAGTCGTATTCGCTGAGGCCGGCGGCCCGGTAACAGTTGACCAATCCGTACATCGCGCCGCGCAGGAACTGGTTCGGTCGCTGCGGGCGTTCGCCGGTGGCCTCTTCCAGCAGGGACTTGTTGTAACGCGGGTTGGCGACATACGACGCTGCGATGCCGTCGAGGATGATCGGCCTCAGCAGCCTTTTGTGCGGCGGCCTTTTCTTCTTCGGATGGTTCGGTGGACTGCTGCCCGGCGGTTCGTTTCGGCCGAGGCGTCTGCGGAAGTGGTTCCGCTTTGCCCCCCAGCAGCCCGACCATCGCCCGGCCAAGCGCATCGCCGACCAGCATGTAGGTCTCGGCGTTGCGGTTGTAGTGGTAGTCCTGGTTCGTCGGAGATTCGTCGACTTCGCGCCAGAAGTCGCGGGTATCGACCGAGGCCACGGTGCGGGCAAATTCGGGGTGGAGTTTTGCATTACCGACAGCCATCTGCGCGTTCAGAATCTGCAGAAACTTGTCCTGCATGTTGTGTCCGCCGAATCCGACCGTGGCGACTACGACCGGCAACTTCGGTTTCTCGAACTCTTTGCGAACGTCGTTGATCAGGTTGACCAAATGCTTTTCATACTCGGCGATCGACTGCTCGGCGAAACTGTCCTTGTGCCCTTGAAACCAGACAAAGCCGGCGATTTTGTAACCTTGGCCTTTGTAGCCGGGAACGACCTTGTCGATGTTGTCGAGCGTCTTGCGCACGCCCTCGACCATCAGCTTGTATTCCACAGCTTCGAATTCGTTGTCGGGGTCGGTCCGACCACTCGACGGCGGTCGGAAATCGAAACCCAGCGAGCGATTCCCCTGAGCGGTCTTGATCAGCAGCACCTGCTCGTCGTGAAAGGTCCCCACAACGTGGCCGAAGCCGAGTTCCGGTCCGATGGACTTGCCGTTCGAGATGGCGCTCAGCGGCGAGCCCTTGCCGTCCTCCGCGAGCCGCGCCTCTTGGAAGTAAACGTCGTTGCGCACCGTCCACTTGCCCTCGTCTTGGACCGTACTGCGGCGGCTGGTCGCGCCAGAACCGCAGGGTGTTCTCGCCCTCCTCGAGGGTGAGCGTGACCGGCTTGGAGTCCTGCCAGTTCCCGACGGTGAAGGGCATCTCCATGGCGATCTCGGAATCGGCGTCATTCACAGAGACGTTGAGTCGCTGATCGTAATTGGCCGTGACCACCTGCGCCGTTAACGAGTACTTGCCCGATCGCGGGACGGTGACCTTGTACTCGAAGCGCGATTTCGTGCCCTGGCTGGGGCCGGTCGGGTCCTCCTTCGGACTTTGCGCGTAGTAGTTTCGGGCATACTTGTCCGAGATTCGCTCGCAGACGTTGCCGTAGATGTCGTAGAGCCCCCACGGATTGGGCTTCTTCTGACCGACTGGATGCGACTTGCCGCCCGCGTTGTCCTTGAACCAGGCATACTCGCCGATCTGCGAGGGATCGTCGCCGAAGAACCATTTCGTGTCACGGCCCGCGCGGCAGGCGTATTCCCACTCGGCCTCGGTGGGAAGCCGCACCTCATGTCCGGTCTTTTCGGCGAGCTTCGCACAGAATGTCAACGCGTCAGGCTCGCCGACATTGTCAACCGGGCAGTCCGGGCCCTTGGTGGACCTGCTGGGGTTCGAGCCCATGATGGCCTGGTACTGCGCCTGCGTCACCTCGTACTTGCCCAGATAGAAACCCTTGGTGAGTTTGACCTCGTGCTTCGGCACCTCGACGCACTCGAACCTGCCGTCGGTCTGCTTTCGCCACCCATCACGAACGTTCCGGGCTTGATGTAGACCAGCTCCATGGTCACGCCGTCACCCAGGTCGAGCGTCAGTTCACTCGGGGCCCCGTCGCCGGTAGGCGACACTGCTGCCCGGAGACCCCAGTTTTCGTATCTGCCATAGCCGCCGCTGAGGAGACGATGCCCAGATGTGCATGCGTCGGCGTCGCCCTTCCACGTGCCGCCGCGCAAAACCGTCAGGCCCTCGGGGAAGAAACGCGGGAGGAAGATCTGCAGACCGCCGCCGAAGCTCTTCATGGCAATGACGTCCCGCGTGTTGCCGGACGGCTTGCTGTAGGCGGCGGCCGGTATCGATATGACGCCGTCCTCGCCGTAGGTGATCTTCCTGTCCTCGGGCGTGACCGGCGAGGCCATGACTTTCTCTGCTACCGTGGGCTCGTTGGCCTCGCCGAGGTCCTCGCCGAGTGCGTCGAGCGTAACGGCCTTTGCCTCCTCGATGATAGCGCGCTGCGTGCGGAGCGCCACGCCGTTCCAGAAGGCGGGGGTGCCGTCGTGCTCCCCGTAGGTCCGCTTTTCTCCCAGGACGTCGCCGGCCCACTGGGCCCGCTTGACCTTCAGGTATGCCTCCCTGTTGTTGCGTGCCTGCGTGGTGGCGAGGAAATCGAGGTCCTTCTTGTAGCGTGTGCTGGTCCAGCCGCCGCCCCAGCCTCCGCCCAGATTGACGACCCAGCCCTTGGGTGTCCAGTGCGCCAGGGCGGCATGACCGCGACTGGGACGAGCCGTGGTCGGGATCCCGAAGGCCCGCAGAATGAAGCGTCCGAAGAACGCGCGCCGGCCGCACACCCCGCCGTTCATGAGGATGTTCTGATATCTCTGCAACTCGGGCCTGTCGTACTTGACGTCCCCTGACCCGTACTTGACGTCGGAACCGACGATACTCACGTAGCGCCAGCCGAAGTTCGAGTTGTAGATGTGGTCGGGCCGGTAGTTCCGGAGCATCTCGCGCCCCCAGGCGAGGGTCTCGTCCGGCTCGTCCCCGTCGACGACCATGCGGAGCTCCCAGGTGCTCAGGCGCTCGAACGCCGGATCCAGTTCGCCGTCCAGGTATGCCTTCTCGTAGTGAAGGTAGCGCTTCACCGGGTCTATTGTGTCAGGGGCGTCGGTCCGGGCCGTGGGGTTCGCCTGCCCAATCGGCACCGCGTGTTCCAGACTGATGGCGAGCGCCAGCCGCTGCAGGACACCGGTGGCGGCTTTCTTGCTCGCCTTCTGGATGTCGGTATAGATCTTCATTGCCTGGCCGTACTGTGCCGGGCCATAGCCGCGCCCCTCTCGTTTGGCGTTGGCGCCGTCCGCCACCAGCATCTGCTTCATGAGGTCGGCGTCCGCCAGCATCTTCTCGACCAGCGCCGCCTGCTCTTTTCCCTGCTGGGCGAACTCTGCCAGGCCGCGAGGCGTGGCTTCGAGCAGGACGACGTATTTTGCGAACTTGGCGTCCAGCGCGTCGCTGGCGAGGAACTTATTCAGCGTATCGGCCTTTGCCTGATCGTTCTGCGGTAGCTTGGCGGTGAGTTCGGTACGCAGTTGGTTGAGCTGATCGGCATACCGCGTCTCAAGTTTCCGACCAGCCTCGGTGAGCGGCGTTTGCGGCACCGCCTCTTGCCTGGCTGCCCAAACGCTTGAGGTCCCAATCGCCAGGGCGATCAGTGCCCCACAGATTACTGTCATCGAATTCGTTCTCATAGCTTCGTGTCCTTTTCGTTTGTCGCTCTTTGGCTTGAATGCGCATCCTGGAATTGGCCTCGCCAGCACCGGACGGATCAAAGATTCAACCATGGCCTTGCCCATGGCTTCGCCGACGTTCATGTAGGTCTCGGCGTTGCCGCCGTAGTGGCTGTTGGAAGCGCCCCCGTGACAGAGGGGCTTGCTGTAAACGGTGGCGACGTTGCCCTTGAACTCGGGGTACTTGCCGGACTCGCCGTCGACCGCGAGCATTGCGTCCAGGACCTTGCCGCCATTGCCTTCGGCGCCCTTCTCGGTCTGGCCGAGCGTGGCGCAGACGAACTTCGCGTTCGGGCGCATCGAAGTCCTTGCGCAGCTTGCTTGATCAGGTGGACCAGGTTCTGCTCGTAGCGGCTGGCGTGGCCGGCGTTGTAGCGGTCCTTGTCGCCCTGCCACCAGAAGAAGCCGGCGACCTCGTACTCCTTCGCGCCGGGGTAGTACTTGTCGAGTTCGGCGAGCACTTCCTTCGCCCGGGCGATGTCGCCGTCGTACTGCATGCCGGCGTACCAGCCGATCGGCTTCGGGCTCGGTCCCTTTCTCCCAACGCAAGGGGCTCTGTCCGTAGCCGGCGTAGACGTAGGTCTTGCCGTCCTTCGGATCGGTGAACTCGTAGGACGGTGAACCAGGCGGGAGCAGGTCCCAGCCCAGCGACCGGTTGCCGATCGCGCTCTTGAGGATCAGCACCGGCTCATCGTGGAGTTCGCCCATCTGGTGACCGATGCCGATCTCGACGCCAATCTTGCCGCCAGCGACCTGGAGCCAGTCGTTCTTCCTGACCTGTGTCTTGCCCGGCCCGCCGCTGCCCATGACGGCCACGTTGCGGACATCCCGCCCCCAGTTCGCCCAGCTACATAAGAATAAAGACCCCCGCGCTTGATGCCTCGCCCGTGCCTTCCTTGTCACCGGCGACCTTTCCCATCTCAAGCATGTTCGACTGCCCCAACAGGATGTAGACCTTGACCGGCTTGCGCGTGTCCGCCGGTTTGCCGTTGGAGGCAGCGGGTTGCTCGCCTACGGCAGGATTGGGGAGCAGAATCGTCGCCATGATGGCGAACAGCAAAGCGACTACAAATGGCATCTTCATCGCGAGACTTACCTCAATGTTTGTTTACGGATCACCGGCGTGTGTTCACGAATTCGTTGGTTTACACAGATTCATCGCAGCAACTATCATAACATCGGGAAACATTGATTTTGGGAAAAACATAAACGAATTTGAGATGCAACGATGAGTCGAAAATCACGTCGTATTGCTCTGATGCTCGATCTCGAGTGGCCATACAAAAGGCATACAAGCGTCTTTGCCGGAACACAGCGTTACGCCGAGGAACAAGGGTGGGAATCCATTGTCGACGAGTACGCCTTCGACCTGCTTCCCTCGCGACGAACGAAGTCGCTTCCCTATGATGGGATCGTCGCACGCGCTACCAAGCGACTGGCCGAACGCACCGCGCGTGTCAAAGTGCCCGTCGTCAATGTCTGGCGCAGTTCGCCTGTGCAAGACATTCTGCCCAATGTCTTCCCTGATTATCAAACCGCCGGACGCTTGCGAGCCGAACATCTCCTCTCGCGAGGACTTCGTAATTTCGGGACGCTTGGATGTCGTGGCGACGACGCCCACGATCTGGAGACAGCCGAGTTCCGTGCGACCATTGAGCAGGCAGGGTTCTCCAGCACGCAGGCCGTGGTGTCACTCTCTTATGCAAAGACGCTGACGCATTGGCGGAAGACGAAACAGTCGATCTCTGATTGGATGGACGGTTGGCAGTTGCCGATCGGCGTTTATGTCGGCGGCGACAGCATCGGCCGAATTGTTGTGCAGAAGTGCCGAGAACGCGGTTGGCGAGTGCCGGAAGACGTGGCGATTATCGCTGGCCGCAACGAAGAAACCCTTTGCGAGCATCCTCGTCCGTCCCTAACCAGTGTCGAGATGGGCTACGAACAAGTCGGCTACGAAGCCGCGCGTCTGCTGCACCAGCTAATGGATGGAGAAGAGCCGCCGAGCAAACCGATCCTGCTCCCACCTCGAGGGCTTGTCGTGCGCGAATCGACCGACTTCTTCGCCATCAAAGACGAGCTCGTCGCGGCCGCATTGGAATTCATCTCGAAGAACAGCCATCGCCGTATTGGACAGGACGACGTCTCCCGTTCCGTCAAGGTCGAAACCCGCACACTTCAACTCCGCTTCCGAAAGGTGCTGGACCGCCCCATCGCCACCGAGATCCGCCGCGTCCGCATCGAACGCGCCAAGCGAGAACTCACTCAAAGCGACCGCTCGCTGGCCGAAATCGCCCGCGACGTCGGATTCGGCGAAGCCATGCGAATGTACGAAGTGTTCCGCCGCGAGCTAGGCACCACACCCAGCAATTACCGCAAGCAACGACAATCCAAGTTGTGAAACCGTGGCACTCAACCGATTGTCGAGAACGTCCCGAATCGTGGGCTCTCACCAGCAGGCCGCTCTGGCAAAACAACGCAGGCGGCAAGGTTACAAGGTTGCGACATCTTCTGCCAATAGGTCAAGGAGTTCGTCATCAATTCCAGAGTATTCGTCTTGCTGCGGGGCGCGGCGCGTTCCGGCGTGGAGTTCGTGGGACATCCAGCCCAAGGGGTTCTGCGTGTGTTCTTCGCCTAGCAGGTGCCCCATTTCGTGCAACACGACACTGAGCAGGTCCATCCGGTGGGTGGCTTCCGACTCGTTGGCACCGAGAGCGAATTCGGAATCTTCGCCAGGAGTCTCATCGACAAACCAGCCAAACCCTGCTGCATCGTCGTCAATCAGAATTCCACCTGCCGAAGCCGCACCCAGCAGCCCTTGTGGAAGATCGGCCAACTGGATCGGCGTTGCCTTGAGTACAGCGAGTTGCGAATCAGAAATTCCACTCTCAGTCAAACGCTCGAGGGCTGCGTCGACAATCTGCTCAAGTTCCGTTGTCGAGATGGTGGAGCTTTCGATGTCAGGTGCCGCGGAGTTTGCAACTCCGGCCGCCATCAAAAACTCTGGGGGACCGAAGTTCCCCTCTCCGTCATTCAGCCAGAGAAGATTGTGTGCCGCGTCGTCAGCGACAATGTCCGTGTCTCCATCGGAGTCAATGTCAGACAGTCGGACCCAGTTGAACCAGCCAGCATCGGCATCTGCATTCTCCGAAAAACGCTGATTGGTAGTGTCTACAAACTGGCGATTGCCAAGTCCCTGAATCAATTGCACGTAGTGCCCTTGGTAGAAGGCCGCCTCGCCTGTTCCGTCCCCTGTGCGGTTGATGACCAGATCCATGTTGCCGTCGTCATCGAGGTCGGCAACGTCAATATCTTGGACGATCGCGTTGCCTGGGACGGTGGGAAGCCAGGTAGTATTCTCAGCACTGTAGAATCCCGTGCTGTCCCCCCAAAGGATTTGAGTGGGCAAACTGAATTGCTCATGGTCGCCCGCCAAGATGTCGACAAACCCGTCGCCGTCCACATCCACCAACTCGACGGTCGCGAACGCTGCGTAGTCAAAGCCGCCGATTCGGGTAACGTCGCGGGTGAAGCTCCCCGTTCCATCGTTGATCAGAAAGAACGGCCGCATATTGCCGGCTAGGAGAACGTCGAGGTCGCCGTCGGCGTCGATGTCGGCAGATGCGCCACCATGAAAGAATCCGGCAAAGTTCTCCAGTCCGGCCGCCAACTCAAACCCGTCGTCCGTTGAGAGAATGAGGTACGGTGCCTCGCCTGGATAGGGAGGTTGAG
>CALOEH010000161.1:0-4779 GCA_942492195.1 uncultured Planctomycetia bacterium | reverse complement strand
AGTTCCGGATCTATGAGCTCTAGGAAGTCTCCCATCCCCTGAGCGAATTGGCAGCGGTTGGTTCTGGTGAGTTTGATGCCGAGCCGTTGTCGTTTTCGTTTCGTGGTTGTGGTGTGGCTTTTTCGGGCCGCGGCGTTTCTGTGTTGCGTCCAGTTGATTTTTTCCGCAGCCCGGTTGAACAGATTACCGGCGGCTGACGAATCAAGCCACAAGGACTTACTACCGCACACATCGCCGTATGCACCTGACAGACGGTCCATTCCCGATTTTTTCCCCGCCAGCCGCTGCTTGACGCGCGACAGAAACAGCAGGCTGACGGCACTCATACGCATTCCAGTTTGAATCAGCGCGCATTCTCTTGCGCTTTCGCAGTCTTCCTATCATAACACCGCCGTCCTGAAATCATGGAGGTGGGTATGCGGGTTGAGTTTCATTTGTCGTTGTCGGAATTGACTGCGTTGGAGCGATGCGAAACGAGTGCAGAGCTGGCTCGTCGAATGCGTATCGTGATTCTGGCGATGAATGGCTGGACGGCTCCTGCGGTCGCGATGGCCACCGGTTTGTCGCGGCGTGTCTGCCAGGAATGGGTGGCTCGGTTTAATGAGTCGGGCCCGTTTAATGAGTCGGGTCTGAGCGGCCTGGAGGATCGCCGCGGACGTGTATCGCGATCCCCACTGACGTCCGAGCAGGAAGTCGCGGCTCCCAGCGCATTGAATCCGGGCCGACGGAAGTCGACCAGGTGTGTTCGCTGCGAGGCAAAGATTTCCAACGCATCCTGGCAGAAGAGTTCGGCGTGCAGCGATCACTGGCGGCGGTTTACAACCTGCTGCATTCGCTGGGGTATTCGTATCTGCGTCCTCGACCGATTCATCGCAAGTCCGATCCCGTAGCGATGGAAGAGTTCAAACGGCAGTGGCCGGAGAAGCTGCAATTGATCGCCGCCAGACACCCCGACAAACGGTTGCAGGTCTACTTTCAGGACGAGTCACGTTTCGGCCAGCAGGGAACCACGACCAACGTGTGGGCGAAAAAGGGTTCACGGCCCACGGCGATCCGACAGACCGAGTATCAATACCTGTGGGTCATCGGAGCCGTCTGTCCTCTGACCGGACACGCCGAAGGTCTGATCAGTCCGCAACTGAATACGGAAATCATCAACCTGTTTCTGGCTCAGTTCTCACGCACACTTCCGCCCGACGAACACGCCGTGATAATCTGGGACGGAGCCGGTTTTCACCGTAGCCACTCGCTGGCGATTCCCGGCAACATCACGCTGGTGCAACTGCCACCGTACAGCCCGGAACTGGCGCCCCACCGGACGCTCCGATCGAAAATCTGTGGCACTATCTCAAAAGTCACCACTGGAGCAATCGAGCCTACGACAACTACGACGCCCTTGAAGAAGCGGCCATGACCGCCTGGAAACAATCCGTCCTCGACACCGAACTCATGAAAAACGTCTGCAACGCCCCCTATCTCAAAACGCGCTGATTCAAGCTGGGATGCGTATCAGAGGTCGTTTTCCGCGCGCAAGAAGAGGAGCTTACAGACAACTGTAAGCTCCTCATTGGTGGCTGTTAATCGAGCGTCCCTGTGAATGCTCTCGTGCAGAGCATCGTGAGCTAATCAGTGGTGATGAACTCGAAATTCGGGCCTCGTCGAGGTGGCAGAGTTTCAAGCTCGCGTCCCGTGCAGAATGGAACGAGCGTGCGTGCGAACTGCCGAGCGATGATCTGGTGCCCTGTCCGGCCCGGGTGCAGACGATCTGGAAGCAGCGACTCTAAATCTTCACGAGAGACGAATTCATCGTACAGCTCGATCAGCGGCAGGTTGTATTTCTCGGCGACACCGCGAACAGCCTCGGCGTAAGGGTGCATCGTTTTCCAAGCTGGCTGACCGTTTTCACAAACATCGAGACGTGGGGGCGGAGTGCAAAGTACCGGTCGTACGTCGATTGCCAAAGATTTTTCCGTCAGCCGCTCAAGATTCGTAGCGTACTGCTCGGGCGAGTTCCGATTCCGACTTCCCGGCGGTCGAGCGTCGTTCAGTCCCAGCGAAATCACGATGACATCCGGAGACAGCCTCGCCACCATCCGGTCGAATCTTCGCAATGCGTAGCCCGTGTCGGCACCGTCAAGCGCGCTGGCTCGAATGTTCATTCGAGCACCAGCACATCGCAACCTGTCTTTCAGCAGCGCCACGTAGCAACTCTCATCATCTACGCCGCTAAACCCCGTGCCGACAGTCACGGAGTCACCCAGAAGTAGCAGTTCTTCACTCATCAGTAGTGTATCCCGGAAAGGAACAAGTGAGATGACCGGGACACTAGAGCACAAACTGAGCCAAACCAAAAGCCGCCGACCAGAGCCGCCGAAGCCCCAAACTACTGCAAATAAATGGTTTGACGCTTTCAATTTAAATAAAAATCAGATCGGCACCGCGCGCCGACTCGGCGCCGCTTTTGGTGTCGAAACCATGGATCAGCGAGGTTCGAGCACTGATTGCCAGCCTGCGACAGCAGGTGCACATTGGCGATTGGGAATTAGACAAATACTAATTGACCGAGCTGTCTCACATTGGCTAGTGCAAGGTAGCTGGCTACGTAAAGTCCAGCTTAGCTGGTCGCCGAATTTGTCTCGGACTCTTCCTTTGGTGCGTCTTCTGGTTCGGGCTGTTTGCGGTCGTCCTTGAAGAGGACAAAGAAGATTACCATCACGACGGCAGCGGCTCCGGCGGGGATGTTCCAGATTCCTTTCCAGTCGATCGCCTGCAAAGCTGACAACTGAAGTGCGGCGGCTTCGTCCTCAATGGGCTTTTTGGCTTCGTCCGTCATGTCATCCGTGATCGTGTCGAGCAATTCCGTCGCCTTGTCGTTCAGTTCTGCCGTTTCTGGCGGTGTGAAGTGAGCTTCGACTCGACCTGCCACCTGAGCGCCGATCATCATGCCGAGGCCGAGGGTGAACAGGACGAGCAGTCCTTGGGCTTGGCTGCGAATCGTATTCGGCGAGGCCTTGTCGGTGTAAATCTGGCCCGTCACGAAGAAGAAGTCGTAGCAAATGCCGTGGAACGGTCACGCCGAGGAGCAGCATCCAGGTGACGTGGTCCGGTGTTCCAATCGCGAAGAGGACGTATCGGGCTACCCAGGTGGCCATCGCTACAAACAGCATCATCTTCACGCCGAGCCGCTTGAAGAAGAACGGCATCAGGAGCATGAAGAAGATTTCGGACATCTGCCCGAAGGTCATTTTGAAAGCGGTGTCCGTCACTTCGCCGGCGACGAGAGTTCGCTCAGCCATCTGGTAGTAAAACGCCAGCGGGATGCAGATCAGGAACGAGCAGAGAATGAAGACCAGATACGACGGATTCTTCAGCAGAACAAATGCGTCCAGCCCCAGAGCTCGCGCGCGGCGACTTCTGACCTTGGCAGGTGGCGGCGTGTGGGAAGCGTCAGGCTGTAACATCCCAGACCGAAGCTGGCATAAGCGGCAAGCTGAAACATCATGGTGTCACTGCCCCAGCCCTGCCAACTGAGGACAAGGCCGGCAACTATCCAACCGATCGTGCCACCAACCCGAATAATCGGGAACTGTTTTTCAGAGTCCGTCACGCTGTGCATCGCGAGGCTGTTGGTCAGAGCCAGCGTTGGGTAGTAGCAGAACATGTGCAGGAAGAACATAAAGTTGATAGCGTCCGGCGACGGGTTTTCGCCCCCCATTAGCTGCAAAGCCGCGACCCCGCTACCCCAAGAGGTGCATCAGCCCCAGCACGCTCAGTGGCAAGAAACGGTCCGCGATCATCCCCACGAAGAACGGCGAGATCAATCCGGCGATGGGGCCCACCGAATACGTCCAGCCAAAGTCCTTCGCAGTAAAGCCGATGGTGCTCAGGAAATTGGGGGCGGTGACATACCACGCTCCCCAGATGAAGAACTGAATGAACATCATCGTGAAGAGTCTGATGGTCAGCATGGGCGGGCCTTTCGGGGATCGAACTCAAACTTTTGGGGCGGTCAAACTCTTCCGCAAGTGCCTCTAGCGGAAGAATTTGTTTCGCTCCCGATCATGGCGTTTGAAATTCGCATCGGCAAGTGTCGCTGTATCTGCGGCGCAAAGGCTTTCGGAAGCATGTTGAAACTGCCGCGGACCGAATCGTGCGAATCCTCATAATCGTAACAAGCACTATATTGACTATAACTCCTAATTTATTTAGATTACCTAAGTCGTTTGCTCGTAGCGGCGGCAGAGAGACATCTTGTGAGAGAGATACCAGGAGACAGGCAATGAAGATTTTGAAGAGATTGTGGGCGGATGAAGTGGGGGTCGTCATGTCGGCCGAGACGGTCATGCTCGGCACAATTGGCGTTCTCGCGATGACGGCTGGCGTCGGCACGATGTCTACGGCGATCAACAGCGAACTTGGCGAAATGGGAAAAGCATTCAGAGGCTTTGATCAGAGTTTTTCAACTCCCGGTTTTCAGACATCTTTCGGAGGCAGCAGCGGAGCCGGAATCAGCGGTGCAGCTGGACAGTCTGGAACGCGAGGCTCAGGCTACACACAGCCACCCGCAGCCGTTTCGCAGGCTCAATTGGACATTCAGATGACGCAGCAACTGGCCGTTGAAAATGAACTTGCCGGTCGAGTGATTCAACGCCTCGACGCGGCTCAGCTGGAGCAACTTCGACAACATCCAGAACTGCAGTTCGGCGAGGCGGAACTCTGATCTGGAATTGGCGTTTTCGCAACAGCCACTTTTCTGACAGCAATGCAACTGAACAGCGC
>CALOEH010000160.1:0-54785 GCA_942492195.1 uncultured Planctomycetia bacterium | reverse complement strand
CGACCCTGGATGTAGGCATCCACCACACGCTGGCAAACGCGAATCGCGTCGCCCGTGTCCGAATCGAAAATGCTGGAGTTCTCCCGAACGGCAGAGTTCATATACGGATCGAGATGAAAGCCGTAACTGCGTGGCAACTTCCGACACGGTTCTCAGGTCAATGTCCAAAAGCTCTACCTCCTCTGGAAGCCCGGCTTTTCCCCGCTAAGGTCTCGCATCAATTGCAGTTTGCGACCGGAGTGCTTACAATGCCTGGCAATGAGTAGATGTCACCTTTTAGAGCTGATCAAGACATGGAGAAGAGAGAACTCGCCAAGTTTGACCCAACCGCCGAGCCACATGACTTGGAGGATGGACAAAACCAGCGCGTGCAGAATCAGACCGCCATGGCAGCACACTGGGGGTGGCTAACAGGAACGATTGACGTACTGCTCGAAGAGAAGACGCAAGCCGGGACTTGGGATGCCGCTCTCGCCATTGGCATCCCATCCCGTCTGGCAAAGAGCGCTGGCTCCGTGATGGTACCGGGACGCCATCGGTGCAGCAGGCAACTGGTGCCGGCGGCGAAGCGGCCCTCCCGATTGCGAGCGAAGATTTGGCATGGCCTGCCTGGCGATTGCCCGGAGCGCCTCGCGGAAGTGCAGCACCCGGTGCGACGGAGGCTACATCGCAGTTCCCGATACTGCGGATGAACATTGACGACGCCGGTCACTCCCTTGGCCGTGGTGGCTATGGTGCAATGCGGCGACTGGGTATTGATGGAACCCGATTCAGCCAACTGGCCAAACGACGCGTGACGCCGCTAACATGGCTTGGCGTTAACCACGATGGAAACGGGGAGACTGCCCAATTCAGGGGCAAGACGTCGTTAACGCCAGGACGGGAGCGGGAGCTCGATTGACTTCATTACCTTGCTTGAACAGCTTCGGGAAGAAGTTGACGATGCCGAGGTCCCCAAGTCGGGATGGCAAGTACACCCGGTTGATTGATCTAGACGTAGGGTTGGGAGCAGTTCCTCATTGCACAGGTTTCTATCAATGTTGTTGTCGTTGCTGTTTATCGCTGCGGTGAACCCGCAGCTCCAACTCTACACGAAAGGAGATCGGCCGATGAAACACGAACAACGCGAGGTCCGAAGCATCGCCAGCCTCAAACCGCACCCGCGCCAAGGTGAGTTCTTCCGGCAGCACACCGATAGCGAGATAGCTGAACTCGCTGCCCAGATTAACAAGGACGGCGGGATTAGGAATCCGCCCGAAGTCCTCCCCGATGGTGGCATTCTCATTGGCTACCGTCGCATCCAAGCCGCCCGGTTGCTTGGCTGGTCCGAAATCGAAGTTGTTGTTCGTTATGACCTCGACGGCGATGAGGATCGTGCCATGCAGGCGTTTATTGGTGACAATCTTTTCCGCCAGCAACTTGATCCGATCTCCATCGCCAAGTGCTACGAAGAACTGCGAATGCTGGATCCTCTTACAGCGAATGGCAAGCACGTCCGCGGACATGGTGAGCTCCGCGATCGTATTGCGGAACGGTTGCCGGTGAAACTCTCACCCCGGCATTTGGATCGCCTCCGACGCCTGCTGAAGCTGCCCCAACCCGTGCTAGAGGCAATTCGCAATGGAAGCCTGAAGGCCGTGCATGGTGAAATATTATTGGGCCGCAAGGAGGACGTCCAAAACCAAGTGGCCGCTGCGCTTCTCGGTGGTGAGAAGGCCACCAGTGTCATCCAACGCTTTGGTCTGAAATCGAAAGCAAAACCCAAATCCACCACGATCCGCTTGGCCTCTCTGCTTAAGTCGCTCGATGGGCTGCTGCGCGAATCTCAGGCCAACATGGAATCACTCGACGGCGTGAACTTGGGCAGCGAATCGAAAACACTCGGCGTGCTTAAGGAAGGTGCAAAATTCTTGTCCGAGCTTCATGACCGCCGAACCGCGTGCTCGCAAATCGACTCCCCTCCATGTCGGAATAACCTCACGTGATGATTGGTAACCCGGACAAGTTGTCCGAGTAATCCACTCGATAGCGCTGGTTTCAATTTACCTAAAATATTGGCGAAACATGTCTCGATTGCCACAGCCCAACAGCCAGTCTTGCCCGTTCTCAAGCTCGCTTGAACAGCACGCTACCGTAGACGTCAATGGTCACCATATTTCTGTTGCTGGCGATGTCTCCGCCCTGCTCCCGGCCGGGTTCACCTCGCGTCTCACCACGTCATGTGACCCAGTTCACGGCTACCACCTATCTCGTCAACTGGATTCACTGTTAAAGCCTGCGGACCGGATGCGTTCTCCAAACGCGGGCCTACTGCCAGTTCTTCGCTACATTGCCAAATCCACAGCCTGTGAGCTCAATGAAACTCGGGATATTGGCACGCACATCTTATCGCTACCCTGCGCGGCTTCGGACCGCCGAATCGTTGACATTCAGGTGCCTCAATTTCTTCGGTCTCAGGAGCGCGGCCTGATCCGTCTGGGGCCTCGTGTGGACTTGGCGACCATGATCGCTCAGGTTGTCGCGGCATATCCCACCTGCCGCATCGCCGTACTGGGGGCTCACCGTGACCAGCTTCGGGCAATCCGAGCGAAGTTGGGGGGGTGGTTGCCGAGCCTTCAGTGCCAGGATGCTGTCCCGCCAGACGACCAGGAAGCATGGGTGGCATTCTCCACTTTCCTGGCTGCCGCGGATGGTGATCTCGAAAAATGCCATCTGGTGTTGCTACCGAATGCAAGCCAAGCCACGCATCAGCGGGCGCAAGCAGCCCCTCTCCGCCATGGATGCCAGGTTCCGCCTCTTTGGCTTCTTGCGTGATGACCGCCGGTTATCACCAACCGAGCGTGATGTGCTGATGGCGACCTTTGGTCCAGCGGCCGTGGACATTCCGGAACACGGCCAGGCGTTACCGCAGGTTGAAGTGGCCTGGTTGGCCATCCACAGCCCCCAGGTTTGCGCTGAGAGCACCGAAACCATCAAGCTATGTCGGGGCGGGGCTTGGCAACATCCTGTACGGAACCGGCTCATTACCCATTTGGCATTGGACATTCGAAGCGACAATGTAGGCCGCCTTCGCAGGTATCGCGACGTGACTCAGTGGCTCCGGCAACACCAGCAGTGCCCACCGCGGGTTACCGTGCTTGTGGAAAATGTTGAGCAGGCGATTGCCCTCGCCGAGCAACTGCCAGGTTGGCCAATCGCTGCCGGAGATCAACCGTGGGACCAGCTCAACCTGCGCGGTATCTCCCGGAGCAAACGCAAACTTTTTGAGGAGCGGCGCACCGCTTGGCTCACTGGTGAGCAGCAAATTGTAACCGTGGCTGCTGCCCCCCGCCTAGGGCTCGCCAAAACGGACGTCATCCTTTGGGCTGGCGGCGGCAAACACGCACCAGAAATCCCTCGCCATTGGCTTCAGATTCCTGCCAACCGCGCTCGCCATATCTTGGTCATCGACGTGCAGGACAACCACCACCAGACTCTCGCCCAGTGGAGCCAACAGCGCCGCACCGAGTATAGCAAGCGGGACTGGTTCGACGTGGGTGTGCAACCCGAAACCGGCCGAGTGATCAGGTACTTGCACCAACGACCACGGCCCGCCGCCACCACTGCCGGGGATCGATCATGAGCGGTGATAATGTCCAGCATGCCATTGATGAAGCCCTGGCTGGCCGGCAGTACGTCTTCGCGGTGCACGGTCGACCCAAGCACCAGGCTAGGAGACGCACCCGCAGTCGTGGTGCGCGGCGCGGTCCGTATGCCGTAGAGCATCCCAGCCAGTTTGATCTGCAACAGTTTAGCCACGCAGATAACCTGATGGCCGCGTTCCGAATCCTGCGGGCTGGAGGGGGCCATGCCCCAGGTATCGATGGCCTAACCTACGAAAACTTCTCCCCCGGCCAAATCTGGCAGACCCTGCGAGTAGTAGCGAGTGCTCTCCGGGATGGCACGTATGCCCCCTACGATACCCGGCTCGTTCGAACCCCCAGGGGCGATGGGCGGTACCGGGAACTGAACCTGCCCACCGTAAGCGACCGCACGGTGGCCAAGGCACTGCAACTAGCCATGGCCCCGTACTGGGTGTCGATCCTGCCAGGACTGCGGCGCAGCGTTTGGCAAATCTACGCTGCCATGGACCAACACATCCGCACGTACCACACGTACGTGCTGACCACCGATGACATCCGGGATTGTTTCCCCAGTATCCAACTGGTCGACGCCCTGGGTGCCCATCGGTTATATGCCCCTCAACCGGATCTAACCCGGTTGGTGGACATCATCGTTCGAGGTCAAGACGACCCGAACCGAACGGCAGTGGGACTAGACCAGGGATCTCCCTATAGCCCACTGTTATCGGAGCTCACGCTCCACACCTACCTGGACAAGACCTTGGATGACGTTTGGCCAGGACATCCACCGGTGTATCGGTATGTGGATAACATCCCCATCCTGACAACCGGTGCGCACGAAGGTCTCCAAATGCTGGAAACCATCCAACGGATTCTGGAACCGCACCAACTCACGCTCAAAGGAATCGACGGAGATCCTGTAGATCTTCGGAACTCAGATCATGGACGAATGGTGCTAGGTCTGGTACCGGTCTTCAGAGGTGAACGTCTCACCTTCCAAGTACCAACCAAGGCTTATCAGAAACTGGAAATGGGATTGGAGAAGACACTTCTTCTTCCCAATCCATCACAGGTTGCAAACCACGTGGTGGAAGGGTGGTTAACGGCCTTAGGACCAGCTTTCGTGAATGCGGACACCCGAGACATCCTCAGACGAACCATGGAGATTAGTACGGGATACGGCCTAAGGGAGTTATCCCTTAGCCGATTACGTACCGTTGTAAACAAAGCCAAGGTTTTATGGCTGGCAGTACGGCGAGACGTAGCTCGTACACGACAGGGAGGTTTGGCCTAATGAACGGAGTAGGGCCAGAGTCTGTGATGTGTGGTGGGTGCAAGTCCGCACCACTAATTCCTGCCCGGCCGACTCGGGCGAACTGCTCTGTGGCGCAAGCGACACGCAGTGTGGACAAGTTGACCAGGTGTACGCCCCATGGAGGGGGCGTCTCGTGGCCTATGCAACGATCTTTGCCATGTAGGGAGGCACGGAGTTCTTCAACTGCAGCTTGGTCCCATTAAGGGGCAGGAGCAAGTTTCAAAGAAAGTGGAATCATGAGTATCAAGACCAACATTGAATGGTGCGACAGCACCGTGAATCCCACCCGTGGCTGTGATGGGTGCGAGTTGTTCAACGCCAACAACGACGATTGCTACGCCAAGAAAATCACCGACAGATTTGGCGGGAGCAACGCCGGACTTGCTGATGACTTTGCAGTCGTGAGCGTGGCACCGGGCCGTATGAAACTAGCGGCGGAGTGGCCTGACCTGAGGGGAACGGCGAGGGAAACTAAACCCTGGCTCGACGGCCTACCCCGCCTGATCTTTGTCGGTGACATGGCCGACAACCTGTCGGCCGAAATCAGCTTCGAGTATCTGCATGAAGAAGTGATTGCCACTGCGTGCAGTCACGATGGTCGCCGGCACCAATGGCTCTGGCTGACCAAGCGTCCCCACCGCATGTCCGAGTTTTCGAGCTGGCTTGCCAGCTTGGGCATTGCCTGGCCCAGCAACCTGTGGGCTGGAACCAGCGTCACGACCCAGTCAACCACCAGCCGCATTGGCGCGTTGATGGACGTAGGTGACGGCCGACGAACTTCGCGCCCAATGCCAGGAACACAAAGTGGCATACTTTTTGAAGCAGCTTGGCAGTTCCGTGACCGAAGGAGGTGTCAAGCTCCGTATGGGACGTGGCAAGCATGGTGACTGGACGCAATGGCCCAATCGGCTTCGCGTCCGGCAATTTCCGACCTGGCAGAGCAAGCTCACATGAGACCAGCAACGCCGCTCGTTGAGTCTTACATAGCAAGCGATCCATAGATTTAGGGGGTTCCAAGATTGTGAATGAATCCGACGGCAGGGCCAACTTCGACCCAGGCACCCCCTGGCACAAGCCCGATTGGCGGTGGCGTCGAGCCTTGGCAATTGTTGAGGAGGGGCGTTATGCCACCCGCCACCGGGATGGTGACTTCATCCGCCGGGTGGTGCATTGCACCAAGGCCATCAACCGAGCCTTGACAACTCGCGGGATGCGGACCGTTGCCAAGCGTTACCCGGACGTTTACCTCGCCCTCAAAGTGTCCAACGAGCCTGGCCACCGCCGGCTAGAGATCTTGGCCCGTGTCTTAGCTGGCCAATCCGATCTAGCAATTGCCCGGGCAGTGGGATTACCCGTATCGGCGCTGGAAACCTACCTGACCCTCTTCCAGGACATTCGCGAGAGACTCAAAGCGCAGCAGTGGATTCAGCGGGTGGTGATCGGCATGCCCATCGGCTGGCCACCCAGCGTTGAGAGTGTGATGCTGGTGCACTGTTGGCGGCGAGGACCAGGCATGGTAGAGCCCTGGCTGGATTACCTCCGGCATCAGGGGGAGCGACACAGCTTGCGAACCGACCTAGGCCGACAAAGGGCCTGGCTGGAGCAGCTGGTCACCATGCAGCAGCTGGGGGCGCACCCCGAGATTCAGCATTCCTTGTGGAAAAATGCCTATTTTGCGCTCGGTAAACCGCCCCAAATTGTCAAATCGAGGACCATAGCCGCTACCGTTTCGCAAAATCGGGCTCAGATTCTCTCTGAAACCCGTTTTGCGGAGTGTGACAGCGGGGGGCTGGGTGCCTCTTGTGATTCTCCCCACCCCAGCACACGAGGTCACAAACGTCAGCGTAAGCAGTCCGCGTAAGCTAGGTAGGCACTTCTTGGACACAATGGCCCTCCAACCCCCTCGCGGACCCGCGAGCCTTCTTAAAGAGTACAGACCCCATGGTAACCCGCTACGTCTATCGCACCGTTCGCTCTGCTGGCCGAGTCCAACGGACCTACCTCGGTACCCTGGCTGATCCAGTGGTCCAAAGCTTGGAGCGGTTCAAGCAACTTGAGCAGGTTACGGCTGACGCCGAAGCAGCCAAAGTTGACGCTGATCTTGAGTTGCTCGAACGAGTTGATGCGTGTCTGGCCCTGCTCAAGACCACCACCGGTCGCATCATCCGCAACCTTCGCAAGCGGTATGATCGCGGCCACCACCAACGAATCCCGAGGTGCACCTTGCCTGACGTGAAGATCACCCGCGACGATTATGACCAAGTTGTCGCTGACGCCGCTGATGGCTCTGAGGACGCCTTGGCTGTGCTGCGGCGAGTTCTGAGAGCAAACCCCGCCTTGTACCACGAACTGGGCGATCTCAACGCCCACGTCCGGCGGCACCTGATCAACATGTCAGCGGCCGCCATCGATACCCAAGAAGCCATGCAGCTGATGCTCGCGGACCAACGCCAAGAGTTGCTGGCCGGGGGGGACTCACTTCCCGAGCGACTCCTGATCGAGCAGATCTTAACCACGATGCTGGACGCCGCCTGCTGCCAGATCGGTCTGGCCCAACCACACCGCAAGGAGAGTGTTAGACAGCGGTGGGAACGGCAACTGCAGCGGGCTCAGGCACGTCATCAAGTGGCAATTTGTTCGCTGACCGAGGTCCGGCAGATGCTCGAAGCCACCACCCCCAGCCCGGAGGCATAGAAATGACTCGCAGCTCAGGAAAGTACGCCGCACAGTTAAGAGCGATCGAGCAATTGCGGATCGTCACCATGCAAGAGAGTAAACTTGAACTCCTGGCTCAGCTCCGTCTTCGGCTGGATGGTTTCTGGCAGCCTTGTTCGGCCGCACGGGAAGCATTCATGAATGGTGAGCGCCGGCTTTCGATTCATGAGGCGAGATTTCGAGAGTTGACCGCGGCATTAGCGAACGCGCTGCTTCAATATGTTCCCGACGAATATCGCGAGCAGTTGCACGGGGCAACGAGAACGTCAGCAATCAGCATGGCGGCCCAGTGGGAGCGTCGACTCGGCAACATTGAGATCATTGCCCTTGCCGATTTGGAACTGAAGATCTTGCTCGCCGCTGTAGTCGAAGTCATGAGCCAACCCTACACGGGCGAGGTGCGACTACCGGCCTGGGGGCACTCGATTGACGAAGCGAATGCAGAGATCCAAGCCGCCTGCGACGGCTGGCAAAGACTGGCCGATGTGATGTGACCAATGATAGGGATATTTGGAAACTCGCAGCGAGTTCGACCGATGCCAGTGGAACAAGGTGCCACGATGAGAAAGCTCACCAGGGGCTCTCAGCGGCCGCACAGCGAGCGCGCTCTACGAGCCGGCCAAGGCGGCTGCTGGCTCTACACGGAGGCCACAGGGGCTTGCCGCGGGGATCAGGACGCGTGCCCGGTCATCAATTGGAACCCAGAAGGCCCTGAGGCCGTCGTTAGGCTCCTCCTCGTGGCTGAGTCGATCGAGATCAACGTCAACCCTGAGGGCCGCGCACAAGACCGCCAAGTGCTGTGTCAGCCGGCAGTTGATGGATAGAGCCGTTTCGCTGGACATTTTCACCGGATCGTTGATCCGCCGGTCCAGACACTGACGGCACAGCACGCTCAGTTCGATTTCGGCCATGTTCAGCCAACTGCCGTGCTTGGGCGTGTAGTGAATCTCCAGCCGCGCGGAAAACGCTCGCGCTGCCGGGGCGTCGAACGCCTCGTAGAGACTCCCCATCGTATGGGTATTCAAATTGTCCGTGACCAGCACGACTTTCTTTGCCGACGAATTGGCTTCGTCCAGCAGATATCGTATGAACTTTGCCTAGTCCTGACGTGTGCGTCGATCGGTCACGTGCGAAAGCCGGCAAGTGGTTCCACGGCCATAAAAATGTTGGCTGGTTTCGCAGGGATGTTTTGGCGGCATTTGCGGGATCGAGAAAAATTTCCCCCCTTTTTTTTGGCGGAACGGCAAATGGATTCGCATTCATTACTGGGCGGGCGATGCTCGGCGAAGTGACACCACTCCCTTCGGCGGGGGAGGGGCGTTCAGATTTGCATCTATGGCTGGAGTGGCGACTTTTGAATGACTGATCCAAGAATTCCTTCGCAGAACGATCCCGGTTTGCGCGAAGTTCGATACGAGTACACGCCGGAATTTCCGGCCATACTCCAGCATGCGCAGGCGTCTTTGGCAATCACCACCTACCAAGCAGGTAAACTTGCCGTGGTGGGAGTTGAGGACGGCAAACTGGCGTTCTCGTTTCACGACTTCGATCAGGCAATGGGAATTGCCGTAGGTTCGCAAACCCTTGCCGTGGGCTCGCGCCGCGAAGTTCATTTCTTGCAAGCTGCTCACGAAATCGCTGCCCGAATCCCGCCCGCTGGTTCGCGAGATTCGTGTTGGGCAATCCGCCATTCGTTCCATACTGGCAACATCCATGCACATGAAATGGCCTGGGGGCGCAATGGGTTGTGGGTGGTCAACACACTGTTCTCATCCCTGTGTACGCTTGAGGATACTTTCAGCTTTGTGCCGCACTGGCAGCCTGCGTTCATCACGGATCTGGAAGGAACCGACCGTTGCCATCTCAATGGCCTGGCGATGCTCGACGGTCAACCAAAGTACGTCACGGCTCACGGCACTTCGAACGAGCCGGCAGGCTGGCGTCCGGACAAAGCAACCGGCGGCGTCATCATGGATGTCGCTAGTAGGCAGATCGTGACGCGCAACCTGGCCATGCCGCATTCGCCCCGCCTGCATGACGGACGGCTTTGGGTGTGTCACTCTGGTGTCGGGGCGCTGGAAACCGTTGACCCCGCAACCGGTCAGCGAGACACCGTGGAAACGTTTCCTGGCTACACGCGAGGTTTGGCCTTTCAAGGACAGTTCGCGTTTATCGGCTTGTCCAAAATTCGCGAGACCTCTGTGTTTGGCGACATTCCCATTGCGCAAGATAGACACGAACTCCGGTGCGGCGTCGGTGTGGTTGACCTGACCACTGGCCGAACAGTAGCGGTCTTGCAGTTCTACTCGGGTGTCGATGAGATCTTTGGTGTGGAAGTGTTGCCTGGCTGCCTCCGTCCAGAGATTCATGGTCCGCGCGACTACGAATCCGGCCAGCAGGAGATTTGGGTCGTTCCTTCCCCAAAGGCATCGTTGCAGCATGATCAAGCTCCAAAACCCACTGCGGGCGCTGACAATAGTCAACTTGTTCAACGCGCAGCGTGGTTGCACCATCAAGGCCGACTGGCGGAATCCGTGCAAACGTACGAACAAGCCATCAACCGGTCGCCGCAATTGGCAACTCTGCACTCTGACTTAGGCAACGTCTGGCAGGATCTTGGTGACCAGGATAAGGCTCAGAGGTGCTACCAAAGAGCGATCGAGATCGACCCGGACTGCGTACCTGCTCGGCAGAATCTAGGTTATCTGAGCTTAAACTACGGTGATCCGGAGGAAGCTCTACGCCACTTCGCGCATGTCAACGCGCGTCAGCCCACGCCTATTAGCCAATTGCTGGAAGCAACGGTACTGCCCGCCATCCCCGCTTCTTCTGGTGAACAGAACAAGTGGCGTGATCGACTTGAACTCCGCGTGCAAGAGTTGGCCGATCGGCACGTACAACTTGACACAACGAGTGCGCAGGTTCCCACCATGTTCTTTCTGGCATATCACGGTCGCAACGATGTTGACGTGATGAAGAACTTGGGCAGGATTTACACGGGGCCAGCGTTGTGCGCTGCGGCCCAAGAGCCACTCAAGCCGAGATCTGATGGCCGCCTGCGTGTTGGTTTTCTTTCCGCACATTTTTGCGACCATACCATCGGCCGGTTGAATCTTGGCCGCGTGCAACATCTTTGCCGGAAACGGTTCGAAGTAACGGTATTCCATGCCGGCCATCGCACGGATGAAGTCTCCGCAGCATTTGACGCGGCTGCCGATCGTGCAGTACGGCTGTCGTCAGACCTGGAGGATGCTCGCCGCAAGACGGCCGATCAAGATCTCGACGTGTTGATCTTCGCCGATGTTGGCATGAATGCCTTCACAGGTTCGCTGGCGTATTCGCGAATGGCTCCCGTACAATGCACCACCTGGGGGCACCCTGACACCACCGGTAGTCAGCACATAGACTACTTTCTTTCCAGCGAACTGCTTGAAGACGAACAGGCCCAATCGCATTTCACCGAAACACTCGTACGGCTTCCGCTGTTGGCAACGTACTACCAACGTCCGCACCTGGCCGGATGGGAGACTGCCCCGTCAAGCTCAGCAGCCCGCGACGCCGGACGGCGGCTGCTTCGGGCGGAGTTCGGCCTACCGGTAGACCGCAATATCTATCTTTGTCCACAGACGCTCTTCAAATTCCATCCTGACTTTGACCAGATTTTGATCGGCATCCTCAAGAGGGACCCGCAGGGAATGCTGGTACTGCTCGAAGGGCGCGTGCCGAACTGGACTGCCCGACTGAGTCAACGATTGGGTGATGCGATGCCTGGCTTCGAGCAACGTGTGAGGTTTATGCCGGCGCTGCCGCGCGAGCGGTTCCTGGCACTACTGGCCAGCGCTGACGTGATTCTGGACCCGCTGCACTTTGGCGGTGGCAACACTACCTACGAAGCGTTGGCGTTGGGGACGCCCGTAGTTAGCCTGCCAGGTGAATTCCTGCGAGGTCGAATCACGCAGGCACTCTACCGCCGGATGACATTCACGGATCTGATCGTTTCCTCGGCTGACGAATACATCCACACTGCCATCCACTTAGGCACCGATCGCACAGCTCACACTATCAGCAGCAGCAAGATCCTTTCCGCCTGTCCAATCCTGTTTGAGAACGATGATGAAGTGCGCGTGCTCGATGAATGGCTTTGGTCACTGACGAAGAAGTTGGCCTAACCCGCTGAGGCTTCAATTATGAACTCCGCTTCGAGCTTCGAACTGCTTGGAACACGGCATTTCACCACGTGGCTCGCCGAGCAAGATATCAGCCTGGCGTTCACGACCTACCAGGCTGGCAAGTTGTTCTTGATCGGACGAAAGGAAGACGGGCAACTTTCCGCGTTCGAACGGAGCTATCCACGCTGCTTAGGACTGTGGGGAGATGGACAGACGCTATGGATGACTTCGCAGTTCCAATTGTGGCGCTTTGAAAATGTATTAGCGTCTGGTGAAATGGATAATGGGTACGATCGACTCTATGTCCCACGACTGGGATACACGACTGGCGACCTGGATGCGCACGATATCACCGTAGACCACAAACAGCGCCCGGTATTTGTGAATACGCTCTTCAGTTGTTTAGCAACGATTAGCCCAAGATACAGTTTCGAGCCGGTATGGCGTCCCCCTTTCATTAGCAGGTTGGCTGCCGAAGATCGTTGCCATTTAAACGGTCTGGCAATGGCCCCTGCCGCCAACGCTGAAAAGGGTGTCGATGGTCCATGGCTTCCACCCGGCACTCCTTGTTACGTGACGGCATGTTCCCAGTCTGACGTCGTTGATGGATGGCGAGATCATCGATCCGCTGGCGGATGCGTCATCGATGTGAACACTGGCGACACTGTGGCTGAGGGATTGAGCATGCCACATTCTCCTCGATTGAAGCACAACCGATTGTGGCTGCTAAATTCAGGCAACGGAGATTTCGGCTTCGTCGATCTCAAGTCCGGAACTTTGAGCCGATAGCTTTCTGCCCAGGGTACGCGCGCGGGCTGGCAATCATCGACAAGTATGCTGTGATAGGACTATCTCGGTCCCGCGAGCAAACATTTCGAGGATTGCCGCTGGACGATCACTTGGTGCGACTCAACGCATCTGCGCGCACCGGTATTCAAGTGATTGACCTCGAATCCGGAGACACATGCCATTGGTTGCGATTCGAAGGCAGTGTCGAAGAACTCTACGACGTGGTCTCACTTTCGGGAGTCGCTCGCCCCAAATCACTCGGCTTCAAGACCGATGAGATTCGCCGCAACATCTGGTTCGAGGATGAGAACCGAACATCCCACTGGACGGCTATGGATCGCTAATTTGGCTCTAGGCATATTCCACAGAACCCACCAATACTCTTTGATCAAGGAACGCTTTCAGAGTACCATGAACCCATTCTTTAGGCGTACAGCCGCACGGCCCTGCAGCGGGGCTCGCGTGTCAGCTAATGTTCTCCCTTCGATGATCGGAAATGATAGATGCCGATGAGCAGGCGTTCGAAAAAACGGGGAGCGACTTCGGCGCGGCGGCTGCGTCGCGAGGAACGGGAGGCGAAACTCCGGTTTGACCTGCTTGAGAAGCGGCTATTGCTGGCATCTGATTTTGGTGATGCACCGCTGCCGTTTCCGACTACGGTCGTCGAGAGTGGTGCCGAACATGTGACTACCGGAACCCTTTGGCTTGGTGCAACCGTCGATGCAGAACCAGATGGCACGCATTCCGCCAGCGCGGATGCGGATGGGGCTGATGACGACGGGGTGACCTTCGGTGACGTCATGGCTGGCGCCCTAGGGGCGACCGTAACCGTCAACGTGCAAGGTGCGTCGGGCAAGCTCGACGCCTGGATTGACTTCAATGGCGACGGAAATTGGGGAGGCCACGGTGAGCATATCTTCATCTCACGTGATGTCTCACTCGGCGACAACTTGCTGACCTTCGATGTTCCCAGCACGGCCATTGCCGGGACCACGTTTGCCCGGTTTCGCCTCAGCACATCCGGTGGCTTGGGGATCGCGGGCCTGGCAGCCGATGGGGAGGTGGAAGATTACGCGTTGACCATCCTCAGTCCGACCGCCGCGACCGGATTCTTTCCCAATCACCACACCATCAGCACAACGGCCACTGAAGCGACAGACCTCGTTGCGGTGGATCTGGATTCCGACGGAGACATGGATGTTCTCAGTGCGGATGGAAATAACATTTCCTGGTACGAAAACAGTGGTAGCGGAAGTTTTGCGACTCACATCATCCCAGCGGGAACCGGTAGTCGGCCTCAAAGCATTTCTGTAGCGGACATGGACGGAGATGGTGACCTTGATCTAGTCAGTGTTTCTGTGGACGGTAACTTGGCGCTGTACTTTAACGACGGGAACCAGAGTTTCACATCGAATCCCTTAGACTTATTCCCCGATCTAAGAAGTCTCGTCACGGTCGACCTGGATGGAGATGGGGACCAAGATGTCCTCTTTGCCGCTCGGAACTACGATGCCATCCTTTGGGGCGAGAACCAAAATCAAGTATACTACATCTACAATGTGAACACTCCAGATCCTGACGGCCCCGACACTGGAGCCAATGGAGACGCTGATCGGCCGCTCACGGTCATTGCGGTGGATGTGGACCGGGACGGAGACCTTGATGTCCTCAGCGCCTCACGTTTGGACAACAAGATCGCTTGGTATGAGAACGACGGCAACCAGAATTTCACGCAACGCATCATCACTACAGCTGCCGCAGATGCCTACAGTGTTTTTGCCACGGATGTCGATGGGGACGGAGACATGGATGTCCTCAGCGCTGCCCGTTCTAACGGCAGGGTCGTGTGGTACGAGAACGATGGCAATCAAGATTTCTCATCGCACACAATCGCTGATAGCTTGACGGTGAGTGGGGCTGTGAGCGTGTTCGCCGCCGACATCGACGGAGATGGCGATGTGGACGTGCTGAGTGCGTCCCGTTACGACGACAAGGTTGCTTGGTACATCAACGATGGCAGTCAGAACTTTACGCCACGCACCATCAGCACGGAGGCAGATTTTCCGATTGATGTCATCGCCGCGGATGTTGATGGAGATGGTGATCTAGATGTTCTCAGTGCGTCACATGACGACCACACGATTGCTTGGTACGAGATCTTGCTGCTCACTGAGTTTGGAGACGCCCCGCTCCCGTATCCCACGACGCGAGCCGAGAATGGCGCAGTGCATTTGCCCATTGGCCCCATGTTGGGCTCTCATCGAGATGCGGAAGTCGATGGAACCCATTCCAACACGGCGGACTTCGACGACTTTGATGGAGTACTGAACGATGAAGACGGAGTGGCGTTTGGTTCAATCTTAGTCGTTGAATCAACGGCAACCGTAACCGTCAACGTGCAAGGTGCGGAAGGAAAACTGGACGCCTGGATCGATTTCAATGGCAATGGAAGTTGGGACGATCCGGGTGACCAAATTTTTGTCTCTCGGAATGTCGCGGTTGGCGATAATCAGTTGACATTTAGCGTACCCAGCGGACTTGTCGCCAAGACTACCTATGCCCGCTTCCGCTTGAGTACGGCAGGCGGGCTGTTACCTACCGGAATAGCGCCGCCTGATGGTGAGGTCGAGGACTACCAGGTTGCGGCTCGAGGATCGAACGTTGACCGTTGTCATCGATGCTGCCGAAATCTCTGAGAGTGCAGGAGCGGAGGCGACCACCGCGATTGTCACCCGCAATTCCTCGGTTGGTGACCTGACAGTGACTCTGCTGAGCGATGACACGAGCGAAGCTACCGTGGTTGCTACGATTGTCATCCCGGATGGCGCTACGTCGTCGGCCCCGTTCTTCATCAGTGCCGTCGATGACAGCCTAGCGGACGGGACCCAAACGGTCACCATCACGGCCAGTGCCCCAGGCTATTTGGACGGCACCGACACTGTAGGTGTCAATTCCGACGAATTTGGGATTTCTAATGAGCCGGAGTTGTTGGAACTAGGTTTTGGAGCCGGGACCGAACTGGTGCCGATTGGCGACCAGTTGTACTTCGTGGCCACCACACTTGAGCATGGAAGCGAACTCTGGAAGTACGATACCAATACCAACACTGCCTCGCTTGTCGTAGATATTCGGCCAGGAGAAGATCCCTCTTCCCCCAGATATCTCACCAACGTCGACGGAACTCTCTTTTTTGTTGCGAATGACGGCGCATCGGGGAGCGAACTCTGGAAGTCCGACGGCACTCTTGATGGCACGACTCTCGTTAAAGATATTTTTCCGTTCAGTAATTCCTCGTTTCCAAAGCGTTTGACCAACATCGGAGGAACTCTCTACTTTAGTGCCCAAGACTATACCAACGGACGGGAACTCTGGAAGACCGATGGTACGCCTCACGGTACCACGCTTCTCAAAGACATCAACCCGGGCCTGAACGAGTCTAATCCCTTCTACCTTACCAATGTTGGAGGGACGCTGTACTTCGTTGCTACTGATCAAAGTTTCTCCACAAAACTTTGGAAGTCCGACGGCACTCTTGATGGCACTACTGAAGTGACCGATATTGCTCTTCGAAACATGACCAACGTCGGAGGCACTCTATTCTTCACCGATATTTACCGCCGAGAACTCTGGAAGACGGATAGTACAATCGGCAGCGCTATTCTCGTCAAGGAATTCGGAGGCAATGGTTCTCCGGAACTCCGATATTTAACCGACGTCGGAGGGACCCTCTACTTTAGTGCCTTCGACTATACGAATGGCTGGGAACTCTGGCAGTCCGACGGCACGACGGTTGGCACCATCGTTCATGATATAAGAAACGGGCCGAGCAGCTCCTACCCGCGTTTCCTGACCAATGTTGGAGGAACGCTATACTTCAATGCCCGCGGTGAAACAGGGTTTGAACTCTGGAAGCTAGATGGCACGCCCGGCGGTCCCACCGCCGTTTCCGACGGGAGTTGGGGGTTTTCCACTACGGCGTCTCCTAGTCAACTGACGAGTGTTGGTGGGATGCTTTACTTTGTCGCGGACGACGGTACGCATGGCGCAGAGCTTTGGAAGTCGAATGGCACGACCACCGGAACGATGCTGGTCAAAGACATCGTCGAGGGTGACATCACTTCCACACCTTCCCAATTTGTGGATTTCGGTGGCCAACTGGCTTTCCTCGCACAATCAGAACCTGGAAAACCGTTTCAAGTATGGCTTAGCGATGGTACGGCGCCGGGGACCTTGGCTGCCACAGCGGAATCATTTGGTTCCGCCGGAAGTTCAAACGCTCAGGAGTTCACGCAAGTTGGTGACTTCACGTACTTCACGGCGAAAGTCGTTGGTCTAGGCACGGAACTCTGGCGGTCCGACGGCACAACCGCTGGCACCACCTTGGTCAGAGATATCTACCAGGGAACAGATATCTACCAGGTACCCATTTCTTCCAACATCAAATATTTGACCAACGTCGGAGGCACTCTCTACTTTAGTGCCCAAGACTATACCAACGGACAGGAACTCTGGAAGACCGATGGCACGCCCAGCGGTACCACGCTTGTCAAAGATATTAACCCTCGACAGAACGGCGCCGGATTCGGATCGTATCCAACAACGCTGACGAACGTCGGTGGAACGCTCTATTTCGTTGCGGATGACAGCGTGTCGGGGCGCGAACTCTGGAAGTCCGATGGCACGTCCGGCGGCACCGCTCTCGTCAAGGAGATCCAGCCAGGCGACGGCGATTCCGAACTCCGATATCTAACTAACGTCGGAGGAACCCTGTACTTTAGCGCTAATGACGGGACCAGCGGCGAGGAACTCTGGAAGTCCGATGGCACGCCAGCTGGCACCACCTTGGTCAAGGATATCCGCCCTGGCAACCTTAGTTCCGGCCTCAAGTATCTAACCAACGTCGGAGGAACTCTGTACTTCAGTGCCAATGACGGTTCAAGCGGATACGAACTCTGGAAGTCCGACGGCACGACTAGTGGTACTACGCTCATTGACATTAGGAGCGGCGGGTTTAGTTCGTCTCCAAATCAACTGACGAGCGCGGAAGATACACTCTTTTTTATTGCATACGACGGTTCGAACTTCCCGGGAGTCTGGAAGTCAGATGGCACCCGCGGCGGCACCACACTTGTCAAAGCCTTCAACGGAAGCTCGCGAAATCTAAATTACTTGACGTTGATCGGCAGTACGCTTTACTTCGGCGCCAATGACGGCACTCACGGCCACGAGTTGTGGAAGTCCGACGGCACGCCCGGCGGTACCACGCTCGTCAAAGACATCCGACCTGGACAGTATACGGCCGACCACGGATTCAGTTCATTTCCAGAACACTTGACCAACGTTGCTGGAACGCTCTATTTCGTTGCGAATGACGGCCCATCGGGCGAAGAACTCTGGAAGTCCGATGGCACGCCCAGCGGCACCGCACTTGTTAAAGATCTTGATCCCGGGTTCGATTCCTCCACTAGATATCTTACCAACTCAGGAGGGACACTGTACTTCCAAGGCAGTAACGGGACGCACGGCAAAGAACTCTGGGTGGTGCCTCCCCACAAAACGACCCTACCGGTGGCCACGGTTGCGGAGAATAGCCCCATCGGCACCGAGGTTGGTACGTTCGATACGACGGAATCCACAGCTGGCAGCACCTATACTTATATACTTGCGGATGGGGCGGGTGACGATGACAACGCCGCCTTCCAAATTGTGGACGGAGTTCTGCAAACCAATACAGCAGAATTAGATTTCGAAGCCAAATCTTCCTATCGAATCCGCGTGCGAACCACCGACCCGAACGGGACGTTTGTCCATCGGAACTTCACCATCAATCTCTCGGACGTCAACGATCCCCCCAGCGACATTGCTATCCTCCAGGATCTGGCGGCAGACACTGAGTTTAATCCGCACTCATTCCGCGACATTACGCAAGTCGGACAACTGCTATTTTTTGCGGCCACGACAGAGCAGCATGGTGAGGAACTGTGGGCCTACAATTCTGGCACCGGAAAATCGATCCTCGTCAAAGACATCAATCCCGGTCAATCCAGCTACTTCCCATACGATGTTCACGGATCATCACCGAAAAACCTCACGAACTTTGGCGGTACGCTCTACTTCCAGGCTGTTGATGATATCAACGGCTCCGAACTCTGGAAGTCCGATGGTACTGCGGCCGGCACAACACTGGTAAGAGATATTAATCCTGGCCCCGGCGGTTCTCAGCCATTCTTCCTGACCAATCTTGGTGGCACGCTCTTTTTCCGTGCCGACGACGGCACCGGCGGCTTCGAGCTTTGGAAGTCGGACGGGACTACAGCTGGCACCACGATCGTGGCTGATATCAATCCCAGCTCAGGCAGCTCTCCTCAGTATCTGATTGAGGCCGGGGGTACGCTGTTCTTCCTGGCCAACGATGGCACCCATGGTACCGAACTTTGGAAGACAGATGCGACGGCGGGCGGCACGATGCTCGTGCATGACATCAATCCCAACGAAGGTAGTTCTAACCCAGCCTCACTGACCGAATTGAACGGGCTGCTCTATTTCACGGCCAGCGACGGCGCAACGGGGCGCGAACTTTGGAAGTCGGATGGAATTACGGCTGAGATTGTCCAAGATCTTCGTTTCGGAAGCCTGGGGGCTCTTCCGTTATTCTTGACGAATGTCAACGGAACACTTTATTTTCGCGCGGATGACGGCTTGACCGGCGGCGAACTCTGGAAGACAACTCCGACGGGCGCAGAACTCGTGAGGGATCTTCTGCCGGGTCGGAACGGCTCCTATCCGATCGAACTGATCAACGTGGGGGGCACACTCTATTATGTGGCGAATGACGGCATCCATGGCTCAGAGCTTTGGAAGTCGGACGGAACCGCTACAGGAACCACACTTGTAAAAGATACCAACACTGTGCCTGGCGGATTCGCGTCGATCAGCCGATTGACCAATGTCGATGGTACGCTCTACTTCCGCGCAAACGATGGTACGAATGGCTCAGAACTTTGGAAGTCTGATGGCACTACCGCTGGAACCAAGCTCGTCAAAGATATCCGTCCCGGCCCAAATCCTTCATTCCCCGACTTTGTGACCAACGTCGACGGCGTGCTGTACTTCACTGCATCCAGTGGGCTGGGACACCTCCTCTGGCGACTAGGGACAAGCGAAGACGTGTACCTGGAGTGGGGGACCGAGTTTTCTGCAACGGTGGGCGCCAGTGATGACGACGGTGATGGGCTGACCTACAGTTTGGATCAAGCGCTCACACCTGGCGCGACATTGACGCCACAACCGGTCGAATTACGTGGACGGCTAACAAAGCCCCCGGTAAGCACACGTTTACGGTGCGTGTCACGGACGATGCTGCTTCCAGCCTGAGCTCCGTGGGAACCATGACCGTACTCATTCCTTCATGGCAAAACTACGCGCTGCCAGCGGACGTTGACGGCAACGGAACTGTGGAAGTCGTGGACGCCGTGATCCTAATCAACAATCTGCTTACGTTTGGAGTGCGGCAACTCACGCTGCCGGCACCGAGCGAGTCTCCGTTCTTGGACGTCGACGGCGACCTTGACCTTGATGTGGTCGATGCCGTGTTGGCCATTAACTATCTGTTGAACCAGTCGCAACCGAGCCAGCCTGTCGCAAGTCGAGAGTCACCGGCTGAATCGACAATAGCGTCCACCAAAGCCACGGACGAGTTCTACGAGTCCGCGGACATCGACTGGGATGTGCTTGCCATTGGGACGGCCTTTAAAAGTGAATCTGAGAAGCGTCTCAAGCCGTAGTTAGTGTTTCGGTGCGACACTGCCCAGTAAACCTTCCTTGGTTCCTCAGTCATTCTAGTGGCTGGGCGTCGTTGTAGGGCTGTTGGTGAGCGATGACTTGGAGACCCACAGCCCCGAGATAATGTTACCGGTGCCACGAGGGTTAAGAATGCCACCAGCCATCTGGCGGGTAACAAGACGATCGCCGGCATCGACCATCACGCAGCCGTTCCCGAGTCAGCCTGTCAAAGTACGCCTGACTCTTCTCCGGACGCGTCGACACCTGCCGAGCCTGCAAGACATCGCCACTGTCGTCCCTGAGCGAAATCGTGAGTTGCCGTGCATGTTGGTCGATTCCAAGATCCTAAATCGCCGTGGTTCTCCTGTCGAGGGTAAGGGACAGTTGCTTCCTATCGAGATAAGGGGAACCACTCCTGTGCAGACGCTCTCGCTCGGCTTCACGCATGAGGATCCCAGGATACGAGCTCGCAGGGCAGCCATCATCTGGGATGCGTCCGGCGAAATGTTCTCTGTAAGTGATTCATACAAATAGGGTTATGGCATTACAGCCTGGCAGGTGCGGATACTTCTTTTGAGTCCTGATTCGAGCTCAGCTAGACTAATGGAAGAAACTCCCGTCCCTGCTGGTGTGGTTAATGCATTCGGAAATTATCGGTTCGACATCTCGTAGTCTTCTGCGACGCGCTCGGGAGCATGACTCGGCTGCTTGGGAGAAATTATCGGCGGTCTACAGTCCGCTGGTGTATCACTGGTGTCGTCGCGCTGGCCTGAAAACGCATGATGCGGCCGACGTTGTGCAGGAAGTTTTTCGGGCTGTCTCCTGCGCGCTAGGGGAATTTCGCAAGGAGCGGTCGGAGGACACTTTTCGGGGCTGGTTGTGGACGATCACTCGCAACAAGATTCGCGACCACTTCCGCGCTCGCGCGGATCGGCCTGACGCGGCGGGTGGCTCTTCGGCTCAGCAGCGGCTTGCTCAGTTGCCTGCCGAAGTGCCCAGCGACATCGACGAGTCGACCGCCCAGCGGATGCATGCCCGCCTGACTCGTCGCGCAGTCTCCTTAATGCAGACCGACTTCGCGGAATCGACCTGGCAAGCCTTCTGGATGACCGCGGTTGAGAATCTGCCGGCGGCGAGCGTCGCGGAGCAACTAGGGCTCTCTGTCGCGGCGATCTACATGGCGAAATCTCGCGTGCTGCGTCATTTGCGACAGGAGTTAGAGGGACTTGACCTAATGGATTGAGCTGAAATGCCTCTTTCGGGTGGTTTTGCTGTCCATGGCCCCTTATCATGGCTGCATCTGGCAAGATCTCCTCTGAATTTTCTGCCTGGCTTATTTTTCTGTTAGATGTCTCCGTTGAACTCTGGAAGCGGGTGTCGCGATCGCGCCTCCCACCTTGGCGTTTTGCCTGTAGGTCAAACCCTCCGCAGCGAGTCAACTGAGTATGCCCAGCAACTGCCCAACCCACAAACTCTTGACAGCCTACGCCCTGGGAACGCTTCCCCTAGATTGTTGCGAGCAGATCGATCGACATCTGGAGCAATGCCCCGACTGTCAGGCGGAGTTGGAGACATGCGGCAATGCTGGCGACACGTTTCTGTCGCGACTGCAACAGCCAGATTCGGCCATCGAATTCCTCGACGAAGAGCAGTGCGCTCAAGTCATGGCCCGTGTGGCGGCCATCGGTCACGAGCCTTCGTTCACCACGCAGCGGCAACTGGACGAGGCCGGGTCGTCGACAACAGACCTGGGCGAGATCGGCCCTTACCAACTGCTGGCCAAGCTCGGGGCAGGGGGGATGGGCACGGTCTACAAGGCTTTCCATCCCAAGCTGAAACGGGTGGTCGCCCTCAAGATGCTCCCGACCGAGCGCATGCAGGACCAGCAGGCGATCGCTCGCTTCGAGCGGGAAATGGAAGCGGTCGGGCGACTCGATCATCCCCATATCGTTCGCGCCACCGATGCCGGCGAGCAGGACGACAAGCACTTCCTGGTGATGGAGTATGTCGAAGGGATCGATCTTTCCGACCTCGTCCGGCGCCACGGTCCGCTCTCTGTGGCGGACTCCTGCGAACTCATTCGTCAGGCGGCGGTGGGGCTGGAGCACGCATTTCAGGCGAGCCTGGTCCATCGCGACATCAAGCCATCGAACCTCATGCTCACCACCGATGGCAGCGTGAAGATCCTCGACCTCGGGCTGGCGCTCTTGCCTGAAACCGGCGAGGCAGGACGCGAACTGACGACCACCGGTCAGGCGATGGGCACGCTTGACTACATGGCTCCAGAGCAGGGGGGCGACAGCCACGAAGTTGACATTCGGGCCGACATCTACGCGCTAGGGGCGACGCTCTACAAACTGCTCACCGGCGAGGCGGTCTTTGCAGGAGAAAAATACAACACGCCTGTTCAAAAGCTGACCGCGTTGGCGATCACGCCGGCGCCTGACATCCAGTCCCGTAGGTCGGACGTGCCTGCCGAACTGGGCGCGATTGTGCATCGGATGATTTCCAAGGATCGGGATGAGCGGTTCTCGACTCCCAGCGAAGTGGCTAAAGCACTGGCGTCTTTCGCGGCGGATGCAGAATTGTATGCCTTGATGGGACATACGGAAGACTCAGGCGACCTCTCGGTCAAACCTGCCGTGACGACTTCAACCACTTCGCTGCGCAAAAAATCCGAGGCGATTCAAACCGACTCGCAACTCGCCAAGGCCAGGCAAGGCAGCCGTGTCTCCGCGTCGCGGAAAGGGAAACGCCTTCTGCTGTTCATTGCGCTCGCCGTTGGGATGGTCGGACTGCTCGCGCTGCCGGCGATCTTTTATTTTCAGACTTCAGCAGGAACACTGCGAGTGGAAATTAACGATCCCGAAATCGAAGTCCTGGTGAAGGGGACTTCCCTGACGCTAAGGCAGGGAGAAAAGGAAGAAACCACGCTCTCGCCTGGGAATAAAACTCTGGTTGTGAAGCATGGCAATTTGAGCTTCGAGACAAAACAGTTCGAAATCAAGCAGGGCGAGGTCACGACCGTCAAAGTCGATCTCCTGCCAGGGGCGATCCAGGTGGTCGATGCCGGAGGGACAGAACTGGCAAACAAGCCGATTCCCCCGACAGTTGCGCCGGCGGTTGTGCCAGCAGAGAAACCGGCGGTTGTGCTGGCGAGCGGCCCTTACGAAACCACGCAGTCGCTGACTGCCTCAGCGCTCGTTGCGCTGCCGAGGAAACTGCCAGGGCTGAGAAACTGGACGGTCGAAACGCGTGGGCATCGGGGGCAGATACTGGCCCTGAAGGCTTCGCCTGATGGCGCGCTGCTCGCTTCGGCAGGCGATGACGGAGCCCTGCGGATCTGGGACCGGGCGTCCGAGCAACTGAAGCAATCCTTGCTCGCGCACGATGGTCCGATTGCCGATCTGGCCTGGTCGCCGAACAGTCAGCAACTGGCGACCGTAGGCCAAGACGGTCAAACGCGAATCTGGTCTTTGGAGCAAGCCAAGGTTGTCAAGACGTTCGGCCTGCACGAACGTTCCGTGCAAGCGGTTGCCTGGTCGAGCGACGGAAAGCAATTAGCCACCGCCGGCGAAGATGGCACGGTTCGTCGTTGGGATCTGGACCTGGGCATTCCGAAAAGTGTGGTTCGCGATCTGCCAGCGTTTATCAAAATTACCTGGGACAGCGCCAACGATCTGTTGGTAGGGCTGGAGCGAGAGGGAACGGTTTGGCAGGTCGGAGCAACCGGTCCGGCGCAACAACTGAAACTTGAATTGAAGATCCACGCCATGGCTCGTCGAGCGACCGATGGGCTCTTCGCTTTGGGGGACGAAAAAGGGAACGTCCACATCTGGCAACCAGGGAAACCAACGGTCGAGTACTCGCTGGCCGTGTCAAAGCTGCGGATTCGCAGTCTGGCGTTCTCCAACGAGAAGGACTTCCTGGCAATTGCCGACAATGACGACATCAAGGTCTGGAGCGTGGCTGGTAAATCGAAGCTGATTCAAATGAAACCGCATGAACGGGTGATCTCGTCGATGGCCTGGATGCCCAGCGGCGCCGGACTGTTCGCCGCAAACCTCAGCGGGGACATCCATCGGTGGATGTTGGCAGACGGGGAAGCCAGGGATTTCTCCCAAGGTCATGTCTTCAACATCGTCCAAGAGATCGAGTGGGCCGAGAACGGGCGACTGGCACTGGCCGGACGACGACACAATTATCATCGTCTAGACTTTTCCGACCGTTCCACTGTTTATCCAGATGGGCATGAGTTCGTTGCCACGTATCGGGAAAATTGCGTGCCGAGTATCTGGCGAATTGCCGACTTCATCAACCGAATTACTCTTTCTCCACACGGCGCATTGCTGGGGATAGGAAACCAAATTGGGCAAACGAATCTGTCTCCCATCCGCGATGCAAACACTGGCGAAGGCGTGTTCCTGGTAAGGCACAACGGCATCAATACGCCACCACGAGTCTGGTTTTCCCATGACGAGAAGAAGCTGTTGACGCACGGGATCCCCGTCGACCATCGCACGCGAGCTGTTCGTATTTGGGATCTGGAGACAGGGGAACTTGAGGCAACGGTCGATTTAGGAGAAGTGAGTGTCGATGTCGTCTGGAATACAAAAACTGGACTGTTGGCGCTACGGAGACCCGGTCAGCCCATCTCGGTTCATCGGATTGACTCGTTTGATCCTGAAAAACCGTTGGTGGTGCTGGATACCATAGAATTCTGCGAATTTTCTCCCGATGGGAAGGTATTGGCAGCGTTTCGCCACCCTGGTGTTATCGCGTTGTATGATGCGATGAGTGGACAGGTAATCAAGGAGATTGCGCTCGAGGATTACTCCCAATATGGATCGGCCACTGGTGGAATCGCCTGGTTCCCAGACCAACGCCACGTTGTTGTGCGAAGTAGGAGCGGCTATTTGTCGGTTTGTGACTTAGAAACCGCCACGACCGTCTGGCGCCATCCCGTGGATAAATTCAAGCACGCCCTTTTCAGCCCCGCCGCGCCCTCCCCGCAAGGCAGGAGCCTGCTTGCAGCGCAGCGGGGCCAGATTGTCATGTTGGATGCGAAAACCGGCGAGCAGCAGCAGCGAACGCTCTGCCTGGACGAGGGAATCCTCTTCCAAGTGAATGCCAAAGGTCACTGGGCAACTGCTACCGATCACCCCATCAAAGTCATCTACGTGGCCGAACAAGCAGACGGCCAGCAGCAAACGTTCGCTCCCACAGAGTTCGAACAACAATACGGCTGGAAGAACGATCCAACCCAAGTGCATTTATTGCTATCCGACGCATTGACCAACGACGAGTCAGGCAGTTGAGGTCATTGGCCAGGACTTGGGAAGCTCAAATCGCAATGCTGGACACTTGCTCTGTTCCTTGGGAGGGGAACCACTTCTCAATCCGCAAGAACCACTCTTTCAGAGATATCAAAGGCGGTTGACGGAACGATTGGTTTTCTGATGCGTGTTGGTTATGTTACGCACGTGATGCATTCGCTGTTATCGATGTGTCTGCAAGGGATTGAGCACGCTTTGAATCCCAACTCTGCCTAGCCACCCCCTGTCACGTCAAGTCTTCACCCTCCCGCAGTCACTCCCCATGAACCAAGCTCACCAAGCCAACTCCGCTGGTCCACTCTCTCGCCGTAAGTTCTTGACCATGGGGACACTTGGCGTGGGGGGGCTCAGCATGAGCGACCTGTTCCGGCGGCGCGCGGCGGCGGGGGAGACAAACGTGGCACCTGACACTTCGGTGCTCTTCATCTGGCTTCCTGGCGGTCCGCCGCACATGGAGATGTACGACATGAAGCCAGACGCCCCGATCGATGTGCGGGGAGAGTTCCGGCCGATTCATACCAACGTGCCAGGCATCGATGTTTGCGAGCATCTGCCGCTTCATGCTAAATGTGCCGACAAGTACACGCTGATTCGCAGCGTTGCCCACACGTGTTCTCAACACGGCGGAGGCCACCAACGGTTCCTTACGGGACGAGAGCCCAGGAATCCTGTCGGTTTTGTCAACGACTACCCGATGGCCGGTTCCATCGTTGCCAAGGCACGCGAACACATCAATATCGGGCTCCCCAACTATATCAGCGGCACCAAGCAAGGACGTGACAAGGTTGACACCTACGCGTTTGGCTCGGCCTACCTGGGACTGCGGTACCTGCCATTTTCTGTGCCAGGAGATCCCAGCGAGAAGAATTTTGAGGTGAAGAATCTCGGTCTCACTCAGTCGCTGTCCGATCGATTGAACGATCGCATGAATCTACTGCGGGAGTTTGACTCGCTTCGCAGTCAGATCGATACCAGCGGCATGATGAACGCGGTCGATTCGTTCAATCAACTCGCCGTTAGTCTGCTGACTAGCGAACGTGCCCGCGACGCTTTCGATCTTTCTCGCGAGTCTGACCAACTGCGTGATCGCTACGGCCGGCACGCCTGGGGCCAGCGGGCCTTGCTGGGACGTCGGTTGGTTGAGGCCGGTTGCAGCTTCGTGACGATGGTGATGGAGAACCCTTACCAGTCAGGTGTTCCGAAGCTTAAATCCGGCTTCTTCAACTGGGACGCTCACCCAGGGTTGTGTCATTTGTTTGATGACGCAAGAGTGCGTCTGCCGATTTATGACCAGGCAATCACCGCCCTGGTGGAGGATTTGCACGATCGAGGGCTGGCGAAAAAGGTGCTGTTGGTTGTGACCGGCGAGTTCGGTCGCACCCCGATTGTGCGGGTCGAATCGCGCGGGGGCCGAGGGATGTTGCCAGGGCGCGATCACTGGCCCAACGCCATGTCGATGTTGGTCGCCGGCGGCGGCATGCAACATGGGCAGGTTGTCGGCTCCACGAACAACAAAGGGGAGCATCCGCTGAACCGCCCCCTTACGCCCAACGATCTGTGGGCCACCGTCTATCGCCACCTCGGCATCAGTCTCGACATGAGCATCCCCGACCTCAGCGGCCGCCCGATGCCAATCCTACCGTTCGGCAAGCCAATCGCCGAACTGCTGTAAGCCTGCCGTTGGCACGGCTTTGCTAGCACAGCGATAAACGACTCCCCATCACGAAGCCGCTCCCGAGTCAGCTTTTCAAAAAAGCTCAGAATTTTCTGGGTCCACGTTGATACCTGCCGAGCCGACAAGACATCGCCACTGTCATCCCTGAGCGAAATCGTGATCTGCCGTGCATGCTGGTCGATTTCCAGGTACAACATCGTCGTGGTTCTCCTGTCGAGGAAAGGATGGAAAGCTTCCTATCGGAATACGGGAACCACTTCTCAATCGCAAGAATCTCTCTTTCATAGATATCAAAGGGGCAGTGTAGTAAGTGGAATGCGGCGAGGGGAGATGGAATTGAGACCTGCCCCCTTTTCGTCAGTCGGTCAGTGTGAACTGTCTTGAGCGGGAGAAGTATTGTCCGCGGAACGCGCCGCCGGCGGGTGTTGCGTTCTGCAACTTGCGACGCGCGATCCTTGTCCATTGCATGGTCACTGGACCGTTGCCGAGTTCTGTAAGCACGCTCGTTTCCAAGTCGACGCCGGTTGCGCCCACCTCGGTTGCGCGTCCCAGCTTCGTCCGTCTCGGACTGATCTCTGCTTCCAGCGCGTCCGGAGCCGGTCGGGGAAGTTCGCCGGGCTTCGCGCTATCGGAGATGATGTTCAAATAAATCTCCTCCTCGTTCCCCAGCGGCGGACCAACAAAGGGAAAATGATGCACGCCGCTACGGCTCAGCATGTCCGGCGTGTCGGCGGGCCAATCGGCGTGGGGAAGCTCGAATCGGTTTTCAATTTCAATCCCCTCGGCGTCGGCGAATAGAAAAGCAAACTCGGCAGCAGGCTCCCGCAGCACGGCGCTACCATACCTCTTTGGTACGGCAGCGCGTTGCTGGGCGAGTACATAGACGACTCTGAGACCATGTCGTGAACCAACCGCCGAGCTAGTGCAAGTATGGTCATGGGCGCGCGCCGCACGTGGTAAAAAAGAACCAACTACTGTGCGCACCGGTCACCTCTCCGATGATTGACGGCCGTCAAACATCTTGAGACCTCGTAGATTCCCTTGGACGGGCCTTCGGCAGCGGCTGGTTCGATCGACGCCGCTAAATAGCTCTCGGAACTCGCGGTCGGTGTCTTCTCGGGCGGAAGACCGCTGCAGTCGGTCGCTGGCCATGAAGGCAAGCACGCGACGCGGCTGCTCAGCAGTCGTCACCGCATGTGCCGCGAACGGCTAACACCTGGGCACTGCATGCAAATTCACGCCGGCGGCAACGAAATTAGCAGCGCGACCACGCACGGAAAAAACAGGTGGCTTCCTGCCCCCCGGTTGGTACCATTTGGGGCTGTTGCGTCACGTTCCGCATCCACATCGAGTCCATGGATTCTACCTCAGCAAGTCTGCTGCGGCGATTGCAGCAACCGAATCAAGAAGCCGCCTGGCAGCGGTTTGTGGATTTGTATGCACCCCTTCTCTTCCACTGGGGCAGGAACCACGGTCTGAGCACCAGCGATGCCGCGGATCTCTCGCAGGACGTGCTCGCCACGCTCATCGACAAGCTGCCGGAGTTCCAGTACGACCCCAAACGCCGATTCCGGGGCTGGCTGCGGACCATCACGCTCAATCGGGCCAACGACTTGCATCGTCGTAACGCAGCCCGCCCTGCGGCAGGGCTGGATGCCCCCTCTCAGGACGTCAGCGTTGCCAGCGAAGTTGACCTCTTTGCCGAGCAGGAGTACCGCAGGTACCTCGTTCAGCGGGCGCTCAAAGTCATGCGTGCCGAGTTCCGGTACGAATCCTGGCAGTCGTGCTGGAAAGTCATCGTAGAGGAGCAAACCGTGCCCGCAACGGCTCGCGCGCTGGGGATTTCTGAGAATTCCGTTAGGATAGCTAAATGCCGCGTACTCAAACGTTTACGAGAAGAGCTGCAAGGCCTGCTGGAATGAATTTCCAATTTCTCTGAAATGAATCGGCCCCCTCATGCGTAGCCCCTTTGAACGCACCACTCTTCCCGCTGGCATGGAGTAGGATCAATGACCGAAGTCGACTGCCCGGACCAAGCAACGCTGAAGCAACTTCTTCTCAATCAGATCTCCGGCCCGCGCGCTGAGGAACTGGAGGAGCATCTCCTCCATTGCGAGACCTGCATCCGAGCCGCTGAAACCCTCGCAGACAGTGATGGCCTGACGGCGGCGATGCGTGAGGCGAAAGACATGAACTTTGACGAGGACACTGACCCCGCCCTGGTAGCAGCCATGCAGCGTGCCTGCGAGTTACGCCCCCATGTGGAAACCCTGGAAACGGACGAAACCCTCTCGCTCGATCAAAGGCAGCAATCTGGCCCGCCGCTGCCAGAGACCACAAGCGACGACGCCCAGCTTGATCCTGGCGACTTTGACGAACCGCTCGACTTCCTCCACCCCCCGCAGGAACCGGACGAACTCGGACGCCTGGGCGGCTACCGCATCTTGCAAGTCATGGGCGTGGGCGGCATGGGGGTGGTCTTTCGGGCCGAAGACCCCAAGCTCAAGCGGCAGATTGCGCTCAAAGTGATGAAGCCCTCGGCCGCGGCCAGTCGCTCAGCCAAGAACCGTTTCCTTCGCGAAGCACAGGCCACGGCCGCTATCGAACATGATCACATCGTCTCGATCTTTCAAGTAGGCGAAGACGGCAATGTTCCGTTCATCGCCATGCAGTACCTGCGGGGCGAGTCTTTGCAAACCAGGCTGAAGCGCGAAGGCCAGCTCGATCAACAGGAGGTGCTGCGGATCGGCCGCGAAGTGGCTTCCGGTCTCACCGCCGCCCACGAGCAAGGGCTGATCCACCGTGATATCAAGCCAGACAACATCTGGATGGACGAAGCTACCGGTAGGGCCAAGGTTCTGGACTTCGGGCTGGCTCGGACCGCCAAAGACGACTCCGGGCTCACCCGCAGTGGCACGGTCATGGGCACGCCCCGCTACATGGCCCCTGAGCAAGCGCAAGCGGGAGAAGTCGACCACCGCTCTGATCTGTTCAGCCTGGGCAGCGTGCTCTACCACCTGGCCTCCGGGCGGCCTCCGTTCAAAGGGGGCAACATCACCGCCACCCTGATCGCTGTGGCCCACGAGCAGCAGCAACCGATTGCCACGCTCTGCCCCAAGCTCCACCCGGAGTTCTGTGCCCTGGTGCGTGGGCTCCTGGCAAAGGACCCCGCACGGCGTCCGCAAAGTGCCGCCGAAGTTGCCGAGCGGCTGGCCGCTATCGAACTGAATCTCCAGATCGAACAGGCTCAAAGCACGGCGGAAGTTATCCCGCCAGCGGCCGATCTGGCTGCCTTGCCGGAGACGGTCAAACTTAAGACGCCGGAAGTCTCGCCGGCACCCCATGCCAGCAGACGCCGCACGTTGCCCGTGGCAGTCGCGCTTGGGCTGTTTGCTGCCTTGGTGGCCGCCGCCGTCTTTACGTTCCAGACTCCCAGCGGCACCGTCGAGATTGAGATCCCTGAGGGAGTTGATGCCAAAGACATCTCGGTGGCTGCGCTGCAAGGCGGCAAGGTCATCGAGGTTGCCGACGCCGCGAACGGCTGGAAGATCCGTCTCGAAGATGGCAAGTATCAGCTCGAATTGCGAGGCGGCCAGGACAACGTCAAGCTCGATGATCACAGTGTGACGGTCACCCGTCGCGACCAAAAGCGGGTCTCCATCCACTACACGCCCCCCGGCGCCCCCCAGCCGCCAGGGGCAGGGTCGAAAGCGCCAGACTCCGAACAAGAACCACCGGTCGCCGCAGTACAACCCGCGGACGTCGGAACGAAACCCCCGATCGCATGGCAACCCGGTCCGCCCCAACCCGGTTCGTTGATCCCACAGCCGGCAGAGTTCCCGGGCATTCATCGCTGGCACCTGGCCGCTTCCAAGCATGTCTCGGAAGCCTCGCTTAGCCCAGACGGAAAGCATTTGGCTACTTATTCCAAGTCGGGGTTTCTGCGCGTCATGGATCTGGACACAGGGCTGGCTAGTTGGAGTTGCCGTGGTGGGGGTTCCTGGCAGAGGGGCGCTGCTTGGAGCCCCGACAGCAAGTGGATCGCCACGTCGGAAAGTCAAGGTGCTGAACAGGTTGTGCGGTTAATGCAGGTTGGCACCTCAACCTCGCTCACGCTCAAGGGGCATACTGGCTATATACGAACCGTAGCTTGGAGTCCGGAAGGGACGTGGGTCGCCTCGGGGGGCGACGATAAAACCGTTCGGCTCTGGCAGCTTGACGGAACGCCAGGGCCCGTGCTCCAAGGGCATACCGATCATGTGCAGGCGGTCACCTGGAGCCCGGATGGGAAATGGATTGCGTCGGCGAGCAAAGATAAGACGGTGCGACTGTGGCAGATTGACGGAACCGCGGGACCCGTGTTTGCAGGGCACACTGCTATTGTCAATGACGTCGACTGGAGCCCGGACGGCAAGTTGCTGGCCTCTGTCGGCCGGGATTACGCGGCCCGTATCTGGCAGCCCGATGGTGTCAGCGGGCCTGTGATCGAAATCTCAGGAGATCGAATCGTCTGGAGTCCGAACAGTAGCTATCTTGCCGTTGCTAAAGGGCTTAGCGGAGGCACGGCCTTCGATATCTACTCGAAGGAGGGTAGGCGGGTTACGGGACCGTGTTCCGTTTCACGGTATCACCTAAGTTCGCTAATTTGGAGCCCTGACAGCAAGCGGATTTGCGTTGCGGCGAGTGACTTGACCGTGAAGTGGTTCGATATCAACGGCAAGCTCGGCCCCGCCTACAAGCTGCCGGTGGTCGTTACTGGGGGCGGTTGGAATCATAACCCCGTGGCTTGGACGCCCGACGGAACGTCGCTGGCCTTGGGCTGCTTGGACGGAACGGTCCGAGTACTTGCTGCCACCGGGATGCAGCAACGTCTTCTGCAAAGCCCAGTGGGTAATATGGTTCACGGCCCCCCTGTAAAGTGGAGTCCGGACGGAAGGTGGCTTGCCGTAGGAGAAGGCAGTGCGGATTCCAAGCTAGCCGTGCAGTTGTGGGGCTCTGATGGCGTGAAGGGGCCGTCGCTGGCAACCAAGGAAAGGGCATTCATCGCAACGACCCTTGCCTGGAGTCCGGACAGCCGCTGGCTTGCCCGCGGCGATGCGGGTGGCCGTATCAGAATTTGGGAGGTGGACGGCACTCGCGGGCCGGTTCTTGCAGCTCATGAAAGTATGGTAAGCGGATTGGCCTGGAGCCCAAGCGGAGATCGACTGGCCTCGGTCTCAGGGAACGACAAGTTCTTGCGTTTCTGGCAACCGGATGGAACCCCAGGTCTGTCCAAAGAGTTGGACAACCCGGCCCATGCAGTCGCCTGGAGTCCCGACGGGCAGCAAATCGCGACACTCAATGTAAACAACATCCAGATCTGGCAATCCGAGTTGAAGCTCGTGCGGTCGATTCCCGTGGGCGGCACGATCAACATGGCTTGGACTCACGACTGGAGTCGTGTTGCAGTGGGTAGTCCTCATGGAGGTGGTGCAGGTGGTGCAGGTGGTGCCGTGTACGCGGCCGATGGCAGGTTACAAGCCAAGCTGCAGGGGGCTGTTTGGCATCTAGCCTGGGACCGATCAGGCGAACAACTTGCAGCGGTAATTGCCAATGGAAATGGCATAAACGCCTTACAAGTCTTCCATACACCCCAAGGTAAAGTGAATCCCCAGTGGGTCGCCCTGCCATTCTCCGATGGCGAGACCCTCGTCTTTAGCCCTGCTGGTCAATTGCTGCACGGCCCAGACGACGTTGACCGCCACGTCACCTACGTTGTCGAGAAGCCAACCGGCAAGCTGGAGACGATGACCCATGTGGAGTTCCTCCAGCGCACGACTCTCGCTGCCCATCCGCGGGCGGTGAAGTGCGTGCTCGACCTAGGCGGCACGATCAAGCTGGCCAACGAGGATAAAGTCTGGACCGACGACGACGTGCAGACCCTTGATGACTTGCCCCAGATCGACCGCGAGGCCGAGGTCGATTTGCATGACAATCAGCACCTTGACGACGCGGCCGTCGCGCTAATCGTCGAGATGCCGCACTTGGCCCGCCTTGATCTGAGCGGCACCCGCCTGACCAGCAACGGTTTGAAGCACTTGACCGCGCTGACCCACGCCAAGCACCTCGACTTCAGCAACACGTCGATCAACTCTGCCGGACTTGCCTACCTGACGGGCCTGACGAAACTCGAAACGCTCGCTCTTCGCAACACGCGCATCTTTGGCATAGCGGTCGGACACCTCCGCCAGCTCAAAACCCTCAAGCACCTCGACCTCCGCGACACCGACTTTGTAGCCGCCGAGATCGAGGAGTTGAAAAAGGCGCTGCCCGACTGTCAGATCCTCACCGGTCCGAGCACAAAGCGTTAGCTAATCTCGCGGTCTGCGGGCCGTGGCACCGGCCGAATCGGCCTTGCACAACCTCACTTCCACTTGATCGCTACCTCGTCGGTCTTTCCGGCGAACGAAGTCTTACGCGCCCATTGATATCCAGGAAAGAGACCTTCTTGCGGCCCTGGCAGCGCATGTTCCGGCAACACAATGCGCGGCAGTTTGTGACGGCTACCGGTACTCGGCGAAGGACATCACATCCTCGTGGGACAAGTCATCCAGGAGCAATCAACAATCAACGCTAATGTGGACGCAAAGTTCAATCTGCAATTAGAAGTTTGGACGCCGCACTCACTGCTGTATGACGATGGCCGAACTCGTGAAGCGACCGCGAGGGCGTTTCGTTTGCAGTCAGCCGAGCAGCCCTGAAGCAGGACCGATTTGATACACTGACGCCGATTTGAGCTCAGAACTCGCAGCGGGTACATCGCCCGCCAGCGCGGCTTAGGGTTCGGCCAACTGCAAGAGGTGTCTCCGCGGCGGGCAGACTTCGTTCGCCGGCAAGACCGACGCGGTAGCGATCGAGTGGAAGTGATGCCAGAGGCTGGACAACCCCGCGCGGATTCCCCAGTAGAAGACACGGCTTTTTAGGTGTGGTTGAAGCGTTCTCCATGGGGTAGGGACTACGGAATCGAATGGCGTGGAACGGTATTGTCAGGTTTTGCTTGCAGCTGTTTGACCACGCGGCTCGGCAAGCGGAATTTGCGAATCGTGCCGTCGCCGGCGACGGAGAGGAGATGCTCCAAATCCGGTGTGATTGTTGCCGCGAACACAGGTAGCGGATTCGTGTCGTGATGCCATCTGCGTACGAGGTGCTCGTTCTGCTGGTAGATTTGCCGCCCCGATTGGGCATCCCAAAGACGGATCGACAAGTCGACGCCACAGGACAACAGGAATCGGTCTTCGTTGAAGAACTGAACGGAACCAACTTCGCGATGTGTGTGGGCGAAGGGGCTGTGACCGGCGAGCGTGACCTTTGTGGATCCAGTCTTGGGGTCCACCAGCTTCAGGTCGGTGCGGTCCCGTATCACAAGTTCCTCGCCTGAGTCAGTACAACCGAGCAACTCGCGCTCGATACTTCCACGTCCAAATTGCAGTTCTACATCTTCGGTCTTCCAATTCCAGACCAAGACACCCTTCTTCATTGAATAGGAAGCCGCCAGCCCCGCGTTGTCGAGAGTCGCATGCTGCCAGATTGTGTCGTCTGCTTCCCGCATGTTGGCTTCGGCCAGCTTCTCACCCGTAGCCAAGTCCCAGGCGAAGCAGTCAGAGCGGTGGCCGCCCGTCAGCAAAACTTTTGAATCCGGCGTAAATGCAACGGGGCCGCTACTGGCAAAGGTATGGAGAAGCCCCTCTGAGAGCTCCCAGACGTAGACCTTCTCTGCGTCCGCAACGGCAATCAGCTTCTCGTCCGGTGCAACGGCCAAACTACGCACGGGGAAGCGAGAAACGCTTCCGGTATGCCCTTGCAACTCGCGGACCAGCGACTGGCCTTCGATGTCCCAGACGCGGATGATCGACGTCTCTTCCTCGTCCTCTTTACTCTGATGGACGGTGATCGCCTGTTCGGCCGAGGGAAGGAGGGAAGCGGAAATTACTTCTTCGTTTGGCCGTTGCCAAACAATCCGTCGGATCTCTCCCTGGAAGGGCAGTGACTCGAGTTCGCTCCCAGGTGGGGGCAGTTTCCAGAATCGAGTGGTCCCGTCCGCGGAACTGTACGAAACAGCTCGTGTTCCCTCTTCGCGGACAGCGAGTTGGTCGATCCCGCGGGTATGACTGTGAAATTCGTAGGCTGGTTGCGCAGCGTCCAAGTCCCAGATTCGCAGCACACCGTCGGTATGGCCGGCAAAGATGCGATCCGCAGCATCGACGGCCAGGCTCAGGGCTTCTGACGAAAGTTCTTCGATCGTCGCCCGTTTTGTTCCGGACGACGGTTCCCACTCAGCAATGGTGCGATCGCTGCTGCAACTGAGCAATTCTTCGCCATGGAGCCGAAAAACAACGTCGCTGACCGGACCGGAGTGCGCGACAATTGCGCGGTACGGTTCAATCGGGGACGGGTTCTCAGCCGATAGTGCCTCGCGCCAGTCTGAGGGGATGCGCCATAGGTAGATGAAACCGTTTTCCGTTCCCGCGGCGATGTGCAGACCGTTGGCAGATGCTGCCCGGCAGGTGAATTTCCCATGAGTTCCGGGGTACACGAGCGCACCAATCGCTTTTCCATCCGCAACCCGGCAAATCGAGGCATTTCCCTTCGATTCAACCACATCGGAGAAGAGTTCGTCGCCAGCCAGGAACAGAGGTGTGCGGTCGTGAGATTGTCCACGTGCAAGTTTGATCACTCGTCCGGTCGTCGAATCGGTCAAGATTGTGCCGTTGGAAGATCGACAACAGAGTAGGAATTGCCCATCACTTGAGATCGTGGCATCACGAAGCCCGACCTTCTCAACTGACGTGTCAAATCGGCGAACGTATTTTCCTGTCATTGCGTCATAGATCGCGAGCGTTGGACCCACCTCCGTCACAAACCGGCCGTCTTTCGACATCGATGCGCAGCCCAACTCGTCAACATGTGTGCAGCCGATGTCGTCGCCAAAAAGGAATCCATCAGGCGTGGGCGTGCTTGCAGCAACCAGGGGCACTGGCCGGGGGCAAGTGGGAAGCCGAAAGAGTCGCAGGGTGGGTCGGTCGCCAAATTGTGCGTGTTGATGACAGAGAACAAAATGGCCATCGTGCGACATGCTGATATCTTTATAATTGTCCAACTCGAATCGTGGATTGTCAGTGAAGGATGGCTGAAGTCCCTTCCAATCTGCGTCGCCAGACTGAGGATCGAATATGTAGAGTTTGTTGTAGTAGACGTAGGTGCCCAACATTTGATTATGGGAAAGGGCCGTCGGCCCAAACTCAAACCGGGGTCCTTGTTTCATGCTGTACAGTGCATTGCCAGTTTGTGCCTCATACTTTGTGAGAATCTTGTCGCCGCTGATGTAGAAATGATCGCCATCCGGAAACAGCATTCCGTAGCAAGCATGTGGAACCGACGGCTTGCTGATAATGGCAGCATCGTTTGCGGTCCAGGTAAAGTATTCCGCGCCGCTGCGAGAGACGATCAAGTCACCGCGCTGCGACAGCCTGGCTTGCTGGACCTCGCCGCCGGTGGCCAATGAACTGTCGTGGGACAGGGTCGGCGGGCGTGACCAGTTCGAACACGTTGTTCTTCAGCACATTCACACGCAGTACGGCGATGTCGCCACTGGGCATGTAGGTCAATTGCAGGAAACCGTTGGTATGGATGTCGTGCGTCGCAAGCAGTTCTCCTGTCCGCCAGTCCCACTCGCCGACATGTTCCTGGTCGATCGAGGCGGCCATCTTTCGCCCGTCGTGTGAGAAGGCCAGCGGCGGCTGGGCTTTGTCGATCGTTGCCACGACTTCGTGCGTGAAGAAATCGACCATTTGCACACCCCCGTCGGCGGCAGCTATTGCCACATGCGACGAGTCTGGCGTGATCGTGCCGTAATCGGATTGCCATTCGCCAATTTCCATCACTACGCCGCCGTTCTTGACCGCCTCGTCCAGTTGGGCAATTGTCGGCCCACCGGCATTTGAGCCGCCAACCAAGGTTTCTGTGGAGGCACGCGTGTCTTCCGTCTCTTCTGGCAAAGGAGGGGTGGACGCTTGGGGAACCGCATCGTTCGCCGCTAGTTTCTTGTCTTGCAGGGTGACCTTGAGGCGAACCTCGTTGCCGCGATGAACGGTAACGCGGTTCTTCGAGAGTTCAAACCGGTCTTCGGCACCGCCAACAGATAGATCGTACTGGCCGTCAGCCAGCCGAATGTTCCACCCCGATTCCTCGTCCAACACGGTCACCAGTTTGCCACCTTGTTCCACCGCGATTTCGATATTTGGATCATCCGTTTCGATGACCAACAGTCCTTCGCGGGTGCGAACCGAAAAGATCACGCCCAGTAGCAGTACCCCGACGACTGCCGCAGCAACGAAATATGGCGTTCGGTTCTTCCGACTAGATTCTGGCTGTGCTGCCTGCGATGGGCCGCCGTGAGTTGCCGTTTCAGATAGACGGTGGCTTCCAACAGGTTCTTCTGCCGCGGAAACAGAGGTATCATCGTGCCGCGGTTGCGATCTGCTGCCGGCGGTGCCCGTCAATGGCGATGAGCGATAGTTGTCCGTAGCGCTCGGCAGGGCAGCGGAGACGTGTTGCGGTTGGCTTGCGGCCGCCAGTTCCCTGAGGTTGTGATCCGCGGCGAAGGGCTCTAACGCTGCAGCCACATCCAGCGGTGTGGCATACCGATCGTCTGGAGATTTCGCCAGCAACCTCTCAACAACCAAAGCCAGTTCGGGCGGGACTTCTTCTCGCAGTTCACGAATGTCCGGCGGGGTCGACTTTTGGTGAGCCAGCATGACCTTAAGAGGCGAGTTGAACTGCTGGCGGGAGAATGGCGCGTGTCCGATCAGCAGCGCGAACAGCGTACAGCCCAAGCTGTACAAGTCGGCTCGAATGTCCACTTGATGGGTATTAAGCCCCTGTTCCGGAGCCATGTAGTCCGCAGTTCCCATCACGGTGCAGGGGTTGGAGATCTCGGTCTGGTCGTCTTCACCAGATTCCAACAGAGCAAGGCCAAGATCGAGGATCTTGATTTCGCCAGCTGGTATCAGCATCAGATTCGAGGGTTTAATGTCCCGATGAACCAGGTCGCTTTGGCGAACTGCCTCCAATCCGACGGCTGCTTGTCGGACGATCTCACATGCGTCAGCCACGCGCAGTGGGCCCACATGCTTGAGCAGCCGCGAGAGATCGGTACCCACCACATATTCCATGACCAGAAAATGGCGGCCATCGACTTCGCCGGCATCGGTGGCGCGGACGATATTCGGATGCTCGATTCTCCCCACTGCTTTCATTTCGCGTTCGAATCGCGCAATCGCTCTAGCATCTTCTGTCCACTTTTCGGGAAGGATCTTCAAGGCCACCAGCTTTTCCAGCTTGGTATGTAGTGCCTTGTAGACCCTGCCCATACCACCCACCCCCACTTCTTCCAGAATGCGGTAAGGGCCTATGTCCTCCAATCCGTCCGTAGTTGTATCGGCTGGTTCCTCGTGTCGGTCGGTTGTGAGCGGCTTGCCGTACTGCATTTGCTCAACCAGGGCCACAGCACGGGCACAGTCTGCTTCTTGCGCGAACGGGTCACTTGCCGTCGGCTTACGCAGATCGCTGACGTACGTATCGGACTTGGCCTCCAACTCCCGAACGGTCTCGTCGCAAGCTGGGCATTGTTCGACGTGATCGGCAACCTGATCCACTTGCTCCTCAGCAAGTGTTCCAAAGACGAACCCTTCTAACTGTCTACGACTGGGATGCACAGCTTGATCCTCCGCTAGTGGAGCAAGAATTCTGACCTACCCCTATACGTGACAAGTGCGCCACACGACTTTTCCACAGTTCGGAATAGAGGCACGTAAGGTGTGGCAACGTCAGATGTTACGAAAACAGCTACAGCAGGTCTTCAAATTCCTGCCGCAATCGCCGAAGCACGCGGTATTTGGCTTGACGAACTGCCTTTGCCGTCATTTGCAAATCGGCGGCGATGTCTGTTGGCGCACGACCATCAATCGTTGCTTGCCAGAATGCCTGGAACGTGCGCGGCTCGAACTCAGACTGCAACAGTTGCAATGCCCGCTGTAAGAGAACCGATCGTATGGCTGCTCCGTCAAAACTGGCGGAATCTGCGGGAAGCCGTTCCGCCCGCTGCTGTAGTTGTCGATGTGCATCCGTTCCTCCGACGCCGTCCGGTTCGGCAGCACGCCGCCGATAGAACTCTCGCAGTTTGTTGCGCGTGATACCCCAGAGCCAACCGCGAAATGCGTCCGCCGTGCCATCCCCTTGATGTTGTTGAATCCGTTCAGAAACCGTTTGGAAAACCTCCTGCACGACGTCGACCGCGTCATTTGACTGCAAGCCGCCTTGCCTTGCCCAACGATACACAACTGGCCCGAAGAGTTGTGCCAACCGCTGCCAGGCCTCCGGATTGTGTTCCGAAACGCGTCGCAGCAGGGATGACGTGGATGTGGAGCCTGATGTCGGTGGAAATCCGCTCATGGTTCGTGGGAGGATGCAGTCCAGGGAAGATGTCGCGGCAGCTTTGATACGGTCGTCAACCTACCCCCCCAACGATGGAGTGTCGAGCACCAAGTGGACGTGCAAAAGGACCAGAGATGATCACGGCGCGATCCATAGGAGTAAGGAGTCACGTGCTGTGATGAAAGGCGTCTTAGTCTGTCTTCTGGTTGACGACGGTCGAATGTCAATCCACCAATGATGTCGCGTGCCAACTCAAGATGCCCCAGACCACTGTTTCAGAAATGTGGAACAGGACGTCCCGGCGGGCTAGAATTTACCCGATGACGAACGTCCCACCCCAAACAAGCGAATCCACTTCTCGTAGCCTGCTGCGGCGGGCACGTGAACGCGATGCAGACGCCTGGCAGAAGCTGACCGCCGTCTACACGCCGCTCGTATACCAGTGGTGCCGGCGTGCTGGACTACAAGTCAGCGACGCGGCGGATGTGGCGCAGGAGGTGTTTCGTTCCGTGTCGACCGGGCTCGATGGCTTTCGCAAGAAACGGCCGGAGGACAGCTTCCGGGGCTGGCTTTGGACCGTGACTCGCAACAAAGTCTGCGATCACTTCCGCGCCCGTGCCGGAGAACCTGATGTTCAGGGTGGAACAGAAGCGCAACATTGGCTTCAGCAAGTTCCTGAGGAAGCCCCCAACGAGCAGCAAGATGTCACCGGCCAGCAGCTGCATTCAAAGTTGGCACGCCACGCGGTCTTGCTGATGCAGACCGACTTTGAGGAAACTACCTGGCGGGCCTTCTGGCTGACGGCCGTTGAGTTGCAACCGCCTCAGGCCGTTGCCACTGAGCTGGAAATGTCGGTGGCCGCCGTCTATAAGGCTAAGTCTCGCGTGCTACGACACCTCCGCGAGGAACTCGACGGGCTGGACCTGATCGACTGATCACCTGCCCACCTTTCTGGCTTAGCGGATCGAAACCGCTTATCATGGCTGGAGTTAATGCGATCTCCTCCATCTTAGTGCGGCTCGGAAAACTTTTCTGTCAGAACTCTCCGTTGAGTAGGTAGCGGGCAGGACGTCCGCACCTTGGCTGACCGAGTCCACCCACCCGCACAGGGATCCAACGGCAATGTCCACCGTCTGCCCAACTTTCGACGACTTGGCAGCGTACGCCCTAGGAAAACTCCCCCGTGAGCCGCTCTGAGGAGATCGACATGCACCTTGATGAATGCACCGCTTGCCAGGGGGAACTGGAGACTTGCGGCAACGCCGATGATACGTTTCTTTCCCGGTTGCCGCGCGAGCCCGAGTCGTCCGAGGGATTCCTGGTCGAAGCAGAGTGCGCCGATCTCTTGGACCGCGTGGCCGCCATCGGCCGCGAGGCTTCGTTCGTCGCACAACGCAAGCCTAATGCAGCCACCGCCGCTTCTTCGAGCCTGGGGGACATTGGTCCCTATCGGCTGCTGGCCAAACTGGGAGCGGGCGGCATGGGTACCGTCTACAAGGCGTTTCATACGAGACTGGAACGCGTTGTGGCCCTCAAGATGCTGCCCACGGATCGGATGCGGGATGAACAAGCTATTGCCCGCTTCGAGCGAGAGATGAAGGCGGTCGGCAAGCTCGATCATCCAAACATCGTCCGCGCCACAGATGCAGGCGATCACGACGGCAAACACTTCCTGGTGATGGAGTACGTCGAGGGCACCGACCTGTCAGACCTGGTTCGCCAAAGCGGCCTATTGCCTATCGCCGACGCCTGCGAAATCGTCCGCCAGGCAGCGGTCGGCCTGCAACACGCCCACGAGCACGACTTGGTCCATCGCGATATCAAACCGTCGAACCTGATGCTCAACACCGATGGCACGGTCAAAGTGCTCGATCTGGGACTGGCGCTGTTGCCAAGTTCGGGCGAAGCTGGCCGCGAACTCACCGATACCGGCCAGGCGATGGGCACGCTGGACTACATGGCACCCGAACAAGGTGGCGACAGTCACGATGTGGACATTCGCGCCGACATCTACTCCCTGGGGGCCACTCTCTACAAGCTATTGACCGGTCAGGTGATTTTCGGTGGACCCCAGTACCAGACCCAGATGCAAAAATGGAAGGCGCTTGCCTTACAGGATGCTCCGCCCGTCCAGTCTCATCGCGCAGATATCTCCGACGAGTTGGCAGCAATCGTGCACCGCATGATTGCGAGGGAAAAAGAAGAGCGATTCCAAACTCCGGGCGAAGTGGCCGAAGTGCTGTCCGCTTTCGCTGCGGCTGCCGACCTGGAGTCGCTGCTAGACACAGTTGTGCCGCAAACACCGGCAATCATGCCCCAGGAAGGATCCGTCAGCACGACATCCATGCGTCGGGAGGCGTCGGCGCTCGACACTTTTTCGCACGCAGAACCGAGATCCGTTTCCCAATCCACGATCGACTATGGGGTGTTGCAGGCAACAAGCCCCACGCGCCGACGCACGCCTGCGCTGCCCTTATTCATGGTCCTGGGGTTGCTGGGAGTCTTGATGCTGGGTGTTTTCTTCACGCTACGCACACCCCAGGGAACCGTCGTCGTCGAGGCGGACCCCGAGATTGCCAAGGACTTTCAGATCGTCCTGCAGCAAGGGGGAAAGGAAATCGAAGTCGTCGACGCGGAGGGGAACTGGACGGTCCACCTGGCCGACGGCCACTATCGTGTCGAGGTTCGAGGAGGCGACGATCGCCTGCAGATCAGCCCCCGCGAGGTCACGGTTCAAAGGGGCGGGAAAAAGATCGTCCGCATCAGCCTCAAACCGGACGCGGCCCCTGCCAAGGTTATCGGACCAGCAGGAGGAACTTTGCCAACGCCGGGTGAAGGTGTAATTGGTGCTCCGACCTTGGCCGAGCTAGATGCAGCAGTTGCGGCAGGCAACGTGATCATGGAGATCGGTGAGTGGGATGGCATCGATGGTGAAATCACGCCGGACTCCAAACACTTGGCCATCTTTGACGAAGGCGGCGGATTGCGGGTGGTCGACTTTCTGACGCACGAAGTTGCAACCAGAATCGCAGATGTCCAACCACCCCTCGCCTTCTCGCACGACGGCAAGAAAATGGCGGCCCGCTTCGATGAGAATCAGATCGTTGAATGGGATTGGCGCACGGGGGCAGAGCTCGCCCGGCACGATATCCACACGGTCGGTCTGCTGCAACTAGCCTATCTGCCAGCCGGCGAGTTGACAGTGCTGCGGCGCAATCTAGTTGACGCGTCAGTATTCGAATTGATCACATCGAAGGAGCGGACGCCACGGGAATTCGCAGGGCACGATGGCAGCGTAGTTCAGGCAGTGATGTCGCGGAGTGGCAAGGTGATCATCTCGCGCAGCGGGAATGAGTTTCGCACGTGGGACCCGGTCGAGGTTAAGACCGTCCATTCGGTTCAGTCAGCCTTGGCCTCTCCGAACTTCCGAATGTCACCCGACGGCAATGCATTTTACGTCAACGGCTGGCACACGTCGGATTTCGAGAAGTATTCCACGGAGACCGGTGTCTTACTGTATTCCGCAGAAATCAAAAACGTCAGTTACCATACGGCGATTTCTGATGACGGCAGACTGGGAATCAACGCTGGCAAACAATTATGGCTGTTCGATCCCCAAACGGGCAATGTTTGGAAGCCACTCCGGGACGATTTTACACGGTACTTCACCAGTCGTGGAGTCAGCCTGTCCCGTAGCGGAGAGTACGTTCTTCTCCGAGGTACCGAAGATCTTGAGGGAAGTAGAGAGCAGATCCGCTTGATTCGTCTGCCAACCTGCAAGCAAACATTTCCATTGGTGCTGGGCAACGCAGACGCCGTGCCGACCCACTTCCCATACAGCGACGTGGGCTGCCAATACGCAGCCCGTCTGAACGCCGCGTCGCTTTCGACCGACGGACGTTTTATGGTTGCGGCTCAACCAGGTCCGAATCCTTCAGCGGCGGGATACACTTGCATTCTTGATGCACATACTGGGCGTTGCTTACGAAGATTCGATGAAGGGGTTTTTTCGTACCTTTGGACGCTGCAGGTGTCCCCGGACGGCCGCTTTCTTCTTCAACGGCAGAGTGATGGTTTGAGCATGACAGATGGCCAAGAGGGCCGTCGCCGGACTATCAAATGTTCGAAGATTGGCAGCGATCCACTGTTCTTGTCAGGTGGAGAATTATTCTCGGATCATTTGGAAAACCGTCACGATGCGGAGATTCTGGAGACGGCAACGGGAACAGTCATTGGCAAGTTTCTCAATCGTGGTCAGCATGGGGCCGTCACCTGTCGGGCTGCGTCCGTCGACGGTCTCCACGTAGCTGCCGGTACCGAAGAGGGTTGTCTCTACTTCTGGAAGCTTCCGCATGACTGGCAACAACAACTGACAGCCGAGAACCCCAAACCGATCGCACCCTATCGAGTCATCCTTGCGCACGTAGGGCAGGTGCGAAGTGTCGCTTTCCTGCCCGGGAACGAATTCGTTCTAAGTTGTGGAGCGGACAAACAGTTAATCCAGTGGGAAATAGGATTGGGAAGGAAACAAGGGGCCCTGGATCTCCCCGCGGATCCACACTGTTTGCAAGTTGACGCAACCGGCCGCTCCTATACCGGCGATGCCGACGGAGTATTGCGACTCTGGGACGTCGAGAACTGGCAGCAGGTTGACGAGTTTCGCAGCCATGTTGGCCCCATTGTCGCACTTGCCGTTACTGCCGACGGGACACGGGCAGTGACATTGGGCAGGTACGATGGCACAACTCGCTTCTGGCGATTGCCACCGCCTGGAACCGATGCCGGAGCACTGCCGCAATGCGGAGAGGAGCGGCGAGTTAGGTGGACCGAACCGTTCCAACGTGCAGGACGAGCGGCAATTGTGCTGCCGCAATCAGAGTTGGCCGTCACCGTGCTGCAGCCTGAGGATGACGAGCTGGGAGATTCGACCGTGCAATTATGGGACATCGAGAGGGAGATGGAGATTCGTGAACTCTCTGGTCACGAGGGGTTGATGTGTCCACCAGGAATTGACGGAGGATCGCTGGCCGTATCGCTCGATGAACAGTGGGTTGCGGCGGCAACCGACAAGAATGTCTACGTCTGGTCGATTAGCGACGGGGAGTTGGTCCACACGTTTGCGAGCAGCGGTCCCGTCGCTTTTTCTCCGGATTCAGAGCTTCTGCTCACCGGTGGATGGAAGTCGGACTGTTTCGTTTGGAATCGAAAATCAGGAGAGAAGCTCGCCCACAATAGTGAGTTCAAAGAGGTCCGGCAGCATCGGTTCGTGAGCTCAGGATTGGTTTGCTCTCATGCACTCGCCAAAGAGGAATTTTCCGTATGGGATTGGAAGACCGGTATAGTGAAGTATTCGTTCGAACGAGCGTTTAATAACTACTGGTACACTTGTCGACTGCTTGCCACGTCGAGATCCGGCGAGTTCATGGTGATTGGCATTCGGAACAATGTTGAAACGGTTCGCGTCAAGAGTGGCATCACGCAGACGCGCTACGTTGGTCACTATGGAATGCCCGCGGGCGGGCACCTCTTCGACGGAGATCGATTCCTTGTGACTTGGGGTAGTGATTTTGACGCAAATAGACCTGATTGGACAATTCGGATTTGGGATGCGAAGACGGGCGCGGAAATTTACCAGCACAGAGAGAATTTTCATGTCAGCGGCCATTATCGTATCCTCGCCACAGCAGTCACGCCCGACCACCAGCACTTGCTCACAGTTGCCACCGACGGCACGATCCGCAGGTTTCGTCTGCCGAGCCAAGTGATCGAGCGGCTGAGTAGCAAATCGCCATAGAACAGGAGTGTGACGCGTTGGACGCTCCAACCTCGCGGCGAACAGCGTGATCCAAGCATCACGTACTTGGCAACGGCCTTCGGCTTTCCACACGAGCAAGGGCTTCACGGAGCGACGGCTGTAGGCAGTTGCTGTATCGAGCGGACGCAGATGAGTCGTTATCAACGGACGACATCTCCGCCGAGGACCACGTACCCAGCGGAACTCACGCCAACCCGTAAAGGCCATGCGACCTGACGCGATTCGCCACACAAAGTCACCGATGTACGTGGTCAAACCGGGTCTGGAAACGTCCCTTCGGCGACGCACAGCGGTTCTCTGTTCTTGACCTAAAGTCGAACCGTCCTCGTGGAGAAGCTGCGTGCCGTTCGCGCACATGACAACACATCCTGGATAACGAATGCGCTTCGTTGACTGGTGAAAAAAGGACGTGTCCATAGCACCTTACCTTGCATCGGTGAGGTCGACCTCCGGCACTTCGCGTTCTGTCTTCGTGCTGGAAGTTGGACAACCCGCCGAAGCCTAGCGTTACGCACTCCCGGCGGTGGAGGAGGCCTCAGATGTCTCTGCATTCGCGCCATCATATCGACCACAGGGTGACCCTGCTGATGTGTGTCTCGAAATGGTGTGACTTTCGCGACACATGTGGGCGTGGTCATTTGCATCCGAGTCCGCCGCGCTAACCTGCTTCGTGGGACACACCGACAGCAAATCTGAGCGTCTCAGAACTCACAGCGGGTGCATCAACTTCGGCAGTTTGTCTTCGACTCCAAGTCGCAGCGGTGGATTCCACCGACTGCAGTTCCGTCCAGTGAATTGTATTAGTCCAACTGATCACGCCGGGATACCATTTGGTGGCCATCCCGAGCAGGAGTGAGTGACTCAGGACGAACCGACGGCAAAGAGCTGGCAAGCTGTGGCCGGCTTTCCAATAGGTAAGAAAAAGCCCCGTCACCCGGCCAACATGGGCCGGGCGACGAAGGCGAACGTTGAAGGGAATGGTTCTTCAGCGCCGACGGCGATGGCGAAACCGGGGAGGATTGTTTCGCGTTTCTTTGGCATCCTGGCAGCCAAGCTGGTAGCTGAAGTAGCTGGTGGCCGCCAAGATCACGAGGCCAACGATATAGTCCATAGGAGCTCCTGACTGGTGTTGGATGTTTCAGGTTTCGGTTCAGGTGCCGCTGCGTTTTGGCATTAGCCTGTCCAGTTCCGGCAGGGCTCGCGAAACGGACAGCTTGGACAGTTCATCGGACTGGGAGCTGGGTAGAAGTGCTCGGCTTCGATCGCCTGCCAAACGCGTAGCACCAAATTCTTGGTACGGTCGATCCGGCGACGGTCGATTTGGACACGATGGCGTTCGGCAATGGACGTCTTGGCTTTCGTGATAACCGCAAATTCCAGCCGCAGTTCCTGGCCAGGCAAGATCTGCTTGGCCAACTCGCTGTACAGCAACAGTTGCTCCGCCTGGTCTTGGGCCTGCCCTACCTTCCAGCGGCTGCGGGAGGTCTTGAAGTCGGTGATCACCAAAGCGTCCTTCGTTACCACAATCAAGTCGACGCGGGCTAGCAAGTCAGGCACGCCGGGAACAACCTCACCACGGAGTTGTTCTTCAACGCCGATAATCCGGCCACGCGGCTCAGCCAGGTCGCTCTGGCGGAATGCCAACAAGACCCTGTCGGCAAGCTGTCCGATCGTGTTGATGTCTTCGGCCTTGGAGAATCTGATTGACGCCTCTTGATCACGACCCCGCCAGGACTCCCAGAAGGCGTCGAGCAGCGTGTCATGGTCAGGAGCGGGATTGCCGGCCATCAGTTCGTTAAAGTGGTACTCAACGCTCGCATGAATTCCACTGCCGAAGGCCAAGCTCGACGAGATCACGTCTTCGGGAAGGCCATCGACGTATTTGAACTTGTACGCCAATGGGCAGCGCTGGTAGAGGGCCAGCGCACTAAACGAAACGTAGTCACGGCCAGTGAGTTGTTGGGCTGCGTCGTTGGGATGAGCCGTGCTGGGGGATGCAATCACCGCCGCCCACCGTTGGTACTCTCCTGCGGTTTGATGGCGTCGATCAGCTCACTCGCCTCAGTGATCGACAGGGCTTCCGGTTGGTCCACGCCATAGCGATTGCGAAGTTCGCCGGCTAGGTCGATCCGCTGGCGATTGGCTATGGCGTGCAACGCCCGGATCTGGCTAGCCGTCGCACTGCGCCCGTTCGACCGGCGCGAACCGTTGCTTGGGCCATGCTCAGGGTGGCCGCTACCATTGGAATGACCATTGCCGAGATGGCCGTTGGCTTGCCCAGTGCCGTTGAGTTCTTCATCCACGGAGGCTTTGGCCAGGCGATAGAGACTCCGGAGACGTTCCTGCAGTTCTTCAGGCTGGTTTACGAGCCCAGCCTCCACTTCGAGTTCGAGATTCACACTGGCCCCGCGGGAACCGAAGTTCGCTTCGCCCGCCTTACGGGACCAGCCGACGTTGAGCTTGAGCATGTGGGCTTCCTCCTGGTTTGATGGTTGGTATGCCTGCTGCGGCTGCGAGCTCAGGCATCGATTGCCTGAAGCTGCTTGAGCGACAAGACAGCCGAGCGAATGCGTTTGGACTGCTGACGATGCCGTTTCAAACCGGCAATCAAGGTCGTGGTTTGCACCAGTGATTTTCGCAGCGTTGCCTTGAGGTTCTCAGCTGCATCGAGCAGTTCGCGCACGCTTTGAGAATCGCTGCCGTTGTCCTCGTGATTGATTGGTTCTGGCATTGGCTGGATATTTCTCCTCGTGATGGTTGTTGGCTTGCTTCTTGCGCAGGTTGCGGCAGGAGCCGGTGACTCGATCCGGGTCGCTTCGGGATCAGACATCATGATCCCGCTCTTTTCCAGGACGGCCCACAGGTACGTTCGGTGTTGATCCTGGCAGCAGACGGGGACTTCTGGGCCGAAGATGTGCATGCTGCGGAAGCCCATGCGAGCTGCCCGAGCGAGGTATTCGCGGTTGGTACTGAAACGCACAGCTTCGCCATCACGCCGCGAACTGGTCAGCACAAGTTCCAAGGGCGTGGGTTGGTCAGCCCCCTTTGCGCGAAGCGTAACGGCCCCGTTCAAGTCAAGAGTCACCGGTGCGTTGAAATCGTCCGTGGCTGGTAAACGCTTCACCGCCTTGGTGAGGAACTCGGCATCGGCGTCAGAGAGCTGCAGCGTGGACGTGGCGGAATCAACCTGGCGAAGTTGATCTTCGACGTTGGGGAACCGGCCTTCTTTGTCGATCTTCAACCACACGGTCCAGTGACCGGTACGGAGCGTGACCCACTCCTCGGACTTCCCAACTCCAACCTGGTCGGTAGGTCTGAGCTCCGGGCTCGTGAGACCGCGGCAGGCAGGCACCAGCACATCACCCTTCCAGGGAAAAGTGAAGCCATCTTGAATCAGCATCTGCCGGCCGTCCGTGGCGGCAATCTGGCCCTGGTCGCCACCTCGCAGCCGCAAGCAATTCAGAGCGTAACGCGTGGCCGAGTCGTCGGCCGTCTCGACAGCTTCCCTGAGAGCGCTCAACAGTTCGACCGTATTGCTTTGCATGGCCTCCGGCAACACTGGAAAGTTTGGACACTCTAAGGCCGCGAAGTTCGCAATCTGCGGGATGCCAGCATCGGTCCACTCGGCCTGAACATTCTCACCTTCACGCCGGACCTGGACGGGCTCGTCCCTGCTCCCTTCACAATCCGCGAGGAACTGGAACGGGACCGCAAACGACTCTGGCTCGAATTCACCCGCGAGCTGCCACTGGATGGCGGTCCTCTCGCCCACTGCACGAATACTTAGCTTTCTTGATGTTGCCAGGAACGAGACCGGTGGGCCTTGGGACCGTCCGGGAGTTTGCAGCATTCTCCGAAACAGGGCGCGTAACTGACGGAGTTGTTTACGTGCGATAGTGATCAACGGCGTCTCCTTTTCCCGCTTTGGCAGGATTTCGATGAGGCTTGGCCGCGATCGCTGCCCGAGTTGCCGCCAGCAGTGAGCAAGATCGCGACGATGATCCAGAGCAAGATTGCCCCGGACCCCAGAAAGAACGACACAATCAGGCATGCAGCCCCAAGCCCGCCGAGATACCGGTTGATCGCATGGCGATAGTCAGCGTCGGTCCGATACCCCGGCGGGTCAGGGCCTGAGTGTTTGCCCAGCCCCATCAAGCAGCCCGCCGGGTGAAGGCATTCAGGTTGGCAACGGTGGGAACCTGATGCTCAGAGTCATACTCGTCCCAATCGAGCACCTGCGGCGGCAGGTCGTTGGGTTCGGGATCAAAATCCACATCGAGTGGATCTGCCAGGCTGAAGCCCCGGCGGCGAACTTCTTGGAGGTCTTCGCCCAGGGCGCTGGCGACTTCACGATCAAGTTGGTTTTGGGTCATCGGTTCACTCCAGAGGGGTTGAAGAAACCGACCGCCCTACGCAGGGCGGTCGTGAGAAACACAACCGCCCCGTAACGCTGCGAGGCAGAAAAATGACGTGGATCGACTTCGGGGCGAGACGCGAAACCTGCGACTGCAAACCCTAGTAACTGGTGTTCAGCGCGGACCGGAGGCGGGAACGCTGGTTCGATTCTGGTGGGAGAGGTGTCAGATTCACGTCATGCGAGCTGGTTGTGCAGCAAACCAGCGACTTACGTGAAGAAGTGGCAGCGTCACCAATACGTGCCGGCTACGATGCTTCGGTGTGTCAAACCGGAGCAGTTTTGTGACGTAGAGACGCTTTCCAAACCAGTCTCGGTTGTTCATCGTCGAAGAGTTCAATCCAGTCGCCAGTTTCGAAAGAAGGGCGCTGACTAACGTCGCCGCTATCTCACCCTCACCGCCAGGGCGTTCGTCAGGATCTGGGCGCGTGCCGACGAACCTGCCCCTCCGATAGAATGTCCTCTATGTGCTTTCGTCAGGCTCGTGGTGTAACAGGCACGAGTTCGTGCGATTGCTCTTGCTGATCTTTCGTTTCACTTCTGAGTTAAATTGTCCCAACTGGCACTGCTGTTCGCAGCGGGGCTTTATCGGTGAACCGAACGTGTGTTATTCGTGTCGAATTACGAACGGGAGAAACGTATGTTCGAACAATTCTTTATGCCGCTAGAACGTCATTTTGACGGCGGCTTTCACGCGACTGCTGAGGCATTCAAAGCTGCCGCGGAGAAACTGTCAGAGACTCCCGACAGGATGGGCTTCGCCTCGAACGCCCACCTGCCGATCAACTTCCTGTACCGTCACGCAATCGAACTGTACCTGAAGTCGATGGTCCTCATCCTCACTCGGGTCATCGAGAAGAGCAACGATCCGCTCGATCCGACCAAGGTAAAGGTCCAGGTCCACAAGGACAAACCGCTAACCAACGTGCACAGCTTGAACGTGCTGCTGGACGAACTTCAGAGGCTCGTAACCGCAAATGCCACCGAGATCGCGCGACTGACCCCACGAGACTGGAATGTTCCCCAGGTACTCCGGGACTGGATTGACACGATCGAACAGCACGATGCAGGGAGCACGTTCTCCCGTTATCCGAGTTCCAAATCGGCGTTTGATGGCGTGAAGTCGAGTTTCCAGCTAATTGAGCTGGAAACGCTGACCAAGAGGATGAATGAGAAGAAGCCGGAGGAAGAAGGCCAGATTGCTCTGCTTATGAAGAACGATGAAGGCGAAATCGTCGAAGCGTTCAGCATGCAGGATGAGATTCTCCCGGAACTCCGAAAGGCTCTCGTGGAGGCGTCGACAGCTCTGAGCGGAGCAGCATTCGGATTCCAGGCCGAGTTGGTCGAGGGCTATGGCTGGAAAATGAAAGAGTGGAGCGAGGATGCTCAGAAGAAGAGGGAGGCTGATGCATCTGGCGAAGAGATTACTGAGGAAGCGGCTTCCGAGCCGAAGATCCCAGACTTTGAAAAGTTCTTTGAACCTCTCAATCCGCATTTCGAACGGGTCGTCGTGACCGGAAGGGAACGGCTCGGAGTTGATCCGATTCTGCTCTGTATCGACACGACCACGGTGAAAGAGGGGCATCCGGTGGTGGTCGACCTGATTCACAAGCACGGACCTACTTCCCTGGTACAACTGTCTGAGACTCTGTTTTGCTTGCCTGTTTCCAATCAACAGCTTTCTGAATCGGTTCAAGAGTACACCGACGACACGTTGAATGAAGCCGTGAACCAAACCGCCGTGGGGATCTGGCTAATGTACTGCGGGGACAAGTCCATCTGTTTGCAGCGTGGAGCATTGCAGGAAAAAACCGATTGACTTTTTCTTAAAAAAGTTACGTCGATTGCGGCTCGTCGATTTCGGCACCAAATGCGGCCCCTAGCCATTGAAGCGACGGTTGTTTGAACGGGATTCGACGTAACTTGCGAAAGGGCATTGCTGACCAGCGGGTCTACGCAGAAAGACTCTTCCATTCGTCGTATTCGCTGCGATACTGCCTTCGATATTCACTTCAAACCCGAGGCAATTATGCGGTTAACAGTCTGGTGCAGCGTCGCTGGTCGTTCGATCAAGCTCTATTCGTGGGTCCGTCAGTCCGTCAACATCTGCGATGCGAACAATCGCAATGGGCAGTACGAGCGGAGGTTTTACTTCAAACCTGGCTTCCATGTCACGCCAGCACATCTGGCGAGGTTCCAACGGCTTGACGACTTGGTTAGATGGCTTCGCAAGCGGGACTATCGGCAGCTTGTGTGATGGGGCGCGCTTCGGTCACATCGTCCGACGCGCGACAAACACAAGGAACTGACAGGGCTTCCGCCGCTGCAGGGCCGTGGTGGCCTCCCTGCCGCCACTCGTCAGCGTTCCGGTCAACCGAGATCCAACCAGTTCACCTCTAACCAACTCAGCTCCGCCGCCAACGCTTCCGTCCGCACCCGATACGGTCCCAGTTTCGGGCCACCAACTGGCCCAAGATCCGCCCACCACTGCCCCTCCGCGTCTGGCTCGACATGCGAGCCGCGAGCAATCTTTGGCGGCCCCAGGGTGGCAAGGTCGATCGCCTCGTCATAAACGCAGCGCACCTCGCCACCCGGTTTGACAACAATCTGCATGTGCTTCCCCTTTACTTGGGTCTTCGCAGGATGTTCCGCCGGGGGCGATCGACCAGCAGACCGTCCAACACGGCTTGCACTTCGCTCAGTTCCTGGACGACACTTTGCCGCAGGACCTGGTTGTCACGCAGCCTTTGGGGACCAACGCCCCCCACGATCTGTTGGCATTGGCCGACTTGATCGTCAAGTTGGTCGTTAGACCGAGGGTTCAACTGGCGGAAACCGCTCAAAGAACTCGGTGAGGTTCGTGATTGCACTAATCCCATTGCTCTTTGGGCTTGCCGTCCCTCTGGCCGGCCAACCTTTGCGCTAAGGTGCTGGACCAGCCCGGCAAGCTCATCCATAAACGCCTGTTCCGCCAGCTGGACGACTTCGTCGAACAGGGGCTACACCTCGTTGGCGGGCCTGCTGGTACGGTTCGGGCTGAGCTGCCGCAAGTAGTCAGGTGGCTCGACAGATGGGATAATCTTATGCTCAATGGCAAACATGCCAGTGGAGCGATGACGGGTAGTCACTTGCATCGGAGACAGATCGCCCAACCGGTCACGAGCGGCGGGAACGCAACTCGTCATAGTGCCGGTCAAGTTCCAACACAGCCTAGTCCAGTTCCTCGCGGAACCTGCTGAACTGGGCATCAAAGTCGGCAATGGCGTCCTGCTTGATCAAGCGGATGCCAGGGCTCGAGGTACGGCAAACTCACGCCCTTCGAATAGGCAATGGCTCAGCCTCAGATTGCAGTAACGACTTCGAAGGCCAGGTGGGACATGTCCAGCGGTTTCTTGCCGACGGACAGGAACTTGCCTTCCGCCCCGAACGAGTCGGCTGCTTGGTTCCGCTGCTGCGTGTTGAGTGACTTGCGCACTCCCAGCCAAGTGAAGCTGAGCCGGGCAGCGGCCATCGTGGTGCGCCGGCGACGCGGTGAGGTTTGAGGCGTGGAGAGCTCAGCAGCGGGTTCGTCTAACAACATGGACATAAGGGACTCCAAAGAAGGGATTGCGGAAGTTCGAAGAATCAGGAGGACACAGGCGCGCACACGGACAGCTTGCCAGAGACCTACCCTGGGGCATTGAGGCAGTGGTAGTGCGCGCAGCATCCCCACCGGGTTGAGAATAAATGACGCGATCTACAAACAGTGCCGCTAGGCTGGCAGCTTGGACCGGGAGAGGTGATGGTCAGGCTTGGGCCAGGGGAAGCCGAGTCTTGTCTCAGATACGGCCAGGCTGCGTCAGGGGACTTCACTCAGCGTTGCTCCCATCAGCCCCACTCGAACCCCTGCCTTCTGCAAGGCGTCGGTAGCGCGGCTATTCACCACCACCAGAACTCCGAGACTGACGCAGGGAAAGAGCAACGCCACGGAGCACAGCCAGATTGCCGGCAATGACATTCCCAGAGCTTGGCCCAGTTTGTAAAGGCACCAGACCTCCAAGGCGAAGTTTCCTACCAGGCCAATCCATCCCAACGCCGCGAAAGTCGTGTTCAGCAGTACCATGATTGGAAGCTGACTCAGGAGAAGCACCAGGATTGAGTACAGCAGTAGTTTCTGGCGGTACGCGATTTCCCGAATCTCTGCGAATGGGGAAAGCGGAACCGGATATGTGCGGGGCTGCTCGTCTTGAGCGCTCGCACGAGTTTACGTAATGGGAAACCCCGCAGTTGGGGCAGTGCGACGATCGCTGATCTCGCGCACATTCAGGACAAATGATCCGAGACATAAAGATAAGGTTCTCCCAGGAGAATGGGCGGAAGACTTGGCTAGGGTGCGGAAGATTCAGTGATCTGGAGCGAAGCCGTGAGGTTCACCAACTCAGGCCGAAACGTCTCAAACTGATTGGCTGCTGCGACAGCTCGGAGTTGATAAAAAGTCTTCGGTGTTTCAACCACGGTGACGAAGAGTCCCAGCGTCCCCTTTAAGAGCTCGCCTTTGACGAGGCATCTGGATGGCGGGGAAGCCCCGATGGTCGTGACCGTGGGAGTTTCCTTGACGGGCACCGGTCATCTCGTTCATCAACCTGCCGCAGCAAGACCGCTTTAAACATCTAATTGGTGGTAATTTGAATCCAGGGCATAA
>CALOEH010000159.1:0-4041 GCA_942492195.1 uncultured Planctomycetia bacterium | reverse complement strand
AAGCCCCTTCAACCGCGGCAGCGGCGATCTTTGCCGACCCGACGTATGACTCCGATTCGGCGAACTCCCATGCGGCGAAACTCGAACAGCGCCCGCCTCAGCAGACGCAGGCACTGCATCGCTTGGGTCAGTTGCCTGAGGTCGCTCGCCTCCCCGCTACTGCCGTTGAGGCCAAGGCGATCAAGCCGTCGGTCGACGCGCTCTCGGCACAGCCGGCGCTGCTCCACATGGGAAACCAGGCCACGGAAGCCGCCTTCAAAAGCCTGGCTCAGCCGCGCATTCTTGTGCTCAGCACGCACGGGTTTTTCTTTCCCGACAAAGTATCTGATGGCCTGAAGGACGAAACCCTGCCGGGCGATAATTCGTCGGAATCGTCGCAGCGGAAGGATTTCGAAAGCCCGCTGCTCCGTTGCGGATTGTTGCTGGCCGGCTGCAATCAAAGGAACAAGAATGGAAGCACGAACGACGGAATTCTCACCGGACTGGAGATTGTCGGCAGCGACCTCCGTGGCACGGAACTGGTTGTGCTCAGTGCCTGCGAAACCGGTATCGGTGCCGTACACAACGGCGAAGGGGTAGCCGGACTTCGCCAGGCGTTTCAACTTGCCGGCGCGCAATCCGTGGCCGCCACACTTTGGCAGATTCCGGACCTCGACACCGCCCGACTGATGAACGAGTTCTTCCGCAACCTGGCCGCGGGGATGGACAAGCCTGCCGCATTGCGCGAGGCTCAGGTTTCGCGTATCCAGTCGCGTCGCCAGCGCTACGGCGCGGCACACCCGTTCTACTGGGGAGCCTTCACGCTGACGGGCAAAGAGTAGCCATTTGCACTCATGGCGTTCCCCAAATCTGCAGCGTGGGGGGAGATTGTTTCTCAGGCATCGAATCGGGAATGGCTGCGCACGAGTCACTTGAATGGGTGGATTGCGTCTGGGGAAGCCTTGAACAGAAATCTGAAGAAAACCGCGGCCAGACGGTGGTGACTCGACACGGCCCCTGCTTTTTGGAATACCATAGAGCAACTTGGATGAAACGCCCGTGTGGCATTGCGCTGGGGCGGCAACTACGAGAAACAACCCGGAGTTCGATCATGAAGAAGAATGTTGCGTTTTGTATCGCGGCGCTTGTCGCACTGAGTGCCCCGGTGTCTGCCATGGCGGCAGAGAAACAGACCCAGCCGGTGCGGATGGGCTGCGGACTAATGACGTTTGACACCGTCCCAGGCTGGGGACTTCGTCCCGACGGCAACTCGGCATTAGGCCCGACGCATGGTGCCGTGGTGATTGACTCCGCCGGCAATATCTACACCAGCGCCCAAAAGGGAGTGGTTGTATTTTCACCAGATGGCAAGGTCGTCCAAAACTATCTAGGTGACGAATATTCGAACATTCATGACATGGAGATCCGTCAGGAAGACGGGGGCGAATTCATCTACGGTGCCCGCAACAAAGACGCCGAAGGAATCAAGTTCAATGTCCGCAGTGGCGAGATCGTCTTGAAGTTGCCCTATCCCGAAGAGTCGGGACTTAAGCTGGACAAGTTCAGCCCTACCGCGGTCACCGTGGCTCCCAACGGGGACATCTTCTTGGCCGACGGCTATGCCAGCAACTACATTTTCAGGTTCGATCCATCCGGCAAGTACCTGAGTCACTTCGGCAAAAAAGGGAACGCTCTCAAGGAGTTCAACACCGCACATGGCATGACTCTGGATACTCGTTACGAGCCTCCTCGGTTGCTGATCTGCGACCGCAACCACCAACCCAAGGGCCGCCTGCTGCACTACGACCTGGACGGCAACTTTATCGAAGAAGTGATCACGGGTCTTGGCATGCCAACCAGTGTTTCGGTTCAGGGAGATTACGCCTCGGTGCCTGACTTGCACGGCCGGGTGGTCATTCTCAATAAGAGCAACACCATCATGGCCGTACTGGGACACAACCCCGATCCCAAGCTGGGACGCAACTACAACGTCCCGCAGGACCAATGGATCGAAGGGATCTTCAGCGGAACGCACGGTTCGTACTGGGATCAAGAAGGCAACCTGTACGTACAAGACTGGAACGTCGACGGGCGAATCATGAAGTTGGTCCGGGTCAAGTAACCTCAGAGCGGCCAGTTATGCCCTCCAGTTTTCGTGGCAATTGGCGCATTGTTTCTGCATCCTGCCGAATGCCTTGATCGCCGAATCCCGCTCGTTTTGCCTCGCCGCGCGCGACATCTCGGTGGCAAACGCCGCCAGTTGTCGCGCGGTGTCGGCGTAGTCGGATTCTTTGCCGTCAGGCATTTCCGGCAGACTGATGACGGTAGCAATCATCGCCAGCAGGTCGGCCTGCTGCTGGATTCGGTCTGCCTGGTCCGCAAACTCGGACTCCGCCGGAAGTGGTGAAAGCTCTTCGCGCAGGATGGCGTCCATCCACTGCATCAGGGGCGGACGGTCCACGACATGCTTCCATTCCAGCCTGCTAGGTTCTCCGGCCAGCTTTTCACCCGCCAACAGCGAGGCGAGATGCGCCTTGGACTTGATGACTGCCTGATAGGCACTTTGGGTCCCCACTTTGCACAAACGGGCTGCCTCAGCAAACTGAACGGTCGCTACCGCTGCTGCTCTGCGGAAGTTGGGGCGATCATCGCATTTCGCCAGAATGGCACTCAGGAGGGCCAGCCTACTCAGTTGCTGCCGTGCTTTTTTGGAGCCGCCAGCGAGAAAGTTCGGCAAGGTGGTGACGTCCCGATCAAGTTGCGAACCAGCTGCGCGCAGTTCTTTCTCCAAAGCGGAGACGGAGACGATTTGCGTCCAGCTGAATTCCCGCTCGACGGCGGCAGGTGGCACTACCGTAACGTTTCCGTCTTCGGCGACTTGGACTCGGCTGCCGCGCGGTACTTCGATCACCGTCGCTGGCCGGTCCGGATGCTTGATGGTGACAACTACCTGCCCTAGCACTCCTCCGGCAACCAGCAGCACGGCTGCCATCACCGACATTCGCAGCAAGGTTGGTCGGGACGGCTGGCCTCGACGTATCGCTGACCGGGGATCCACAATTTGCTTTGCGCGCATCGTTCTGCCTCCGCCTGAAATTGGGAACGGAACCGAGAAAGTATCATGCGCATTGCCCGCGCATGGTACGGATATCCGACGATGATGCTTAGCTGGCGTTCTCGAAGCTGACCGGTTCTTCTTCTTCGCTCGCGCGACGTTTGACAAGGACGACTTCGTTGCCGGTCTCGTTGAATCGAACGTCGTCCATGATAAACCGCATCATCAGGATACCGCGACCGCCAGGCTTTTCGAGGTTGGCGGGGTCGGTGGGGTCAGGCATGCTGCTGATGTCAAACCCTGTCCCTTCGTCAACAATTCGAAACGTCCCTTCCGAACGTGAGAAGGTGGCCCGAACGTGCACAGTCCGCCCCTTATAGGGTTCTTCGTGACGACGTTTCTCGATGAGTTGATAGTAGGCTTTGATGTCAGGATCGCGGAGTTCCGAAGAGACCTCCAGGTTTCCGTGGTGGACGGCGTTGAGCAACGCCTCTTCGATGGCCACCCCCAAACGTACCCGTTCCACTTCGTCGCACAGACCGGTCAGCGAAGCACACGTTTGCAAGTAGCGAACCAATGGCGGGATCAACGTGGCGTCGTTGTCGAGCACAAACGAGCACTCACTCTTGGTCATCCGCTGCATCAACCGCACATGCCCCTTTTGCTGCGTACTGAGGGCGAGCACGCGATTGACAATCTCGAGCAAGTCTTGCCCCAGCGCGCTCTTGGGAACATAGCTGGCCGCCCCCAACTTGAGCGCGCGAACCGAGACTTCCTCGTTCCCTTGAGAAGTCATGAGGACCGTAGGCACCAGCCAATGTTGGCGGCGGACGGCTGCCAGGAGCTCCAGCCCATCCATGCGGGGCATCACCAGGTCACTGACAATGACATCTGGAAGCTTCTGTTTGAGAATTTCGAGGGCTTCGGCACCATCACTGGCATACTCGACTTGGATGGTCGAGTCAGCCGCCAAGAGTCCTCCGACGACCTGCCTGTCGACAGCCGAG
>CALOEH010000158.1:0-68634 GCA_942492195.1 uncultured Planctomycetia bacterium | reverse complement strand
TGGCGGCCAGGACACGACCCATGGCCAGGTCATAGCCGGCTTGCCAGCGGGGCTGGACCAGTTTCGGACGGTCCTTTTCACCCACCTTCAGGGCTTCGTACATCAGGTTGATCTGCGGCTCCACTTTGGCCGCGGCCTTTTGGGCTTCGTCCAACAGGTTCTTGAGTTCGCCTTCCCCTTCTTTGACGAATCGCGTGGTCGGGCTTCGCATCGAAGCCACCCAAGAGAGCTTGGCGGCGTTGACCAGGGCGGCTCGGGCTTTGTTCTCGGTGAGTAGCGCCACGTACTCCTCATTGGACAGGTAGTCGGGGCGGTAGCGTCGCATCACGGCAGGATCAAAGAAATGTTCGATCCGCGAAGACATCACCGGGGTTTCGTTGCGACCAACGGCCCTGGCATGTGCCGTCTGGTTCGCGTGAACCGTGAAGTAGATCCCCCCGGTTTCGTAACACAGACGGGTGAGCGCGAACGGGCCGAATCCAGATGCCATGCGGTCCAGGTCATCCATCTTGCTGCCTGAGAACGACAGCTTCACACGCTCCGGCAGCACGGACTCGGGGCCTTGCACCACTTCCACCCATTGCACGGACTGGTCGTACTCCGGATCGGGGTCCACGTACTTGACCACAGCTTCTCGGCGACCAAACGGAGCGGGGATGCCGATCACATAAACCGGCATCTGATTCCGCTGGCACATGGCGATGCACTTATCAAGATTCACTTCGTCATCACCCACCTCGTCGCTCACCACCACCATCATCACATTGCGGCGTGGGGCCGTGGTCGAAAACTTCTGATACTTCTGAGCGGCCATCCCGACGGCAGAGAACACCATCTCGACGCCCGAGGGGTCATTTTCGATGGAGCCCATGGCCTCTTTGATTTCGGCCAAATCGTCCGTTGGTTTCTCCACGCAGAAATTGACCGTCTTGCCAAAGGACATCACGGCGGTCAGCAGTGGCTTGTCGTCGTACTTCTTGAAGGCTTCGTTGCCGCTCATTTCGATCGCGCCGAGCTCTTCGTAAATGCGATCAAAACGCCCGTAAATCTCGCTCCGCTGTTGCTGCAAACTGCCGGACTGGTCGAACAACCAAACCACCAACGTCTTGCGATCTTCCAGCGACATCAGAATCTCGTGCGTGATCCGGTCGATGGCTCCCGAGGCACCCGTGGTACCAACCCCCGTGGCTCCTTTGACCGAGAGAGATTCGTGGACGTTGGGGGCGGTGGCCAAGTCCAGGTCCACCAACACATCCACGTTGCTGAAATCGGTGGCATTTGCGACTTGGGGAACGGCCGAAACATCGCTCATAATCGGGGCCATCGCCAAAGCGGCAGACTCACCCGCCGCGCTGTTTGCACCAATGTCTTGCTGCGGGTCTTTGGCGAAATGCACCACGTCAATCACCTCAGGTTCTTCCGTCAGAACTGAGGTCATTTCCAAGTGAATGCCAGTAGGCTCAATCACATAACTGAGGACAAACAGCAGAAGAATCAGCGAAAGGTGAACCCCCATGCTGATCACCCAGGCAGGGGTGTCGCCGTCGAAAGGAGTCTCGTCTTCGCCGGTCCGTTCTTGCCACCACAGTTTGAGCCGATTGAGCAACTTCATCGGTCGCCTTTCCCTTAAACTCCTCGACAGTTGCGGTGCTGGGAAGAGAACCAGCATAGATGCCGCCAACCGCCGCTATCATGCATGCAGAGTAGAGGAGGTAGAACTCCCCATAGTTGATGGGGTGATTGTGACGGGTTTCGCGAACTGATGCAAGTTTTTCCCGGGCAAAAACCTGCGTCCCGTATCGTTCTCCCCGCAATCATCATCGGGCAATCCGCCAAGTTTATTCCAACGGAATCAAATTCCACCCATAAAGGGGGTTCGTGTTCGCAGGATTTTCCAATACCTGTTCCAGTGGGCCCCTCTGTAGATGTATTCCTGTCCAGAATGCACTCGCCAGGCTGCTCGGGTGTTCTTTCCCACCAACACCTGCCTACGACATTTCCGCCAATAGAGAATCGCCTCGCGCGTGATGGACGGTTAAACTGCGTGTTGGGAAATGCGGAGTCCCATGCAGCGCCGCGGCGTCTGTACACCTGACCTTCCTGGCCCAACCTTCTTACTTCACCCTTTCCTGACCCAACCTTCCTAATTAGGAACGCCAGTTTCATGTTGACCTGCTTTGGCGACTTTGCGGTTCGTACGTGTTCAAAGATTCAACGCCGTGCCACGCTTCGCACCTCGTGGCAGGCGACGGTTTTGGCAGCGAGCCTGCTTGTTGGCACCGGCGCGCAGGGGGCAGAGCCGTTTCGTTGGTCCGCCGCAGAACTGTACCAGGACGCGACTCCTCACCAATTGGCGCTCAACGCCGATGGCACCGCGGTGGAACTCCAACGAGGCGTCCTGATTGCCGACGATGGGCCCGCCTCGGGGTTCTCATACCAACCCAATCTCGAAAAGTTCACCGCCGACGTGAGCTTGTTGAAACGCCTTGAAGTGCCGCGCCCCCAGGCCAAAAGCATGTTGCTTATGGTCGCTCGTGGCGGTGACCTGCAGGCTTCCATCAACGGCCAGGTGTGCAAGATGGAAATGGTCGGCAAGCAAGGGCATTACTGGAACACCTACCGCCTGGACCCAGCGGTTCTCAAGGCCGGTTTGAATGACATTGTCCTGACCGGAACGGGTCAGGTGTTTATTGCCCGCGATGATGAGTTTGCTGTCGGCGCGATGCCAGGCGAGGCTCCTCCCAACCACAGCGCCAAGAGTACCGATGGTGGCAAGTCCTGGGATTTCGATCATCTCGGCGTAGGCAATGACGTCGATGGTGAGTACCACGTCCGACTCTTTCTGGATCAGTACGTGGCGACGGGTTCGCTGGTTTCACCGGTCTTAGACGTCAGCAACTTGCCAGGTTCGCTCGCCGATGGAGTCCGCCTGGATGGAGTCACATCCAGTGATACGTTCAGCGACGAGGCACTCTTGCACCTTGATGCCGAAGTTCCGCCCGAGTGCCAGATTCGCGTGCTTTACCGCAGCGGAACGTCAAGTGATGTGAACGCCGTTGGCAAAGATGGCCAGCCGCAACACTGGACCAAGTGGCAGGAGGCCCGCAGTTGGAAACAGGCCAAGCTGGACGGGCTCGCTGGCAGGTTCTTTCAGTTCCAACTCGAATTCAGTTCGCAAGATGGACTCGCCACGCCCCGGCTCAAGAGTGCGGTGTTGGAAACCCCCAGCGCATCGCCGGCCGATTGGCTCAAGCAAGTCCGCGTGGTCGCCAGCTCCAACCCTCGTTGGAAGCAGTCCTGCATTGATTTCCGTTACGAACCTTTCGATCAGAAGCGGCTGCGTCAACTGCGTGAGCAATATCACTTGGACGACGTGGTAGGAGATGCCAAAACCGAACTTGAGATTGCCTCGAAGTTGGCCGTCTGGAGCGCTAAGGCCTGGCCCAAGCTAGGGCATCTTCGCGATATCTATCCCAATTGGGACGCCATGGAGATTCTCTCGCCCCATGCCGATGGCACGCCGATTGGTGGCTTCTGCCAGCACTTCAATCTTGTCTTCTTGCAAGCCTGCGAAAGCTTCGGAATTCCAGGGCGAGCCATTTCGCTGGGGCCTGGCAACCGCATCGACAAGCTTCGCGGAGGGCATGAGGTGGTGGAAATTTGGTCCAACGAGTTCTCCAAGTGGATCTATGTCGATGGCAACATGGCCTGGTATCCCGTCGATCAAGCAACCGAGGTCCCCCTCTCGCTCTGGGAAATGCGCCAGCGGCAAATGGCCTCCTGGGCAGACAAACCCTACCCTCCGCTGCGGATGGTCCACCTGTATCCCGAGAAGCACAAATGGCAGGGCTTTGACAGTGTCCCGGCATTTGTGGAACAGCGGATCATTCCCCGTAGCAACTTCCTCGAACAGAAGTACCCACTCCCACTCAATCAAGGCATGCGAGGCTGGTTCTGGACGGGACACTGGGTCTGGACCGACGAGCTGGAATCAGCCCGGCCTATTTACGAACACCGCGTTGTCAAACGGTCCAACTTTGAGTGGAGCCTGAACCAGGTCCGATTGACGCCGGTAGCCGACAGCCCTGGCGTGTTGAACATTCTCTTGGCGTCCAACATGCCGCACCGCGAGACCTACCTGGTCACCATCAACGACGGCCCACCGCGCGAAGTCAACTCAGACCGGATTACGTGGAAGCTCGCTCCAGGCCGCAATCGTTTGGAAGTCGTCGGACGCAATTCCGGCGGAAGAGTAGGAATCCCATCTTCCGTGACATTGGACTACCAAGCCCCCTGAAATTGTAGAACCGTTGTCCCAACTGTTCAGAAACCAAAACAGACGCCAGCCACTTTGGACCGTTGTCCCAACTGTTCGACACAGTCAGATTCCTAACTCAAACTTCAAGCCCAATGTGGCAGGAGTTGAACATGCGCGCAATTCGATGGGCGATCTTGCTAACGATCTTGAGTTGCGGACCCGCCGCTTTCGCGGACCCGCCTGAGTTGAAGATCGGCGAACCGATCTCGCTCTTCGACGGCAAGACGCTCGCTGGCTGGACCACGCAAGATGGCAAGCCGGTCACCAAGGGCTGGAAAGTGGATGACGGCACACTGCATCGCGAGGACCGCGGCGGCAACATCTTCTACGAGCGAGAAGTGGAAGACTTCGAACTCACCTTCGAATGGAAGATTGTCAAAGGGGGCAACAACGGACTCAAGTACCGAGTTCATAACTACGGCGGGCGGATGCTCGGCTGCGAGTACCAACTGCTCGGCGAGACCAAACCCAGTTTCTCCAAGGGCTCCTGCGGATCTCTGTATGCCCTGTACGAACCCAACGACAAGAAGAAGCTCAATCCCATTGGCGAGTGGAACACGGCCAAGATTATCGTCCAGGGACCGCGGATTGAGCATTGGATGAATGGTCAGAAGATCGTCGAGGCGGACCTCGGTTCCGAAGCGTGGCGCAAGCGTCTCTCGCAAAGCAAGTTTTCTCCACACAAAGACTTTGCCAGACTGACGCCTGCCAAGATCATGCTGACCGATCACGGGAGCCAGGTGTGGTATCGCAACCTGATTCTCACACCGCTGGCAACCGTGAAGATTCCCCCGTTGGCCGCCGAACCGCAGCCGAATGTGGTGGTTTTCTTGACAGATGACCAAGGGACGTTGGATGCCAACTGCTACGGTTCGACGGATCTGTACACGCCGAACATGGACCAACTTGCCGAACGAGGCGTGCGGTTCACCCAAGCCTACGCCCACATGGTTTGCTGTCCTGCCAGGGCGCTGTTGTTGACAGGCAGGCATCCGCAACGGTCCGGCGTCAACAACTGGTCGCAAGGGAGCCTGAAGGCCGCTCGCGGCAACAATATGGATCTGGAAGAGGTCACGCTGGCCGAAACCCTCAAGGCTGCTGGATACCAGACGGCATTGTTCGGCAAGTGGCATCTAGGAGCTGCCCCAACCCATGGGCCCACCCGGCAAGGGTTCGATGAGTTCTTTGGTTTGCGCGGCGGGTTCATTGACAACTACAACCACTTCTTCCTGCATGGCCAGGGCTATCACGATCTGTATCGCGGCATTGAGGAACAGTTCGAACCAAACACGTATTTCCCTGATCTGATGGTGCGCGAAGCCAGTCGGTGGTTGGATGAACACCACAAAGAACCGTTCTTCCTTTACCTTCCGTTCAATGTGCCCCACTATCCCGAACAGGCCGATCCCAAGTTCGACGAGCGCTACAGCGAACTGCCGATGCCACGGCAATCGTACGCCAAGATGATTAGCACCACCGATGATCGGATGGGACAGATCTTGAAGAAGCTCGACGCGCTCGGCGTTCGTGAGAACACCATCTTTGTGTTCATGAGCGACAACGGCCATTCAGCAGAACACAAAGAGATTCTTGTGGACGACCACAAGAGCGGACTCCCCAAAGGCACCTACTACAGCGCTCACGGAGGGGGCGGAAATACCGGCAAGTGGCGAGGCCGTAAAGCCACGTTCTTCGAAGGTGGACTTCGGGTGCCGGCGATGATCAGCTTTCCGGCCAAAATTCCGCAAGGCAAAGTCCGCGATCAGGCGATTTCGGCCGCCGACTTTTATCCCACCGTACTCGAACTCTGCAATCTCCCCGCACCCGATGTCAAGCTCGACGGACAAAGCCTGATGCCGATCATCAAGTCAGACAAGGCCCCCTCGCACCACAAGGTGATGCACTGGCAGTGGATCAGCAATTGGGCCGTTCGCGAGGGGGATTGGAAACTGATCTCCCAAGGCAAGAGTCTATTCTTGGGCAATCTCGCCGACAAAGAACCGGAGGTCATCAACCATGCCGATGAGCAGCCGGAGATCGTCGAACGATTGAAGGCGCTGCACATGGCTTGGGCCGAGGACGTGAGTACGCCCAAGGAGATGTACACGATTAAACCTCCCACGGCGGACCAGTGTGCCGAGTACCACTTGGACGGGGACTTCTACAAGAAGTGTACCCAGGTTCAAGACATTCTGATTGCCACTTCCGAACATGTCTCGGACCTGGCCCACCGCGAGGCGGCCTATCAGTTCGACATGATCATGCGGAGCATCCAGCCGGAGATCGCCCAGCGAATTCGAGATAAGAAAGTTCTCTGCCTGCTGTTGGCTCATAACGAGTTGACGTCGCAGTTGCCCCAGTTTGCAACAGACAAGACCGGCAAAGAGCTCGACTTCTACAACTGGCGCCAGCGAGGATTTCTTACCCATAAGAACAAGCGACCTACCGTGGTCTTTGCCGAAGAAGATGTGCTGGAATACGAAGGGGGCATGCAGCACGAGAGCATTCTGGTCCATGAGTTCGGACACGTGATTCATGGAGCAGGCTTTGACGAGACGCTGCAGCAGCGACTGACCGAAACCTTCGAACGGGCCCGTGCCAAAGACATTTGGATGGACGGTCGGGCTGCGCAGCGATTCCGCCGGGTCAAGAGTGCCGAGCCGGTGCTGCTGCTCGACGCGCTCAGTAAATCCTTCCCAGAACAACCGCCGGAGTTGCTAAAAAAATGCCTGGATGGTGGAGACATCTTGGTCAATGGCAAGCCAACGAATTCCAACGTCAAAGTCAACCAAGACGACAAAGTGTTGATTGTGTTTGGAGGTGAGAAGGAATGCTACGCCCATAAGAATCGGGCCGAGTATTGGGCCGAAGGAGTCCAGTGCTGGTACGACACCAACCGGACCATGGACCATGATCACAACCACATTCACACGCGCGAACAACTGGAGACCTACGACCCGCACCTGGCTCAACTTTGCCAAGATGTGTTGGGCAATTCGCCTTGGAGGTTCGTCTCTCCTCGCAAACGGGCAGGCGCTGGTCACCTGCAGGACTTCGACCCTGCCAAGTCGCCCGTCGTGGTCGATCTGGAGCATATCCAGACCGCGGCCTACGACTACTATGACAAGTACTGGCACGATTACTGGCAGCGACTCCACGACAAACACGCCATTGCTTCACAAACGCCATGAGTGTGGTGCTTCAACCTGACTGACATCTCAATTGGTGCAGGGTCCTATGCGAAAATTCTCTTGGGTGGCAGTGTTCGTCGCGCTTCATTCCACGGTCTGTTGGGGGAGCGATGTTCAGGTTTTGGATCCAGATCTACACCATCTACGGATTGCCGGACCGCGCGAATGGTCGGATTTTCCTGAACAGGCAGAAGCCGAACTCCTGGAACTCTCCTTCGACTGCCGCGCCAACGAAACCGATTGGACGCTCGAACTGCGGCATGTGGATGTTAAGGAAGCCTGGAAAGTTTCGCTGAACGGCAAGCCGCTGGGATCGCTCGAGCGTGACGAGAATGACATGCGCAGTTACCTGGTCATTCCCAAAGGAACCGTCTCCGACGGGGCCAATCAACTCACGATTGCCCAAGACAAGCGTCGGATGCCAAAGCCGGACGACGTGCGGATTGGCCAGGTTTCGCTCCATCCGTCGGCACGGTCCGAGGTGCTGAGTGCGGCAACGCTTGAACTATCGGTGATCGATGCGAGTACCAAGACACTGCTCCCTGCCCGACTCACCATTTTGGACGAACACGGCACCTTGCAAAGCACGGACGCCGTTTCTAACGATCATCTCGCGGTACGCCCTGGCACCATCTACACCGCACGCGGCCAGGCAACCTGCCGGTTGCCGGCAGGCACGTACACCGTGTATGCCGGGCGTGGCTTTGAGTACTCGCTCGACAAGCAGACCGTTGAGCTCAAACCGGGCGATTCAAAACAGGTGGCGCTTGCCATTCGCCGGGAAGTTCCAACCGCTGGATACGTGGCCTGCGACACGCACGTCCATACGTTGACACATTCAGGACATGGCGATGCCACGGTTCAAGAGCGGATGATTACGCTGGCCGCCGAAGGAATCGAACTCCCGATTGCCACCGATCACAATGTGCACATTGACCATGAGCCATTCGCGCGGGAGATGCACGTGCGGCAGTTTTTTACGCCGGTGATTGGGAACGAAGTCACCACTTCCACAGGGCATTTCAATGTGTTCCCCATCCAGCCTGGTGCCCCCGCCCCTGACCACCAACTCTCGGACTGGGCGTCTATCTTCGACGCCATTTACGCTACTCCTGGTGTCAAGGTGGCGATCTTGAATCATGCACGGGATATCCATCGAGGTGTTCGCCCTTTTGATCCCAGCTTGTTCAATGACGCTGCCGGAGAAAACACCAAGGGTTGGGCGATGCGGTTCAATGCCATGGAAGTGATCAATTCTTCGGCAAACCGGAGCGACAACCGGCGGCTGTTGCTGGACTGGATGGCGTTGTTGAATCGAGGTCGCGTGGTAACTCCGGTCGGCAGTAGCGACTCGCACGATGTCGCCCGGCATTTTGTCGGACAGGGACGCACTTACATTCGCTGCGATGACCGCGATCCTGGCAAACTGGATACTGATCTGGCCGTGCAAAACTTTCTCAGCGGCCGGGTCATGGTTAGTTACGGCCTGCTGGCTGAATTGGTGGTGGACGGCAAGTACCGCTCTGGCGAGCTTGCCACTTCCACCGGTCAGCCAGTGGTGCTGACTGCCAGAGTTCTGGGGCCTCACTGGGTGGACGCAGATCACGTCACGCTGTTCGCCAATGGGGTGCCGATTCGTGAAGAAAGCATCTCGCCGTCACGGCAGGGTTTGCCGACAGGGGTGCTGTGGTCAGGATCCTGGACATTGCCAGCTCCCAAGCACGATGTCCACTATGTGCTGGTTGCCAGTGGGCCTGGCACGACGCAGTCTTATTGGCGAACGGCCAGGCCGTATCAGGCCACTTCGCCCGATTTCGAACCACGCTGGGTTGGTTGTAGCGGGGCGATTTGGTTCGACGCAGATCAAGACAGGCGCCCCACTCCGGCCAGGCTCTATGCCGAGAGACTTCTGGCTGAGACTGGAGGAGAATTGCCTGACCTGCTCAAGCGACTGGCAGACCATGATCGCTCGGTTTCCATCCAAGCTGCCCAACTGATTGCGGACTCTGGCACCCCTCCGGTGGACGACCGACTGCAGGCATTGTTGAAGTCGGCAGCCGAACCAGTTCGGGCCGGGTTTGCCGATTATCTCGGCTCCTGGCGGCGCAGTCAGCTTTCGCCCTAGATCTTGGTTTGCCAGAACTCCCTGTGTCAGAACACTTTGTGGAACGCCGGGTGGCTTCGGGAGTCCGACAGCTGGACTATCTGAGAGAACCATTGGACAGTTGCCGCAGAATCGCCATAATTGCGGTTTGCGAATTTCTGGCGGTTATGCGTGGACAATATGCCCGAGGAGCGATTGATGTTCAAGAATCTGGGTGCCAAGACGCTGGGTCTGGCCGGCCATCTCAGCGAAATCATTGAGTTGGCGCTTTCCTTCGGTTTTCGTGGGACCGATTTGGACATCGAAGAATTTGCCAAGCAGGCGCGCGGCCTGGGTATGGATCATGCTCGACGTTTGTTCGAGAGTGCCGGGCTCAAACTTGGCACGTTCGTCCTGCCTGTCGAATGGGCGCGAACCGACGAGGAGTTCCAAAAGGATCTGTCGCAGCTTGGCGAAATGGCCGAAATGGCCGCCGAGTTGGGCTGCTTGCGTGCAACGACCAAGATTTCGCCCTTTAGCGAAGACCGGCCCATGCACGACAACTTCGAATTCCATCGGGCACGGTTCAGCGATATCGCCAGCGTCCTCGCAACGCACAAGATTGCGTTGGGCCTGGAGTATCAGTCATCTCCCAGCCTGCGTACGGACAAGCCGTTCGAATTCATTCACAACTACGAGGAAGCTTTGACACTCGCCAAAGCGGTCACCAGCGGCGAGGTTGGGCTGGTGGTGGATCTGTGGCAGTTGCATGCGACTGGAACCAGCCTGAGCGTGATTGACGATCTTCCCTTGGAGAAAGTGGTTTCGGTATTTGTCTCGGATGCACCGGCCGACGTGCCTGTCGCCGAACTGAAGCCGGAGCAGCGGTTGCTGCCTGGAAGTACCGGAGTCATCGATATTCCCCAAGTGCTGGTTGGCTTGCAGAAGCGAGGTTACAAGGGGCCGATTACGCCCAATCCCCATCCCAAGCAGTTCACGGTGAAACGCCGCGATGCCGTGGTGCGGAACACCTCACATGCGTTGGAGAAGATCTGGCTGGCCGCCGATCTGCCCACCAAGGGCATTGGTGCCCCCAGCGTCGCCATTGCGGCCAGCGTTTAGGCTGCAGCGGTCCAGAGACGACTGAAAATTTTGACAAGGCGAAGCTAAGTGACGCGAGACGTCCGGCTTCGCCTTGTCTATGCGCACCCCCCAAGCGGAAGTTTGGTGCCAGCGGTGTCCGCAGTTCTTTGATTGTTCTTAAGATGTTTCTTCATCATCGGTTACGCCGCCTGATTTGCCCGGGGCAGCTCGGATATCGCTGCCTGGATTGGGAAATCCTGGCTTTTCTCCGCAGCATCGGCTCCTGACATGCGTAACATCTCATAACGGGTGCTGGTTATCGGCACCTGGGCCTGAGCCGCAGCTAGGGAATGTTTCATGGCAGGTGCCTGGCAAACCGCCATCCATCTGATTGAAACAGGCAGCGGCAACCCATGGCGTGAGTGATTTCAACTCCTTGGGGAAGGAGTTCAACATTCGCGCAATCTTTTGGAGGAGGGGGAACGTCGAGGCAGTGATACCTCGTCTCCTCGGAGGACGGAATGATACTTAAGAGAAGCAGCTGACTTGCCAGACGGCGAGGTCAATGCGATGCGGTCCCAAAGGCCGCGCGCTGAACAAGTGATTTGGGTGACTCAGCTCTGAAGGGTCTCAAGCTCTACCCAATCACCAGTTGATGACGAATTGCAGCCAAGCGCAGCCGCCAAGATGTGCGCGCCGTGAGGCCAGTCATCAACACATTCACAGTTCCCGATGGGTAGCGCCTGCGCGCATCCATTCAACTGTGGGTTCGGCACTCGCAACTGACCAACTTGGTGCAGGTTGATTCCTTAAATTTAGTCGAAATTGGAACCTCTGCAAGCAAGTTGTCGTCTAACAGAAGCGAGCTTCTGAACATCCACAAGTATCAACAGTTACGTCCAACACTGCGGAGGCCTTGAAAGAACAACTCCATGAATAAAGCTCGCGAACCATATTCGATGCAAGATCCGGTGCGGCTGTACCTGATGCAGATGCGTACATTCCCGTTGTTCACAGCGGTCGAAGAGCGTCAGGCGGCCATTCAGACGGAGTTCACGCGTAGCCGTCTGCGGCGGGGTCTGCTCACCTGTCCGACGGTGTTGTACGGTGCTTTTGCGCTGCTGGAACGTATGGAACAGGGAGACGTGCGGTTGGACCGTACGGTCAACCTGGCCGTTACGGATCATGCTGGCAAACAGCTTGTGCGTCACCGCTTGGGTCCCACGTTAGAGAAGCTGCGGACGATGCTGCGAGAAATTCGCACCGATTACCTCAAGGCAATCTCAAAACGGAACTCTCGGCAAGTTCGCAAAGCGGCCTGGCGAAGACACATCCGCCACCGCCACCAAGCGGCCGCGTTGATCGAAGAACTCGATTTGCGGACTTCGCATTTGCTGCCATTGTTCGATCGATTGGTGCAACTCGATGCTCAAATGCGCGATACCACCAAGGCATTGCGGGCACTTGACTCGCTGACTCGCGAGCAACGACTCGAACGAAGCCATTTGCGCCAGCAACTCGTCTGGCTGATGCGAGAAACCCTGGAGAGCCCCGCCACGCTCGCGCGGCGAGTGCGGCGCATTCAGCGGTGTCAATATGCTTATGACGCCGCCAAGCGTCATCTGTCTGCGGGAAACCTCCGCCTGGTGGTGTCCATCGCCAAGCGATACCGCAACCGCGGCCTGAGTTTTCTGGATCTGATTCAAGAAGGAAATACAGGGCTGATGCGAGCGGCTGAGAAGTTCGAACACGGCCGTGGTTACAAATTCTCCACCTACGCCACCTGGTGGATCTGCCAAGCCATTTCGCATGCCATTGCCGAGCAGAGCCGGACCATTCGCCTTCCCAAACAGATGATTGAAACCATCCGCCAGGTGCAGCATGTGCAAGGCCGGTTGCAGCACCAACATTCCCGAGTCCCCAGCATGGAGGACATGGCCGAGGCGCTAGGGCTTTCGACAGGCGATACCAACACAGCGCTCAGTATGCTTCGCCCGCTGCTCTCGCTGGATCAGCCGGTTGGCGATCACGACAACAGCATGCTGGGAGATTTTGTCAGAGACCACCGCGAACACGAGCCGTTCAATGAGATCGTGCAGGACGCGCTGCGGAAGACGCTGGTCGATGCCTTGGAACAGCTTACCTACCGCGAACGTGAAGTGATCCGACTGCGATATGGATTGAATGACGAAGGTTGTTGCCACACGCTGCAAGAGGTGGGGCAGGTGTTCTCGGTGACCCATCAGCGAGTTCAGCAAATCGAAGCCGGCGCGGTGCGTAAACTCAAGCGAATCGTGGCTCGTTCCATCGACCCCGCCGACATGGGAGGCACGGCTTCGCAAGATCCACGCCGAGCCCGCGACGCATCGCATGAGCGTCGGTCGTATGCCAGCGCCCCCAATCGCCCCCGCTAGGGTCAACCTTGAAGTTTGATCAACGTCGAGGTTAAGGATTCGGCAACCTGTGCTACTTTCGATTGCATGGAATCGTCGCGGAGGGTTCCGTCCTTGGCAAACATTTCGTGGGCTTTCGAAATGGCCAATTGATTCGGAATGACCAGCACGCCAATGTTGCCCAGTATCGAACGCACGTGCACCAATCCGCGCAACCCTCCGAGTCCCCCAGGCGAGGCACTCATCAAGGCGGCTACCTTGCCTTGATAGGCAGCCAAGGAACCTTCGCCAGGTGCCTGACGCGAGACCCAATCGATCGTGTTCTTCAGCAGCGGCGTGATCGAACTGTTGTACTCGGGCGACGCAATCATCAGCCCTGCATGTTGCAGGAATAGCTCTTTCAGCTTCATGGCATTCGCCGGCAAACCTGACGCGGATTCCAGATCCTGGTCGAACAGCGGCATCGGGTAGTCTGCCAGGTCAATCAACGTCACCTCCGCGCCAGCCTTCTCGGCTGCCGCCGACGCCAGGCGAATGAGCTGCTTGTTGTACGAGTCCTTCCTGGCACTGCCAGCGAACGCCAGAATCTTGGGTTTGCTCATCATCATTTCCTTAGCACCCTGACGGGCCAGGTCCTCGAACCAGTTTGAGCATCAGCTCACAAGCAAACGAAACGCAGGTTCCGTTTTGCGACGCACGTATCATGCGGCACCGCATCATAACACGGTCCGATTGCAAGACGACCACCCATCGTGAGAAGGCGTGAAAGTGTGAAAATGTGACGGGAATAGTCGGCGTTTGGGGGACAGCACCGACACTGGCAAACCCTTGACCCTGCATCGAATTAACCCCGCCCGAGAATTTGACCAAACGAAATCAAACGAACCAAATGTTTGACACTGCCCTCGAAGCCGCATATCTTAACAGGATTGACGTTCCCGCCTAATTCATACCTTGACGGCTTTCTCAGGTTCCCCGACGGACGCGTAGAACATTTGTCTCAAATGTTCATCTGCGTTGGCTTGGACGAGTTCTGGAGATGGTCATCCGGTCTGGTGTTGTGGTGGACAAGCCTTCCTTCAACTTGCGAGATACCAAGCTAATGATTTCGTGCTTGAATTCGCGTCGCGAACGACCTACCTCGCCTGCTTCTCAGGAGTCAGCCGCCGCTGGACAAGCCAAAGCAATTGCCGCCCCTTGGGCGCTGCGAATTGTGATGATGATTAGCCAGATTATTAGCGGGAATCGCCGGCCCTAGGGTATGCAAGCAACTGCATCGAACACTCAAAGCCCTGGGGCCCACCGGTCCCAGGGCTTTTTTGTTGTTCCCCCAAGCGGCGATTTCCGTCAAGTTGTAATCGAATCGGTTTGACCGACCCCAACATCGGAGGCGTTTTGCCTCCGCTTTCAAGATTCATTGAGGCCAGAAATGCGCACCATCCAACTCTACGACACCACACTCCGTGACGGCACGCAGGGAGAAGGAGTCAGTTTTTCGCTCGAAGACAAGCTGCTGATCACCCGTCGACTCGATAGCCTAGGCTTTGACTTCGTCGAAGGAGGATACCCCCTTTCCAACGAGAAGGACGAGATGTACTTTCGCCGGGCGGCCGAGTTCTCGCCTGCTTTGGTACATGCCAAGGTGTGCGCGTTCGGCATGACGCGGCGCAAAGGACGAACGCCGGACGAAGACCCCGGCATGAAAGCCCTGGTCGAAGCCAACTCGCCTGTGGTCACCATGGTGGGCAAAACGTCAGAGTTTCACGTCACCGAAGTCCTCCGGGTTACCCCCGAGGAAAACCTGGCCATGATTGCCGAAAGCACCGCTTATCTGATCGGCCAGGGGCGCGAGGTGATCTACGATGCCGAACATTTCTTTGACGGCTGGAAGCTGAATCCCGATTATGCCCTGCGGACGCTGCTAGCTGCGGTCGAGGCGGGTGCTAGCACCGTTGTCCTTTGCGACACCAACGGAGGTAGCATGCCGGAGGAAGTGGCTGAGTTGACCCGCCTGGTGGTTGACCGGTTGCCGGTGCCTGTCGGCATCCATTGCCACAACGATTGCGATGTGGCCGTGGCCAACAGTCTGGCCGCCGTGGACGCCGGTGCCACTCAGGTCCAGGGGACCATCAACGGCTTTGGCGAACGTTGTGGCAACGCGGACTTGATCACCGTGGCCGCCAATCTGGCCATCAAGAAGAAGGGATATCAGGTACTCAACACCGAGGCCGCCGAGCACCTGACCGAGCTTTCTCGGTACGTGTACGAACTGGCCAACATGAGCTACCGCACCAACCAGCCGTTTGTGGGACAAAGCGCGTTCGCCCACAAGGGAGGCATGCACGTCCATGCCGTCACCAGGGCAGCCAGCAGTTACGAACACATCGACCCCACGGCGGTGGGCAACGAGCGTCGCGTGCTGGTGAGCGAACTCTCAGGACGTTCGAACATTGTCGCCCTTACCACGAAGTACAATTTGCAGCATAACAAAGAATTGATGGCCAAGATCCTGCAGCAAGTGGTGGCGCTGGAGCATCGCGGCTACCAGTTCGAGGCGGCCGAGGGTTCGTTCGATCTGCTGGTCAAGCGTTGTGCCGAAACGTTCGAACCGCACTTCGAGCGGGTCAACTTTCAGGTCTCTGTGGTGGCTGACCATCGTGGCGAGATCACCACGCAAGCCACCGTCAAGTTGCTGGTCAATGGCGAACTCCGGCATGACGTGGCCGAAGGAGACGGGCCGGTCAACGCCTTGGACGCCGCGCTGCGTAAAGCCCTGGCGCGAGACTTCCCGAACCTTTCCAAAATGACCCTTGTCGACTATAAAGTGCGCGTCATCAACTCCGAGGCTGGCACCGCTGCCGGCGTTCGCGTGATGATCGAAAGCCACGACGAAACGGACGTCTGGGGAACCGTCGGAGTCAGCGAGAATTTGATCGAAGCGAGTTGGATCGCGCTGATCGATAGCTTCGAGTACAAGCTCAACAAGGACGAACAAGCCCTCGCCGGCCAGCAGAATCTGCCCCAGACAGGGCAGGTTTCGCAGCAGGCCCCGGCGTCGTCAGGCACCAAAGTTTCGTCGGCATGACGCCCAGTGAACCGTCACACCTGAAAAATAGGGTGGCACTGATGGCACTGTCAGCTTGTCTGCCAGTGTTTTGACCTTGCGTAAATCTCAACCCGAGTTTCAAGCGTTGACACGTCACTAGTGCGAACTTGCCGATCCGTCTTCCATCCACCATCGCAACGCCACGGCTAACCTTCCATGTCTTCCAGTGTCATTCCGAGTGCGGACGAACTTCCCAAGCAGTACGACCACCACGCCGCCCAGCAGCGCTGGTTTGCCATGTGGGAACAGCGCGGCTATTTCCATAGCGAGCCTGATCCCCAGCGCAAGCCGTTCTCGATTGTGATCCCGCCGCCGAATGTCACCGGAGCCTTGCATCTAGGGCATGCCCTCAATAATTCGCTCCAGGATATCATTGTCCGCTTCAAACGGATGCAGGGATTCAATGCCCTTTGGATGCCAGGCACCGACCATGCCGGGATTGCCACTCAGGCCGTTGTCGAGAAGCGCCTGAAAGCCGAAGAGGGACTCGACCGCCATGCCCTGGGGCGTGAGAAACTGGTCGAGCGGATCTGGGAGTGGAAGAACCAGTACGAAACTCGCATTCTCGGTCAGCTCAAGCAGATGGGCTCGAGCTGTGACTGGCAGCGAACTCGCTTCACGCTGGACCCGGTCTGTGCCCGGGCCGTCCGGCATACGTTCTACTCGCTGTTTTCCGAAGGTTTGATCTACCGCGGCAAACGGCTCGTCAATTGGGATACCTACCTTCAAACCGCGGTTAGCGATGACGAAGTGTATCACACCGAAGTCACTGGGAACTTCTGGCATTTTCGCTATCCGGTCATTGATCCCAAGCCTGGCGAACCGACTCATGTCACCATTGCCACCACCCGGCCCGAGACCATGCTCGGCGATACCGCAGTGGCGGTCCATCCCGATCCTGCCGCTGCGTTCGATCAGGTTGAAGCCAGCTTGCGCGAACGCTTGAGTCAGGCCCCCGCCAAGCAGAAAGCCGACATTCAGACACAACTGGATGCTGTCATTGAGCGTCGCGGGAGCATGCTCGCGCCGCTCGAGCAACTTCGCGACATGGCCGCCGATGGCCGCCAGTTGATGTTGCCGCTGCTGGACCGTCCGATTCCGCTCGTTGCTGATGGTTGGGCAAAGCCCGAGCTTGGTTCTGGCTGCGTCAAGATTACGCCTGCCCATGACCTCAACGATTACGAAGTGGGGCTCCGGCAAAGTCTCCCCATGATTACAATCCTGCAACCAGACGGCGTTCTCAATGACGCCGCAGGTCCGTACGCTGGCCTGACCATGAAGAAGGCTCGCCAGCAGGTCGTTGAAGATCTGGAAGCCCTTGGGCTGGTCGAACAGATCGAAGACCGGTTGATCGAACTGGCTCACTCGGACCGCAGCAAGACCCCCATCGAACCGCTGTTGGCGGATCAATGGTTCGTCAAAATGGATCGCTTGGCGCAGTCCGCCATGGATGCCGTCACCTCGGGACAGGTCAAGATCTTGCCGGAGCGGTACGTCAAAGGCTATCTCGATTGGCTCTCGGAAAAACGAGATTGGCCGGTTAGCCGACAACTCTGGTGGGGCCATCAGATCCCAATTTGGTACGCTCCGACCGCCAGCGAAGACGATCTCCGCAAGGCGTTTGCCGACCGCAAAGATGTCACCTGGACCTACGATGAGGACGCCCAACAGTGGCTGATCTGCTCGCAGGAAGATGATCTCAGCGAAGATGCCGTGGCTGGACACAAGCTAACGCGCGAGGTTGACGTTCTCGATACCTGGTTCAGTTCTGCCCTGTGGCCACATTCCACGTTGGGTTGGCCGGACAAGACGCCAGAACTGGAATACTATTATCCCACCAGCCTGCTGATCACCAGCCGAGACATCATCACCCTGTGGGTTGCCCGCATGGTGCTGACAGGGCTGCACAACCTGGGCGAGATCCCGTTCCGTGAGGTCTTCATTCATCCGAAGATCCTTGACGGTTACGGTGAGACCATGAGCAAGTCCAAGGGGAATGGGGTGGATCCCTTGGACATTATCGACAAGTACGGGGCCGACGCCTTGCGGTTCTGCATCGGACAACTGACGACCGATACCCAAGACTTGCGGATGCCGGTCGAGTTCGAATGTCCTCACTGTCAGGCACTGGTCCCTCAAACCAAGAAGAATCGCGAGTTGCCACGCGTCGCTTGCCAGCAATGTGGTAGCGAGTTCTCGACGCAATGGGCCAGCAAAGAAGCCGACCTGGCCCTACCGCGCGGCGTGGTGGTCAGCGACAAGTTCGAAGACGCCCGCAACTTTTGCAACAAGCTTTGGAATGCCTCGCGATTCGCCCTGCTCAATCTCGAAGGCTACGAGGCTGGTCCGGTCTCGCAAGAAGAACTGTACGTGGAAGATCGCTGGCTGTTGAGCAGGCTCAGCACCGTTACAACCGAAGTTCGTACGGCTTTGGAGTCTTATCATTTCTCCGAAGCGTGTCGGGCACTCTACAAGTTTGCCTGGGACGAGTTTTGCAGCTTCTACATTGAGATGGTCAAGAGTCGGCTGAGCGACCCCGAGCAGCGCACGGTTGCCCAGCGTGTGTTGGCCCATGCGCTGGATGTCCTACTCCGTTTGCTGCACCCGATGGTTCCGTTCATTACCGAAGAAGTCTGGCAGCTATTAGGCAAGTTTGCCCCGCAGCGTGGCCTGCAAACATTGACCGCTCCGGCTGAAAGCATCATGGTTGCTGATTGGCCGGAGGCCGACACGGCTGCGCAAGACGCACAGATCGAACAGCAGTTTGATCTGTTCCAGAAAGTTCTCACCGGCATCCGTGACTTGCGGAGTCGGCAGAATATTCCGCCAGCCAAGTCGGTTCAGTTCTGCGTCAAGGCAGACTCAGCGACGGTCGCTTTGCTCAAACCAATGCAGCCGTACTTTGCCACCATGCCGGGTGCCAAAGCCGAAGCGACGAGCTGGGGCGCGGAGGTTGCGCCCCCAGAGATCCATGCAACGTACTCGCTGCCAGGCATCGACGTCTACGTGGACCTGGCCGGCTTGATTGATGTGGAAGCCGAGATTGCCAAGCAGGAGAAAGAGCAAGCGAACCTGCAAAAGCTGATCGCCAGCAAACAGGGCAAGCTCGCCAATGAGAACTTCACCAGCCGCGCCCCGGCCGAAGTGGTCGCCGGCGAACGTGCCAGCCTGGCCGAAGCCGAGCAGCGCCTGGCCGCCATCACCGCAGCGATTGAGCAACTCCAGCAGCAGCGCTGATCGACTGCCAAGTCGTCGTCACGCTCCGTCGCTCCGTCGTGATGATCTCGCATAGCGCAGGGTGGGTTGCTCTCCAACCTGGGTTTACAAGATTACAAGGGGCAGACCGGACATGGGCTTTTGGCACCCTCAATCGAGCGGGGGGTGTGCATCAACTCGGGAAGTTGCCTGAGTCAGAGGTTGCCCACGAATCCTGCTGCATTTTTTTTGCAAACTGCGTTATTTCTTCAAAATCGGGTATTCCTTCTCGAGGGCGATGAATTGGTCTTTCGTCAAAACGTTGTGCCACGATGACTCGTAACCGTCATGCACTTCCCAGTTGCCGTTTTCCCAGTCAAGGATTCGCGCGAGTGAACTCTCAAGCAATTGTTCGATATTCGCATTCACGGCCGGAATCGGTTGAGTTTCTTCTTTCTTGATGCTGCGAGTTGCGTCGTCGTAGTCATCTTGCCACCAATAACGCCAAACATTAATCGTGTTTTCCGTCTTACGTACCAAGTCGATCTTTCCAATCCCACCAGCCGGATGACGAAAGAGAAAGCTCCATGCGGGGAATTCGTGATAGTATTTTTCAATTCTTATGTTGTGGCGTACGGCAAAGCGTTCGCAGGCGTCCGCAAATGGTGCAAAAAAATCCTCCAGCTTCGGAAGTGTGGTGTCATCGAAGTTTGGATCACCATTCGGCATGACGTTATCTTTTTCTTGGTTCCTGAACCGTTGAGACAGCTGTTCTACACTGCGTGATGAATACCTGCCCGGTCGCTTCTCAGGGGCTTTCTTGGCGACAATATCGACTCAACCGACTGAGTCGGCGAACCTGCGACGCGACAATGGCAGCGCAAATTCCCAGAGAAAGAACAAAGTACCAATGCCGGTCGACTGAGCGATCGAAGGGAATGACTGGCTCACTCCGGTAGAAGTCGAAGACCAGATACCCGTACGAGGCCAGGCAAAGTCCCAAGGTAAACCACACCATCCGCTCTCGAAACCACAATCCCGAGGCGACAATCAGCAATGGGTACGCCACCACAATAGGGCTGGCCAGACCATGGACCAGCAGCAGGATCACGGTCAGCCCCAGAACGTCGGTGGCTGCCCAACCGTAACGTGCGGTCATTGCCCAACGCGGGATGGCCAACAATTGTTGGAAACCGTAGCTGAACCCCCACCAGGCCAACATGGTCAACGTGATTTGGAGATGAAACGTGGCAGTGACCGCCTCGGCCAGATAGTTGGCCACTTGCACCAGATACAGCAACAGCATCCCGCCGATCCTCGCGGCCAGGGCAGGTTGTCTTCGCCCCCACCTGCGTACACGATGCCAGACGTTGGGAGCTTGGGCGGTGATCTCTTCGCCACGAAGATACAACTCCAGATCTTTGGCTAGATCTGCCGCCGTGTCATATCGGGCGTCCGGATCTTTCTCCAGGCATTTCAGACAGATCTGTTCCAGGTTCTTGGGGATCTGACGATTGAGCGAACGAGGCAGCGGCGGTTCGCGTTCGATCACATTCAGCAAGGTTTCCCAAGCCCTATCTTCTTCGAACGGGGGTCTGCCGGTAAGCAGGGCGTAAAGAATGGCCCCCAAACTGTAGATGTCGCTACGCGGGCCAATCTTGGAGACCATTCCCAAAGCCTGCTCGGGGGACATGTAGCTGGGAGTGCCAGCGATGGTGCCAGTGCGTGTGGCTTGGGTATCCGCGTCGAAAATCTTTGCCAGTCCAAAGTCCGTCACACGAGGCCGCTGCGCGGTATCCAGCAGCACGTTGGCCGGTTTGAGATCTCGATGCACAATGCCGGTGGCATGCAGATGTTCGACCGCCTCGGCGAGCCGCTGGACGCACGAGGCTGCCTCGTCGCAGGAGAGCGGACCTCGGGCGAGCCGCTGGGCCAGGCTTTCCCCTTCCACGTACTCCATGGCGAAATAGTGATGCCGGTCCACCTGACCGACATCGTACACGTTGACCACATGCGGATGATTCACTCCGGCCGCGGCCTGGGCTTCAAGTTGAAATCGTCGTACGTGATCCTCAGAAGCCAGATGCCCTGAGAGAATCATCTTGATGGCGACCATTCGGTTGAGCGACCGATGGCGTGCCTTGTAGACCACGCCCATGCCACCCCGTCCAATTTCGCCCAATAGATCATAAGGTCCGAACGTGACGGTCTCCCCCTCGGCAACGTGGAGCGTTGGGGCAAACGTGCTACTCCCTTGGGATTGATTGAGTGAGATCGTTGGGCCTGGTTCGGCAGAACTCGATTCGCTTTCCCGAGGCGGGATGGTTGGTTGGTCGTTGGCCCCAAAGCCAACCAACGCATTGAGACAATCGAACGAAGAGGCCAAGTGCCCGTGCTGTGCGCGCAGTTGATCACAGCCTGGGCTATCTCCCGCTTCGCGCAGACGTTGGTACTCTTCCAGCACGAGAAAATCTCGTTCGTCCGGAACGTCAGCGGGAGGCGAATCGTCCGCTTGATTTGCAGGCGTGCGCATCGATTCGCCTCCCCTGGGGCTTTGCCAGGCGCTGCCTGGTATCTAATTGAAGATGTAACCTTCTTCGCCATGCTGGCTGAGATCCAGCCCTGTGGTTTCTTCTTCTTGCGAAACTCGCAGTCCCATGGTGAGGTCGAGCAGTTTCAGGAGTACGAAGGTGACCACGATGGCGTACACCCAGGTGACGACCACCGCCAAGGTTTGGCCCACCATGATATTGCCACCCTCGATGAGTCCGAGCTTCTCGCCGCTTGCGGCATCGGTCACCGCTCGAGTGGCGAACACTCCGGTCAAGATGGCTCCCAGGGTCCCCCCCACTCCATGCACACCGAACGCATCCAAGGAGTCATCGTATCCGCAAGCGGCTTTGAGTTTCGCACATGCCAGGTAGCAGGCAACCCCGGCGGCGGCCCCCATCACCATGGATTCCATCGGGCGGACAAATCCCGAGGCGGGCGTGATACAGACCAGCCCTGCTACCAAACCGGAGCAAGCGCCCAACACGCTGGGCTTGCCGCGCAGGACCCATTCCATACCGGCCCGAGCCACAGCACCGGCCGCTGCGGCAAAGTGCGTGGCGGCGAACGCGCTGGCTGCAATCGCGTCGGACGCGACCGCGCTGCCGGCATTGAAACCGAACCAGCCCACCCACAATAAAGCCGCTCCCAGCGCCGTGTAGGTCAGGTTGTGAGGGCGCATGTCTTCGCTGCCAAAGCCGAGTCGGCGACCCATCACCAAGGCACAGATCAACGCCGAAACTCCCGAACTGATATGCACCACCGTCCCGCCGGCAAAATCCAACGCGCCACCCGCGATGGCATCGGCCGATCCGAACGCCAGGATCCCGCCATCCCAGACCCAGTGACACAACGGGCAATACACGATCGTTCCCCACAGAATGGAAAACACGACCATGGTGCTAAACTTCATCCGTTCGGCAAAGGCTCCGCAGATCAGGGCAGGGGTGATGATGAAAAACATCCCCTGAAAGAGCATGTGCGTCAACCGCCAGAGCTTTCCTTCGACAGGAAACTGCCCGCTCTGGGTCTCCTCGTTCCAAGTCGGTTGCACGTTCTGCATGAAGAGGAAATCATCGTTGCCGATCCAGGCATTGTAGCCTTCCTCCCCAGCAACTCCGCCAAACGCCAACGAATAGCCGTAGAGGGCCCAGAGCATGGTCATTAAGCCCATCAAGAAGATGCACTGCATCATCACCCCCAGCACGTTCTTCTTGCGGACCAATCCGCTGTAGAACATGGCCAGACCGGGGGCTGTCATCATCAGCACCAACGCGCAGCAGGTCAGCATCCACGCATTGTCCCCAGCGTCAGGCTCCGCGACCGCTGGGGCGTTGACACCTTCGGCCCCCAATTGCTGTTGCCCTGGATCTTGCGGGGGCACCGCTCCAGAGTCACCCTCAGTTGATTGAGCCCAAGCAGATGTGCCGCCGAGCAGCACTCCCAGTAAGAGGGCGCCGACCGCTTTCCGCCACCTACCATCAAAGCCAAACATCAATTACTCCCCTCGAAATGGAATGATTCGCTTCCCGCAATCGCCGGGAATCCCGTCTCCGCAGCCGGTGATAACGTTCCCTCTTCGGGCGCACTGCCGATTCAGGAATCGCGCAGAACGTTGAAATAGCGATCGTTTCTTACGAGAGTCGTACGCGTCCCCTCACGCGCCAGATTCCCAAGCCGGGATCCGGCAACGCATGGACGACCCTATTCAACGGCAGGGTCCAAGCCGCGCTGCCTCGCCAGAAGCGCGGAATCTCCCCCAGATGCCGTTCAATGTTTAACAGAGTAGCGACGGCAACGCTGCGAGTAAAGCAACTGCAGTCCCGGCTTGTGCTGCCTGAAGAGGTTGCCATCCCCCAAGGCAAAGAGCAACCGGCGGTTTTGCTTTCGCCCAACCGTTTTCCTTCGTAGAATCGGACGAATCGCCGAAATTCCCAAGGGGCAGCACCAACTGCCGACGATGCCATAGCTACCGATGGTTCTTTCCTCAGAGAATTCCCATGCCTCACATTCGATTCGTACTGCTCCCGTTGGCAATACTCGCCGTGGCCATCCTGCCTGCCGCGGGTGCCGACAAGAAGACCAAGGACTCTCCTTTGGCAAAGGTTCGCGTCGTTAAGGACATCGCCTACTTGGGCGAAGACCGCAACGAAAAGTTGGACCTGTATCTGCCGGACACCACAGGGGATGATTTGCGCCCTGCCGTGGTGATCATTCATGGCGGCGGGTGGACAGGCGGAGACAAGGCCGCCGGCCGCGAGAAGAATATCGGCCACACCTTGGCCGCCAACGGCTACGTCTGCATCAGCATCAATTACCTGCTGGCCGCCAAGAGCGACAGTATGCCGGATCGCTTGCGTGACGCCTGGCCGCAGAACCTGCAAGACTGCCAAACCGCCGTGCGATATCTGCGTGCCCATGCCGAAAAGTATCGGATTGATCCTGATCACATCGGTGCCATCGGAGGTTCCGCTGGAGGGCATCTGGTCGCCGCGCTGGCAACGGTGGATGCCGAAGATGGCTTCGACCAACCTCGCGGCCTATACGGCAAGTTCTCGTCACGCATTCAGGCCGTGGTGCCCATGTACGGAGTGCACGACATCCTGGCGCGTGCTCGCAGTGACGAGCAATTCAAAAGCATGACTGACGATGATCGCAAGCTCTGCCAAAGCGCGTCACCGGTTACTTACATTGATGCCGAGGATCCCCCGGCACTGATCCTGCATGGCACCAGCGACGCCGTTGTTCCTATCGAACAATCGCAGATCTTGTACGACCGACTTCGCGCAGCCAAAGTGCCTGCGGAATTGCTGATTGTCAAAGACGCCGTGCATAGTTTCCACTTGGAACCACCGCAACAAGACCTCCGCCCGGCGGTCTTGAAATTCTTCGCGGACAATCTCAAGCCGAGCGCCAAGTAGCAGCAGCGTAGGGCGAGTTCGTCCTGTCCGCCACGTGTTGGGCAGGGCGCAGGCTGCACAAGGTGTCCCAGTTTCGACGAGCCTCGGGGGGGTGATGAGGGAACGTTTCGCAAAGGAGCGTTCCTAGCTGACCGATTGCTCGAACATTGACAGAACGACCGGCGGGAGCCAGTCCTGCACCTACACTTGCTGCGAGAGTTGCGTGCGATGAAGCTTGCCGAACTGAGACGCCCTGAGGTGGAGGCGCTGGATAAAGCCCACCAGGTTGCCGTGATTCCGCTCGGTAGTCTCGAGCAGCATGGGCTGCACCTGCCGCTGTTTACAGACTCCATGATCGGTGAGAACCTGGCCGAGCGGGTCGAAGCCGCGCTGCCGGAGACCGTGGTCCTGCTGCCGACGCTGTGGCTCGGTTCGAGTCATCACCATCTGCGGTTCCCGGGAACCATGAGCGTGCCGTCGGATTTGTACATTGAGATGGTGTACCAGCTTTGTCAGTGTGTGTTGCAGGCCGGATTCACGCGGATCTTCTTGCTGCTCTCGCACGGAGGAAATGATGTCCCTTGCCGCGAGGCACTGCAGCGGCTTTGCCATGAGCATCGCGATCGGCAGGATCTCTGGCTGACCAGCGGCGGGTGGTGGGCTGTGGCGGGCGATGTGCTCAAGCTGCCGGAGATGGAAACGCCCGGCCCAACGCACGCCTGCGAGTACGAGACCTCCATGATTCTCTCGCTGCGGCCTGATCTGGTCGACATGCCACAGGCTGAAGGGCATTTGATTGAAGTCGGAGCGAAGTGCTACCGACCTGGGGGTGCGGGAGGACACGACGTGTTTGTCGGGCTCCCGTTCGAACAACTCACCCGAACCGGCGCGCTGGGAAAGCCAGAACTCGGCACAGCTCAAAAAGGGGAACAACTGATGGACGTGATCGCCAACCGCATCATCCAGTACGTCCGCGAGTTTGCCCAATGGGAGCGAGAGAGCCTGCCACCAAGATAACGAACGTGCGGGTCTCAAACCCGTTCTAAGGTTTCGCCCAAGAATGCAGGGGCAGGCTGATCGACTCAAGTTGTTCCGCGAGAACAGGTTAGCTTGAGTCACCCTGGCCAGGTCCAAAGAACCGCGGTGTTCGCATTCAATTGCCGCCGTTTAAGATTTGGAAACACAGTACCGGACATGGTATATTTCTAGCAGGGAAGAGCAATGATATCGGGCTTTGTTTCTGGACAAAGTCCAACCACTTCGAGCCCTAAGGCAGCGTGCCGTCAGCCAAGGCGTTTTGACGCCAGCGACCGCTCAACTTGGCTTGAGGTCCTACCTCACTATCCCCCCTATTTTTTTGAGCTTCGTTTCGTCCGAATCCGATCCTGGTCGGTCGGCAACGGATTCTTTAGACCGTTACGGCATGTTTTGGATGGACCTCTGGTCCTAAGGTTTTCGAGAGCTGGAACACCTTGAGAACGAAAGGTGGGAGATGCCAAAACATTTCCCGCGTACCTAGCCTTGCAAGCATACGATGAGTCTCACATAGCGCGCGCGGCGCGGTTTGGTGCATGGTGCGCAGGTCCCCAAGGCTGGCTGGCCCTGTTGCTGGCTGGTGTGGCAATTTGCCTGGGTGGGTGCAACTGGTTCGAGGAGCCGAACCGGCGCGTGGTGGCGCGGCCGGTGACTCCGGAACTATTTGGCGCGCCGGTGGCAGACACGTGGAACAACATCGAAGAGGTCGTTGCGGCGGCACCAAGCCAAAAACTCGTTCCCCAGACATTTCGCTGGGATCACGAGGACTTTGTGATCGACGTACCGCCGCATTCGGTTGTCCGCAGCAACGACAACGACCCGGTGATCGCTGTATCCCTGCCGAACGGAACGGAGATTGAGATCCTCCCTGGCTACTACGAGATGGAGGAGATCCGAACGGAAATGGAAGAAACCTACTGGGACATCACCGAGTGGCCGTACTTGGATGACCACCTGATCATCGCCCAGCGCGAGCAGGAGAACCAACCGGTCCGGCTGACGACATTCATGAACTTGCCGATCGCAACTCGCCAGTTTTGCATGCGACTTGAGTTGACCGACGCCCCAGACGCCAGGCCTGGCTTGGAACGAATCTTGCAAGGCCTGAAGGTCGGGTACTCCCTACGAGTTCAAGAACCGTTCCCTGAAGATTTGCTGGCTCTAGCACAGCGATTGCGGATGGAACTTCTGCCCGCTGATGCCATCGTTGCCGACGAAGTGATTGGAATCAAGTTTGGCCCTTACGCCACCGGTGATCAAATCGCCTTGGTCCCCGAGTTCGAGAATGTCGAGATGGTCGAGTTTGGCCTAGCGTACTTACAGCCTATCGATCTGGATTGGCTAACAGGCTGCCCTCGACTCTTGACGCTGGTGGCTACCGGTGACGATTGGGTAGACTCTTCCCAATGGGATAGTATTTCGCAGTGCCCGACCCTCACCTCGCTGAGCGTGCCGAGTAGCTCAGAGCCCTATGCGCTCCGATATCTGTCTGATCTCCATGGGCTCTCCAAGCTGGATTTGGGGATCGTCAATGAGTACGACTGCAACGAGTTGACCGTGCTGCACAAGCTCTTGAAGCTACGGCATCTCTCACTCCATACGGCATTTCCTGGTTCGGAGTTGGGGTTCCTCGCTGGTCTCACGAAGTTGGAATCGCTGCAACTGGAAAACCTGGACATTTCTACGCTGGATCTAACCTCTCTGGCTTCGCTCACCAATCTACGCAAGGTTGATCTGCACGGACGGCGTCGAGTTCCCAAAGACGCCGCCTTCTCTGGTCAGGAGCTAGTGGCTCTGTCCGACGCCACCAATCTCGAGGAACTCAGCCTGCGCAATATGCCCCTTTCGCACGCCGGAGTTGCCAGGATTGCCAAACTCAAGTCGCTTCGGGTTCTTCGACTCAATCGGACCTCGATTGACGATGACGACCTGGTGACCCTGGCCGGCATGGAGAATCTCCAAGAGTTGTCCATCGGTGGCAACCGCGAGATTACCGAAGAAGGCAAACAGCGACTGCGCGCGGCGGCCCCTCATTTGCGCGTACGCTAATCTCTGAACGCGGATCGCTTGCTCCCTCCCCGTTGACCACTGTCTGAGCGGTTTCAAAAAGATCTACTAATAATTCAGTTGACATCAACTAAGAAATCAGTAGACTCGCCGTAGAAGCATAGATTTCAGCTGGCGTTCATTGGGTCGGCATTCATTCAGTGGTCCTTGTGGAGTGAGCGTATGCCTCGGCATCGGCAGGAAACCCCCACCGAAGTGGAAATGGAAATCCTCCAGGTTCTCTGGGAGCACGAACCGACAACGGTCCGGGAAGTGGTCGATATTCTCAACGAAACGCGGCCTCGTGCGTACACCTCGATTCTCAGCATGCTCAATGTGATGTTTGAGAAAGGGCTCGTCACGCGGAAGCTGCAAAACCGAGCCCACGTCTATCGGGCAAAACTTTCCCGCGAGAAAACCTTGGGGGGCGTGGTCCGGGACCTGTTGGGCAGAGTCTTCGAAGGTTCGACGACCAGCTTGATTACGCAGGTCCTCGAGCAATCCAAGCCAACCTCCGAAGAGTTGGGCGAGATCCGCAAGGCCATTGAAACCTGGCAAGATGAGGAGCAGCCCAATGCCTGAGAATTTCACCTCTCCATTGGCCACGGCTTTGGCGCTGGTGCTACTGCACTTCCTCTGGCAAGGCTCGCTGGTTGCACTCGCCTATGCGGCGATGCCGGCAACGTGGCTATCCACCAACACCCGATATGCCAGCTCGCTGCTTGCGTTGGGATTGATGATCGTTTGTCCGATGGCGACGTTTGCCGTGGTGTACGATCCTGATCCGGTCACCACCGTGGCTGCGGTTGCCACCAGGCCAGCGTCTGCGGCACCGATCGGAGCGCCAGGTTCAGCGGAGGCCGTCACACGCATCCCGGCGGTGAGTCCTCCGGTCAGTCAAACGTTGGGCGCTTCTCAGCTGCCCGCAGCGGCAGTGAGTACCACTTCGTGGGTCAAGACGTTGCAGCCGTATGTGTTGCTGCTCTGGTTTGCTGGCGTGTTGCTATCGGGTGCCAGGCTCACATCTGGTTTGCTGAACCTCTTTTGGCTCCGTGGCGAACAGACCAAGATTCCTGATTCGCTGGCAATGCGAACTCGGCAACTTGCCCAGCAGCTAGGGCTGCGGACCGCCCGCGTGTATGGCTCGCTGCGAATTCGCGAGGCGGCGGTGGTTGGCTTTTTGCGGCCGGTTGTGCTGTTGCCGGCATCTTGGTTGACCGCACTTCCTACGGAGGTGTTGGAAGCGGTGATTGCGCACGAGTTGGCGCACATTCGCAGGTTTGATGTTTGGGTGAATCTGTTGCAACGGATCGTCGAAACGTTGCTGTTCTATCACCCAGCCGTTTGGTGGTTGTCCAATCAAGTTCGCCTCGAACGAGAGATGTGCTGTGATGAGTTGGCCGTGTTTGCCACCGGCAATCGTGGCAATTATGCCGTGGCCCTGGAGCAAGTAGGCAAGCTGCAGGTGCAAGGATCGTTGGAATTCGCCTTGTCATTCACTGGAGATCGAAAGATGAAGTTGTTGAGTCGCGTCCAAAATGTCCTTGGCCTGAGCAGCAAACCCCAGCGCGAACCCGCCTGGCTGATCGGGATTCTTGCCGTGACGGTCCCACTGGTTCTGCTCTGCTTCTCAAGCACCGAGCCCCAACAGGCTGTAGCTCAAGAAGGTGGAAAAAGTGCCGAAGCCGAAGCGGGTCCCAAGCGCAGCCCTGAAGCGGAAGCGGGACCGCGCCGCAGTCCTGAAGCCGAAGCTGGCCCGCGCAGTAGTGCTGAAGGGGATGCCGGACCGCGCCGCAGTGCTGAAGGAGAAGCGGGAACTCGTCGGGATGGCGAGGCTCCCCGCGACGGCATCCCTGGTTTCCAACCTCAGACACAGCGCGAAGCAGCCTTGTACTCCATGATCCTGCAGCTGCAGCGTGAGCTGGTTGCGATCCGGAACGAAGTCCGTTCGGTTCGCAGCTCCAACCGTGACGGTTCGCCGGTGGAGTCTCCTTCCTATCGAGATGGTGCCCGCCGCGATGGCGAAGGGCCACGCGATGGGGACGTGGTTCGCGATGGCGAAGTGGCTCCGCTTCCTGCCAATTGGCAGCGAACCAAAGCAGGCGGGGTGTTCCGAAGTTTCGACAAGAATCGCGACATGGTGGTCTCGCTCGAAGAGTGGCTGGCCATGACCAATGGCAACATCAACGCCGCCCGACGTGAACTCCAGACCAAGCGATTCCGCGAGGCAGGTGCCGGCAGCGACGATCGGTTCACTCCTGCCGAATTCGTCCAGTGGTGGAACGGACTTCAGGCAGACCAACCAGCCGCACGCCGTGACGGTGAAGGAGGCCGTGCCGCTGAACGCGACGGCCAACGTCGCCCCGCGGAAGCTGATGGACAGCGACGCCCTGCCGAAGGAGACCGGGGTGCCAAACGTGGTGGCGAAGAAGGTGGTGCCAAGAAGGTGGGCGGCGAAGGCTAACCATCGCCCCCTCGATCCGTTTCGAGAGAAGTCTTTACGATCCTCACCGGAGGTCCACGGATGGACCACCATTGAGGACGTTGCAAAGCAGCATCGTTCCGCCGCTTTGCCCCCCGCTGCTGTGTCCGTGGTATCGCTGCGCAACGCACGCTCGCGGAGGTTCGCAGAGCGAAGGGGGATAGCAAACTTCCGGTTGGGCGTCGCATCGCTCAAACATCTCCGATTCGCAAATGCGGAAGGTATTCTTCGCCTCTTCGCTACGTCCTTTTCTCGGTTGGTTTCTGGTCCACCTGATACGAGACACTCCCATGATGTTTCGAATTTCTCTCGCGTCCGCATTGCTCGTTTCTACCTGGATCGTTGCCTCTGCTGCACTGGCAGATGAGCCGGCGACGGTGCAGGGCGATCAACTCTTTCAGGCAATCCGAGAATTGCAGCGTGAGATTGAATTGTTACGGGGAGAACTTCGCGGCGAGGCTCCACCGGTTGTAAAGCCTGCAATGTCGGCACCTGCTCCCCAGATGCGAGCGCCAGAACCGGCAAAACCGCCCGCCGCGCAGCCGCGCAGCCTTGCGCTCCCTCCGGTTTCCATCGCCAGGGCAAAATCCCAGCATTGGGCGTTCCAGCAAATCCAACAGCCTGCGGTGCCGCGCGTCGAGGACGAGGCTTGGGTGCGGGACGAACTGGACCATTTCATCCTGGCTCGTCTCGAAGCGGCCGAACTGCCGCCAGGCGGAGATGCCGATCGCTACGCACTGCTGCGCCGCGTCGCGTTCGATCTAACCGGTTTAGCCCCCAGCGAGACGGAGATTCGCAGTTTCGTCAATGACCCTGCACCGCTTGACGAGGCACTCGCGCGCGTTGTCGATGCCTATCTCGCTTCGCCAAGATTCGGTGAGCGGTGGGGGCGACACTGGCTGGATGTGGTCCGCTACGCAGACAGCGTCGGCCGCAATTGGAACGCGCCGTTCACCTATGCCAGGCGGTATCGCGACTACGTCATCGATGCCATGAACCAGGACAAGCCGTACGATCGATTCCTGGTTGAGCAGTTGGCGGGTGACTTGCTGCCGGCCGACGACCTGGCCACCCGGCGAGAGAAAGACATCGCCACCGGGTTTCTGGCCCTCGGACCGATCGACATCATCGAGCCTGAGGGCGAGTCGTTGATGATGGACCGGATTGACGAACAGATCGATGTTATCACCCGAGCCATGTTGGGGCTCACCGTCAGTTGTGCTCGCTGTCACGATCACAAGTACGAACCGATCACCATGCAGGATTATTACGCACTGGCTGGCGTGTTCTACAGTACGCGCACCTATTCTGGCCAGCGGCGCGGCAACTACGTGGCCGATGATGACCTGCGACTGTTGGCCTCGGCAGATGGCAGAACTTCGCCGGTGCCTGGTATCCATTCCATGGCCGATATCTCTCGCGAGCACCGCAGCGGTGCTGGGTATCGCGAAGTGCTCTACACCACCGATCCCAACCTGGCCATGGGGGCCGGTGACCAACAGGCGCAAGACTGCCCGATTCGGCTGGATGGCGAGGCGCACAAGTATGGTCCTGTACCTGCCAGAGGAGATTTCCACATTGGAGGTCTGAGTGGTCTTGGAAAGATTCCGAACAGCGCCAGCGGCCGGTTGCAACTCGCCCGGTGGATGGTCTCGCCGGACAATCCGTTGACCGCCCGCGTGATGACCAACCGTGTTTGGCACCACTTGTTGGGGCGGGGACTGGTTCCCTCTTTAGACAACTTTGGCAGTTCTGGCGAGGAGCCGACACATGCCGAGTTGCTCGATCATTTGGCCTCCCGGTTTCGTGAGAACTGGTCCGTCAAGTCGCTCGTGCGTTCGATCATGCTCAGCCGCACGTATCGCCAAACGAGTGCGGTTACTGATGCGAAACTACCGATCAGTCAGCAGCAAGCACTGTACGGCCGCGCCAAACTCCGGCGTCTGGAAATGGAAGCGGTCCGTGATGCCATGCTGCTGGCCGCCGGCAGGCTGACCTTCGAGCGTCCCCAGGGTATTCAGGTGGCAGGGACAGGAGGCAAGGGGCGATGGGGCGAAACGCGCAGCTTGCAAAGCATCGACGCTCCGTATCGTACGGTGTACTTGCCAGTCTTCCGGGGCTGCTTCCGAGATGTATCAGACGTTCGACTTCCCCAACCCCACGCAGATTCAAGGGCAGCGCGAAGTCACAACCGTAGCGCCTCAGGCGTTGTTTTTAATGAATAGCGACTTCGCCGCCGATTGTGCTCGCGACGCCGCCTATCAAGTGCTGGATGTCCCGGGCCGGACCGATGCGGACAGGGTGCAGTTGGTGTATCTGCGGCTGTTGGGAAGATTGCCAGAGCGGGCAGAAGTATCGGCTTCGTTAAATCTGATGGACGAACTTTCGCCGTCGTCGTCAGAGCGCAACGCCACGGTCTACCGCTGGTCGGCCTTGATTCAAGCGTTGATGATCAGCGGTGAGTTCCGGTCTTTGCTTTGATCAGCTTCTCCAAATTTTGAACAGGAACGGCGTCATGAAAACTGGACTTTGCGAGCGGACCCAATGGGTTGTAGGTCGTCGTCACTTCTTGCAGCAGACCGCTGCCGGATTTGGCTGGCTGGCATTCTCGGCACTTCGAGCAGACCAGGCGCGCGCGGCGGGTGGTTCGCAAAACCCGCTCGCGCCCCGCCCTCCGCACTTTCCTGCTCGCGCCAAGCGTGCGATCTTTCTGTTCATGGAAGGGGGCCCCTCGCACCTGGAGTCCTTTGATTGGAAGCCAGAGCTGGCTGCCGCAGGGGGCAACAACCGGCTGCTGGCCCCGGTGTTTCGCTTCCAGCCACATGGCGAAAGTGGACTGATGATCTCAGACGCGTTCCCTGAACTGGCCCGCCACGCTGATGATCTCTGCCTGCTCAACGGCATGCAGACCAACAACCCTGGTCACCACCAGGCGGTGGTCTCGCTGCATACCGGCAACGAGAACTTCGTGCGGCCCTCAGTCGGTGCTTGGGCAACCTATGGGCTAGGTTCCGAGGCGGACAGTCTGCCCGGCTTTGTGACCATTGACCCGATTGTCGACAAAGGGGGGGCCAACTACGGGTCGGCTTTCTTGCCGGCTTCGTTCCAAGGCACCCGACTGAGCAGTGCCTCGCGCGGGGTTCCCAACATTCGCAATCGTCATCTCACGGACAGCGACCAACGCAAGCAACTGGACTTTGTCCAACAAGCCAACCGCCGCCTGCTCGAGCGAGATGCCGGCAATCCTGAGGTCGAAGGGCTGATTGAATCTGCCGAACTTGCGTTTCGCATGCAGTCATCGGTGCCGGAGACCTTGGACCTGAGCCGCGAAACCGAGGCCACGCGCAGGCTGTACGGACTGGACGATCAGCGCACCGCGCGGTTCGGAACCCAGTGCCTGATGGCTCGCCGTCTGGCCGAAAGCGGCGTGCGGTTCATCCAACTGACGAGCAACGGTTGGGATCACCACACGGACATGAAGCCCTCGTTCACCCGTGCGGCCACCTCGGTGGACAAGCCCATCGCTGGCTTGATTGCCGATCTCAAACAGCGGGATCTGCTCCGCGATACGCTGCTGGTCTGGGGGGGTGAGTTTGGAAGAGGGGCCCATGCCGACAACAACGGCGGACGCGGCCACAACAACCAAGGCTACACCATGTGGATGGCCGGCGGCGGCGTCCAAGGAGGAATCCGCTACGGGGCCACCGACGAACTCGGCCGTAAGTCGGTCGAGGGGAAGATGGGAACCCATGACCTGCACGCCACTATGTTGCACCTGCTAGGGCTGGACCACGAGCAACTCACCTTCCACTACTCCGGCCGAGACTTTCGCCTGACCGATACCGCAGGCGTGGTTGCCGAAGAGATTCTGCTGTAGACAATCCGCGGCCCTTCGAAAGAATACCGGGCTCAAGTGGGACGGGTTCAATTTTAGTAGCGCACGAAGAGAAACTGCGGGTTTGGCCGACTCACAGGACTCTTGTCTTTGCGCTCTGCGCGGTCTCAGCGGCAATCGGCGCGCGCTGCCGTCAGCGCTGAAGTTGCTGCGCTGCGAGTTCCAAGGGATGTAGAGCCCGGCGCTGCGTGCCGTGTTCGATCTGGTGCCGGCAAGAGAAACCCGGGGCGGCTACTTCGGAATCCGTGGCGTCACGCACAGCGGGGAACAGCACACGTTCGCCAATCGCCATGCTGAGATCGTAGTGTTCGTAGCCGAACGAACCAGCCATGCCGCAACATCCGCTGTCGACAAGTTGCACGCCAGCGGGAAACGCCGAACCCAAGAGTGCCTGAGTGGCGGCGGTTCCCACCAGCGCCTTCTGATGACAGTGGCCGTGGAGCAGCACCGGCTTGGTGGTTGGCTTCCACTTGAACGGCAAGCCGTCGGCAGTGAGCAACTGGTCCACCATCTGGCAAGCGTCCGCCACTTTGTTGGCGTCCGCGCTGGGGACCAGGTCTTTGTAGTCATCCACCAGCGTCAAGAGACAACTCGGCTCGCTGCCGACAATCGGGATTCCTTGTTCCACCCAAGGTAGTAGTCGCTGGACGTTGCTCTCGGCTAGCTGTTTGGCTTCGGTCAAAAGGCCTTTGCTGATTTGGGCTCGACCACAACAGTGCAGCCCTGCGAGGGTGACCTGATAGCCGGCGGCTTCGAGTAGTTCGACGGCGGCACGGTTGACCCCAGGCTCGCAGTAGCTGGTAAGGCAATCATCCAGCAGCACCACCTTTTTGGTGGCCGCGCGGTTAGACGCGGGTCGCTGCGAAAACCACTGGGCGAAATGTTCGCGATGAAACGTTGGCATTGGACGCCGACGGTCCACGCCGAGCACCTTCTCTTGCAACCAGCGGGCTCCTGGTATTTGCGAAGCCCAATTGCTCAGCGGAGCCATCCGCGCGGCGCGACGATTCCAGGTGGCAACATTGCCCATGAACTGCGCGGCGCGAGGAGTCCCGAACTCTTGATAGCGCATGTGGAGCAGTTCGGCCTTCATCTTGGCGACGTCGACGTTCGAGGGACACTCGGCCTTGCAGCCTTTGCACTGCAGACAAAGATCGAACGTGGCTTGCAGATTGCTGCCGGTCAGTTCTGCCTTGGGAAGTGCGCCAGAGAGTACCAATCGCAAAGCGTTGGCCCTGCCTCGGGTGGTGTGTTCTTCGTCCCGAGTGACCATGAACGAAGGGCACATGGTGCCGGTCTGCGTCTTGCGACACACACCTGATCCGTTGCAAAGTTCGACCGACTGCACGAACCCCCCTTGCCGGCTGTAATCGAACGTGGTGACCAATTCCAACGGGTGGTAGTCGGCACCTTGGCGAAGGTTCTCAACCGGGGCTGGGGGCATCGACCACCTTGCCGGGATTCATCAGGTTGTGCGGATCGAAGACATGTTTGACTTGCTTGAACGCCTGATGAAGTTGGCTTCCGAACAGTCGCTCGTTGAGGTAACTGCGAGCCAGACCATCGCCATGTTCGCCACTCATCGAACCGCCGAACTCAATGACCAGGTCGCAGACCCGCGCGGAGATTTGTTCTAATCTTTTCAGGTCTTCGCGATTGCCAGCGTCAATCAGGGGGCGGATATGCAGACACCCCACCGAGGCATGACCGTAAAACGCGCCATCGGTTCCGCAGTCATTGAGAATCTTGCGAAAGCGAGCCACGAACTCAGGCAGTCGCACCGGATCAACGGCCGTGTCTTCGACAAAAGCGATCGGTTTGCGCGTGCCGGGGATGGACATCAACAGCGGAAGCGCGGCCTTGCGGCACTCCCAGATATGGTCCCTGAGTTCGGCATCCATGGCCGGCAGCACATGGTACAAGCCCGGCTGCCCGCGAAGCCGATCTCGCAGTTGATCAATCCGCGTGCGGATCTCCCCTTCGGTCTGAGCGCTGAACTCGACCAGGATCAGCGACTCTGGCACGCCCACCACAAAGTCCAGATAGTCTCGGTATTTGAGGCTTTTGGCGGCCAGTTCGATGATTAGCTTGTCAAAGAATTCTACGGCCGAAGGTTCGCAGCTCAGCACGGTGTCCAGTGCCGCGCAGGAGTCTGCCAGTGACTCGAAGTGCAATACTAGCACCCCCCGGTGCGGCGGCGCAGGGACCAAATGCACCAAGGCTTCGGTCATCACCGCCAGCGTGCCTTCGGAGCCGGTGACCAGTCGGGCCAGATTGAACGGCGGCTCGCCATAACGCTGCCGTTCGATCGACCTGAGTTGGGCAACGTTCGTAGGGGCCGGATACCAACTCCGCGTGGCGGGGACGAATTCGTCCAGGTTGTATCCACTCACGCGGCGCAGCACGCGAGGAAATCGCCCGAGAATCTCAGACTCGTTCTCCGCTACGATGCGGGGAATCTCCCGGTACAGCCCCGCCTCGAGCGTGTTGCCAGCCGCCCGCTCTGCCACTTCGGCGGGAGTGACGGGCCCCAGGCGTGCGAGGTGTCCGTCTGCCAGGACAACATCCATGGCGATGACGTGATCGACGGTCTTGCCATTGTGAATGGAGCGCGAACCGGCTGAGTTGTTGCCGATCATGCCCCCCAGGTTCGCCCGGCTGCTCGTGGAGACATCTGGCCCAAACAACAGCTTGTGAGGCTTGAGGGCGGTGCTGAGTTGATCCAGCACCACCCTGGCTGCACGCGTGCGGTACGCTCAGCCGGGTTGATCTCCAGGATCTGGTTCATGTACTTCGAGAAATCGATCACGAGCCCTGCACCCACACTTTGCCCAGACAGGCTGGTTCCTCCGCCGCGTGGCACCAGGGGGACTCCATGTTCGGCAGCCCAGCCTACGGCAGCGGTGACATCCTGTGCCGATTTAGGGAGCAGCACACCGCGAGGTTGGATCTGATACAAGCTGGCGTCGGTGCTGTAGAGCGAGCAGTGGTAGGGGTCGGAAATCACTTCGCCGGCGACCAGTTTTTGCAGCTTTGATAGCAGTGAAGCCTCGAAGTTTTGGGAAGAATTCATGTTTGTAACGGTTGGGGTGGCAGGTCAGGAGGAATCAAGGCTGCGGGGGTGTGTTTCTTCTTGCAGACGTCTCAATGGTTGATAGAGTCGAAACTTGCCTGTGAGGCGATTCTACTACATTAGATCGAAGCCACCACGAGATTTGCTCATGCGGGTCTGCATGTATGATGTCGGATGAAACGAAACGGCCGTCTACGGACGAAGTCGAACAATTGATGCGGAACGCTCAGTTGCGGACCGAGCTGGAACCGTTCTTGGACGAGTCAATCACTCGCCTGGATCTGGCCCAACTCCCAACGCCTGAAGAGAACGCGTATCTCGAGTCCATGCTGGCATGGGAACGCGCCCCGGTGCTTCCCATTCACAAGTGGTTCGATCCGCCGCTGGAACTTCCCAATCCGGCCCAGCTTGAGGATGCCGAGTTGGAACGGATCCTTTGGAACGTGATCTACCAGTTGTACGAACAGCACATTGTGCTGGACTTTACCGCCCACCTCTCCGACCGCCGGCTGTACAGTCTGATTGTCCGAGACATCCTCCCTTCGCTGGAGAAGAAGCTCGACGGGTCGGACCGATACCTGCACTGGGATTGTGCCGACATCTGCGGCGATGCTGAGATCTGGTTGCGGTATTACGCAACGGACGAAGAACGCACCAATTGGGCTCAGGCTTGCAACGAACCGTTGCCACCACGTGAAGACATGCCCTACCCCCGGCCGTTGCCACAACCTCCGTCGTAGCGGCAAACGCGTTTAGGACTTTGTTGGCGGACAACGATCGAAGGATTGAACTGCTTCGCAGTAGCGGCGTTCGCGGTGACCAGTTCCTCCAGAGTGTGCACCTTCAATCCCCAGCTTTACATGACCAGGTGAGGCTCTCTCACCTCAAAACTGAGATCGGGACGTTGTCCTACGCACGCGACCAACGCCAACTGAGGAACGTTGCAAGGCATTGCCAGATCATCATGGCTCGCAGAATGCCTCTTCCCTGTTCGGGTTCATCATCCCAACGATGACACCAGGCTGCCCTGGGTTGTGCGTCAATTCATTGGACACCTCTGGTCCGGCGGTTTACAAGGGTAGCAGTTTGTATCGCTGTACGGATTTGCCACCGGTCTCGAATGCGGAGTTGTTCTTATGCGCCTGTTGGGAATCATGGTTGTGCTGCTGCTCGCTGGGGCCGAGTCTGTTTCTGCGGCCGAGCAACCGAATGTGATTGTGATTTTCATTGACGACATGGGCTATGGCGATGTTGGCTTCAACGGAGCTACCGGGCCCAAGACGCCAGAGATTGATCGCATGGCGGACGAAGGGATGCGGTTCTCGCATTTCTATGTGGGCTGCGCGGTCTGTTCTGGTTCGCGCACGGCACTCTTGACCGGATGCCACTACCAGCGACTGAGCATGGCCCCGGTGTTGTTTCCTAATAGCAAGCAGGGACTGCACCCCGAGGAGGTCACGCTGGCGGATATGCTCAAAGACGCCGGATACAAGACCGCCTGCATTGGCAAATGGCACCTGGGGCACTTGCCTCCCTGCCTGCCAGCGTATCAGGGATTTGATTCGTACTACGGAATTCCTTACAGCAACGATATGTGGTTGGATCCGGCCAACCGCCTGGCGAAAGACTTGGTGGTTCGCGAAGGACTGACCAGGGCCGAGGTTGAAGCAGGGCACAACCGCCGAAATCTGGTGCCGTTGATGCGAGACGAAGAAGTCATAGAGTACCCGGCAGATCAGACAACGCTGACCAAGCGCTACACGGAAGAAGCCAAGCGGTTCATCGAGGCCAACAAGGAGCGTCCGTTCTTCCTGTACATGCCGCACACCATGGTGCATTTGCCGTTGGCGGTTTCTGAGAAATTCGCCGGACGCACGGAGAGGCTGATCTGGAACGCCATCGAAGAGGTCGATTGGTCCGTGGGTGAAGTCCTGCAGTCGGTTCGCGAGGCAGGCATTGAGAAAAACACGCTGGTCATCTTCACCAGCGACAATGGCGCGGCTGTCGGTTCGTCACTTCCACTGCGAGCCAAAAAGGCGAGCGTCTACGACGGCGGCATCCGAGAGCCAACCGTGATGTGGTGGCCTGGCAAAATTCCTGCCGGGACAGAATGCCTGGAAGTGGCGGCCACCATTGATGTGCTGCCGACCTTAGCCGGGCTGTGTGGCGGGAAGTTGCCGGAGCGAAAGATCGATGGCCATGACATTTGGCCGCTGATGTCTGGAGCGGACAACGCGCAAAGCCCTCATGATGCTTACGTGCTGATGCACGGCCCCGGCACGGTTCGGTCTGGCAACTGGAAGTTCTATCCTTGGCGCGAAGCCCAAAAAGGCAGGGGAGCGCCGCAAGGGCGTGAGCCTTCTCCGCTGCCTGTCCAACTGTACGACGTGGTGGCAGACATCGGCGAGACCAAGAATCTGGCGGCCGAGCATCCAGATGTGGTCAAGCGACTGCAGGCCATCTACGACGCGCACGTGGCAGAGATCAACGAGAATCGCCGGCCCACGGCAAACCTGCAGCGGCCAGATCAGAACAAAGATTCGAAATAGCGCCCCCAGGTCCAACGTATCGTAAAACGTGCGCATCTCTCCTGAGTCTTCGCGGACCGCCACCACATGGGGCTGGGCAGATTCCCGTGACAGTCTGCCAGCAGATTTCAACGAGTCGGAAGAGATGGATCAGAAAAGTCAGCGAAGGCTGTCCGCTTGTTCGCACGTGTTGGCGATCTACTTAGGTGGCAGCGAAGAATAACTTCCGGGTTTGCCAAATGCGAGGACCGGTTGCAACTGAGTTGGTTTGCATGAAGAAAAGTTGCACCACGGAGTTGCACCACGGAGGCACGGAGAACACTGAGAAACGTTCCAGGGCGTGTCCTCAATGGTCGAGTGATGATTCGCTGAGCGGACTCGCAAATCACGGTAGGTTCGGCACCAGCGACTCCGTGCCCTCAGTGCCTCCGTGGTAATGTCCCCTTCCTCGCTTCCCCCAGTTTCAAGTTTCTTGGGTGGCAGACCCTTCCCGCAGCCTGTGGGATGCCAAGAAAAAGTAACGCCGGGGGCTCCTTTACGCTTAAGTGTTAGGGGCATTCGCATCGGTGCCATCAGGCAGTGAGGGAACACATGACGCCGTCCCAAGGTGGGGAGTTCCTGTTCACCCTCTCTATCTGCTTGGCAGAACGAAAACCGCATGATGAGTTTTGCAATCTGGTTCACCGCGCTGGTCAGCAGTTCCTTCCCCAACAGTTGGTTGGGTGAAGCCGAGTGGATTCTACTGGCGACGCTGTGTGTGGTGCTGGGAGGCTTGCTGCTGGCCGCCTTGGCCCGAGCAACCGTGCTGACCATTGAGCTCCTGATCCTGGCGATCGTCCGCAATCGCGGAGAGCATTGGGGAAATTATCGGCTCGTGGACGAATCCCGAAAGTCTTGAGTCATCTCGGATGAGCCAGCTTCCTCAAGATTCGCGCCGAAACGCGACTTGCTGATACGCTGCGACAAGGCGCTCCCCTGCCATTCGGGCGGAAAACGCCGTTTCGGCACGCAGACGTGCAGCACTTGCCAGGCTTTGCCGCTGCGGGGCATCGGTGAGCAAACTGGCGACTGCCGAAGCGATTGCCTGAGGATCATCAGGCGGGACGAGCCAGGCGGCCCGTTCAACCTCACCGGATTGGGGAAAGATGGAACGCGTACCACCAACGTCGGTAGCCACAATGGCCAGTCCACAGGCGGCCGCTTCCAGCAAGACCCTGCCCAGGGGTTCTTGCCGCGCGGGGTGCACCAGCAACGTTAGCTCGTTCAGCAATCGCTCCGCAGGCTCAACGTTGCCTAGCAGGTGCACTCTGCCGGCGCAGGCGTTTGCCGTGGTGTGCAGCTGTTCGTGAAACCGTTCGGCCTCACCTTTTTGCGAATAGCAAGACCCGGCAATCACCCAATGCAGGCGGGGGAACTGAGCCAGCAAACGCTGCGCGGCACAGAGCATCACATCATGCCCTTTGCGGCGAATCAGCTGACCAAGATCGCCTGCCAGGATGCAATCTTCGCTGAGGTTCAAACGCTGAAGCAGCCAACCACTGCGAGGACGTGGCGCGAAGCGGACCAGATCCACTCCATTGTGCAGCACACAACTTCGCTGAGGATTCAATCCTCGGTGCTGGTGATAATCCAAGGTCTCTTGCGAAACGGCAATCACGCGGTCCAACTGGTTGATGTCTTCCATCGCCTGGCGGCTGAGGCCGACAATATCACGCACGTGTCCGATGGAGGGAACGCCTGCCGCGCGGCTCACCGGACCGAGCAACCGGCTCATGGCCAGGCTGTTGGCATGGACCAGGTCAGGTTCGACCTCTGCAAGCAACTGCGCCAGTCGCGCACGTCGGGCTGTTTGCGAAAGCAAGGTGCCGCGCGGACGCAGATCGAACTCGAGATGCGGCACTCCGGCTTGCGCCAGATGCGGGACCACCGGGCCATCAGGTGCCGCGGCAACGGGACGAAACCCCGCAGCTTGTAAACTTGGCCAGGCGGCCAACAGCGAGTACTCGCCTCCGCCAGGCACGGGATACTCGAACAGCCAAAGAACCTTCGCCACACCAATCACCCAAATACGCACGTTGAATTATCCTGAGCATGGCAGCATACCAGAGTAGACGTGCTGCGGGGCGAGGTCTGCCACGCTGAAGGGTGTGGCATGACTTCACCTTTCGTGCGGTCAGGCCCCGCGTTATGCTGGCAGGTGATGTAAGGTGGGTTAGCCTTCGATCCCGCAACGATTCGACAAACCACTTGGGCCAGCACCATGCACATGGTCATTGCGATTATCCAGCCGACCAAACTCGATGCCGTTCGCGAAGCGCTCGTGCGGATCGGCGTGACGAGAATGACCGTGTGCGATGCTCAAGGGTACGGGCGACAACTAGGGCGGACCGAAATGTATCGAGGGCACGAATACACCACCCAGTTCCTACGGAAGGTGCAGTTGGAAATCGTGGTGAACGAAGACTTCCTCGAACGCACAGTGGAGACACTCGTCAACATCGCCCGAACCGGACCCGAGGGCTCCATCGGAGACGGCAAGGTGTTTGTCCTGCCAGCCTCGGAAGCCATTCAGATCAACGACGGTGCCCGTGGACCTGGCAGCGTTTGACGAGGTTGCCTCCCGACTATTTTGAACCGGGCGGGTTGAACGGCGCGTGCCATGTCCTCGCTTGCACGTGCCCAGCCCGGGTCGTCACTCACTCTTTGATGGGGGCGGAGGTGGTGGGGGCGGCGGAGGTGGAGGTGGTGGAGCGTGTGCGGGAGGATTCCAGTCACCTCGGTGTGATGGCTGGGGTCCGTCTGACTGAGGTATGTTGTCGCCACTCACTTTGTGCATCCTTGATCGGGAAGAAACTGAACGAATCGTATCCACTCTCCGGGGAATAGTAGCAAGCCGGGTGCTTTAACGATACTGCCATCCTCCCCCAGCCAGTCCGCATGATCGAGGGCCACATGGCCGGAAACCTGTTCCCCAGAATACCCCCGAACAATCCCCCTAATTCTTCGCCCGTCTTTCATGTGCAGTATGACGTACGTGCCAACTGATTGCCGAGCGAAGCGAAAAGACGTTCTCCATGTTGAACTCCACGAGGAAGCACCCGTTATTCCGTAATGGCGGAGAGCATCGTAAATCCATCCCTTGTTATTGATCCGGGCAATCGTGATTCCAACTCCTATCGCACAGAGCGATAGGCCAAGAATGTCAGGGGTCGGAATAATCGCCCAGAGAGTCAGAAACGTCCATACGGCATGAACAAGCAACGTGTAGGCCAATCCGTGCAATATCGCTTCCGTGGCTTTGATCTCGCGTTCGCGATCTGTCAGCGAGTGCACGATGAAGTACACGAGCAAACCGGGCAGTAGGGCGAAGAGAATCCCTAGCGATTCGACATTGGCGACGGTTGGCAGGCTGAACTTTGACATTGCAACTACCCCATTGTCGAGATCACCAATCTACAGCTCATCTGCCCCGGTAGCACCGATCAGCGGATCGGAAAGAAAACTGCCCGAAATGGCCCCCAAGGTAGCACCGGGGTTCTGGCGGCTGTTCGACAATTGACGTAAGTCGTTTGGTAGTAAAGTACGCCCGGAGGGACTCGAACCCCCAACCCTCGGTTCCGAAGACCGTTTGTGCTTGGACCAAGCTTTCACCTAGCTTCTCAAACCCTCGTTTTTCTAGGGTAGAAACTTCAACCTCACTTCGACCTGGCCTTGCTCAAAGTAGGATTCCGTTGATTAGTGGGGGGATTTGTGGGGGGAAATAAAACAACCTACTGACCAATTGGCAGAGAAAGCATTGTTTATGTTTCGACGTCACTGCAACCCAGCCAATGGCAACGAGTGCAGAAAATCGACCTCAATGCCGGTTGCAAGGGTCATCGGGGAAAACCTTGCGGCGAATATGGGTAGTACTCTGGTCCGCGATGGTTGTTTGACCACGGCGAGTTGATCATTTGATCAATCGCCTTCACACAGTCCTCGATACTGGCCGAGTTGGTCGCACTTCCACAGCACATTCGACCACCGTCGGTTTAGGTAATTTGGACGTGACCGCACATCAATCTCCACCGCTTGGTTCGCAACAGCGTCCAGCGGACTCCGTAATTCGCTAACATCCACCTCGCCAGCTTCACGCTGAGTCCTCGCAGCAAAATCCTAACTCAACTCTGCATACCAGAGTAGCCCCCCCCATCGCGCCTTGACCCAGTACGTGCTCGGTGAATATCAACCCGTGATTGGGGCTACGCCTAATGAACTACAGAGCAGGCAAACCTGGGCTCAGAGTTGGTGCGACACGTTCGAGCTGTTGCACTCGGATTTGAAGGTCAATGATTTCAGTGTTAAGCGCATTGATCTGGTTTTGAAGCGAACTTGACGGAAGTGGACGTGGCAGGCAATGTGAGGGGTAGCAGCGTGAGGGGTAGCACGGCGCGTGATAGCAACGTCGCCTGCATCGAAATACCCCTGCCTGAGCTTCGACAGCAAGGCAAATGACGACAACTAGTGGAAGAACTGCTCGAAGCACACTATTCATATTCAACCCCAGAATGAAAAGAGAATGGCTAACCAGGGATATTTGAGTAGACTGAGACGGGCTTGTCAACTGGCGAGTCTAGGAATTCTTGCGACATTCCTCGCCGCGCGGGGACAGATGCCGTCGGCCGATCGTGGCCTTTTGTTTATCCCTGAACTGCCGCCGCAGTTTCCGATTCTTCGATTCGCTCACGTAAATGTCCTCCGTAAGAGCTATGCTAACTCCAACGGGCGATGATTCCAGTTCCAAGAGAGGAAGGACACCTCCGCCAGACGTTGCCTCATTCTTGCCGCCGTCTAGCTTCGCGTTCGCATCCGGAGCTTACACGACCTATCGAGTTTGCGTCGTGACTATACTACCCAACGCCTATATTCGGAACACTTGAATTCAGGCCGCGAAAGACTCGTGGAAAATTATTTGCTCTCTGCGATGGTGCGCGCATTCTTTAGGGGAAGAGGCCCGATCCCCTAAAGAGGTGCCCGATGCACATCAATCCGTTACTTTTGTCGTTCTGCCTATTTGCTGTTGTCGGGTGTAATTTGCCAGCACCACAGCGCCCTGTGAATTACACTGTGGATCAAAATCAAATTAATGCGATCGGCCGCGACATCATCAACCTGCAAACTCGTGTACAACTCATCGAGTCTCAGCAGCCGTGGATTCGTGGCAATGCTCAGGATGCGGCACCAGTCGCCCCATTTTATCCGCAACTCATTCCGTAGTCCATGTATCTCTTGGGCAACGTGCAGGCAGCCAACCGCTTCAAAATATAGCCTTATCTCACTCGCCTTTTCACGCAGCCTTCGAAGGACTTGACTTCCACTCCCTGCTCAACTTTCTGGCGCACCGATCACATGTAGTCTCAGTCAAGGCACTCGCCAATTCCTGTCCACGATCCTGAGCCTACTCGCTCCTGTCAGCTGTCCACCACCTGTGTTTGGCTCGCAAAAACTCAACGATCTTCGTCGGCTGCGCTCATGCCTCTTGGAGGAGATCTATCGTTCAGGTCGTCAAAATACGTTGCGTCCAAAAAAACGTTATAGCCACTAACGAGCGATAGCAGCGTATTCTTGACCTCCCCCGCAAATTCCACGTGCTCAAATTTCGATAGGTCGGGCATATCGGCTAGCAAATTATCGGGGACGTAATTCTCCGGAACAGTAACAGTAAACCTGACTCGATTCTGCAAGTCGTCATCTCCACAAGGTTTGACGACAAACGTCCGCGCCGGCAGACCTGCTATTTCGCTTCCAGTTGGCAAGCGCAGAAACAACTTGCCCTGAGACTCGGATAAACTTATTCTCCTCTTTTAGTAAGTTGTCTCGGTCTTCTTCAAAACTTGCGACGTTCCCTCGGGCAAATAAGTCTCGCATTACTGCGATTTTTCGCGCAAAGTCCAACGAACGAGACCGTCGAGCTTTCGCAAATCCGGATGTAATTAGTTTTTGTTTAGGCCACGCATACCGTTCCAGTTTAAATGACGTGAATCCTCCGGGGCTTTCTACAAAATCCCGTAGCTCCTTGATTGGGATGGCCCATCCAATGGTGCCTACAGTTTCTTTCTGAATGCTCCCGGATGCGACACCAATCACTTTGTTCTGCAAGAGAACGGGGCCGCCACTCATCCCGGACCCGATCGTTACGTCCACTGCTAGCAGGTCGATTACTGGTGCATCGGAGAATATTTTTGTCCCGCTGATGGTTTTGAATTCTCTGCTCTTTAAGAAGGAGTTCCGAATCGTTCTTCCAAATAAATGCAAGTACGAAATGAACTGCGGGTGACCAATTAGATGCACTTCGGAGCCGGCCAACGGCCAGGCATCGCTTTCCGGATCCAGGCGGAGAGCCTTTTCGTCGAGCTGTAGCCCTTTGAGTCCAGCAATTGGCTTTACTATTCTTAAGAGTGCTAGATCGTGGTCTTCTTTCCCGTACGCGATGACTTCGAGCTCGTCGTGAACTGCGTCTGTCGATCGGAAACGGTTTCCCTGCCGGTCGACAACGATGATTTCATCTGCGTCTTGCACAACATGATAGGCGGTGACGACGTACCATTTACCCCCAATCTGCAGAAAGAATCCGCTTCCATATCCAACTTTCTTCGTGACCTGATATCGCGTGAAAATTTGGACGACACCCTCGGTGGGCTCCGCGGTCGCTTCCAACCGGCAAATCGCGAGAATGCATGCAATTACAAGAACTGTCTTCATTGAATATTCCATTGTTTCGAAAATGGCGCCTGTCATTTTAGTACTTTTATTATTGATCTATAGGTGGCCTGATATTCGGTTGCCGAGTCTTCAGTCAAGAGAGTGTCATCGATCGCGAGGAGTTTCTTGACGGCCTCCTCGTACGTCAATGCACCCGCTTCAACCTCGTTTTGCAACCCAGTCAGCTCATCTGTCTTAATTGTCTTTAGATACACTCCAGGGGCGTCATTCGGCGCGCCATCTTTTGGGAGGCTCACAGCTTGCAAGAGGTCGCTTGCAAGTTCTACCTGCACTTCGCGTTGCCCATCTTTTGCCTTAAAGGCCTTTTCGAATATAACATTAAGAATAAGGTCATGTTCTCCCGGAGTCACTCGTTGCCGCCTAAGATGCTGGCTTGCTCGCACAACGCCCATTGTTTCCAGCGGCGTGAGCGGTGAATCCTGCTGAAGTAAGGTCCTTGGGATCTCATAGTGCGGAAGTCGCTGGTCAATTCCATATGCCAGCCCGAAGTAGCAGGAAACGAAGAACAGGCTAGTTCCGATTCCGGTGAAAGTGAGAAGCAAACTATCCTTAGCTGCCGAAGTGCCAATTGCCGACTCGACTCGCTCTAACATTTCCGGCTCAAGCCCCGCACCAGCTACCGCTTCTCGTGCAACCTGAAACTCATAGCGCTTTCGCACTTCGACATAGCCAATAGCACTTACAAGGCCGATCAACAAAGGTATCAGTCCTGCTACGACCGGAGAGTCGCTTAGCCCAACAACGTAGCCGATCAGTGCACCGCCGCACGCGGGAGATGCAACTAGTACAACAAAGGCGCCACCTTGGAAACGGTTTGCTCTTAGCAGGAGCCCGATCGCAACTCCCAAGGTCAAAGCGAATACGCAAAAAAGAAGTAGGGAGAGCATGATGTACCCCTCAAAAAATGGGAGTGCGTTAATTGCCTATGTCGACAGGCGGGGGAAGCGGATCTCAAGCCGAGGCGAGTTGTGCACACTCTGGAAACTGCGCACACCTCGACGACATGCGCGAATAGCCAGCACTCAGCGACATTCGACGATCCATTTCACCAAGGTTTACACCATCACATCAACGCCTACGACGCATTCATCGAGAATTGACCCCTAATGTGACATTGTTGTATCAGATTGGTAGTGGATTGCCAGTCGAAAGTGGCCCGACGGGCCGATGCCACACCCGAGGAGGCCGGAGAACCGCTTCCGGATATTTTAAGATTGCACGGGGTCTTGCAGGGATGGCGAATACTAGATACGCATCGCCGGTAACTGTACGTCTGCAACCGAAGGGAGACAAAGGCTTTGTTTGGCCATCGGTGCTGCATTGGTCGATAATGCCGGCATGTCACATCTGCCGAACCAATGGCTCCACCGGTTCGAAGCCGAACTGCTGTTCTGTCGAACATCCGCCGGAACGCGCTGCAGCGTAATCCAATCCGAAGCGATCGATTCTCGATTCTATTGACGACGAGCAAATCCGAACCGATGTTCTTCGAAGAGATGTTTGCGATGCTCTGCATGCGTCGGCAAACGGGTGAGCCAGCATTGTGCGAGGTCGCGGTGGAAAAACGGGTGCGAATCTGATGGACATCGAGGCTGTTTGCGCTGGGCTAGCTGGCTTGGGAGGGGCAAGAGGGCAAAAAGGTTAAGTGGTGGTCCAAACGTTCACCTAAAGTTGGAAATCGAGCGAATGGTAACGAGCGATTGCGGATCTGCGTCAGGTACATGCAGTGACAGATGCTGGTAGGCAGGTGTTCCTTTCGATAGCTTCTGGAAACGCCAACGCAGGAACTGAATCGCTGGAGCGACGGCAACGAAGTGCTCCCGGCGTGTTTGCGATCGCCGAATATCAACTCATGAAGAGTAGGGTACCCGCAATGCACAGATACCAGTACATGGACCAACCGCGGGCGCTTCACGTTCACGCGTGACATCGATTGACGGAGGTCTTTGAAGGCTGAACTGCCGATTATTGTTCAGGGGATTTTGGGTAGGGCACCTGATTTCGAGTCAAAGGCCTGTAACCCGCAACTCGCGTGCTGGAATTGACTTGCGTTTGATCGCGATGGTCACATGTACCGTGGCTTGCACTCAAGTTTCCTAGCCAGTTGTAACTCAACGCAAACAATCGACTATTACACGTTCTTAAGTTGCCCATTTGGGATTCACGCCAGAACGAATGGCTTTCGTCCCACAATGTGGATGAACGTCCGCACGGATCGCACGTCGGCTGTCACCGTTGTCTGGCCGCTAGCCAATGATTGCCAAGGGCATGGATTTGATGGAGTAAGGCTCGCGGTTCTTCGCATGGTACACCCTCGCCAAGGAGCTTCCCTGCGGGAGCTCCTCCTTGGCTTCAGGTGGGGGAATTCAACGACCGCGAGCCCGTCTCCGGTCGGTTTTGCCCCATTCCCCAATTTCACATGTATGCCGCTCGTGCACCGCCCAACCTACGGTACTGTCACTCAGTTCCACGAAATCTCCACGACCTCGATTCCATGTCGAGGCGTTTTTTGCATTCATTCCACCTATTCCCATGTCACTCACAGTCACTGAAAAAGAACACTGGAAGAACCGTATTGAACAGCGGATTGACCGCCGTATCAGCCAAATTGAATCCGAAGATCCTGCCTTCATGCAAGGCATTCGTACCGAAGCCCACAACACAGCCCTGATCTCACTCGGTGTCTCCGAGTTGATGGAAAAGATCGAACTGAACAAGCGTCGTGAAAAGCGGCAGCAGCGCGAACTGGTTCGCTTGTACAAGCAGATCGGCGCGATGCTCGACGGAGGTCGCCCCGAGGACTACGAAAGAAGCACACGCTATATGCTGCAGAAGCAAGTTGAAGACGCTATCGAGCAGCGAAAGTTCGTTCACGAAGAAGAACTCCTCGGAAAGGAGGAACGCGGCAAGCGAATCGTTGATCTCCGTCGCGAGAAAGAGCAACTCTTAGATACGATCTGGCTGGCAACCTCGCCGAAACAGATTCGTGAACTCTGGAGTGGTGTTGATCGGCTACTCGGCGAAACCGGCACGGATCTCCAGCGTGAGACACTTTCTGCTGAACCGCCCATTGAACAGTAGGGGGCGCTTCAGGCATCCTGAGCCCCGGTCCCACGATCGGGGCTCTATCCAAGTCGATGGAATTCATCTGACGAAGCCATTGCAATCTATTCTCTTCCATCTCATGTCATGTCCAATTTCCAAATCTCCCAGGCACAGACACCACGAACACCCACTGAGCCAGAAGTCGCCGAGTTAGCGAAGTGGCTCATGACACATTTCGAGATCGAACACGACGAAGCAGTTGGGGTCACTCGGTCCGCCTTCGTCGCGGTGTACGACAACTACATGACTGGCGGCCCTGGTTATTGGGGCAAGCTGATGAGCGTCGTCTGGGACGGTGCACCATCCGTGTTCGATGTGTTCACATGGCACTCCGGGGCGCTGGTGCGCGAAGGTCGCGAGTACGATTCGCACGAGTGCTACCGGTGCGGAGGGAAGGACGGCACACTGTGCTGGACCTGTTGGCGTTCCGAGAAGCGCTAACCAAAAACCTTCTGCTAACATTCATCGGGCTCTTCGAGATACGTTCACTTCCCCCCACTTCCATGCCTCCCATCCTCAAGCAACAAGAGATACCTTTCGATTCATCCGAGTCGTGCCACTTCTTTCAGCCGGGGCCAAACTTGCCTTTGGTTGCGACCCCGGCCGCGATTGAGATGTACACGCAAGAAACGATCGTCGCGTGCCTTCGGGTTCTGCACGATGTGGCGTTACGTCAAAAGGGGCTCGATTATCTGCAAGTCTTCCAGGATATCGGCAAGCCCGAAGCGCTCTGGTTTATCGAGGATTCGGCAATCACGGCACTCCTGCCCTCGGATTATTGACGGCGTGAGCGGACTGCTTCCCAGCAGCGAACGGCATTCGCTCGACGAGCGCCGTGCTTCAGTGCTACGATCTTGGGCGTTATGGCACCTGCGACTTTGATCACCATTCTTAACCTGAAAGGTGGCGTCGGCAAAACTCACACCGCTTGGTTGATCGCATCCGTCGCTCAGGGAGCGGCGGATGCGTACGCTGCTTGTGGATACTGACACACAGGGGAATCTGACCTCATCGTTTCTAAGCGAGCCCACAGTGCCAGGCGTGGAGGGCCTGTTTGATCCGGCCGGTGAACCGGATCTCGGAGCTCTCATCCGATCCACAGAGCATGACTGTATCGACCTGATCCCCTGCGGACCGGCCTTGGCGCCGCTAGACATTTCCGACCAACAGGATTGGGAACAGGCGGACTTGCAGTTTTCGCTCCGCGATGCGCTGTCCCCCATCCGCGACAGCTACGATCTGGTCGTGATCGACTGCCCGCCGCGGCTCTCACTGGTGAGCTATTCCGCCCTTTGTGCGAGCGATGGTGTGGTGATTCCCATGGAAGCTGCGGACTGGGGAGCCCAGGGCATTATGCAGGTCACCGAGGCTGTCCGGCACGTGCAGAATCGGCATAACCCAGAGCTCAAGCTTTTGGGCTATCTGGTCTCCCGGTTCAAGCGTGCGAGGCGCTACCAGCAGAGCTACTTGAAGCAACTCCAAAAGCATTTCGGCCCGGAAGCTTTTGACACAGTTGTGCCTGATCTGGCACAGTTCGAGAAGAGTGTCACCGATCGAATCCCCATCACCAGGCACGCACCCTCCAGCGATGAAGCCGGAATCGCCAGAGAACTCTTCGACGAAGTCCTTGCCCGCGCGGAAAGGGACGACCGCAGCGGCGGCCGCGGCCGCCGAGCGCACGTTCGGGAGCCCGCAGCAGCCGCTGCTTCGTAGCGAGGGTGAAAACACCTTTGGGCCAGCCACAGGACGAACGCGCCTGTCGGGTGCCTTTCAGATTGCCATCGACCGCGTGGAACCCGATCCCGACCAGCCACGTAAGAAGATCAACCCCGGATACTTGAAGGAACTGACGCAGTCGGTGCGAGAACTGGGGATCTTGCAGCCGGTGACCGTCCGCTACGTGGAGGAGGTCGATCGGTACCGCATTATTTCAGGAGAATGCCGATATACCGCAGCGGGAGCGGCAGGACTTGCCGAAATCCCGTGCTGGGTGAAACGTCCCAAAGCGGATGAGATTCTCCTAGAACAACTTGTGGAGAACTGGCAGCGGAGCGACCTCAACCCATTCGAGCTTGCCGATTCACTGGCAATCTTGCGGGATGCCAATCAGTACACGCAGCGGCAGCTGGCCGAGAGGACCGGAAAGTCCGCGGGAGAAATCAGCCGGATTTTGACGATCTTGGAACTGGAACCTGCCGTGCAGAAGGTTGCGCGCGACGATACCAGTGGCCGCGTCAGCAAACGACACCTGTATTCGCTGGGCAGACTCAATCCCCAGCAACAAGGCGTAGTTCTCCAGCGAGTGATCCGAGACAGACTATCCGCCGAGGACACCGAACGGATTGTCCAGCGTGTCCGCAAGGCCAAGAACGCACCCGCTAGACCAGGGGCTCCAGTTACCTACCGCAAGTTCGCCACGAAGTTTGCAACGGTTCGTTTCACGTATCGCAAGAAAGAAGTCACCGACACCGACTTGCTTCACACGCTTAAAGAAATCCAGCGGCAGATCATCGAGCGGTCGGGGGATCCGCGAGACTTTCAATGAGCCTGAACTGCTCGCGACGTTTGGCTTGCGGAAGCGCACAATCCCCGACATTTCCCTGAGAAATCTCACTTCTTCTTCACGCATGCGGTTCGCTCGTCAGAATCGCGTTGCCATGCACCCGTTGGCGAATCTCGTAGCCCAGCGGAAACAGGCTATCTGCCAACCAATCGTTGCTGGGCAACGTCTCTACGATGATGATGGGTCGGCAGCGTTCAATGGACTTCAAGGCACCTGCCAACGCCGATTGTTCGCAGCCTTCAACATCCAAGTGAATTACCGATACGTCGCGGTCGGCTGGGATGATGTCATCAATGGTCAGTATCTGCACACGCTCCCTGGTGAGGTTGCTGGTGCCAGGTGCGTCGGACTCGTGAATCACTCTACTGGCTCCGCCAAGTGGCTTGCCGTCAAAGTCGGATACGGCGAGATCCACTTCTTCCGGGCGATGCCCCAAACCGGCATGGGTAAGGGTAATGTTCTCAAGCCGGTTGATTTGCGTGGTAATCTGCGCACAACGATAATTCTCCCGGTTGGGCTCAAAGGCCCAGATCATGCTGCCGGTGGCACAATTGCGGGAGAGGGCCGGCAAGAAGTCTCCAAAATAGGTGCCTGCATGAACAATGTCCCCGTCGCCGCAGTGGGCAGCAATAAACCGAATGGTTTCCGGTTCGTGGATCTCGCCTGCCAGGATCAACTGAGCAGCATGACGATGGCGGGAAGCCAGCGGAATGCAGAATCCACCATGCGCGTTGTAAGCGATCACACATTGCAAAACATGGTGTGCATCGTCTCGGCAAGCGGTGAACTTTGGTCGGTCCAAGCGGGCAACCATCCGCCGGTTATCGTCGAACGTGGGCTTATCCATTTCGACGCACCTTCTTTGAGCCATGTGGTTTCGCCGTGGCACGCAGCCCCAGCGTCGTAAGAAGTTCACCCGCCCTTTCCTGAACGAACTGTTCGTCTTCTTCGGTGAATCCTGCCGTCTGATTCGGTTCCGAACTAACAACGGGGGCAACCACGTTGTGATCTCTGCGGGGACGGCGAACCTTGGCGAGGGGATGGTCGATTCGCGCGGCTAGATCGGTCACCGTGCTAGCGAACTGGCTGTCGAGCTGGTCGTAGCGAACGTAAATGACCCGGTCACGGACGAGCTCAGGAAGTTCAAGCATCCAGCCGCTGACGTGCTGCCGCCAGCGATCGAGGACAGTCTCCGCTTGCCGCTTCTGGTAGCGGAGCATGCCACCGTAGGGAGCGGCACGCATGAATTCGCCAGGTGAACCGGCTCGCGGACCTTCGTCCCAGTCGAGAGAACTGATCAGCCGCCAGTAGCTGGCCATCACGTCCAGAGGGCTGCGGTAGACATAGAACACGTGGAACTGTTCGAGCATGTAGTCCATGTAGTCCGCGTAGAACTCGAAACCGTGATGCGACTTGACGATGTTGAGCACGGACTCATCGTGCATCTTCTCAAAGAAGGCTCGCAGGTGCCGGGGCGAATAAAAGTTGAGCCCTAGCTCAAAATCAAAGTTCACCCAAGGCATCGCCAGATATCCAAAATTGGCTGCCAGCGAATTCATCAGAAAGTGCGTACCGGACCGTTCGTGGCTGACCACAATCGCTTTCTTGCGAGGGGTCTTGCTGCAGGTGACGACAAGTTCTTGAACGGACATCCAGGCTCACGATGTGTGACGCTTACTCAGCTGGTTGATCGTACTGCAGATACTCTTTTTCTTCGACGAAGTGCGAGCCGACGTGCGTGTTGATGGCTCGCTTGAGGCGTGCCCGCTCGTCGTTGGTGTAGTAGACCGAACGTGCGAGCCTGACGAACGGTTCATCAAACTGCTGGCTCGCCTCGCAGCGGCGAATCTCATCCTCGATATCCCACAGCATCTCGTTGATCTCGCGAAGCTGAGCGGTCAGAGTATTGAGCTCGTCATTGCGGGGAAGCCCTGCGTCGCGAACGCTGGACAAGGCCGCAAGTTCCGTCCGCACGTTCTGGAGTTTCGCGGTGTCTGAGATCCGTTCGGACTTAATTTCGAGGATCGTGATCTTATCGACCAATTCCCCAGCTGAGATTTCGACCATCAAGGCTACGTCGTTTGAGTTCTGTCCGGCCATGTTTGCTGGATCTCCTCGCAGATGGTTTGAAAGACGCCGGTCCACTCGCCGAGTGCCGGTTGACGAAACAGTCGCATGGTCGGGTACCAAGGGCAATCGGTCCGTTCGCGGAGCCAGCGCCAATCGTTCTTGCGTCCCAGTGGCATCCAGACCTTCGCTCCCGTGGCACCCGCTAGATGGGCCACCGCTGAGTCGGAAGTGACGATCAGATCGAGCCCCGCCATGATGGCCGCCGTGTCCATGAATGCTCCCTGCTCGTCGAGCTCATCGAACACGGTCAGCGAGAAAGGTTCCGCAAGCGCGGCGATTTGCTCGGTGCCTAGTCCTTTCTGCAAGCTGATGAGCTGTACGCCGTCAATCGCGGCGAGCGGCGCGAAGTACTCAAGCGGGATCGAGCGGGCCGCATCCCCGGCGTACGTCGGACTCCCCTGCCAGGCGATCCCAATACGTAGCGGCGCGGCGGGAAGTTTCTTGGACCACGCTTGGACCAGTTCTGGGACTGGCTGGATGTACGGCACTTCTGCCGGAACGCTTTCGAGTGTCGTCGCCAGCAAGCGAGGTACGCTCAGCATCGGCACAGCCCCATCGATTTCGGGAAGTTGTTGGCCGCCTTCAATCCAGTTCGTGACGCCGGCGCACTGGCTCAGAAGGGGCTCAAGCGCTGGCTGGCCTTGCACGTATACCGTCGCTCCCTGCGCGTCCAACAGCCGGACGTAGCGAATGAACTGGATCGTATCTCCGAGTCCTTGCTCGGCGAATAGCAGCAGTCGAGCACCGTTCAAGTTGTTGCCAGACCAGGGCTTGGCGGGCCAAGGACGGCTACGATTGTCATCGCTCCGCCAGCGCCACTCGTATTCTTCCCAACCTTCGGCGAGTTTGCCTTCGAGCAGCAGCACGATTGCCAGATTACGATGGGCTTCCGCCCAGGTGGGGCGGTAATAGACGACACGGCGGAGGGCCGTTTCGGCTCCGGCCAGATCGTGCGCGTCGGCCAGCGTGACGCCCAGGTTGTTCCAGGCTTCGACATGCTCGCTATCAAGATCCAAAGCCTGGCGATAACAGGCTTCTGCCCGATCGGCGTGTTCTTGCTGCGCATAGGTTAGGCCCAGATTGTTAAGCAGATCGGCACTCTCTCCGTTGAGTTCCAAGGCTTGCTCGTAGGCAGTAATCGCCTCATTGAACTTACCCTGAAGCCGCAGCGCGCTACCGAGTTCCTGCAGCGCTGCGCCAAACTTGGGATTCAGTTCCAGTGCTGCCTGAAACGACTCGGCAGCCTGTTGTGGATCGCCGAGCACCGCTTGCGCCGAACCCAAGATGAAATACAAGCCTGGCGAACGAGTCCCCTTCTCCAAACCAGTGCGAGCCAACTTGGCCGCTTGCTCAAAATTCTTCTGCGCGAGCAGGGCGCGAGCCAGGTTCTCGGGTCCTTCGGGGATCCGATCATCGAGGGCAAGCGCCTGCTGCAAGTGTCGACTCCCCTCTTCAAGATTGCCTTGCTGCGCCAGGGCGACACCCAAGTCGTGATGGGCACGGGCCAACTGAGGATCGACGGACAGCGCACTGCGGAACGAACGGACGGCATCCGCCAAGTTGCCCGCTTCGCACTGCTGCCGGCCCTGTTCGTACGAACTGCGGGCAGCTGCCGAATCACTGAAGATTTCCCGATTCCGCCGAGGGACGGCTTGCCCACAGAACTCGGCCAAAGCACTCGCCACCTCCTGCATCACGGTCTGCCAACTACCGTGAACAGCTCGGCGAAACAGTCGCAGGCTGGGATACCAGGGCGAATCGTCCCGGTGTAGCATCCAGCGGTAGTCGGGCGAGGTTCCCAGCACCACCCAGACCGGTACACCCAGAGCACCTGCCAGATGCGCAATGTGGGAATCGCAAGTGATGACCAAGTCGAGATGGCCGAGGATCGCTGCCGTGTCGACCAAGAACCCGTGCTGCGCGTCTATGTCGGGCCCCAAATCCACCACCGACAATCGTCGTCCGGCGGCAGCCAGTTGCTCGGTTCCCTGCCCTTGCTGCAAGCTGATGAAACTCACGTTTGGGACGAATCCTAGCGGCTGGAATTCTGCCAGCGGCAGCGAGCGGGCAGCGTCCCCGATATCGCGCGGATTGCCCTGCCAGGCGATGCCTACTTTGAGTCCCTGCACGTGGCTGAGGCGCTGCTGCCAATGGTCGGCAAGTTGCTCTTCGACTCGCAGATAGGGAACCTTGCGCGGGATGGAACCGAGCGAGGTGCGAAACAAGCCTGGTAGACTCAGCAGCGGCACCTGGTAGTTGCACGAAGGAGGCGGCTCGTGAGCGGCGATCACCTCGTCGATGTGCGGGCACTTTTTAAGGATCGGTACGAGCTCCGCTTGGCACTGTAGGATCACCCGTCCCACGCGCTGCTTGACAAGTTCGGCATACCGGATCATTTGCAGCGTGTCACAGATTCCTTGTTCGGCATGCAGCAGGACCGTGCTTTCGGGGGCGGGCAAGCCCATCCAGCGTGGTTGGTCGAAGCGGCGAGGCTGCGATCCTGAGCAGAGCGACCGCCATTCGAACTCGCGCCATCCTTCGTCAAACTGCCCAACGGTTAGCAATCCCCTTGCGCAGTTCACATGGGCTTCGGGGTAGTCGGGGCGGATCTTGAGTGCCTGCTCGAAGCTGGAAATGGCTGCTTCCGGCTGTTGCCGCTCCAGCAGCGCGACGCCCAAGTTATTGTGCGTTTCAGGTGAGTTGGGTCCCAACTGCAAGGCTCGCCGGAGGTGGGAGATCGATTCGTCAATTTGACCTTTCTCCAAGAACGCCAGCCCCAGGTTGGCATACGCATCCACAAAGTCGGGTTTCAGTTCGATGGCTCGGCGGAAGTTGACCATCGCCTGATCCAAGCGTCCACGGCGAGCTTCGATCACGCCCAGGTTGTGCCGCGCGGAAGTAAGTTGCGGATCCAAGTCCACGGCTTTTTGGAAACTGGCTGCTGCTTCGTCCAGAGAACCACCGTTGGTCTGCGCGTTGCCCTGCTGTTCGAACTCGCGGGCCTGCTGTCGCTGCTCGTCGGTGGGAGCCTGAGCGCTGCTCCGCACGCTCGCCATCCGGGCTCGTAGTTCAACAGCGATTTTCTCGAAGACTGGCTGCCAATCCAAGCTCCCCTGCTGGCGAAAGATCCGCATCGTGGGATACCAAGGAGAGTCTTCTCGATCATGCAGCCAGCGCCAATCGGCGGCCGCTGGAGTGGCCATCCAGACCGGTACGCCCAGCGCCCCGGCCAAGTGCGGAATGGCCGTGTCGGAGGTGATCACGAGATCAAGGTTCTTCATGATCGCCGCGGTATCCATGAACGCGCCGGCCGTCGTATCCATTTCTGGAAACACATCGATCGAAAGTTTGTCCGCCACCTCATCAACCTGTTCGATGCCGAAACCCTTTTGCAGGGCAATGAACTTTACCCCTTCGATCTGGCCCAGCACTTCAAAATGCCGCAGTGGGACCGAGCGCTGGCGGTCTCCTCGATACTCGGGGTTGCCTTGCCAGGCGATTCCCACTCGCAGTCCGTCCGAGGGCAAGCGATCGCGCCACTGTTCGATGAGTTCGTCATCGGCGAAGAGATAGGGAACATTGGCGGGGATCGTTTCCAGCTTCGTATTGAGCAAGCCGGGCACGGCCATCAGCGGCACATGCAGATCGAAATCGGGGATCTCGCGGTCGGTGGCAGCGACGACGGTTTCTACGCCAGGGCAGTTTTGCAGGATCTTGACCAATGGCTTGGGAACTTCCAGGATCACGCGGGCTCCCATCTTGGCGAGGATAGGCATGTAGCGCGCGAACTGGAACGTGTCCCCGAAACCTTGCTCGTAATACACGAACAGGCGGCGACCGGTGGGATCCGACCCGTCCCAACGTGGACGTGGATAGTTGCGGACTCGAATCCCACGGTGCTTCCACCGCCATTCGTATTCCACCCAACCACGCTCGAACTCTCCCTGGGCCAACCAGTCCAAGGCCCGGTTCATGCGAGCCTCAGGATAATTCGGACGCAGATAGACCGCCTGATCGTAGCACTCCATCGCCTCGGCATGTTCGCCCCGCTGCACATGCACGATCGCCAGGTTGTTGTACGCTTCGGCATAGTCAGGCCGGAGCCGAATTGCTTCGCGCAGTCGCAGTACTGCTTCGTCCAAGTGCCCTTCACTGCGCAGGGCGTTCCCCAAATTGCTCAGCACCGACGGCGCGTGGGGCGTCAGTTGCAGAGCGCGACGATAGCAATCAATCGCCTCGGCATGCCGCGTCTGGGCAGCCAGTACCACGCCCAGGTTGTTGAAGCCGTCCGGCAGGTTGGGACGCAGTTCGGTCGCTCGCCTCAAATGCTGCGCGGCTTCCTCGAAGTCGCCTCGCGATTCGCACAGCACGCCCAGGTTGTTGATTGCTCCATAATGGTCCGGCACGACTGTGAGCAAGGTTTCGTAGACCTGTTTCGCATCATCCGAACGGCTCATGTCGCTCAGCGTGAGCGCTTTTTCATAAAGCGCGTCCACAAACTTTGGATCCAGCGCCAAAGCCTGATCCAGCACCGCGAGACTATCGTCGTGCATGTCTCGCCGCCGCAGGACATGCCCTAGCCGTGTGAGCGCCGCTGCCGACTCGGGCTCCAATTGGACGACCCGGCGACAGCACTCTTCCGCCTGCGGCAACTGCCCGGTGTCTTGATACAGTTTCCCCAGGTTGATGGTCGCTTCCGCCCACTGGGGTAGCTCCCCGGTCACGTGCTGAAGCAGTTTCTGCGCTTCAGGGAACTTCTGCTGTTTGGCGAGTACGATCGCCAAATCATGCTGCAGACGAAGATCGCCGGGATGCTCAGCCAGCGTGCGCCGAGCAAGTGCCTCTGCCTCGGCCGATCGGTTCGCATTGAGAAGCCCACCGATCTGCGCATAGACTTCGTCGGGCAATGAGCCTGCCGCTGTAAGGTTTGCTGGTGAACTCATCGCCCCCTCAAAGTTTGACTGTGAATGAACCGCTGCTTGCGGTCATGACGCCGCTGTATCGACCGACCGGTTTGCCACGTGTTGTTCCAAGGCACCGCGAATCTCGGCAAACACCGCTTGCCAATCGCCGGGCGTCTGTTGGCGAAAGATCCGCATCGTAGGATACCAAGGCGAGTCCGAACGATCGACGAGCCACCGCCAGTCGGGAGCATGCGACACAGCAAGCCACACCGGAGTGCCAATCGCCCCGGCCAGATGCGCGATGGAGGTGTCCGAACAGATCACCAAGTCCAGCGATTTGAGAATCGCCGCCGTATCCATGAACGCGCCAGACTCCGTATCCAAGTCGGGAAACGTCATCAGATCCAGTTCGCCCGCTTCTTCAATCTGTTCGGTGCCTTCTCCGACTTGAAGTGAGATCAACTGCACTGGTTCCACCTCGGCCAAGGTCGAAAAATGCCGCAGCGGGACGCTTCGCAGTCGATCCGCGGAAAACTTCGAGTTCCCTTGCCACACAATCCCAACCTTGAAACCTTCGATCGCGGATAGCTTTTCGCGCCACGCCGCTTGAAGCTCCGAGTCGAGCTGCAGATACGGAACGTCGTAAGGAACTGATTCGAGTGTTGTCTTGAGGATGCCGGGCACGCTCATCAGGGGCGCATGCACGTCAAACGCGGGGATGTTGTTCTTGAACTCAAACACTTCCGCAAGGTAGGGCTGAAGTCGCATCAATGGCAAGAGTCGATGATGGCAGGCCAAGAGGACTTCGGCCCCCAGTTCGACGAGCGATCTCGCGTAGCGAACGAACTGGATTGCGTCCCCCAGCCCCTGCTCGGCATGCAGAAGAATCCTCTTGCCCTCCAGCGGTCCGCCATCCCAAAGCGGTCTGGGGATCTTTCGTTTTGAGGGGATTCCGCGCGCCCATCGCCATTCGTACTCCAGCCAACCTTCTTCCCAGCGTCCCAGCGAGAGGAGCGTCAGCGCCCGATTCCATCGCGCGTCGGCAAGGTCGGGCTTGGAGCGAATCACGCTTTCCAGCGACCGCAAGCCCTCGGCGGTCCGTCCCATTCGCAGCAACAGCGTCCCGAGATTGGCCTCTGCGGCCAAATGTGTGGGGTCCAGCCGCAGGGCCTCGCGGCAGACACCTTCCGCTTCGACATAACGACCTTGATGCATGAGCGCTACGGCCAAGTGGCTATGGGTCACGGCGCGCTCGGGGGCCAACTCCACAGCATGTCGCAGCGCCGTTTCCGCCTCGGGCAATTGACTGAGCTCTGTCAGCGCGGCTCCCAAACCTGTCCAGGCTTCGATGTTCTCTGAAGCAAGCTGAGTTGCCTCGCGAAAATGGCGTTCTGCTTGTTCATAATCCTGCTCGACTTGGAATGCACTGCCGAGAGCGAATTGTATTGCCGCGGAGCCAGGATCGAGTTCGGCCGCCTCTTCTAAGCACGCAAGCGCCTCTTGCGCCTGCCGCTGCTTCAGGAGGCGTTTCCCATCCCGCAGCAGCGTCTGGGCATCCGTCCCTCGAAACTGCTTAGCACGGCGAGCGTGACGACGTGATTCGGCATCGCGGCCCAGTTCGTGAAACGTCACGCTCAGATTGTGGTGAGCGATCGGCCCGTCCTGTTTGAGCGCCAAGGCATCCGCGAAGCACTTGGCCGCGTCTTCATGCCGCCCCATCGCTCGAAAGGCCAAACCGAGATTGTTGTGGTACGCGGACTTCGTCGCATCGATCTCGATTGCCTGCGTGAAGTACCCTACTGCCTCAGCGTGTTGGTCCCACTGAAAATGGCAAAGGCCCAAGTAATGTAGTGAATCGGCATGCCGTGGCTCAAACTGCAAAATGCTTCGGTACAGCTCGGCAGCCTCACGGACCTCTCCTGCACGTTGCCGTTTGACAGCCTCCGCGCAGAGTGTTGCGGCACTTTCCAACATCGGTTCTGTCCCCGTCCGCATTTGATTGCTGTCTGCCACGGTCCTGGAAAAAAAAGGCCGTACAAGGAATCTTCCGTGTCCAGTTCAACTCGTCGCACGAATCCTAACACGAGTCGTGCCCTCAATCGACTAGGTATTTTTTCGGCTGGAAACCCATGCCGCCGAGGTCGAGGTCATGCGAGTGGCTGGCCATCGTAGTCTGCCCCCCAGGTTGTTTTTCGAGAAAATGGATTGCAATCTGCCAATCCGACCGACAGAATCTCGGAGGATTGGGCCGGTTCTAACGCTGCCCATCAATTGGTTTTGCGAGTAAGTCTAGGCAGACATTACAACCAACCCATCTCAGGGCAGAGGGGCTTTTCGATGCGACTTCCCGTTCGATCTTGGCACCGTACGCGCACCTTGCTTGGATTTGTTCGAGTTCCGAAGCGGAAACGAGATCGCCGTCGCAGTCGGTCGTTTCAGAGCCAACAGCTCGAACCCAAGATCCTGATGGCGGCCGACCTGTCGCTCGATAACCCCGCGTCCATCTTTGAAATGGACACGGCCAGTTTGAGCGGGTCGTATTCCGATTTCGACGATCAGGCGACGCACATCCTGACCGTAAACTGGGGCGACCAATCCACTGAGACCTATACGGTTAACGGTGGAGCCTTCTCGGTGAACCACCAATACGAAGATGATGATCCCACTGCCACCTCCCAAGACACGTTTACCATCAGCGCTTCTCTCAGTGATGGCACCAACAGCGACAGCGAGACTGTCGGCATCACCGTTAAGAACATTGATCCCGAGATAACGATCGGTGCCATCAACGCGTACGACCTAACCACGGGCACCGATGGCATGGTGCTGGAAGGCACACTGACAGTCACAGGCACATTCAGTGATGTCAGCAGCCAAGACGAATTAGAAGTCTGGATCGATTGGGGAGACGGCTCTGCCGCGGAGTCGATTACGTCGACCACCGGTTTCGGTGTATTTAATGCCACACACGTTTACGAGCCGGGCGAACCTAAACAGCCTCTCACGTTCTGGGTCGATGACGACGACACAGGTACGGATCTTACAACGCAGCCAGTTTATCCAGTGCCCGTGGAATTCGTTGCCTCGGGTGCGATCCTGTTCGGGATCGAAGGTCAGACTTTGGATTCGGACAAGATTGGCACCTTCATCACGAATGATCCGGACGCAACGGCGAGCGAGTATGAAGCGTACATCGACTGGGGGGACGGAACCTCTAGCGCCGCAGACGTTCAGGAGATTGGCGGCGAGTTTGTCATCGTTGCCAATCATACCTATGAACGAGATGGATTGTATTTCGCCGTGGCTCAGATTGAGGACACGGAGAATCAAGTCGTCACGTTCGTTGGGGCATTCGCTTTGGTGATGGATGTTGTCAACGAAGCGGTGCCGCTTACGCTCGACTCGTCGAGCATCGCAAGTGCGGCAACCTATCCGGTCGATCTCGACGTGGCCGTGGATTATGTTACCGGAACCTTTGTTATTGCGGGAGACGGAGTTGACCCGTTTAGTTTCAGCTACGCACTCTCGGACCCTGCTAGTTCCGAAGTCGTCTACGACCATGTGCAGACGAACGGTTCCTTGACCTTCAGTGGCGGCGCATCAGGGTCATTCAATACCGCTAATTTCAGCACGGCCGGGTTTCACTCGACCTATGCCTTCAGCATCGAAGGCACAAGTGATCTGGATGAGACGATCAGGTCTAATGGGGGGCTGGATGAGTTTGAAACGACCGGCTCCGGATCTCTGTCACATTCTGCGTCCGGAATGGGCAGTTCGGCAGGATACGCCTGGACGTATTCGCTGACAGCGACCGACATCAGCTTCACCGGCACGGCATCGACCGAGATCGATTTGGATCAGATGGGCGTACTGCCCCCTGAAATGCTGAACAATGCGGACATGCTCGTCCGCAGCCTGGTCGATGAAGGCTTGGTGGCCGAGCATACCCTCATCGGTACCGGGTCTCATACCGTAGTGATTACCGAAACGGGAAATCACGTCAGCGCGAGTTTCAATCGAGGGTATTCCCGCACAGGTGAAACAACACGGCTTCAAACCGGTACGAATCAAACGCTGGACTTCGAGCAACTCGTCATAACCAATGAAACGTCCGGCCTGAATATCATTGGTATCTCAGGAACGATGAGCGAGGCCAATGGGCTGCATATTGTCACTGCCAACGTGAGTCGCACTACCGACAATCAATCGGAGACGCTCACCCGCTCGGGGACGGCAGGAGCCACGATTAGCTTCGAGCGTTCCAGCACCAGCGGTACCGGCGAATACACGATGACCCGCGAAGCGACCGTGGGTGTGGAAATTGACGAGGTGGTTTCCAACGGCCCGTTCTCGAGTACTCGGTCGCACGACGAATCCCTGTCCGTTGACCAAACCGAATTCTACAACAGCACGCCTGGCTATGTGTCGATCACTGGAACCGACGCCCTTAATTGGGAGAAAGGGTATTCGACCTCGAATCAGTCGTACGAGAGTTCGTATTCGTCCACAGGCTCAGAAACGATCTCCAAGAATCTCGATTCCGGAACGCTGATAGAAATTGTTTCAGGCAATTCCACTGTCACGCAAACAGCGGGAAATCAGTCGGAGAGCGCCAATCAAAACGAAGTCTCAGACTACAGCCTGACCCGCAATTCGTCGCACGACAACGCAACCAAGACCAACAGCATCTCGCAGTCCGGCGACCGGACGACGACGATGACGGCGACGATCAGCAACCAAACCGGGGCCGTGAGTTCGTCGCACATCGTGACGGATGATCTGGAGTTCACACGCACCCGAACGAACGCGCAAGGCGACTACTCACTTTCGGCAACGTCTACTCGCTCGTACACGGAATCGGAACAGGTCTCTCAGGACGGTCATGTGGTTTCGACGACCGCCGCGATCACCGAGACTGTGACGACCATCGAGTCTGGAAACGTCCGCGATGCTGATCAAACGTTGACGATCGTGACCCTCAGCGATTCTTCCACGGTTCGCACCGAGAGCATCGAGTCGCAGCTCAATGTGGCCACCATCGTGGGGCAATCCACGCAGACGATGAGCCGGTCCGGAAATGATATCACCGGCACCTACAGCTTGGCGAACATCAGCAATTCCGAAAATACCATCGTCCATGGCACCGAAGTCAACTTGACGCTAAGTGTCGAACTGGAAGGAGTCAATTCTTCCAGTCAGACGACGACCGAATCTGGCAATCACATTCTTGGCGATTTCACGCGTGAGGCATCCAGCAGCAGCGATTCCTCCGAGACACGAACCGAGGTCAATCAAGCAACGTCCACGGTCAGTAAGGTCGTCACTTCGGAAAGCAGCTCCAGTAGCAGCCGTTCCGGCAATAAGATCTCCGGAACGTATACCGAGGACTCAAGCACCCAATCGAGTTCGACCGAAACCGGAGATGAGACCAATCAGACCATGGAGGCCGATTTTGTCCGTACCAACAATCGCTCGTTCAGTATGGTTGGCTCGGGCGACTTTATTTCCGGGGATTACGTGCGGGTGGAGACGTCCAGCCGTAATTCTAACAGTGTTCGCAATTACACGAACGGTACCTTTGTCGCCGGAAGTACCAGTTCCTCGTCTTCGGAAAGCGACGTTGCCACGCGGGTTGGCAACGACATCACAGGCACGTTCACGCTGACCGGTTCCGGTACCAGCAGCGGCAGCCAGTCCAGCGGCGAGACGAACCAGTCGCGGTCGAACTCCAGCAGCAGCAATACCGGGGCAACCTTCACACATACCGCATCTGGCAATTCGGTGACAGGTAGCACCGGCCGCTGGCGGTTGGAGAACTATACGTATAGCACCACCAGCAACCAATCCAACGACCCTTCTTCGACCACGGCGACCAGCACCACAACTGGGCTCCGGACCATCACGAGTACCGAGAACTCTGCCACCGGAACCTCTGATTCGAGCACCGTCGATGACGGGACGACCTCGGCGTCTAGCGAAGAGATCAATCAAAGCTTGACGACGACCACGTCATCAACAACAACCTTTGCGCGTACGAGCACGGATTCCAACGACTCGTACTCCGGAGCGACGACCGCTGATAGCACGACGGATACCAACTCCATTTCCGTCAAGACGGAGATCAATCAGTCTCGCGAGACGACCACAACACTGTTTGCAGTGGAAACGGAAGTCTCCTCCAGGGCGGGAAACAGCATCTCGGGAGGCTTCATTTCGGAACGCACGTCAACGAAGACGCTCAGTCTTGCTGGCACCGAGTCACAACACCCCCTCACGGTCACCTTCACAGGCGGTTCGTACATAACCAGCGAAGAAGACGAAACGGGTAACTCCATTACTGGAGACTCCACGCTATCGTCTGGCAGCAACAATATAGGGGATATGGCGCGAACCGAAAACAACCAGGAGTTTAGTTCCGACGTGGGGCAAGCCTCGACTGGGGGCACCGGCACCCTGCGAATTGGGAACGTGATCACGGGGGACTATACGCTTACGTCGACGACGACAAGCCAGAGCAGCGCAGTCCGAGCGGACTCCAACCAGAGTTACGACGCCGATATCACGCAGTCATCTGGCTCGACGACCACCAAGATCGAATCGGGGAACCTGGTAAGTGGCGACCAAACGATCTCCATCGACTCGACGAATGCGTCCGGTTCGACCCGGGTGGAGAGCAATCTTAGTTCCGAGAAGACGCATGTGAACGTCGAATCGTCAACCTACGACGGCATCCAGACCGGAAACTCTGTCACGGGAGATTACACCCTAACATTCAGCGGGGTGACATCCACTTCAGTGCATTCCGTGGACTCAAATGTACCGTACAGTTCCGTAGGGGATGAGAACGCCGTCAGCAGTTTCACCAAGATAGAAACAGGCAACTCCATCTCGACCGCGAGTTCGTTCACGCAAACGGCTCAAGTCAGCAATACGAGTACGCGTACCGCAAGTCACTTGTCTGTCGACATATCCACAACCACCTCGCTTCAAAGCGAAACGCTTATCCAAAGCGGCAACGCGATCTTAGGCACCTCATCCGTCGATCGGACGGCCAGCGGCAGCCAAACCGTCGATAGCACCTATACCAATCAGACGCAGACCGTCGAGACTGAAAAGAATACCAGCATCTCCAGTTCTTCGACCTCGACAGGCAATGAATTTTCTGGCGTGTTCTCGACAAGCGAAACCGCAACCTACTCTGGGCATTCGCAGGCCACCGATACGAACTACGACCGGGTTCAAACCACCACGCACGACATTTCCGGAAGCTCTTCCTCCACGCGAAGCGGAAACAATATTACCGGTTCGTACACCCAGAGCAGCGATTCCGTCGATGTCGAGACCATCACTTCGCTACATACGAACGAACCGTACGAAGAAGATTTCACGGGCACATCAAGTTCCACCTCTTCCTTGACCGAGTCCGGTAATACGATCCTCGGCAACTACACGCTTGCCCGCACCAGCAGTAGTTCCAGCACGCGTGATCGGGTTGATTCCAGCCAGGGAGTTAGCAGTAGCTCAACGGACGTTTCGGACTCGGACCAGTCGATCGATGAGGTCGGCAACCGGATTCTGGGGACATTCGATCGCACTTCCAATCAAACATCAACGTCCGCCAAGAGCGGGACGGATATCAACCAGTCTTACACCGCTACGTCCTCCTCCGACGACTACAGCCATGTCACGGCAACGGAGACGGGAAATGCAATCACCGGCGAGGTGGTCCGAGTCGAAACTCGCGACGGAACATCCGCCAGCGAGAGACTGGAGAGAAACCAGGACTCAACCACCACCCAAACGTCCACATCCACGACAACCGCTACGGAAACGCGGGACCTGAACGCCTTATCCGGCACATTTACCAGCGTCGGAAACTCTCAGGTCATCTCAAACTCCAGTGAGACCACCGAGAACAAGACGTATCTCCGGACCCTTGTGACCAGCACCACGGCCACGACTACCTCCGATGGCGATGGCAACTCCATCACTGGTACATACGATTTTGCCGAAACCCATTCCACCACGATTACGTCGACCGAGTCTTCCGAGAATCAGTCCCTAACGACCAGTGCGACAGAAACCGCCATTCGCAGCGGGGAGCTTACGCGCAACGGTAATTCCGTAACCGGCGTCAATAACGTCGATCATATGTACCAGGCGGATGTCACCCGTCATGAGGTCGAGAGCAATCCAGTCTTCGTCGACCACCACGGACCTGATTGCGGATGACGACGCTTGGATTGTTGAAGCCAACAACACGGTTACCGGAGACACTAGCTCTTCGGTGGCGAACAATCGCTCCGCCACGCTTTCCACAACGTCCACGAACCAATCCCTCACCACGACGGGAGAATCGAGTCTTATCAGCGCGAACACGGTAACGCGCACCGGCAACTCGTTCAGCGGTACCTTCACCGCCACAACGACCGAGACTTCGACACTCAATCAAGTCGAAACAAGTACCAATCAAGCTACGCTCTTTACAACCGGCACGCTCGTCCAGACAGAGACGTCAACGAGCACCAACATTGGCAACTCCATCACCGGCACGTTCAACAACAATCGCGTCGCGCTGACGCTTTCGAATACCATCGAATCGGAAACGAATCAGTCCCGGGAGACCGTTTCCTACGGGGACGATGTCACAACGTCATCGCTCACCAGCACCGGCAATTCTGTCACAGGCGTGTATACGGAAGTTGAAAATCGGCATGCCGAGTCGACCTTCGTCCGGGACGTCACCAACGACACGTCAGTCACGACCATCAAGCAGCGTGGTGATTCCGACGTTACGGTGACCAAGAGCGGAAATTCGATCCTAGGAAACTACACTTCCTCGGAGAATGGTACCAACGAGTCCACCATCACCGAGACCTCCACCAACGGTTCGCTACAGACCACGCTCGTTGCCAACAGCACTTCGGATGATAGTTACACCTCAAGCGGTAATTCGATCCTGGGCACGTATCAACGAACCGAAAGTTCCTACACCGTCGCCACCGATCAGGAAGATTCCCAGAACAATGCCCTGATCATCCACACGACCCAGCAACGAACGGTCGATCGAACCGGCACCACAAGCGGTAATTCGATCCTGGGCAACCGCAGCAGCGATGCATCCACGACCACATCCATCAACGCTCAGACCAGCAAAACGCACCATTCGGTGCAAACCTCGGCCACCAGTCAGTCCACCAGCACAGCGACGTTCACGCTCTCCGGACATGATATTGCCGGTGACAATACCACCAGCGAAATCTCTAGTACCAACACGAACCGCTCCGAGCGA
>CALOEH010000157.1:0-107375 GCA_942492195.1 uncultured Planctomycetia bacterium | reverse complement strand
ATCAGGTAGCCAATCTTGTCCAGGATCTCTGCCAGATCACCACCGGTCTGACGCTGCAGCACGACGGCCGTGACGAAGAACTTGAGGTCCAAGTTCGGGACGCGCTCGCAGATGTTCTGCAAGGCATCTTCGAGCGGCACGCCGAGATTCTGTTCTTCGAAGACGCGCTCGAACTCTGCGCCAATGGGATCTGCCATCTCGCTGGCTACCAGGTTGAGGCCGGATGCCAAACTATGCCCGGCACGCAGAGCTCGGGCGATCAGTTCCAAGGCGTCGGGAAGTTGCCCAGCAAAGGCAGCCAAACGCCGCTTGCGGCGGACCATGAGCCACATCAGCGGCAGGCCGGCGATAGCGATGGCGACCAGTGGTACCAAACTCACGATGCAGGGGTTCCACCTTGCACCACGCACACCACTGCAGCCAAGGCCGCCCAACGCACCGGCGATCAAGAAGAATTTGGGGCGGTCAGCGTGGACATGTCGGCTTGTTCGAACAGCGTGGCGAACCTTCCGAATCGCGACACCATCATTTCGAATACGCCCGGCATTTCGTCCAAGCGAAGGCCGTGCAGCAGCGACGGTTCTGTGCGTCCAGCCGCCGCTTGCGCTCCGCATTCGCCCCCTCCAGCCAGCACCTCCAGACGGTCTTCTACGGTATCATCCGCCGGCCACGAAACATCATGGCTACGCCGGCGACGAGTGCAGCACACCGACGAATGCAGCGATCGCGATTAGACGATAGGCGAACATGAGACTTTCTCGCAGTCCTGGTGTCTTACTGGTTAGTCTGTCAACATGGTCACGCTGCCGGAAGGCGGGCGGATGGTCAAACGGACGCCGGCCGATTCGAGACGGTACATGAAGGCCGTGGGACGGATGCCCGTGGCTTCGAATCGCCCACAGGAACGGCTGTTCTCGTCGACGCCGTACTGGATGAAACGGTAGATGTCCTGCATCAACATGGTATCCTGCAATCCATTCCCACGATCTCTGTGATGTGGGTGATCTTACGGGGTCCACCTTGCAGGCGGTTGGCTTGGACAATCAAGTCCACGGCACTTGCCACTTGCTGACGCATGGCTTTCAGCGGCAGTTCGAAACCGGCCATGGTGATCATCGTCTCGATACGAGCCACGGCATCACGGGGCGTGTTGGCGTGGAAGGTGGTCATCGAGCCTTCGTGACCCGTGTTCATGGCCTGCAAGCATGTCGAGCGTTTCGGCACCGCGGCACTTCGCCGATGATCACCCGGTCGGGACGCATACGCAGGGCGTTCCGGACCAGGTCGGTGGCCGTGATGGCTCCCTTGCCTTCGATGTTCGGCGGGACGGGTTTCCAGCCGGACGACGTGGTCCTGCTGCAGCTGCAGTTCGGCCGCGTCCTCGATGGTGACGATCCGGTCGGCGTTGGAGATGAAGCTCGACAGCGTATTGAGCAGCGTCGTTTTACCGCAACCAGTACCGCCGGAGATGATGATGTTGAGCCGGGCCTTGATGGCACCTTCCAGCAGCATCACCATCTCGGGGGTGAACGCCTTGTAGTTGAGCAGGTCCTCGAGCTTGAGGGGGTTGGAGCCAAATCGGCGAATGGAAACCCGCGGCTCCGTCCAGTGCCAACGGTGGAATGATGGCATTCACACGAGAACCATCCGTCAACCGAGCGTCTACCATGGGGCAGACCTCGTCGACTCGCCGGCCGACTTTCGAAACGATGCGGTCCACAATCTGGAGCAAGTGGTCATTGTCGCGGAATGTTACCGCGGTCTTCTCCATCTTGCCGCCACGTTCCACATAGATGCTCTTGGGTCCGTTGATCAGGATATCGCTGATGGTCGGGTCCTTCAGCAGCATTTCGAGCGGACCCAGGCCGAAAAGTTTCGTCGAGGACCTCTTCGACCAGTCGGTCTCGTTCGTTGCGGTTGAGAAGCGTGTCTTCGGTGTCGCAGAGATGCTCGACCACCAGGCGGATCTCGCGACGGAGGACGTCACCCTCGAGTTCACCGACGCGAAAGGTCCAGCTTGTCCACCAGTTTGCTATGGATTCGCCGTTTCAAATCTTCGAAGTCGGTATCTTTGGTTTTTTCGCCGCGAGCAGGAAAGGGGCTTTTCATGAATCAATCCTCACCTATCCATTAGCTTCGTGCAGGGACAGTGTTGCGTGAATGTCTTCGCCGTGGAATCACCACGAGCCGGGGTGGCAAACGTGGCGGGTCAGTTGTGTCGGGCGATTCACTTAATGCCGTTTCTGACGAAACTGTCAGGTGCCTAAGTGAACAGACCTGTGACCCAAGCAAACATAGCTCACGATTTAGGCCATGTTGCTGATCGAGCGAATCTCCCAACTTCGCTGAGAGAGGGGACTTGCATGCAAACTCCAAGTGGGTGGAGTGTGGTCGCAAGACTCATGCGGCAAAAACACACATGCGTATGCGGCAAAAACACCACAGGATTCGCCGCCAGGCAACATGGAGAAACCGGTGGTGGCTGACGGTCAAAGAGAGGTCCGTCGGGGTGCCGACGCACACCGTTTAGAAAGCCACATTCCGCGAGTGACGAGAAGCCCTGCGGGGGGCTACTTGCCCTGCTTGTCTTTGGACAAGAAGCCGAACAGCCGGCTGATGGAACTCTTGGTGAGTGGATCTGTCCCAGGGGCAATGGTTTCGCCGCCACCGTTGAGTGCCTCGGCCAGTTTGACGATGGCCTGAGTAACGGCAGCCTTGGAAACTGTTCGATCAACGGAATCCCGTTGTTGCGGGCTTCGACCATCACACGGTAGTCATTGGGAATCTGCCAGAAGATCTCGCGTCCAATCGTCTCTTGGGCCTTCTTCAAACTGATGAAGTCGTCTCCCAGACCGACGCGGTTCACGATTACCTTGACCTTGTCATCAACCCCGTCGATTTCTGTGAGTGACATCAACAGGCGTACCACATTGCGTAGGCAAGGCAGGTCCATCTGCGTCACCATCAACGTGTAGTTGGCCATGCTGATTGCGACCATGTCATTGGGCGTGTACCCCTTCGACACATCGAGTACCAAATGGGTAAACGTGGCCTTTAACAAGCTGATGACGCGCTTGAGATCATCCGGCGTGATCAGCCGCATGTCATCCATCTGCACAGGCCGGGGAAGCAAGAACAGCCCCGACGAATGCTTGGTGAGCGATCTCTTGAGCAACGTGAAGTCAAGTCGGGTGACGTTCTGCGCGACGTCCACCAAGGTGTAATCCGGAATGGTATCCAGGAACACATCGGCGTCACCCAAGCTGAGATCAAGGTCGACCAAGGCCACCGAAGCTTGCGGGTCTTGCGCCAAGGCACAGGCCAGATTGACGGCAATGCTGGTCGTACCAACCCCACCGGATCCACCAGCCACGGCAATCACACAACTGCGAGCGCGTCTTTCGCCACGACCAAAACGACGATCCCCCAATCGGCTCAAGGCGCTGAGCAGATCATCGATCCGGACTGGCTGGGAGACAAACTCCTTGGCTCCCGCCCGCATGGCACGCAGGATCAAGTTGCCATCTGTCGAAGAACTCGTGACCAGTACGTTGCACTCAGGGGCGGATTCGTTGAGTTTTGCCACCAACTCCAACGCCCGGTCCGGATCATGGTCGAGGGCGACGATGCCAACGTCCGGAGTTGTTTGGGCAATCACGTCCCCAAAGAACTCGTACCGTGAGCACTCGGCCTCGAGCCATACCACGTCCATACCTAGCAGCATGGTTTTCAACGCATCACGCGATGAATCGCTAGGGTCGACGATGGCTAGGCGGAGAACGTTCTTCATGGTGCGATTTCGAGACGTTTCTTAATACCGGAAGGCAACCAACGGACGGTGTCACTTGACGCTGAGTTGTTGCGTTTCCGTAGTGTCGTGCGTTAGAGACGAAAAAAGCTTCGAGTCGAGTGATCAAGCACCGCTGACTCAGATGCCTGTACTAACAGCCACTTACCTTTGTACGTCATATCCGGTCGGCCCGATGAGCCCCAACGGCTTTTGTGGGGCACTTGTCTGGCTACTGGTGGTTGGATTCTGCGGAATGCGCTGGTTGTAGACGCCAGGGCTGGTCGGCGCGGTGGCATTCCGCGGTGCTGCCGCTTTTGTGGGAGTGAATTGGCGTGACGGAGCGGCATTCGATCGGCGAGCTCCAGCTCCCTGGTCCGGTTGCGGAGTGGGAAGCGGTTCTTGCGGTGCTACTGGTTGGGATGGCACCGCTTCGGGTGGAAGGACATACGTCCCGCCAGGTTGTACGTGCGTTGGCACTCGCAACTGCATGGAGCCTTGCATCGGCATCCCGCCTTGCATCGGCATCCCGCCTTGCATCGGCATGGACATGCCGCGCTGTTGGCACGATTCGCAGCTTCCATCACTGCAGCACCGGGGCACTTCCGTATAGCCCTTCATAAACAGTTCCCAATCGTTGGGCGAAGTGGTGAACTCGCCGGGGCCGCAAGGAGGAACTTCGTGCGCGTCCATGGCATCTACCAATTCGGGCGTCACAAGAATCAGCAACTCAATCTCGTTCTTCTCTTCGCGAACGCGGCGAAACAACGCCCCGATGTAGGGAACTTCGCTGATCCAAGGCACACCTCGCACAACGCTGTCTGTGCGGGTTTGGACCAAACCGGCCAGAGCCAAAGTTTGCCCTGCTCGCATTTCGACACCGGTATCCACTTCACGAACACGCAGACCCGGGACTTCCGTTCCATTGAAGTTGACCGAGTTGGCCGAATCGAGTTCGCTGACCCGTGGCCGAACTTCCAAGCGGATATTGCCGTTGCCCAGCACAATCGGGACAAAGTCCACTTGCGTGCCAAACTTCTTGTATTCCACAGAAACGGTTCCCAAACCGGCGGGAATGAGCACAGGGAATTCACCGCCGTCATTGAAGAATGCCGGACGTCCGCTCACCGTTACCAACGTGGGCTCGGCCAGCACTTTGGCAAGGTTATTCTGTCGCAAGGCTTCGACAACGCCAAAGAAGGCAGAGTTGTCACCGGTCACGCCGAAACTGAAGATCGAGTTCGGTCCGCGTGCCACGGTGCCTGCTTCGGTAAACGAGCTGATCAGACCGCTAACGCCCGACACGGCAAACTCGTCCGGGGCGAATTGGGCGAAGTCAAAACCCACGGCCCGCAGTTTGGTACGCGAAACTTCCATCACCTTGGTATGAAGCAGCACTTGCTGCACGCCACCCACGGTGATGTTGTTGATCACCTTGGGATAAAAATCCTGGGCAATCTCGACGATCTTGCTGACATGCACCGGGTTGTCCACATGGCCAGACAGCACCACGCTGTTCGCCAGAGGGTAGACCTTCAAGCTGCTCTTGGGGAAGGCGATCTTGAGCATCATTTCAAACTGACGCGAGTCCGGATAGACGATCACGTCAATCGTGTAGATCTTGTCGGACTCGTCCCAGAGAACAATCTGCGTCACGCCATGCTTCTTGCCTGCCACGAGCACTTCGTTGGGCGAGACAGGGCGCAGTTCCACAATCTCAGGATTGTTGACCTGCGTTTGTGGGATTTTCTTGTCGAGTTTCAAACGGCGCGAGGTATTGACAATCAATTCCAAGCGCTCGTTCGTCTTCTCGATCTTATGAATGATGGACGGATTCTCAGGAGGCTGCGCCGAGACAGGATTGACGAAACTGGACAGGCCAGCAATCGCCACGAGCAGCACAAACCCGTTGCAGCGCGTGTGAGACATTCCACGTTCTTCCTTGAAACGGTCGGAATCTGAGGCACCATCGGGCATCCTTGCCCGTCACGGTATGCCGAAGCAGCCGGTCCCGAAAAGACCGGCTACGTTTATCGAATCGTTGATCGAGATTACGTTGAGACATCCAGGACAAGCTGTTGCGACACACCCGAGGGTTGGTTGCGATGGTCATCCTGCAGCAGCTGAACGTTTGCAACATCTGCATCCATTCGACAAAGCACGGGCTTCGCTACTACATCCATCGGCAGACAACGTCACAAAGTGCAGTTTCAAGCAACCGCTTAGATTGATTGCATTCGTTTCAATCGGCACCCAAGGGCCAATTGCTTCAATCTGGTTGCTGCATGATCTTGCACGAGCGCGGCAGGAGTGGCGCTAACCTCTGTCTGGCAAACCAGTAACCAATGCCTATTCGGTTGGTACTTGAAGTTCCGGCTCTCGATCGTCTCCCCAGCTACCAGTGCTATCGTTGGAGCCAGGGTCTTTTAACGTAGAAGGCTGGCTGGTGGAATCCAACCCAAACGGCAGCCCCCCTGGCATGGAACCCATGGGAGTCTGGTAGTCGTCTGTAGCTGGTGGGGTCATGGAGGCCGCTCTCGCCTCGCGCCACATGCCGGTCTGGCCTTCGCGAACCAGCGTGATCTCTGTGGGTTCGGTGCCCGAGAACACGGTCATGTGGAACGTGTCATCCTTGGGCTCTTGCGTCGCTTGCATCTGGGTCTTGGCCTGCTTCATGCTGCCAAACCAGTGCTGCAACTGTTGGGCGATGTCCGACGCTTGATTACTTTGCTGCGGCTTGGAGGGAAGGATCGACTCGTCTTCGCCAAAAATGTCAGACGCCGTGCCACCGTCGGTCTTCACCGTCTCGGTGTCATGCGGGGGACGGATGGAAAGCGAAATGTTACCCAACCGTGCGGCATGGGTCACCAATTCTGATTGCTCCGGCTTAACGAGCAGCGACACCGTCTTGGCTGTGATCGTTCCCTTCCCCTCGGTGTCGGTAATGATATCGTTGACGGCAAACACCTTCACGTCCTGCAAGAAGGTCTTGGTCGTGGTTTCTGGAATGCCTCGGCTCAGGTTGCGAACCAGGTGCACCAGCAGGTCGACGTGATCGCCAGGGTTGACGATGTAACCGCCGGTCGCCGCCGCGACCACTTTGACAGCAACCACACGAAATCCTGGTGGGATGTGATCGGTGGGACGTTCGCCCAACTCACCCTTGGCCAGCAGCTTCTTTTCGAGGATCGGTTCGCCAGCGAACAACTTCGCCCGAGCCCGACGATTCTCAACGTCTTCGAGCTTGGTCAAGGAGCCCACCGGGACCTTGCCTTTGGGCCATTTCTCCAACTTCACCTTGTCAGGCGTGATCGGGTCGTTGAGTTCGATGTCATGCAAGGCAACAAAGATCGGTTCGGTCTCACCCGTCTCAACCACCGGAGCGTTGCCACGAGACATCACCTGGTTGATCCCCAACGAGGCGATCAATCCACACCCCAAAGCTAGGGCAAGAAGTATCAGGGATTTAGGACGCATGTATCTACTCCCGAGATCGGTGGGATCGGTCGCCAGTCGGAATGAAAGCCACACCGCACTGGTTCAGTTGTTGAAAGATGAATGGGAACCCAAAGTGCTCATTGCCCTAACAGGGCGTTTTGAATCAGTTGTGTCGAATTTGGGGATCGTTCCCCGTGTGCGGAGATCCTTACCTATCCGGGTCAATCGACCGTTTCACGTCGCATCACGGTGCTTGCGCTCAGGGTGGTCTCGCTTAGAAACATTGGCAGTGGGAGCCAACTAACTTGACCGAATCCAATGTTCACCGTAACAGTGATAGAATCCCCTGCACCTGCAGTACTGGGGTTTGTCGGATCTATCACTACAGTTCCACCAGTGATGTTCGCGGCCGCCAGGTAGTCGTCCACAATGGTGTCGATCTCCGTGGCGGTTGCCCCATCCAGAATCGCCTGTCGGCATCCTTCGCGTGCTGCGTTGGTAATCACCTGCTGGACCATCACCATTCTGCCGAATTCGATCAGTCCGAACACAAGCAGAAAGAACACCGGGGCAACCACGGCAAACTCAACGACAGCGGCCCCGCGTCGGCGTTGGCGTTTTCCCGAACGGTAGCGCGCACTCGACGGATCAACATTTTCTGGGATGCAACGGTTCATTCTGGTGTCCTTCGCGGCGGTAGTGTCGGTCAGCCTCACTGGCAGGCCCGTTCATTGTTCAAACCGACATGCCATGGAATGCAAAATAGATAATGGTGCCAATGGCAATGGGAATTCCGTAGGGAAGCAGCAACATGGACTGTTTGCGGGCAGCGGCCAGTTCGGAGATCTGGCTGGGGTCCCGAACCGTCACCAGTTCGTTCAAGATCATCACCACGTTGTCCTGATGCTTTTTCCACGTGCGGCGGTAGCCCACCATCAAGAGGGCGATCACACCACCCACGACCGCCGAGAGGCAGAACGCGTAAAAAGTCACCATGGCTCCTACCCAGGCCCCGACTCCGGCCAGCAGCTTGACATCGCCAGCTCCCATTCCGCCAATGGCGTACAGTGGCAGCAGCAAGGCCAACCCCACGACGGTACCCAACAGGCTTAGTCCCAATCCTTCCCAACCGCCGACCACACCACAGTACAGCCAGCCGGACATGATCATGGGAAATGTCAACCAGTTCGGAACCTTCAATTGATATCCGTCAATCACGGCCGCTACGATGAGCGTGACCGTCACGAGCCAGACATTCCAATGTTGGATCAGATTCTCTGCGAGTGTTTCGTTCATGATTGGGTTCCTGAGGTCGGGCCTTTCGTGCCCGCGGACGGAGGGGTAATACCGCGCAGGCGGCACGGCCTGGATTCGTATGAGCCACCAAAACTAGATCATCACTAATCAACCATAGCCCACGCTTATCGCGAAAGTGGGCAGTCATAACGCAAACCCGCCTTGGAGTCCCCGGGGGAACCCCAAGGCGGGGATGACGGCGATTCGTCTGCCGGTACAACGGTTCTCCGGCGAGCGATCTCTACAACGGGGCAACCTTAGGTACTCGAGGTCGAGGTGCCCAACGACTGCGAAACGGTGTTGAACGTACTACTGGCGTTGGTTCCGATCGCGGTGATGGCCGTCAAACAGACAATCACGATCAGGGCCAGCATCACGGCATACTCGACCGCGGTGGGGCCGTCTTCGGATGCCAGGAAATGACGAACTTTCAGGGCCAGATTCTTCATGGAATGCATCTCCAGAATTCAAAAGATTGGTAGAAAGCGCCCACGCCGTTGGCCACAGCGTGGCGCCGTCATGCTTACGTGCTTGAGGTCGAGGTGCCCAACGACTGCGAAACGGTGTTGAACGTGCTACTGGCGTTGGTTCCGATCGCGGTGATGGCCGTCAAGCAGACAATCACGATCAGGGCCAGCATCACGGCATACTCGACAGCTGTGGGGCCATCTTCGGATTCCAGAAAATGCCGAACTTTCGATACAAACGTCTTCATGTACTCATCCCTCTCAAGGTAGTAGCCCCCCGGCTTATTAAGAGCCGGGCTGTTGGTCGGAACCGACCGGTACGTTGTACGCGAGGAGCTGCAAAGCCCGCTCGCACGACGAATCGCCTCGCGTGTTTCCCGTTGAATCCGGCTGTCCAATTCGTCGCACGGCATCGGTGATGCCGACCAACATCGGACCCTTTCGGCAACCAGGCAATCGCTCAATCTCACGTGTTCAAGCGACCCTTGGCTTTGCGACCCCGGCCTTACGACCGGTATGCCTTTCTCGAGGATCTTGAGGCTAGAACCCGATTCACACGCGCTCGCTGCTGCCTGAACGGCAACTGGGTGAACACCCAACAGCTTGCGTCTGCTTATCGACTTCTCTGATAAACACTAGGTCACATTCTTCCGGTGTCAAATTCACGACTTGAATGTTTCTTGAGATAAATCTCATTGTCCTGAGAATCAATGAATCAGAGGTATCGTACGTCTACTAACTCCAGAGTTTCTATACGACGTATACTTGAGACAACTGTTCTACATAGCCATGGCATCCACACCAAACTCAACGGCTTCTCGCCTATAACGTTTCTGCCAACACACCTACGCATGCGAAACATACCTCGTTCCCTGATTCTGCTCTGGCTAGTCGTCACCGCCTCCGCGGTGATGTTTCGCTGGGAGTATGGACTGCCGCCCGAGGCGGCCAAGGTAGCCGCCGAGTCCACTGCTATCTTTCTCTTGGCGGCGTTCTTCTTGGGCTGGACGCGGATTGGCAAACTGCTGCACCAGGTACAAACGGACCAACGATGGTTTGTGCTGAGCCTGCTACTGCTGACCTGCTTTGCACACCTCACCGGTCAAACCCGTGTCTTCTTTCCATTTGTCAGTTGGGATATGTACACCTGCTCGCCAGAAGAAGAAGCCGTGCGCTTCTATGAAATCGAAGGAGTGACCGCCGAGGGCGAAGTCCTCGCCTTGATCCCCGCTGAACTCGTGCCGCCGTTGAATCGTCGGCGGATGGTGAATCGAACGCGCGAGTTGGTCGACGCGTGGAACGAGAGTAACTCGTCAGATCAGCTGCAAAGCGAGCAAGCCCTGGATGCCTGGCTCAACGCAATTGGCCACCTGGCGAACGCGGAGTCGTCAGCCCACATTCAAGCGGTGCAGCTGATGGAGTGCGAACTGGAGCCGAGCAGATACCGGGGAGCGGATACACCCGTGCAGAGACAGATCGTTCGGCGAGTGCCGGTAGCGGGGCAACAACTCATTGCCCAAGAGTAGAACAGTTGTCTCAACTGTTCACCTGCATTAGTACGCGAAGCGACTGTATTGGTCCCTGAACAGTTGGGACAACTGTTCTACATAACAAAGGTGCCCACCGTGTGGAAGTTGATTCACGAAGACGCGCAGGCACCGGCCCTGGGATTGCTCAGGGTGTGGGTGTTTGGCATCTGGCTGTTCAAGCTGGCGGTGGGCCCTGTGCACTTGCTGTCGTATTTACCGCAACAGGCTTTTCAAGCGCCAGGCGTGATTACAACCTGGCAGTTTGGTCAACGTCTGGCTGCCTGCGCGGTAGACCCGCTCTGGCTCTGGACCCTTCGCCTGGTAACGGTGCTTGTGTTGGGGGTGGTGGTTGCCGGAGTTGGCTCACGTCGCACCATCGACGCTGCTTGCGTACTGCTGCTGGTGCATGAGTTGCTGCTGCGCGGATTTGGTCACACCAACCATGGCGAACTGGTGCTACTCTTTGCGGCCTTCGTCCTGGCTGCGTTCCCGTGCCAAGACGCCTTCGTATGGCGCACGCGGCAGAGTTCGGCACCGGCTGCAGATCGTGATTCGGCCCAGTATGCACTGCCGCTGATCATCATCACAGGTATGTTGTGCGGATCGTACATGCTCGTCGGACTGCATCGTCTGGCATGGGGAGGCTGGAGCATATTCAATGGCCGAGCCATTCAGTACTTTTTGCTTGAGAATCTCTATGCGAATTCTGACTACTCCTGGCAGACAGGGCATACCGTGCTTTCGAACGACCTGCTGCGGACACTCTTTGTATGGGGATTCCCCCTGATCACAGCTTTAGAGATTGCCGCTCCATTGGCATTGATATTTCGCCCCATTCGCTGGCTGCTGCTGGGCGGAATGCTGGCGTTTCATCTCTCTTCGTTGCTGCTGTTTCATATCTTCTTCTGGGAGAACTGTCTGCTCTTCGTTCTCTTGCTCGATCTGTCAGCAATTGCCCAGCGGGTCAGGCTTGTCGCAAGGCAGGCACAATGTCGGTTCGCGCGGCTTGCCACGCCGGGGCAATTCCAGCCAGAAGCCCAGCAACAGTAGCCACCCCCATGGCAATCAGTGAGAGTCTAATCGAAGGGGTGAAGGCGATTGTCACCGCTTCCGCTCCCACCGAGAGTTGAGCCAGGGACAACACGCCCATGGCAGCCGTGACCCCGATCAATCCGCCGGCCACGCTCAAGATGGAACTCTCGGCAATCACCAGCGCGAAGACGCGGAAACCTGTGAAGCCAATCGTCTGCAGTACAGCATGCTCTTTGGACCGATCTTGCACACTCATGACAGTCGTGGTGGCGACGAGCGAGAGTACCAAACCCATGCAGGCTAGAGCCAGGTATCGAGTCATTTCGATGATCTGTGCCAGATCTCCCAGCGCGCTTGCTTGAAAGATGCCTTTGGGTCGGGTGTCCGTTTGCACCGGTCCGCCGCGGAAGAGCTTGTCGATTTCTGCACACTTGGCCTCGGGATCGGCTTCGGCCGCGAGTAGAACTTCCAGCTGTGTTACGGTGCCGACACGGTTCTCACTTTTTCGCCGCTGCAAATACTCGAGGTGCGAATAGATATAACTGTCTTCGGCCGGATCATCGGCGGCAAAGATCCCGGCAACATTGACGGTCAACTCACCAATCTGGAACCGGTCTCCGACTTTCATCCCCCGTCTGCTGGCAACCGCCTGGCCCAGGATCGCGGCATCTTGATGGTTCTCAAAGTCACTCCACGAACCATCCAGCAGTTCGAACTCCCGCGCCATTCGAATCTGCCCCGGTGGCACGCCATAAAACACCACCACGTCCAGGCTGGCTCGGCAATTGTTGGTAAAGACCTGAATGGGGACGACATCTCGCACGCCGGATAGTTGCTTGATCTTGTCCTGGTAATCCTGCGGCAAGTGGCTCGTGGCAGGGCAGAACTTATTGGACTGAAACACAATCAGCGAACGCTTGCCAGCCTGACGACTGCTGAGGTCATTCATCCCTTCTTGCACCGATCCAACGAAGCAGAACACAAACAGCGCCACTGCCGAACCGCTCACTGTCAGTAGAGTCCGCGAGCGATGACGCCAGAGCACTTTGAGAACGTAGGGGATGAACTTGAGCATCGTGCAATACCTCGCCTGTGAGTTCAGCGCGCGGCGCTGGCAGCGGTTGTGGTGTACTCTGCTAACTTCCCGTTCTGCAGCACCAGTTGCCGGCCCGCCACGGCGGCGGCTTCGGCATCGTGCGTGACCATCAACAGCGTGATGGCTAGCTCTTCGTTGAGCCTTCGCAAAAGATGCAAGATCTGCTGTGAAGTCTCGGGGTCCAGGTCTCCGGTGGGTTCGTCAGCGACCACCACCTTGGGATGCGTGACAATCGCCCTGGCAATGCCAACCCGTTGTTCCTGGCCGCCAGATAACTGCCGGGGATAATGATCTGCCCTGTCCGCCAAATGCACGGCTTCCAAAGCCACCAGCACTCGGCGACGACGCTCGGCGCGCGACATCGGCAGCAGCAACAATGGCAACTCGATGTTCTCATACGCCGTGAGCACAGGTACCAGGTTGTGCGTCTGGAAGACGTAGCCAATGTGCGAGGCACGCCACTTTGCTAACCGTGTCCGGCTCAGGTTGGTGATCTCCGTTCCATCCACGACAATGCTGCCTTGGTTGGGGCGGTCGATACTGGCAATCAGGTTCAAGAGCGTCGACTTGCCAGTTCCGCTGGCCCCCATCAACGACACGAACTCACCAGCCTGAATCTCCAGGGAAACGTTATCCAGGGGAGTGATGGTCTGGTCCCCCTTGGTGTACTCCTTAGTCACATGACGAACTTCGACGAGTGCCATTAGTGGGCCTCTCCATTCGGTAAGCGGTTCATGGTGGTGAATTGGTTGCTGGCGGCGGTGGTGTCCCCCTGCGTCAGGTGGTCTGCTTCGCCCGTCACACGAATTCGCGTTCCTTCTTCCAATCCTTCGCTACTCGCAATCAACCGGCTCGCTACTGTCAGGCCGCGCGTGATCTCGATCATGCCATCTGCCCCCACCGCGCCGGTTTCGACAAACTGCCGATGGGCAACATGGGTCCGGCGATCAGCAAGCCACACGTACGAGCCTTGCTCGGCTTGCAGGACCAGTTGCCGGGGAACGAACAGCCGGAGCGGGTCCGTAGACTCCGACTTCTCTTGCGGCTCACTGGGGGCCAGAAAGGTGACATCCATCAACATCGCCGGCTTGCATACCGCCGGAGGGTCTTCGATGGCTACTTTCACTTCCAGCGTGTTCTTCTGAATGTCCGCTTCCGAACTGATAAACAGCACCCTGCCAACCAACGGCTCGGCTAGCGCGGGGTTGGCAATTCTGGCGGGCTGATTGAGTTGCACACGGGGTAGATCTTCGAACCGCACGTCCACGCGCACCTGTAAGCTCTTCGGACGGTAGAGAGTGACCACCGTGCTGCTGTCGTAGTTGGGGTGGTTGCCTGAGTTGTTCGAAGAGACCCGGGTGCCTGGTTCGCCCAGCAATTGATAGACCCGTCCAGCAACCGGGGCGCGGACAGTCATGCGGTCAAGTTGCAACTTGGCCTCGGCTGCGCGAACGCGCGCTTGTTCGACTTTGGCGCTCGCGGCTTTCACCATGGCTGCGGCTTCGTCCCGCGCTTGAATCTCATCCGCAAGCAGTTCGAGCTGCGTACTCAAGGCGTCGCGGCGTTCGCTAAGGGCTTGCTTTTCTGCCAGCAGCGAAGTCTTGCGCGCGCGGATTGATTCCACGGCGGATTGGGCTGCTTCGAGGTCCGCACTTGCCTGATCCACGGTCCTGCCAGGCAACGCACTTTTGGCAGAACTCTTGCCTTGAAAATCCAGTTCGGCGAATTTTAGTCGGGCCTCAGCGCTGCGCAGTTCGAATGGCAAATTGTTGAGCATGGTCTGGGTGCCGGCCAGGGCCACTTCTGCCTGCCGAACCAAAGCGGCCAGATGCACCGGCTGCTCGAAGCGCGTCATGGCTGCGGTATGCGTCGCTTTCGCTTGTTCAAGTTCTGCTTCTTTCAGAGACTGGTCCGCTAATGCAAATTCGTAGGAAAGTTGCGCATCATCTCGTACCAAATGCGCGATGGGTTGGCCTGCCTCGACCGGTTGGTCTTCGACCACGAGAAGTTGTTCGACCACGCCTGCGGCCAGGGCGGGTGCGCGAACTGGTGTGGGCCGAGGCTCAATCCATCCTGCTGCCTGAAACAGCGTTGTGCCTGCCTGCTGCACTTTGGCTTGCGTAGCCATGACAGGGATCACGGTCACCGGCCGTGGAGGGAAGATCAGATCCCAGGCGGCCCAGCCTAAGATGGCGGCAAATCCCAAGAGCAACGCCAATGGCAAGACGTACCGTGTGAGCAAGTGTGTGCGGAGACGCACCGATTGCGCAACGGGTACTTCCCGTTCAATGGCTAGCTGCTGTAAATCAACTTCGCTGCTCATGAGATTGACCCAGCTTGGCTGGGAGCCTGGAGTCTTGATTCGTTCGGACGGGTTGCTACTTGCGAACGTGAATTCCGTTAGCCAGCACGAACAGTTTGCCGGAGTCATCGAGTTCGGCAGTTCCGCGCACCACGACGGTGGTGAGCTCTTTCACGTTCAAAAGCTTGCGGGCGTCTGCCTGAACCACTTGGCCATTTTCGTCCACCACTTTGACCAATACCGAGGCCGCACCGACATCGGGCTCGCAGCAGTAATCCCAAGGGGTTTTGCACATGTCCCCTTCGATATCGCTACAGGCTTTGAGCGAGGGATCCACAACGGTGAAAGCCGCCATGCCTTCTACCCAGGGAGAATGGCTTCCGCCAATCCGTCCCACCATGACAACTTCGTCCGCGTCCTTGGCCGCCGCTTTGACTTCGATCACATTCGAGGCACCTGCTGGCTCTTCGGCCAACAGAAACTTGGTGCCATCAATGGTGGGAGTAGCCGTGCCTGCGGTTTCGCCTTGACCACAACCGGCAAAGGTCAGCAGTCCGGTAGCCAGGCAGGTCATCAACGTCCGTGAAAGTTGCATCTCTTAAAACCTCCTCAAGAAAACAAGAAACGTCACAAGAAACATGTCCATCAAACCGTTTTCAAACCATCCACCACGGGGATTCGCAGTGCGCGAAATGCGGGAGGGATGGCTCCCAAAATACCGAGCGACAACCCAATCCCGCATCCAACAAGAATGGCGATCCCGTCAATCTGGAGTGCAAACGCGCCCATGGTAAACCGTACCGCTGTGCCATGGACGAACGTGAGCGCCAGCGCCGTGGCAATCAAGCCTGCGGCTGCAGAAAGCAACAAACCTTCTTGAATTAGACTGATCACAATCGCCCTGCGTACGAAGCCGAGCGTTTGCAACATGGCGAGTTCGGAGATCCGCCCTACGACCGAGCCGTACATGGTGTTCAGACCTGCGAAGACGCCGGCGCTGGCCACCAACGAAACGACCAGCCACGCCAACCAACGAACCGGACCATAGTCTTCCTGCAAGGTTTTGTAATACTCCAGCTCAGCGGTGGCTTGCAGTTCGAGATCGGTTCGCTCTTTGCAGAACAGATCGAGATTGGAAAGCCGGGTCCCTGGGGCAAACGCCGTGGCCACCAGGCTCAAGTCTTGCCGCTCCAACGCTTGTTGCAGTTCGTCCAGACGGCACCAGACTTCTGACTCAAAGGCCGCGCCATCCGAAGAGAAGATGCCACTGATGCGCCAGGTTCGCCCTTCGAATTTGAGTTCTTCCCCCACTTGCATGGCGTCCGCACCGCGTCCAAGTTTGGTACTGGCCAGGCGGCCGATCATGACTTCGCCTGCGTTCGGCCAGGCCCCTTCGTCAATCTGCACCCGGTTGCGAACTAGCAGCACACCACGCGTCACGCCACGGACAAGCCCCATGGCTGGCTCACCTCCCTGGCCGGTATCGACTTGCGTTCCCAGATACAGTTCTGGTGACAGGTACTTCTGGCCGTACCGTTGTTGAATGCCAGGAATCGAGGCGGCGATCAGGTCGCTGGTCCGCATGGGGATCGATGAATACTCCAGGTTCTCACCCATTCCCAATGAGAACACAATCGCCACTTGCTTGTCTCCGGTGACTTGCAGCGAACGTTCGAGGCCGCGGATGAAGCCCACGACGGCAAAGATCAGAACGATCACCGTGGTCAAACCGGCCAATGTCAGCAACGTGCGCAGCGGACGGCGGAACAGATTGCGAACCGCATATTCCCAAGGCAAGAGACGGAAGAACATCAGCATCGGCCTTCGTGACGAACCAACATCGCGCTACGACAGCGCGATACCCAGCGCATGAAATGCATTGGCAGACCGCAACCTCAACGAGGGTTGCAGTCCGTGGCAGCTAGCACAGAAAGGTGCTGATCAGGCAGCAGATGTTTCTGCCTGTGGCGAGATGCCCTGGCGGTCGATACCGATCCGTCAGACCCGGGGGCAATTGAGTTGCGTCGTGAGGTTGTTGCAGCACCGGCAACCAGAGAGCCGGGGCCAGTTCGTTCAAATCCAGCTGTCCGCATTGCCAAACTGGCACCAAGACGGCACCTCCGCAAATTCCCTGGCAGTGGGACTCGTCAGCATCGTGGTCGCGGTTGGGCGTTTGGTGAGGGCCTTGCTCCTGCATCACCTTGGCACAAGCACCGCAGCAACAAGTGGAAACATGGTCTTGCGGCGCAGAACCCTCCCAGGTCGCATGGCAGCAGATTGGGCAAACCAGCAACGCAGCAATCAGCAGGATTGGGAGAAAACGCGCAAACATATAGAACTTGACCATTTAGCCTCGGGAGGGATCTTCTGACGGTTTTCCCACCCATTACCCTTTTAGCATAGATTCGAAACTTCCAGGCCGCAACTGCGAATCAGCCGGACATTGCCCCGGTTTCGGACGAACGCTAAGCTGCAAGTCGAACCAAGCGGAAGCCTGGTACTGCGTCAACGCTTGAATTTCGGGTTGGATGCCATGGCCTCGCTCGCGTAGCCATGCTGCAGTGGAGTCGGTATCGCCACGCTTGCATCCGAACATGCCCACGCAAGCGAGGAGATGGCACCCGAAAACTTTGCCGTGACAAAGCACGAGCGACGCGCTATGAAGCCTGGCGACGTGCTATGAGGTTTGGGCTTCACCTATGTCCCATCAATCCAAATGAATTTACTTCGAGGCGGCGCTGCGAATGCCTGATACAGCCACAGGGCATGCGATTCTTTTACATGGGGAGGACAATGTCGCCATTGCTCCTCGAACCTTCGAGGCAGGACAGTCGGTTCTGGCAGGGCCGTACGAGGTCACGCTCTCGCAGCGCGTGGTAATTGGCCACAAGCTCGCGCTCAGTCCGATCCAAGTCGGCGAGCCGGTGCGCAAGTTCGGCCAAATCATCGGCTTCGCAACCAAGCCGATCGCCGCCGGGGAGTGGATCCATATGCACAACCTGGAGAACGGGGAGTTGAACCGCGAGTACGAGTACGGTACTTCGCTTCCTCCCGAGCCGGAGCCGATTACAGGGCGAACGTTCCAAGGTTATCGTCGCGCGAACGGTAAGGCAGGCACGCGCAACTACATCGCAATTATTTCTTCCGTGAATTGTTCGGCATCGGTGAGCAAATACATAGCTCACCGCTTTGACCAGTCGCTGCTGCGGCAATACCCCAACATTGACGGCATTCTCCCGCTCACGCACAAGGGGGGGTGCGGCATGCAGTTCGCCGGTGAAGATCACCAGCAACTTGCCCGCGTGCTGGCCGGCTTTGCCCAACATCCCAACGTGGGGGGCTTTATCCTGGTGGGGCTGGGTTGCGAGACTGCCTCGCTGCCGTTCTTGCTCGAACAAGGGAACCTGGTCCAGATCAAAGGAGTGCCGGCTCCCCAAGGGGGACCGCCGGTGCTGACCATTCAGGAATGCGGAGGCACCAACCAAACGGTCGAAGCTGGTCTGGCCGCCTTGGCCGAAATGCTGCCTAGAGTCAACGATGTGCGGCGCGAGGCGATTCCCGCCAGCGAACTGATCTTAGGCACCGAGTGCGGAGGTTCAGACGGCAACTCAGGCGTGACGGCTAATCCTGCCTTGGGCGTCGCAAGTGACCTGCTCGTCGCCTGCGGCGGAACCAGCATTCTGGCCGAAACCCCCGAGGTCTACGGGGCCGAACATTTGCTCACTGCCCGAGCCAAGACCAAGGCCATTGGTGAGAAACTCGTCGAGCGCATTCGTTGGTGGGAAAAATACGCCGGCATGTTCGGAACCAAACTGGACAACAATCCCTCGCCAGGCAACAAAGCGGGAGGGCTGACCACCATCTTCGAAAAGTCCTTGGGGGCGGTCGCCAAAGGGGGTACCTCGGCTCTCTCAGGTGTTTACCACTATGCCGAGCCGATCGACAGCCGGGGCTTTGTCTTCATGGACTCCCCTGGCTATGACCCGGCCAGTATCACCGGTATGGTCGCCAGCGGTGCGAACGTGGTGGCCTTCACCACAGGGCGCGGAAGCTGCTTCGGTTGCAAACCGGTCCCCTCGATTAAAATTGCCACCAACACGCCCATGTTCGAACGGATGCAAGACGACATGGATGTGGATGCCGGCGTCATTCTCAACGGTGCTACGGTCGAGGAAGTAGGGCACCAGATCTTTGACCTGATGCTCGAAGTTGCCAGTGGACGCAAGACCAAGAGCGAGTTGCACGGAGTGGGCGAAGAAGAGTTTGCACCTTGGAGCGTTGGCCCAACGTTGTAATTACGGATTTGCGGATCTCATGCCAGAACTTCCAGAAGTGGAGACCATGTGCCGGGGCATTGCGCCGGTGGTCGGACAACACATCCAACAGGTCGAACATCCCCCCTGCGCCTGCCGACCAATCTCTATCAGCCCCAGCCGTGAGGGGCTCCGCCAGATGGCAACGGGATCGGTCATTCACGAAGTCCGACGTGTGGGAAAACGCGTGGTGTTGGTCTTGGACCCTGGCTATCTAATCTTCGAACCGCGCATGACTGGCCTGGTTCTTCTGGCAGATCCGCCGAACCAACAACACCTACGGCTTTGCCTGAAACTCTCAGACTCGCTCCGATTGTTGTTCTGGGATCGCCGGGGACTGGGGACCGTGCAACTCCTGACGCCGGACCAGTTCGAGCAAGATTTGGGACCTGCGAGGTTAGGGCCAGACGCTTTGCAGATCACGCCCGCAGCACTGCAAGAACGCTTAGGCTCGAGCCGACGGGCGATCAAGGTTGCCTTGCTCGACCAAAAAGTTGTGGCCGGCATTGGCAATCTCTACGCCGCTGAAATCCTGCATGTTGCCTGCGTGCATCCCGAGCAGTCTTGCGACACGTTGCGTAAACCGCAGTGGGAGCGGATTCATGCAGCCACCCGCGAGGTCTTGCTGACGGCAATCCGGTACGAAGGTTCGACCCTCGGTGATGGCACCTACCGCAACGCGCTGAATCAGGCCGGCAGCTATCAATCGCAACATCGCGTTTACGCCAGAGAGGGCGAAACCTGTCCCACCTGCCAGACGGCTACGGTGGTGCGAATCGTCCAAGCCCAACGAGCCACGTTCTTTTGCCCCGGTTGCCAGAAACGATCGCGACAGCGATCCAAACGCTGAGCTCAGAGTCGTGTGTTCGTTTGGTTGCTGGTTGCTGGTTGCTGTCCGCAGTCTTGCCCTGTGTGATAGCATCTGGTCCAATGCAGGTCCTCTTGGAACGCACCCCTTTCAGAGCGTGGCTCGTCAGGAAGATCATGCCCAAACGTTGGCGATTTCGCCCTCACGATCAGGACCGGATTCGCAATCTCGAACGAACCGCCGGCGTGTCGCCGGTGGTGGCGCAGTTGCTGCTTTGCCGCGGCATCGACCAGCCGGACCTGGCGCAGAATTTTCTCGAGCCTCGGTTGACCGGACTCCGCGACCCAGGCGAACTCCCCGGTGCCATGGTGGCTGCGCAGCGGTTGGTCAAGGCCATCCGAGACGGCGAGCAGATTGTGATCTTTGGCGATTACGACGTCGACGGCATCACCGGCACCAGCTTGCTCTACCTGGGAGTTCAGCTCTTGGGAGGGAAGGTGAAGTACCACATTCCCCATCGCACTAAAGATGGCTATGGGCTAAGCATCCCGGCCATCGAGAACCTGGCCAAGAACGGTGCCCAGGTCGTGGTCACCGTAGACTGCGGCATTGCCAGCATTGAGCCAGCGCGCCGCGCTCGCGAGCTCGGGCTGGACCTCATTATCACCGATCATCACCAGTTTGGTGCCGAACTGCCTGACGCGCACGCGTTGGTTCATCCGGCGCTCCCTGGCCATTCGTATCCGTTCCACGGCCTGTGCGGGTCGGGGGTTGCATTCAAATTGGCCTGGGCCATGTGTCAGGTAGCAAGTGACTCCGATCGGGTCAAACCCAATCATCGCGAGTACCTGATGCGGGCCATGGTACTTTCTTCTTTGGGTACGGTGGCCGATGTGGTCCCGTTGCTCGACGAAAACCGGATCCTGGTGCGGCATGGCCTGCTAGGGCTGAAAGAACGCCCGGTGCTCGGCTTGCAAATGTTGCTCAAAGTAATGAAGTCTCACAACAAGCCTTACTACGACAGCGAAGATATCGGTTTTGGGATTGCTCCTCGAATCAACGCGGCAGGTCGCCTGGGTCAGGCACGTTTGGCGGTGGAGTTGCTCACCACCGAGTCGGAGAGCCGAGCCACCGAGTTGGCCGAGTATCTGGACCAGTTGAATGAGAACCGCAAAAGCCTGGAACGTAAGATCTACCTGGCTGCCCGCAAGCAAGCGATCGAAGACTTCGATCCCGAGGGAGACTCGGCGCTCGTGCTTGCCGACCGCAACTGGCACGCCGGCGTGATTGGAATTGTGGCGGGTCGTCTGGCCGAACGTTTCCATCGGCCGGTGATCATGATCTCACTCGACGAGGCAGGCTCCCGCCCTGGTGTCGGCTCCGCACGTAGTGTTCCGGGGTTCGACCTGTATGCCGGGCTCGCCGAATGCCAATCGCATTTGGTGAACTGGGGCGGTCACCGGGCCGCGGCCGGTCTGAAAATCGAAGAGGCCCAGCTCGACGCCTTTCGTGCCTCGTTCTGCGAACATGCCTCGGAAGCACTCACGGACGAGATGCGGGTTGCCGAACTCGAGATTGACGCCGAAGCTCCGTTGAGTTCGTTCACCTTGAAGACGGTGGGGCAGATCGAACTATTGGCACCCTTTGGACAAGGCAACACGCGACCGGTCTTGAGTACCACCAAGGTGCAGTTGGCCCGTCCTCCCCGATGCATCGGCGCTGGCGAACGGCATCTCGCTTTAGAACTGGTTCAGAACGGAATCAAGATGCGAGCCATCGCCTTCGGTCAGGCTGAATGGGCGGAGCCGTTGAGCCAACACAACGGCTCACTCTCGGTCGCGTTCCAGCCCATCATCAACGTTTTCAATGGGCGGCGAAATGTCGAACTGCATCTCCGCGATTGGCTCCCCGAGCACTCATCGGCTGCCGCAGGCACTTCGAGCGCGCTTTCCAACGGCAAGTAGCAGGCACTGTGCCACGGGGTGCGACATGCTTTTCCATTGATCCGTTGAAGTGTGGTCCCCCTACATATTGACAATTTCGCAATCGAAGCGAATCTGTCACCGACGCTTTGCTGATCGTATCATGGAGAGTCGGCGGTTCGTTTCACGCAGGGGGGAGTTGTGTGGAAAATAACAATCATGCGTTCCACACGCAGAAGCTTGGTACCTTCGCGAACCGAGGGCTCCAGGCGTGGGTTGCGCTGGTGCTGATCTGTTGTGCGTTTTCATCCGTGGATCTTGCGCGTGCGGAAGAAGCTGCCAGGGTACTGGAAGTTCTTCGAGACTACGAATCTGTACAGCCGGGACCGAGTCGGCCAATCCGGCATCACTCTTGGCCTGACGAATTGCAGCACCGCGCGCATGAGTTCAGCAGCGTCACGGTCGAAACCAACGATTCGGCCGCGGGGCGCTGTTGCCGCATTGCAATCAAGCAGACTTTTCCCTGGAGAGGGCGAGACTACTACACGGCAACCGTGATCGGCCCAGATTATCTGCCTCCCGAGGCAGACGCCGTGCGGATGCGAATCAAGGTGATCCGCGGAACGGTCCGACTGTCGGTTGGCAGCCCAACGGTCTACTTTGGCCATAGCGACGTTCGGTCTCGAACCGAAGTATTGCGTGCCGGTGATGCGCCGCGCTGGGAGACGGTCGAGTTTTCACTTCATCACCACCTGTCCCGCAATTTTCGCCGGGCGCGGTTCGGACGAAGCTCGCCGGTCATCCATTACACGCGGTGGATTCAAGAGCCGCTGTATCTGTATCTCAACCGGCTTTCGGACGGCGAATTCCTACTGGACCAGGTGGAACTGATCACTCGCGGCGAAGGCCGGCCGTTTCCGAAGTTCCCGCCTGATCAGATCCGGCACATCGCCACGGCTGCGGATTTTGAAGCCGAGGAACTGAGCAAGGCCTTCACGTTCTTCCAGGAACCAATCGACCTGACCCAATCGCCTTACCTGGTGCGGCCGAACTGGCAACCTCCAACGTTGTCGCGAGTGGATACCAGGCCACAAGGCGGGAAGTCGCTTCGGATCGAACAACGTGGGACCGAAGAAGTTTGTTTCACCGGGATCATGTTGCCGGCCGCGCGTGCGGCGAACGCCTTGGCGCTCGATCTGAAGTCAGATCATAAGACCGCGCGGGACGAGTTGATGTTGGACTTTATCGTCTATGTCGGCTCGCGCGCCGAGAAGTTCCCGTGGGAGCAATTCGCTCCGCCTGAGTCCTGGCAAGCGCGGCCTGAGATCGCCTTTACGTATTATCTGAGCCAATCGCGAACTCAAGGGGCCGACTATGCCTTCTATCACGTTCGCCGGACCGTACCCAACGGGGAGTGGACCAGGTTGGTTCTCCCGTTCGCTGATTTCGTGTGTGCCTACGGACAGGGGGATTGTGAAGAATTCTTTCGCCATCAGACGCCGCTGCCGGCAGCGCAGACCATCGCGCTAGCAGTCCTTCCGCCCTATGGTCTTCGGCGCGCTGCGACGCGCATCACAATTGACGAAGTCGCGCTCGTCCATGTGCCAGGCACTCCTGTCGAACTGCGCTCGTTTCCGCAACCACCAGTCAAACCGTGAACCGATGGACGCCCAGGGTAGCCTGGGTTGCTCGCAACCTAGGTTTACGAGAGACACACGTCGAGTGTCGTCCCCCCGAAATCGCTTCTGTGTCAGCAGTCAATCCATGAAATTGGCACCCCCACAGAACGTCCCTCCAGATACCATCTGGCGGAACTCCACGGCCAATTAATTGCCTGAGGAACCAGTTCTGCCCGAACCGGATTGAGGTGCATGTACTGGAGTTTCTCTTCCAGCTTCCGTCGAGAGTGAACTTGAAACGCGTGGTACTTCGGCTGCCAGAACTTCTCGCCCCTTCCAAAGCCTTCGAAATATTGATCCCCCTGCTCGGCATACCACGCCCGAATGCGGTAACTGCTCATCCGTTTCCAGCTATGAATGAATCGGATCAACTGCCAACTATCGTCCAGCCACACCAGGGCATGAACATGATCTGGCATGATCACAAACCCAACACAGGAGGCAGGCTTGGATTCCAACAACTGGTTCAAGACGCCGAGGACGATGCGTTTGGGCCGGTCCCAGTCGAGCAGACGCCGGCGACGATAGACGGAGAAGGTCATAAAATGAACGTACCTCTGGTCTGTGAACTGTCGTCGCTCATCGGTCATGGCGAGTGCCCTGTGGACGGGTTCGTGAAATGCGAGATGGAACGTTGCATTTCAGTACGCCTCTTGTAAACCTAGGTTGCGAGCAACCTAGGCAACCCTGCTAGTCAAACCGTGAACCGATGGACCCTCTGCTAGCACACGCGGTTGAGCCATTCTGCGTCGCGATCACGAATTGCCAGCGGGATTTCGCAGGAATTCCGTTCGGGTGGGGTAGTCTCCATCTAAGGAACTGTACGGGACTTGCGCAGGGTGTTGAGCAGCGTGCTGGCACGCGTCCTGGCGTTTCGGCGAAACTCGGGGTTTTGATGAACCACAAAACTGTGTACGCTTCGCCGACTTTTCTGCCACCTGAGTTTTGGTGAGCAGAGAGAACGCGGAATCGGTCCTCTTATCGGTTAGCCCCGCAGCGTCGATAAGCACGTCCGATGGCAAGTTTGAGAGTTCTATTGACTGCGTTTGGGCCAGTTGCTCGGACGCGAATGGTCAACAAAGCTGCAAGGATGCAGCGAACGGACCCATCGCACCTCTTGCGAATATGAGTAGAGAGCATGGACGCTCGTCGAATGCCTGCCGTTTGGGCCATGGTTGCGTTGTTGTGCCTTGGAGCACGATACCAATCCCCCAACTTCACCGTCGATGCCCCCACTCCTCAGATGGCCGAACAGATTGGTCAGGCGGCGGAGCAATACCGTCGCGATCTGGCCCAACTTTGGTTGACACGGACCTTGCCAGATTGGTCGCAACCGTGCCCAATCACCGTTCGTGTTGGCGAGCATCTAGGAGCCGGCGGAGCCACGAGTTTCATGTTTGATCGGGGCGAAGTCTACGGATGGCGGATGAACATCCAAGGCCCGCTCGATCGGATTCTGGACAGCGTCCTGCCGCACGAAGTCACACATACTATTTTCGCTTCGCACTTTCGACAGCCTTTGCCGCGCTGGGCGGACGAAGGTGCCTGCACCACCGTCGAACATGAGAGCGAACGGGCAAAGCAGCAGAAAATGCTGATTCACTTTCTCCGTTCGGGACGCGGTATCTCGTTCAGCCACATGTTTCGCATGAAGGAGTACCCTAGCGACGTGATGCCGCTGTATGCCCAAGGGCATTCGTTGGCGGTGTTTCTCATTTCGCAGGGGGGACGCCAGAAGTTTCTTGAGTACGTGGCTGATGGGCTGAAGAACGAACAATGGGTGGAAGTCACCCGGCAGCATTATGGATTCCCGAATCCGGGTGCGCTGCAGAACAACTGGTTGGACTGGGTTCGCCAAGGAGTCCTCCGATGGCAAACGATCAACAGCGGCGGCCCGGCAGGGCCGAACCAACCTCCCGTGACGATGCCAATTCAAGCGGCCCCCGTACGTTCGGCACCGGTCCAAAACGCATCGGCCACCCTCCAGCCTCGCCGTCCTCGACCTGAGCCCAATTTGATTTACCGGGGTCAGAATCAAGCGAGCGTCACGCCTGCCGGACCGTTGGTCACCGTGGCACCGACTGGCACGCCTGCCGCCTCGGCCGAGGGGAACACCTCAGGCTGGTCGGCCGAATCTGCCCGACCTGGCGTTCCTCAGCATGACTCACAGGGACGCTCACCGCGGACCGTTGCCAGTGCACCGGTCGAGCGGCTTCCGTCCAGTGGCTGGCAGCCGAAGGAGGGACGTGTTCCGCCGCATCTGTTGGCGGAGAACAATTCGACTCCGCAGCGTGCCGAAGTTGGCAAGCCTCAGCCGATGCAGCGGCCGCAGCAGACCATTCTGGAGTGGCAAACTCCCACGGTGGGGCCCACGCCTGGTCGGACTCCGGCCGCGCCTCCGCAATCAGCTCGAAACTTTGATGGCGGGATCCGGATGTTCCGGTAGCAGCTTGCCTACTTGCCGAGTTTGATCTCGAACTTGCCTTGAGAATCGGCGGCACCACAAGACATGCCGGTGGTGTTGTGACGCATGGAGATGGCGCCGTTGCGGTCCACCGCAATCACACCACCGATGTCGTCAGGCAGGACGTCTTCGAGCACGTGTCGGGTGGCTTCTTCGAGCGTGAGTTCTTTGAACTCCATCAAAGCCGAAATTCGGTAGGCGATCACGTGGCGAATGAAGTATTCGCCGGTCCCTGTGCAGGAGACTCCGCAGGTAGCGTTATCCGCATAGGTGCCAGCCCCCAATGATAGTCGTACGCCCAGCATCTCGGCGTAGGCCTTGTGCCGGCTTCCTTCGTTGGCCGTGATCATGATCACACGAAGCGGCACAGGACGGCTACGGCGCAGTTTCTCCAGAACCAGGAAACCGCTCCGCTTGGGCATCATCATGTCCAGGATGATCAAGTCGGGATCTTCCCGCTCGGCCATGGCCAGACCTTGATTTCCGTCTCGGGCAATCAAGATGGAATATCCCCGTGACTCGAGGGCCATCTTGAGCGATTGCACAATCTCTTCGTCGTCGTCGACCAAGAGAATTCGCTTGGGGGCGTCATCGGGTTGTTTTTCGTCGTCAGCCATGCTCGAGTCAACCTCAGGACGATACGGGTCGCGGAAGGAATGTAGTCCTAGCGGACTTATCAGCGATTTTCAAGTTTCGCGTCTTCGGATGTGAATTTATTTCTTCGTCGCCTGAGCGCTTCTGCATACAGTCATAACCCAGCAGGTGGAGTTACGCCAGAATGGGGACCAACACCTTCCCCCCAACATCGGTGAGTCGGAACCGCCGACCATTGTACTTGTAGGTCAAGCGAGTGTGGTCCAAACCCAACAAATGCAGGATCGTGGCATGCAGGTCATTGATGTGCATCCGGTCCACCGCGGCCTTGTAACCGATCTCGTCTGACTCTCCGTAAGAAACGCCACCGGCCACACCCCCGCCAGCGAGCCAGGCTGAGAAACAATGGGGATTGTGGTCCCGCCCAGGCTTCTTGCCGGTTTGGGCAATTGGCAACCGTCCGAATTCACCACACCAGACAATCAGTGTTTCGTCCAACATGCCGCGTTGGACCAGGTCTGCCAACAACCCCGCCACCGGCTTGTCTGTTTCACCAGCAAATTGGGTATGGTTGCCTGCAATATCCTGGTGACCGTCCCAACTTCTCTGATCTCCATCCCGCCAGAATAAATCTGCACAAAGCGGACGCCGCGCTCCACCAACCGGCGAGCGGTTAGGCACTGCCGGGCAACGTGGTCGCAGGCCGGATCGTCCAAACCATACAATTTGTGGATATGCTCCGGTTCGGCATTCAGGTCGATCGCCTCGGGGGCGGCCGTTTGCATTCGGTAGGCCAGTTCGAAACTCTCGGTCCGCGCCGCCAATTGCGTCTCTGCTTCGAATTGCTCTTGGTGCAGGCTGTTGAGTGAGTGCAGCAAGTCCAACTGAGCCGCTGCGCTGCATCAGTCATTTTGGTCGGAGGTACCAGGTTGTCATTCGGCGGTCCACTGCTGCGTAGGTGTGTTCCCTGATAGACACCAGGTAAGAAGCCTGCGCTCCAGTTGGCCGCGTGCCCTTTCGGAAGCCCTCGCCCCTTGGGATCGCTCATGACGACAAAAGCCGGGAGGTTCTTGCTCTCGCTCCCGAGTCCATAGGTCAGCCAAGAACCGACACAAGGAAAGCCCATCCGGGGCAAGCCGCAGTTCATCATGAACAACGCCGGCGAGTGGTTGTTACTCTCAGAGTATCCAGAATGGACGAAGGCCATCTGGTCCACGTGTTTGCCTAAATGCGGGAAGATGCTCGGTACCGGCTTGCCACACTCGCCCCGTGGCGTGAACTCAAACGGAGACTTCATTAACGCCCCCACCGCATTCTTAAAGAATCCGGTGGTGTCTTGGAATTCTGGATCGAACTCCTTGATGGACTTGCCGTCCCATTTGGCCAGCTCGGGCTTGTAATCCCAGGTGTCTACGTGACTCGGGCCACCGTTGACGAAGATCCAGATCACACTCTTGGCCTTGGCGGCAAAGTGTGTCGGCTGCACGGCAAAGGGATCGAGCGCGCGGTCCACCGGAGCGGCGGCCGACGCCTGATCCAATAACCCTTCCTCTTGCAGCAAGCAACTCAGCGCCAACATACCGGCTCCGCCTCCAGCTTGAGCCAGCCAGCGCCGCCGAGTGAGTGGAATTGGGTTGGATGGTTCGATCGACATGGTTTCAGGACCTCGGTTCAGTCGACATAGACAAATTCATTCATCCCGAACAACACCTGGCACAAGTCGATCCAGGCACTCGTTTCTGGTTGCGGATCGCTCGCTTTGCGGTAGACCGCGGTCTGATGTGCAATGAACTGTGCGGCACGTTCGATCTCGTTCGGCGAAGCCGGTCTTCCAAACGCCTGACGGAACGCCAGATCGACCAATGCAGGTTGGTCGCTCGCCAGCGGATCTTTCTGAAGCGCGGCAGCGAACTGCTGGGCAGCCTTGCGAGCAATCGGACTGTTCATCAACCACAGGGCCTGAGGGGCGGTGGTGGTAGTTGCCCTGTCTCCAATGCTGACCAAATGCTCAGGCCAGTCGAAGAGCATCATAGATGGGATCAGCTTGCTCCTTTTGATAAAGAAGTACAAGCTCCGCCGCGTCATATTCTCATCCAACGTGCCAGGACCATACATCTTGGGATCCAGTAGCCCTGAGACGGCCAGCAGCGAATCGCGAATCGGTTCGGCTTCCAGGCGACGTGGAACCCGGCGCCAGTGCAACTTGACGTCAGGATCCTTCTTGGTCCCTTCGGCGTGCGTGGCACTGGTTTGCATATAGACGCTGCTGTTCATGATCTGCCGATGCAGAGCCTTGAGGGACCACTTGCCGGCGATCAACTCGCCAGCCAGCCAATCGAGGAGCTCAGGATGTGTAGGTGGTTCGCCCTGCACCCCAAAGTCATTGGGAGTCGCAACCAGCCCTTGACCAAAATGGTGCTGCCAAACGCGGTTGGCCATCACGCGTGCGGCCAGATGCCCGGCACCGTGTTGAGGATCGGTCATCCAGTTGGCGAGCGCAGCGCGGCGGAACGACGTACGGGTCCAATCTTTGGGGGGCGGCACCTTCCATTGTTCGGCCGAATAGTCTTCAGCCACCAGCACACGGAGGAAGCCGGGATCTGCCACGCCGGCGCGTTGATGCACATCGCCCCGTTGGAGCTGAAAGGTCTGTTCGTAAAAGTGCGGATACCCTCGACCATCCGCATGATGCTTGAGATGCGGCCATCCTTCGCTGCTGACCTGGACCTTAACGGCTGGGGTATCCGGCATGACGACCAAATCAATTTCGGACCGGATCGTTCGCGTGAAGCACGAAGCCATCCGGTAATAATCATAGCTGGAAATCGGATCGAATTTGTGGTTGTGGCACCTCGCGCAGCCGACGGACAGCCCCAACATGGCCACGCCGGTGGTGGTGGTCATATCATCCAGCTCGTCATAGCGGGCGGATTCGAATTCCATCTCGGTCAACTGAGTCGGAAACACACCGCCACCGAGGAATCCAGTGGCCATCAGGGCCAGTGGATTGTCTGGCGCTAGTTCGTCTCCGGCAAGTTGCCAGCGGAGGAACGTGTCGTACGGCAGGTCCGCATTGAAGGCCCGAATCAAAAAATCGCGGTAATGATAGGCGTTCTTGCGATCGTAATCCTGTTCGTAACCGTGCGACTCGGCGAATCGGGCAACATCCAGCCAATGACGAGCCCAACGTTCGCCATACTGGGGCGACTGCAATAGGCGGTCGATCAGCTTCGCGTAAGCAGCGGAATCTTGGTCCGCCACAAACGACTCGACTTCGTCCACACTCGGCGGGAGGCCGATCAAATCAAAGTACGCGCGCCGAATCAGCGTACGCCGCGAAGCCACACCCTGGGGCTCGAGTCCAGCTTCACGCAATCTCGCGAGAATGAACCGATCAATCTCCGTTCGCGACCAGGCATCTGCCGCAAGCTTCGGAACCGCGACAGGCTGCAATCGCACAAACGACCAGAACTGCCGATCAGGCTGCGTGATCGGGGGGATGTCCCCCGCCGCAACGACCTTCTCTGCGGCAAGTGGGGCACTGTAGGGAGCCCCCAGGTCAATCCAGCGAGCAAGCTGCGTCAGCGCCTCGTTGGGCAACTTCTCGCCCCCCAGCGGCATGTGCGGTTCGGCCGTGTGAGAGACCACCCCCATCAAGTGACTCTCGGCGGCGGTCGATTCGACCAACCCGCTGTCGATCAATGACTTGCGATTCGCCAGATTAAAGTCCGCTTTGACCGACTCGCCGCCGTGGCACTTCAGGCAATGTTGCTTGAGTAGCGGACCAATGTGTTCTTTGAACAATGCCAGGCCGGCCTTCATCCGAGCGGCATGATCCGCCGACACTGCTGGCGTTTTGCCCTGGGGGTTGGCCGCGTTCTTGGCGACGGTTGGTTCATCCGCCCGTGCCGAAGTCAGGGGGACGGCTGCCAACAGCAGCAAGCAACAGGCCACTCGGTGTGACTGAGGGATGGAAGTTGCCAGGAGGTGAATGGTTGCCTTCAACGTCTTGCCTTTAGCAATTGACCAAGCGCCTGGGACGCGGATTCATTCGAGGGGTGGGGTCCTTTGGGTGTTCTATTATCATCCACCAGCGCGGAGATTGCCAATGCCCACTGCAGGTTCCGCGTACCAGGCACCTTGGACTCACCGGCAATTTCCTGCCGCCGGGAGAAATGAACGGGGTGAGCCTGGGGATGAATGTGCCAACGCAAACAGGTTGCTCTGGAAGAACGAACTATGCTTAAATACGTGGAAGATCAACCATTCTCCAGCGGTGGCAACGCCTGAGCATCGCAAGCTGAGAAGTGGGTCAAGACCGTGGAAAGTGAGACACGCGTGTTTCGTATCAAGATTTGCGGAATCCGAAACTTGCAGCAAGCCAAATGGGCCGCCGAAGCGGGTGCCGATGCGATTGGTCTGAACTTCTTTGCTGAGAGCCGGCGGTCTGTCACGCCGCAGATGGCGGCTTCGATTTCGCTCGGCATGCGGCACCAACTGCGTACGGTGGGGGTTTTTGTCAACGCGCCGTACGAAGAGATCGTCCGCTGTTGGCGCCTCGTCGGCTTCGATGTCGTACAGCTTCACGGAGACGAACCTCCGGAACTGCTGGTCCAATTGCGCAAAGGTCCAATGGCCGAGTGCACCACGATCAAAGCCTTTCAGCTGCGGCTCGGGCGGGTTGGATTCGGTAACCACGTACCTTGACGACTGCGAAAAGTTAGGGGCACTCCCCCGTTGGGTGTTACTGGATGCTTACCATGCTGAGCAGTACGGCGGTACCGGAGAGACGTGCGATTGGGAAACTGCCCGACAGTACCACGCCTTACAGCGCCTCCCGAGTTTGATGTTGGCCGGGGGATTGCATGCCGACAACGTCGCTCAGGCGATTGAGGCGGTACAACCGTTGGCCGTGGATGTGGCCAGTGGCGTGGAAAATGCGGACGGCAATCCAGCCGAGACATTGATGCAACGATTCGTGCAGGAAGCCAAACGGGCCTTCGATCCATTGCACCGGACCAGCAGTTCCGCGAGTTCGCAGGTAACGCCCGAAGAATAACTTCGGGTTTGAACGGGAAAAGCACGTTCACCGCCGAAATTCGCAGAGGGAGGATCCCGGTCTCAGCGTCGCTCAAGCATCTCCGATTCAAATGCGGAAGTCGCCCTTCGCCTGTTTCATAGCGCCAAAATCTTTCAAAGCCCCTCGCGGTACGCCATGTTCGACGCCATCATCGACCGTCTCGAGCACGGACGGGTCAGCAAGTATCAGATTCTGTGCGCACGAGCCCCGGCAAGTTTCGGGCAGGTACTCGACTGGTGGGCGAACGAAAGCGCGTTTCGCGCGTACTTCACCGCACTGCTTGCCGAGTCGCCGTTTCCGGCCTTTCGCTGGGAAACGCCGGCTCTGATGCGCAGCACCGCGGCCCAACCGTTTGAGTTTGTGCTGATCAACTCCCCGGGATTTACGTCACGCGCGACGGATGCGAGCGCTTACCGTGACTATTTTGTGGATGACGATACGGATCAAGGAATCGTGACATTCGCCAACCTTCGACGTGACGCCACGTTGATCGTTCCCTCTCCACGAACCGGTCAGGATGCTTATGGCCATCTTGCCGCGTTCTTGCGACTCGCGCCGGAATCGCAATTGGACGCGTTTTGGCGCATCATCGGGACAACCGTCTCCCAGCAGATCAGCGAGCAGCCAATCTGGCTCAGCACGGCGGGAGGCGGAGTCGCCTGGTTGCACGTTCGCCTCGACTCTCGACCGAAATATTACAGCTACTTGCCGTACCAACAAATCGCACCGGCATAGCGAAGCAGCCATCGGCCGCAGGAAACGGCAACAATCAGCAGGGCCCAGCCCTGGCGATGCGGGGCGATGAAAATATGGCGAAGTGAATCACAAGCTTTTGGTCAACCCAGCGAACCCCTGATTGAAGTTGTCAGAATTGTGTATTCAAACGGGTCGGCAACGCGGTATGTTGAACGCTGCGAAACGCCTTTCTCTGGGAGCCCCCGAATCATGCTCGCCCCTTCGTTTCTACTACCGTGGCGATTGACGGTGATTGCGCCGCTGTTGCTTGCCGCCGGGGGATTTCAAGCTCCCGCCTTGGCTCAAACCGCGGCCAGGCATATGCCGGCAGATGCAATTGCCTTCGTCGAAGTCACCAGCCTGGCCCCGGTGATCCGGAGCCTGCGTGACAGTGACTACCTGGCCAGTGTGCTCGCTATTCCGCAGTACCAGCAGCTGAAGCAAGAGCCAGGGTTTGGCAAAGTGGAAGCTGCGCGGAAGCTGGTCGAAGTGCAGTTGGGGGATGATGCCTGGTCGCTGGCTGAGAAACTGCTGGGGCAACAGGTGGCCCTGGCACTGCTCCCCGGCGGCGAGGGGGAAGAGGCCAACTTCATTGCGTATGTGCAGGTAGCAGACCCCGCCCTGTTGGCGAAACTTCGCGAGCGCGTTGAGCCGCTGCTGCAAATCTCCGGCAAGTCCTGGCAGCCAGACTCGGAACATCCCGGCGTGGATGTCCTGGAACTGGATGGCAAGCTACTGGTAGCTGTCAGCGAAAACCGGAATGTTGCCAGCAACCTCCGCGAGCGGTTGAACGCCACACTCAGTTCGATTGCTGGGAAGAATCCAGCGCCGCTTTCTGACGCCGCTTCCTTCCAACTGATGGAGAAGCAGCTAGGGAGTGAGCACCTCGCCAGAGTGTATGTCAACACGGGAGCCCTGGCCGAAACTACCGGAGGGCGGTTGGGGGTGCCGGCAAAGTCGGATAACCCTTTGATTTCGCTGCTGCTCGGTGGCGTTCTCGAACTGGCTGTTGCGAGTCCCTACGCAGGTGCCGCACTGGATGTGACCGATCTCCAATTCGCGATCACCGCTGGCGTTGCCGGCAACCATCAGGCGTTGGGAGAGCCTTACAAGCCGTTCTTTGCCAACTTCCCCAAGTCGGGCACCCGGCCGATTCCGCAGCCGTCTGGCATGATCGGAGGGTTCACCATCTACCGCGACCTGGCAAGTTGGTACTCGCACCGCGAGGATCTCTTGGACGAAGAGGTGCTGCCTGGCTTCGATAAATTCGAAACCGGTCTGGCGAATCTTCTCCCTGGTAAAGATTTCGGCCACGACGTGGTTCCCCTGTTCGGTCAGAACGTGACGTTTGTGGCCGCCCGACAACAGTACGATCACTTGGACGGTATGCCTGGGCTGCAGCTGCCAGGCTTTGCCTTGATTGTGGAGATGGCCGATCCGGAACAAGGCACGGAAGTTTTGCAGCTCCTCTTTCAGACCATCTCTCTGGTCCTCAATCTTCAGGCAGGCCAGCAAGGTCGGCAGCCTTGGCTGTTGGAGTCGGACGTGCACCAAGGGGTCAAGATCCAGTATGGCCGTTACCTGGAGAAACCGACCGGCGAGCGGTTACCGCTGGTGTTCAACTTCTTGCCAGCGGCGGCTCAGGTGAAAGATCGGTACATTGTCAGTTCGTCCATTGGCTTGTGCCGTGCCCTGATTGATGAACTGCAACAGCCTGCTTCTCAGCAGGTGGTGAACAAGAATCTCAACGTGGAGTTCTCCTTCGCCCCGTTTGCCGACATGATTGACGCCAACCAATCCTATTTTCAAGCAGAGCAGATCCAGAAGGGCAGGACGCAGGAGGAAGCCGAGGCAGAGATCGCTGGTATTGTCCGCCTGCTGCGATACTTCCAGCGTGTGGAGTTTAGCACCACCGTTTCGCCCGAGAAGTTTCAAGCACATCTCAAGGGAAGTTGGCAATGAACTCCAAGGCGAACGTTCGCAACTTCGAACCGTATGACTCAGGCCGGCAAGGCTGGACTCGCCGGGATGCTACCCACCTGCTGTGGAGGGCACAATTCGGAGCCTCGGCGGAAGAGATCCAGGCGGCAGAGCAGGCGGGTCTTGAGGCCACGCTCCAGCGTCTGCTGACACCCCAGGCGGAGTCGGCAGAGTTTGAAGCCTCGGAACCTCTGTTGCGTCAGATTGCCACCGACACCGGCAACATTGAGAATCTCAAAGCGTGGTGGCTGTACCGGATGCTGCACTCGGCCAATCCTTTGGTCGAAAAGATGAGTTTGTTCTGGCACAACCACTTCGCAACGTCGAATGCCAAAGTGCAGTCGGTGCGGCATATGACGGCGCAGAACGACTTGATCCGCCGTGAAGCGGTCGGCAGTTTTCGACAACTGCTGACTGGCATGGCGAGTAACGAAGCCATGCTGATTTGGTTGGATGGCAACGCGAATCGCAAACGGCAAGCGAACGAGAATTTTGCCCGCGAAGTGATGGAACTGTTCAGCCTCGGCGTCGGCAATTACACCGAACAGGACATTGCCGAAGCGGCCAGAGCATTCACAGGTTGGCATGTTCGCAGCGGAAAGTTTTGGTTCAATCGCCAGCAGCACGACTTTGACACCAAGACCCTTTTGGGCCGGAGTGGTAACTTGGATGGCGGAGATGTGATTGAGATTTGTCTCGATCAGCCCGCTTGTCCTAGATTCTTGGCCACCAAACTGCTCCGTACGTTTGTCCTGCCGGAACCTTCCACCGAGAGCGTGGACCAGTTGGCTGAGCGGATCCGCAAGCACGACTTCCAGATGCAACCGGTGCTGCGTGACCTATTCGGCTCGCAATTGTTCTTTTCCAGCGAAGTGCGCCGCTCTTTGATCAAATGCCCGCTAGAGTTGGTCCTAGGGGCAGCTCGGGCGGTTTCCAATCGACCCAATCTGCCCGAGTTGGCGAAGGTCTCCGCGAGTCTAGGGCAAGACGTTTTCGAACCCCCTACCGTGAAGGGTTGGGAAGGAGGTCGGCTCTGGATCAACTCCGCCACCATGCTGCAGCGGGCGAACTTCGCCGCGGAGTTGCTGTTTGGCGAGCGACTCGGAACCATTCATGACCATCCACTCCCAGCCAATTCGACAGATAGCCATCAGCAGACGGTGCGTGGTTTTGTCGAACTGCTCCAGGCCCATGACCTGACGCCTGGGACCATGGATCAACTGACAGATTACTGGCAGCAGAACCGCGCGGATCCAAGTCGTCAGACTCGTGGGCTCATACATTTGATCATGACCATGCCCGAGTTCCAGTTGACTTAGAAGCCTTGACTCAATTTGTAACAGTTAGTGTAGAACAGTTGTCTCAACTGTTCACGAATCAAGAAGAACGTTTCGGGGACACCTGCAGGTGAACAGTTGAGTGCAGAACAGTTGTCTCAACTGTTCACAAATCAAAAGAAACGTTTCGGGGACACCACCAAGTGAACAGTTGGGAACTGTTCTACAAAACCAATTCATTCCGTCGTTCTCAAGGAGATTTGCCATGGAGTCCAGCCGACGTGCATTCCTAAAGCAAGTGGGGGCGGCAGGCGTAGTGTCCCTAGGGGCAGCGGCGCCGAGCTTTCTCACCCGAGCGGCATGGGCAGCCGAGGCCAACAACAAGCCCTCGCCGGACGGGCGGATCTTGGTACTCGTGCAGTTGGCCGGCGGCAACGATGGTCTCAATACCGTGATTCCGCACGGAGACGATGCCTACCACAAAGCCCGACCCGGGATTGGACTCAGCCCCGGCACGGTCTTGCAGATAGATGATTACTTGGGCTTGCACCGCTCCATGCCCGGTTTGAAAGAACTGTACGACGCTGGGAACTTGTCCATCATTCAAGGGGTGGGATATCCCAACCCCAACCGTTCGCACTTTCGTTCCACCGACATTTGGCACTCCGGCAGGCCAGACACGGAGTACACCGAAGATGGCTGGTTGGGCAGAGCCCTGGATTGGAAACTATTCGCATGGATGACCGGCGGTCGCGGCTGATTTGCTGGACCGTGGTTTGGACCTTGGCTAAGCGTCCGCGGCCAAGATGACTTGATCGAGCAGGCTTGGCTCGGTGCCGCGTGGGAGGGGAGGACCGGGCGGGTCGAGGCCGCGGGATTCGACTTGTTTGGCGAAGCAGCTTTTCCCGTCCTCCAGCCACCGCGCCGCTTCGCCGATGACCGCTTCGAGTGTGAAGCGATCCAGTTGCTTGCCGATGCTCTGAAGCACGCTGGAGATCACGCTGCGACGCTTCGCGCCCTGGGGCGTTTTGCTCGTACGACACGTTTTGCGAGCCATCGCGTCATCGCGAAGTTGACGTTCGGCCACGTTGTTGTTGCCGTCAACCGCCGGTTCGGTCACGAACACGAAGAGTTCTTGATTCAACATCAAACGCATGATTTCGTGGCACAGACGTCGATAGTCATCTGCGACCTCGTTGCCGCCGACCGTGTCGTCGACCCATTGTTCGAAGCACAGTGCCAGCAGTTCGTCGTCCAACTTGGCCACACGGGCCGCACGTGTCGAATCGCTCAGACGCCGATCCGATTTGATTCGCTTAGCCGTGCGATAGATGTTGAGCAACTGGTCGGCAAAGCTGCGGTAGTCGGCGTTCTCAGGATCTTGCAGCGTCAGCTTGATCGCCTTGCGAATCAGGTGTGCCCAACATTTCTGCGACTTGTTGAAGTCCTGGTAGATCGCCGCATCGTCGCTGATCAAAACGCCTGCAAACGTTTCTTTATTGAGGATCTTGGCCAGCGTGGCACCATCTTTGTGAACACCATAAAACAGCACGGTGAGCTTGTCAGTCAAAAACGCCCACACGCTATTGATGCTCCACGACGTTTCATCGGTGTGAACCACCGCACTGTTGGCCAGCAGCGTGCAGAGCGAATCGAATTCACTTTCCCAGCCTCGGGCAAGTTGGTTGAGCAACGCATCGGCCTGACTCTTCTTCAGGTTCAACTCCTGGAAGAACGACAGCACCGCGCAGGCTTTGTCGATCGACAGCCCGAGATGGTAAACCTGATAGGCGACGGCGACGAAGATCTCGATTCCGAACTCGCTGCGGCCGACCAGGCCGGCGGGCTTTCCGAAGCGATTGCCGCGCCGATAAATCTCGTAGGCGATCAGAACCGCGCGACCGTTCTCTAGCCGCCACGCGACACGAGTATGCGAGAGCGTGCAGTCGTCGATGCACGTGTCAGGCGGCAGGACCGTTTCGGTTCGCTCAGCCTGTTTGATTTTATCAGCCGTTTTGGTTCGGCCAACACGCCGGCGTTTTCGTTTCCGTTTGCCGACCTTGGCTTTGCGTTGTTGCTCCGCTTTTTCGCTATAGGCTTGATCGAGACGCTCGGTCGGGTTCTTGCCCTTGAACTCTTCGAGTTGTTTCTCAAGCTCATTGATCCGATTGTGCAGCATCACGATGACGTCGATCAACCTGTCGGTCGACAGTCTCCCAGCCGCAGCATCGTCCCTGAGTTGCTCAATATCCATGCCCCATCATGGCCAAAAACAGGCGAGTCTGCCAAGAGCGGTTTCAGAGAATGGATAGCTACGCCCCCCCCCCATCCCCCTTTTTCCCCTCATCGCTCTCCCCCTCCCCCCCCGCCCTCGCCAACCCCCAGCCCCGTCGCCCCCCCCCCCCCACCAACATCGTGCAGCGCCCCGTCTGCGCCTACCCCCACGCGCTCTGGGCCTCCCCCCTCCCTTCCCCTTTTTTCTCCCCCCTTCTTCTTGCCCGCCCGCCATTCCACAATGAACCGCGTCCCAGGCGAAGCCTTGGCAAGCTTCAGGCCGTCTGCCAGTTCGCGTGGACGTAGGCAAAGGTCAAAGTTCTTGCCGACTTCCCCCAACCACTGCACGTTGTTGATGTACGTTTCGCTCAGGCAGGTCCCCTCGGGCGTCGAAGGGACATGCAGCACCTGGCGCACTCCCTTCACAGCTTTCGATTTGATGAACGGCCTAAAGTATTCGCGAAAACCTGGCTGTCCCGGTCGCCCTGAGATCACCGCGCCCGCCGTGGGATGATCGGGGCTCTTGGAAAGAGCGATCACATGCTCAGCTTCGGCCGTTTGCTGCTTGGGATCGACATCCACTTCCATGTAGACCGTCTTGGCCAGGTTAAGCCCTGCGGTTGCGGCCAGGTACTCCTTTGTGGTGTAACTGTGGCGAAGTACCTCAGGAGCCTCGGCGAGCCAGGGAGGTCGAAACTTTTCCAAGTCCCACAGATGTTGGTGCGTGTCCACAATGGGCAAGCCTGGGGCCGGCGGTTGTTCTTTCGCCAATGCCGGACTGGCCAACGCCGAACTAGCCAGCGAAGCCGCGGCCGAGTGAACCAAGAAAGCACGCCGAGTCAGCGACATGGGAAATCCTCAAATGGAAAGGCCGGGGAATCATCATCGGTACATCAACCACTGTGCCTACCCATCTTAACAGGTTCTTGCCGGGCATGGGGGGGTTTGAACTTTTCGATCCAATCCATTCCGAACGGGATCAAGACATTCGATCGAGCGAGAACGCAGCATCGACTACGTTGACGTCCCCGTCCGGGGTTGATACGCTTCGGGATTCAAGCGTTTATTAGATTAGAACGACTTGCTGCGAGTGGTCGCTGATCGATCACCGGGCGGCGTTCACAACATTGACCAAGGAGCGAACACGTGGGAATTAGCGAACGGGCGAAAGAGATCAAGCGACGTCGGCAACGACGCAAGAAAGTAGCTCACTTGTCAGCCCGCCTTAAGAACGCTAAGCCTGGCGAAGGTGCCCACATTGCTGAGAAATTACGCGCACTGACTCCCGGTGCCGAAGTGATCATCAAGAACTGGGGGCTCGAGGACGAGTAACCCGGTTATCTGCTGATGATCCCAGGGCGACAGCGTCAACTCAGCAACCGTTGTGGATGCCGAGAGGTTCTGTTATGCGCGGTGCCGCGAATGTTCTTCTTGGCCGGAGGCAGCAGATTCCTGCTCGTGCCGTGTCACGGCAAAGTTTTCGCACCCAACGCGAAATTTGAGCTGCACAAGACTATCAGGCTACTTTGAGCATCTCATTTTCTGGCTGAATCTGCTCAGCCAGTTCTGCGAACCGCTTGGCACCTTCGCTATCGACCATGGCCTGAGCTTTTCGCAGGGCATGGGCGAGGGTGTCTGCATTTTCGAGCAACAGCACGCCGGCTGCCATCACTTCGGCAGCCGTTGATTCATCCAGTCGTCGCATGATGGTTCTCCTCCGAGGCTTCGATCCCAGGGAGCCACGTCGCTGGCCCCGAGTTCCGCACATCGAATTCCATCGGCCATGTGAATGTGCTTTGTTCGCCTGAAAGTTGATAATTTCAAGCTAGCACTGCCGGCAGCGCACGCCCAACTTGTCGACTCGGACGCTTGCCCCCTGGTGGACCATGCGCTCCCTAGGCGGCGTCGCCAAACTGTTTGAACTCAAGCTGGTTGGTTGCTTGCTCGGGTTGTTGCTCACCTGCTTGTCTTCGCCAGAGCTGAGCGTAGAGGCCCTGCTCGTCGAGCAACTGCTGATGGGTACCTCGCTCGGCAATCTTTCCCTGTTCGAGCAAGATGATCTCGTCCGCATCGATGATGGTGCTCAACCGATGCGCAATCACCAGCACAGCCTGATGCTGAAACGCGGGACGAATCGCAGACCACACTTGCCGCTCGGTGTGACTATCGAGTTGGCTGGTGGGCTCGTCCAGAACAAGTACGTCTGGATCTCGCAGCAACGCCATGGCCAGCGACAGACGTTGAATTTGTCCACCGCTCAGACGATGCCCTCGCTCACCGACCACGGTATCAAGGCCATCCGGCAAGGAGCGTAGGAACCCGTCCAACGCCGCACGCTCACAGACTTCCCAAATTTGCTGATCGCTGACTCGCTCATCCGCGAACTGAAAGTTATGCCGTAGCGTTCCGTGCAGCAGCGACGCTTGCTGGCTCACCGTAGAGATTCGAGCAACCCAGCTGCGCATCGTACGTGCGATACTCGACGCCATCAACCAGAATCTCACCGCCGTGTGGCTCGTACAAGCGAAGCAACAGATCCGCCAGCGTGGTCTTGCCGCTCCCTGACCGGCCAACCAGGGCAACCACCTTGCCGCGCTCTAACGCAAAGCTCACCTGAGAAACCGCCTGCTCTTCGCGCGACTCGTAGCGGAACGCGATGTTGCGAAGTTCGATCTTGCGTTTCAAACCTGTAAAAAGTGGGCCCTGGTGAGCCTGCCGCGTGGCGGACCAATGGTTCTGCAATTCGGCCACGCGACACACGAACGGCCAATATTCGCCCAGCGCCGCTCGGCTGCCGATGACGGTATTCAGACGTGGGAGCATGCGGTGGAAAATGAAGGCAAACGTCACCACCGGTGCCAAGTCAGCCAGGCTCTCTAACGTTCCGCTGGCCAGCGACAACAGTAGGGCCACAAACACCATGGCCAGCGTTTCGATGGAGGGAACCAGGGTGGCTTTGAATACAAGGGACTTGCGCCGGGCTTCGATACTTTCTTCCAACGCCACGTCGGCCTGTTCGATCGCCAACGTCTCGCGTCCCAAGAGCCGAATCTGCCGCAGGCTTCCCAGGTACTCGTTGACGGAACCCGCCAACTCGACACTTTGTTTCATGTGCCGCACCGAGGCCTGACGAACGCGACGCAACACCGGGCGGAGTACGCCCAGCATGAGAGCCAGGGCCACGACGGCGCCCAGTGTGCTCAACGGTGAGATCCAACACAACACGCACACATACGCCAGGCAAATGGTGGCCTGCCCTGCCCCCAGATACATTTGCTGGACCATCGCTCCCACATACTTCACCTGGTCCATGTAGCTTGTCATCTGGCCATGTTTCATCTGGCGAATGTCAGCGAATGGGCCGAGCATGAAGTACTCGAAGATCCGCGACCGCACGTTGCCTTCGACCGCAGCGTCCATCCGTGCCACGGCGGTTGCTCCGGCCAATTGCACCATGCTGCGGATCACCTGGGCCATCAGCGCCATGCCAGTGATGAGCAAGAACAGATTGTGCCGATCCGTTCGCCAGTTCAAGAATTGGGCAGCCCGCATCGGTAGTGAACTTGTTCCCAACGGGGTCTCGGCGTCGGCCAGCAGCGTGTGCATGGCCGTGGCCAACAGGCCCATCGTTGAACCTTCGCTGATGGCCGCCATCACAATCGCCGCACTGGCAATCAAACCGGCCGTGCGAGACAGCCTGGCTTGCTCTCGCAACAATCGCAGGCCAGCCAAATCGGAGTCTGAGAGAACACGCAGTAGCCAACCGCGTAGGGCCCTCAGCATACGCCCCAGAGGCTCAAATGGTTTCGAGATAGAACGGTGCGAAGCGTGCGCCGTGTTCGCGTTGGTTTGGCTCACGCCGCTCTCCGGAGAGAAGTTGGTGTGGCGCCCAACGCCTTCTCAAACAAGGCCCGATTCTGATCGACCACCGTTTCATTGTTGCAGCAACGCTCGGCGAAACTTCGGGCCTTTCGCGAGATCTCCTGGTACTCATCGCTGCCGACGTCCACCCACTGTTGCAAGACTCTGCGGAATAGCTCAGGCTGATTGAGTGGAATGTCCCAGCCGATTCCCTCTCTGGCAAGGTTCAGCCAAGGCGTCGTGTCACTGACGAGTACCGGCAGTCCTGCCAGCAGGGCTTCGAGAATCACATGCCCAAAGTTTTCGCCCAAGGTCGGGAACAGGAACAGGTCGTACTGGCTCATGACTCCCACCACCGCATGATGATCAAGCCTGCCACGGTAGCGGACTTGAACCGATTCCGGCAATCTGGCAATCGCGGTTTGACACTCTTGCCAATACGCGCGATCTTCCATCGGTCCGTACACATCCAACTGGATGTCGCCAGCGACGCCGTCCAAAAAGGCGATAGCACCGGTAAGGTTTTTCATGCGGCTGATGCGCGACACGAAAACAGCACGTAGTCGCCCTGGCTGCTTCGCGTCGATTCGCGAAGGAATCGGAAAGGTCTCGCAAATAGGAGCCACATCCGGAGCAATCTCAATCTGCACAGCGTGCCCGTATTGGTTTCGGATCTGTTCTGCTTCCTGCGGGCTCGAGGCTTGCCAGAGTACGTCGTCATACAACCCAATCCGGCGCGACAACGCTATGTACGAATGTTTCTTCCGCGTCTTGATTCGCAAGGCACCCGTTGAGAACTCACCGCGCGGGGCCAGCACCACCGGCCGGATGGGAATCAATCCAAACCGCCGCAAGACCAGCGGGATCATGGTGAACTTGGGCGAAAAGAAACTGTTGAGGTACAGCACATCGTGCGGCGTCTCGTTCAGGATCTGCCGCATCCCCGAGAAACCTTGTGACTTCGGCGTTAGATACCGAACCGAGCTGCTTCCAATGTCGTACCATTTCGGCTCCCGGTGCCTGGCGTACGGCGCAGCGTCTCCTAAGTCCCGGTCTCGAGTGACAACGTGGAAAGAGATATCCAGCAACCGCTGGATCATGTTCTCCAATGTCCGAATCGGCCCACCTGCTTTTGAGCCAGGTAAGAAATAATCGCTAAGTGTCAGAACGTTCATCGATTCCATCCGTGGAAAGCACATCAGCCATGCGCGGCTAGGGCTGCCCTCGCTTGCGTGCGTGGCATGTTTGGATGCAAGTGGCGATCTTGACTCCACTTCAGCATGGCCACGCGAGCGAGGCCATGGCACCCGACCCAAAAATTAAGAGTTGACGCAGCACTAGGGCTTGCCGAAGGTATCGAATCCTGACGAATTGCAGAACAGCAACTTGCCGTAGAAAACCCTCCAGAGGGGGCAAGGTGTACACCTCGCTGCTTCAGCATGCCACGGCAAACGAGGCGCTGGGGTCTCATCGAAAACTTAGAATCGACGAGAACTGGCCGAAACCTTGAGAGCCCTGATAGCAGATGGCTCCCGTCTGGCTACTCTCGTAGCGAAATCACCCGACTTCGGGATCCTTCGTCGATGGAGATCTTGTCCTCACGGGCGAGCCAACCGACCGCCTGAAGGACCAAATCGCGTGGAGCGTCGACCTGCTTGATCACCTTGGAGATTGGCATTGGGCCGTCGCTGGCAAGCAAACTCCAAACGGAGCCCGCGGTTTCGCCGATCTGGGTAATGTAGGACATTGCGGTGGCCGTGGACATGATCATTGCTTCTCCCACCAAAATGGTGACTTCGAAAGCCGGGATGTTACCCAACCAAGTGGAAGGGAGTGACGAACATCCTTCCGGTGATGGGCAGCCAGCGCGAGATACTATACCGAATCGCGTACCGATTGCTCAACCGCTCCTGCCGCTTCCATGGTCGGCACAAAGCTTCACCGTAGATGTGTCGTTCTGCAACCTGTTACGGGCACACACTTTGGGATTGATTTTGGAATTGGTTCCGGCTGCGATTTCGTCACAATTGCCGTTGCCGGAGTGCTTCGTAGAACAGCACCGCGGCCGCGGCCGAGACGTTGAGGCTGTCAGCAGCACCCAGCATCGGCAATCGCACCGGATGGACATCTTCCCCCTGCCAGAGGGAAGACAGCCCTGCCGACTCGCTTCCCAGCACAATGGCCGTGGGCTGCGTGAAATCAAACTGGGTATAGTCCCTGGTGGCATCAACGCGAGCGGCAACCATGCGAATCTGTTGGGACAGCAGCCAGCGGCGGATTTCCTCCGGCTCGGCGGTTGCAACCGGCAGCGTGAATACCGTACCCAAGCTGGCCCTGATGACGGCGCTATTGTAGAGATCCGTCCCGCCGCCGGTGAGCATCAATCCAGACAGCCCAGCGCCATCGGCACTTCGGAGTACGGCTCCTACATTGCCAGGTTTTTCCACCCCCTCCAGCACACCCAGCAACGGGGAGCCGGTGATGGGCAAATCCTCCAACGATCGTTGCGGGATGTTCCCCACCGCCACCAGGCCGTCGAGACGCTCCCCAAACGAAACCTTCTCAAATACATGCGGCGAAACCTCCCAAAGCTCAGCCCCAGCAGCGGCCAACTCTGACAGCAATGCTTGCCGCTGCGTATCTTCGGTTCGGTCAGGCAGGTAGAAAACATCTACCATGCGAACCCCTGCGGCGAGCGCCCGCTGGATCTCGCGGATGCCGTCAATCAGCATCCGCTGTTGCCGGTCACGTTGCCGCCTGAGACGCAGTTTGGCTGCTTGCACGATCCGCGGATTTTGGAGGCTGGTAATCGTGCGCGCCGGCATCTGTGTTTATCAACCCGAAAAGACCAAGGAGGCTAACGAGGTAGAACCTCGAACCAATTTGAACGATCACAGCCCGAAGCGTCAGCGAGGAGGCATGACAACGGACGCTTCCTCGCACGCGGCTGTCATCGTGTCGGAGCGTGATGACTACACTTTCGCTGGTCGCTCGAAACTTGGCGCAAATAGAACGAGTTCTCTCCGATAAGGTATCAAGTGCTAGTTCGACTTCGGCACCTTATTCGCCACCGGGGTCTTCTCTTGGGCGAACATCCATTGGATGACGCCGAGATCCCGATAGGCGGGGGTCCAGCTATTATGCCCAACTCCCGGCAACTCGGTGTACTTGGGCGAACCGCCTGCCTTGCGAATGGCGGCAATCATGTTCTGCGAACGTTCTACCGGTACGGCACTGTCCGCATCGCCATGCACGGCCCAAACCGGCACATCTACCAACTGCTTGGCCAAACGCTCGTCGCCACCTCCGCAAATCGGGACCACTGCCGCAAACCACTCCGGGTGCCGAGTTGCCAGGTCCCAAGAACCGTAGCCTCCCATCGAAAGCCCGGTCAGGTAGACCCGATTCGGATCGGCCGGGTAGTCTTCGAGCACTTGCTTGAGTATGGCAATCGCGTCCTGCATGGGCTGCGTGCTCTCCCCTTGCGGTTCGCTGATCTTGGACGACCACTTGGCGTTGGACCACAGTTGGTTCTTGGGGCATTGCGGAGCGATCAAGAAGCAAGGGAACTCCGCTTGATGTTTCGCATCCGCCATTTGCAGCGGGAAGTAGAGAAGTTGCTTCTGGTTATCATCTCCCCGTTCGCCAGCACCATGGAGCGACAACACGACGGGATACTTCTTGCCGGCCTCGATCTTGGCCGGCTTAAGCAAGCGATACGTCACCGTCCGCCCATCGCGCTGGATGGTTGGGGTTTCGTACTTCTCGACCGCCTCGTCCAGCGTAACTTGACCCATGGTGACCAGCAGCATCGGGAGCAGATAGGACATTGTTGGTTTCTCCAGAACGCAGAGCACAAACAATACCCTACGAGCAAAGTTGATTCCAATAAATACGTTAAAGGAGAGAACTCGGCCATTCTGAGTCAAGTTCTAGCCAGCGGGAAATTAGTCTCACGCTTCGGGTTGTGATTGAAAATCGGTAGCAACTTGGTCGAGCGTAACCAAGCCGCACGCGTCAATCAATGGGGAGGGGAATCCGGGTCGATTACAATGAGCTAAACATTTCGCGATAGGTGCTCATTGGAAGGACGCCGATTCGCCGCATGGTTTGCTTCCCTTTGACGAAAACGGCGACGGCGGGAACACTCATGATCCCGGCGTCACGGCAAATCTGAAAATTGTCCTCGTTATCAATGTCGCACGCGACGAATAGAATCCGGCTGCCAAACTCATTCGCAAGCGCCTCCAGACGCTCACCGACAACTGGATCATATCCGTTCCATTTTGCCCAAAAATGTATCACGACGATTGACCGCTTGGAGATCAGGTCTTGAAGCGCGCAGCCAGACTCTTGGAGCATGCGTGGCTTCCAACTTGGATCCGGCCTGGTGATGTCGTCACCGCTGGGCATGCGAGCATTTCCATAAAACTCGTACTTCGTACGCAACGCAAGTGCGGAATGTTATTCTTCCGCGGTCACTACACGTCTACATGTCAAGATTGGCCGAGATCACCCTTGCGCGCCGAACCTACGGCGGCTTCCATGATGCGTTCTTCGCTGGCTTCCGCCCGAGTGAAATTGCCGGTGAGGCGTCCTTCGGCCAGAACGAGAATCCGATCGCAGAGGGTCAGAAGTTCTGGCAGTTCGCTGGAAGTGACCAGAATGCCAAGCCCTTGCCGGCAGAGCTGATCCATCAGTCGATACAGTTCGGCCTTGGCACCGACGTCAACGCCGCGCGTGGGGTCGTCGAGTAGCAAGACTTTGGGGTTTGCCAACAGCCAGCGGGCAATGATTGCCTTCTGTTGGTTGCCGCCGCTGAGGCTTCCCACGTCGGCTTCGGCACTGGCGGTCTTGACGTTCAAGTCCGCGATCATCCGTTCCGCCGCACTTTGTTCTTGTCGGCGACGGACAAAACCGCCGCGAGCCATCTGGCGAAGTGTCGCAATCGAAATGTTCTCTCGCACCGACCAATGATTGAACAAACCCAGGCGTTTGCGGTCTTCGGTCACCAGGGTCACGCCAGCGGCACACGCTTCGGCCGGATGTTCGAAAGCAACCGGTTGGCCATCCAGCAGGATCTTGCCAGAGGGGCGCTCCGTCGCAGCGCCGAATAAACACTCCAGCAGTTCGGTACGCCCTGCGCCCATCAAGCCGGCCACGCCGAGAATCTCGCCGCGCCGGAGGTTAAAGCTGATGTCTTCCAAACGCCACGCTCTGGCATGCCCCGGCCAGGGAAGGTGCAGGCCAGAAACCTCAAGGACGGTTTCCCCTGGCCTTCGGGGTTCGAGGTCGAGCGCGGCATCTTCCAACTCCCGACCTACCATCCAGTGCGTCACCTGTCGGGCGTTGGTCTCCTGTCGGTCCACCGTGCGGACGAGCTTGCCATCGCGGAGTACCGTGATGCGGTCGGCCAACTCGAAGACTTCGTCCATCTTGTGCGAAATGTACAGGAGCGTCACGCCACGGCTCAGCAACTTCCGCATCAGGGCAAACAGCCGATCGGTCTCCCTTTGGGTCAGGGCACTCGTCGGTTCGTCCATGATCAGCACCTGGCTATTCAGGCTGAGTGCCTTGGCGATCTCGACAAGCTGTTGATCTCCGACGCGGAGACTCCGGACGGGGGTTGTGGGAGTAAAGTCGCAATCGAGGTTGGCCAGCAAGGTGGCGGCTTCGTGGCGCATAGCGGCTTCGTCCAGCCAAAGGTGAGCGCGCCGTCGCTCACGGCCCAAGAAGAGATTGGCCGCCACGGACAGGTCTTCGACCAGGTTTAGTTCCTGATGGATGATGGAAATGCCGCGCTGCTGTGCATCGCGAGGACCAGCCAGGCGGAGTGGTTCGTCTCCCCAACGAATCTGACCTTGGTAATCCGTGATGATCCCGGCCAGGATCTTCATCAACGTACTTTTGCCGGCACCATTCTCCCCAACAATGGCATGCACCGTGCCGGGGGCGATGGACATCGAGACGCGATCGAGTGCCCTCACTCCACCAAAGTCTTTGGTAATGTCTACAAGTTCAATCATCCCCTGGTCCGCTGCGGTGGCAGGTGAGGGAACTGAGTTTCGCTCGCCTATTGCTGACTTTGCGAGATGCCAGAGTGGGAATAACCGCGCACGGTGTCCCAGGCCAGACGCTGCAAAATGGCGTGCTGCTCGTCGCTGATCCCGTCGGCGCGCGTGTTCAAGCCCTCTGGGCTGATGCCGTAGATTGCGGCGAAGTTGCAGTACGAGGCCAGCGCTTGAACGTGTTCTCCGCCATGCCCAATCGGATCTCTAAACAGAGCGGATTGCGAAGTCACACCAGGGTATTTGCCAGCGACCACCAAGGCACGCAACTGGACCACGGCGTCGCCGACAGGAATGATGAACACGGCTTTGCGATTGTGCTGCTTGTTGAGGTCGTCTGCTTGCCCCTCGAGCTGGGTTCGCCACTCATCCACGGCCGCTTGCAGGTCGGCAATTTTCATGTTGTCGCGCTGGGCGTTGTCGCGGATCCGCTTCTCGGGCGAAGGGACATCGTTGGGATACCAAGACGCCTGGATCAGCAGCTTCAGGTTGGGATTATGCTTCAGCCCTAGTTCGGTAAAGCTGGAGATACCCCGGTCCGGCACCGTCAAATGTGCGGCCATGGTGAAGACATCCACCTTGCCGGTGTTGAGCGCCTGCTTGGCGGTGTTCTTGTCGTCAGGGCGGTCCCAATGTTGGTGGACGCGCGACCCACCAATACTTTGCGTTCCCACCAGTTGGTGATCTTCGATCTTGGCCGACTTGACCATCTGCTCGACCTGCCGGGGGACGAACATATGAAAACTGTGGCCGGTGTAGAAAACCCGCAGTCCCGCCGGTGTGCTCGCGGCGTCCTCGGCAACTGCTTGTTGCCTGGCAATTCCGTTCAAAAGCGGGAGGGCACAGACCAACAAAGCAAAATGCCAATGGCCACGAAGTCTGAGATTCATCCGCTTTGCTCCCTAGTGGTGATAGATGCTGCCTCGGTGCCTAGTCGTCACCTGATGGATGCCCGCCAGGTAGGACCGGGCAAACATCAAACCAATCTCGGGCGTCACGCCAGATCCACTTGTTGGATTCGCGCGGGCCCCAACTGTCTTTCTCGTAGAAGGCGATGTCGGGCCGATCGGTCCTGTCCCATGCTTCGATGATGGGATCGACAATGGACCAGGACAACTCGACTTCGTCACTACGGGCAAACAGACTGGCGTCTCCCATCATAGTATCCAGCAGCAGCCGTTCGTAAGCTTCTGGCATGACTTTGCGAAATTCTGAGTCGAACCGAAATTCGAGATCGGTCATCCGCAAACGCATGCCGGCATCAGGGACTTTGGTCTGGAAGTGGACCTGGATCCCTTCGGCAGGCTGGATCTGAATCACCAATCGGTTGGCATCCGGAGTCCGCCCTCTGGCAGATTCAAACATCATGTGCGGTGGTTGCCGAAACTGAATCACAATCTGTGTATTGCGGCAACTCATGGCCTTGCCGCTTCGCAGGTAGAAGGGAACTCCCTGCCAGCGCCAGTTGTCCACATGCAGTTTCATGGCGGCAAACGTGGCGTTTTTGCTATCGGGCGGAACACCTGGTTCTTCGCGATAGGTGTCGTACTGGGCTCGCACGGTATCCGTGGCCACTTCTTCGGGACCGAGTCGGCGGATTGCCTGAAGGACCTTCACCTTTTCGTTGCGAATCGGATCGGCTTCGGCCAGCGCCGGGGGCTCCATGGCGGTCATGGTCAGCAGGGTCAGCAGATGATTCTGAAACATGTCCCGGACGATGCCGGTGGTTTCGTACATGGCACCGCGGCGGCCAACGACCACTTCTTCGGCAGCGGTGATCTGCACATGATCAATGTAATTGCGGTTCCAGATCGGTTCGAAGATGGTGTTGGCAAAGCGAAAGACCAACATGTTCTGGACGGTTTCCTTGCCCAGGTAATGGTCAATGCGGTAGACCTGATGCTCGTCGAAGATCCGGTGCAGTGTGGCGTTGAGCTGTCGTGCGGTGGCCAGGTTGGTGCCAAATGGTTTCTCGACCACAATCCGGCGGTCGCCGTGGGATTCTTCGGCCATGCCGCAGGCACCCAAGCCTTCGATCGTAGGCTCAAAGAAGCGGGGGGACGTTGCCAGGTAGTAGATCCGTGTGGCTTGCTGCCCTTGCTCCATTTCGCGAAGCGAGTCGTGCAGTTGCTGGAAATCTTCTGGCTTGGAGATATCCCCTGCAATGTAGAACAGGTCCGAGGCGAACGAATTCCAGGTTTCTTCCTCGAAGTTGTTCTTGGCAAACTTGGCCGTCGACTCACGAAGTTTCTCACGCCATGCGTCATGCGTGAACTCCGTCCGCGAACTTCCCACGATGCGCACGTTGTCCGGGAGTCGCTTCTTCCGGTGAAGTTGGTAGAGAGCGGGAATCAACTTGCGACTGGTCAAGTCTCCCGAGGCACCGAAGATTACAATGGTATGCGGCACGTCTAGGTGCTCCAAGTGTTCGAGAATCGGCACATCCGATATGCCACGACCGCAGCCGTTCGTCAATGAGAGTCAATTTTTGGCGACCAACGCGAAAAGCATTCGTCACACTCCGTCGTGACGAAAACCGCGCCAGCTCGCGTAATGTAGCGGGTACTTGCCTGTGAGCGGTAGCTCAAATTGGTTCGAGGTCCCTACCACGTTATAGCGTGAATCACATGGCATAGAAGTCTTTGGGAATGGTTTCCGTTGGCCGCCAGTCCACATCACCGGCCTCGGCTGGCTGGCTTGTGGTGCTGGCTGAGACCAATCCAATAGTCGACCGTCGCGGAATCAAGATCTCCTGCCTTGCGAGTCCGACAATCAGCACCAACAGATGTTTGCAAAGCGCACCGCGGAGACCACCGCGGAGACGCAGATTTTGTGTGCAGCAACAAAACGCTCCGTTTGCGGCCGGCCGGCACGAATAGACTATTCGCGGAGCGTACTCCAAAGAAGGGCGGGTTGCTGTAGGTTGGCGCTCCGCGCGGCTATTTGCCGGCGGGGGAACCGGTCAGTCCTTCGAACATGGCATCTGCGAAGAGTTCGGGGTCAAACGCTTGCAGGTCGTCCGCCGTCTCGCCAACGCCGATGAATTTGACCGGCAGTCCCACCTGTTGACGGATGGGAACAATCACGCCCCCTTTGGCGGTGCCATCCAGTTTGGCGAGAATAATGCCAGTGCACTTGACGGCTTCGGTAAACCCGATGGCTTGGCTGATGCCAGGCTGGCCGGTGGTGGCGTCCAGAACCAGAAGGACTTCGTGCGGAGCCTCGGGGATTTGTTTGCCGAGTACACGATGGATCTTTTCCAGTTCCTGCATCAGGTGCTGCTGGGTTTGCAACCGGCCCGCGGTATCGACGATGCAGACATCTGCCCCGATCTCGATGGCTTGAGCCACGGATTTGAAGGCAACGGCCGCGGGATCTCCGCCGGGGGGACCTTTGACAATGTCCGCTCCGCAGCGCTCGGCCCAAATGGTGAGCTGCTCAACGGCGGCGGCGCGGAAGGTATCGCCTGCCCCCAGAACCACTTTCTTCCCTTGGTCGGAAAGCAGCTTGGTGAGTTTGGCGATCGACGTGGTCTTGCCTGATCCGTTGACCCCTACCACCATGATCACGGTAGGACCCGATTCGACCATGGTAAGCCCCGAACCGCCATCCTGTCGCAGCAGGTCCACGAGGCTTTCTTTGATGGTATCGACCACGCTTTCCATGTGTTCCTTGCGTGCTCGAAACTTCGATTGCACGTCATCGGCAATTTGCTGAGAAGCGGCGAAGCCGAGATCGGTTTTGATCATGATGTCCTGCAACTCGCGCAGGAACTCGTCATCGACCAAACGCCCCTCGCGCTTGAAGAGGTCGCGAATGTCTGTGTTGAGGGTATCGTTGGTTCGCTTGATACCGGCTTTGAGCCGCTGCCATAAGCTCATGTTGTTGTCCTTCTATCGTCTGGCCTGAACTGCTTCGCCCGATGCTGAATGAATCAAAAACTAGTGTTGGTATTGACTCCGTTGCGTGGGCCGACCTGTGACGGATCGTCCGCTGGCACCCGGCTGAATGAATCCGAAAACTAGGAGGTCACGCGTCGCGGTGTTTGGCGACGAACTTGTCGAGGATACCATTGACGAACTGTGCGGATTGGCGCGCTCCGAATCGTTTGGCAAGTTCCACGGCTTCGTTGATGGCCACGGCGTCGGGGGTGTCTGTGTAGAGGATTTCGAACGCACCCAGGCGGAGCAAATTGCGGTCGGTCACCGCCATCCGCTCCAGACTCCAGTTCTCGGCCGTGCGGCTCAACAGCGCGTCAAGCTCCAAGCGGTTGCGGCGAACACCGGCCAGCAGTGTACGGGCAAAGGCGATCAGTTCAGCATCGCGCAGGCGCCGCTGGACGAAGCGGTCGGCTTCGGTGGGATCCACCTCGGACTGCATATCGTCCTGATACAGGACTTGCAGCACCACCTCGCGAGCACGAGTTCGACGGGCCATTCGTAAAGAAACCTCGATTCCTTGTCTTGTATTACGCCGGTTGTCAGGCCGTTTCAATGCAGTCCGAAAATTGGGACTGTCGATCGAAGTACCGTTTGCACAACGGACCTCACCTACGGCTCCCACAAGTTGTCCACTAACATGGGAGCTTGCGGAGCAGGCTCACCATCTCGAGCGCAGCTTGGGCCGCTTCTACCCCTTTGTTGCCTACGTTGCCGCCAGCACGATGGATCGCCTGTTCCAACGATTCGCAGGTCAGCACGCCAAACAACACAGGCACACCAGTCTCAACGCCCAACGCTGCGAACTGCTGGCTCGCCGCCCGATTGATGTGTTGGTCATGCGACGTCTCACCACGGATGACAGCACCCAGGCATAGCACGGCTGCGTACAAACCGCTCCGCGCCATGCGGCCTGCAATCAACGGAAGCTCGAAAGCACCTGGAACCCAAGCGATATCAATTTGGGCGTCTTCCACTCCAGCTTCGGCCAGTGTGGCAAGTGCCCCATCCAACAGTCGCTGGGTGATGCTCTCATTATAGCGTGCGACGACAATTGCAAAACGGCCAGTCGCTCCGTCGAGACTGCCTGAGTAGGTGTTAGGCACGTGGGCCCCCTGCGAAACAAAAAAGTTGGGCCATACGACCAGCCAGTCCTACTTGTTCATATTCATGCCCATCAGGAACTCAGCGTTGGACTTGGTCTTCTGCAACCGGGTCACCAACAGTTCCATGGCATCTGGGGCGTTCATGTCGTGCAGGACGCGACGCAACACGCAAACCCTGCGGTATTCTTCGGGGTCCATCAGCATTTCTTCGCGGCGTGTGCCAGAGCGGCTGATGTCAATCGCCGGCCAGATCCGCTTGTCGACCAGTTTTCGGTCCAGCACGATCTCTTGGTTGCCGGTGCCTTTGAACTCTTCGAAGATCACTTCGTCCATCTTGCTTCCGGTGTCCACCAAGGCAGTGGCCACAATGGTCAACGAACCCCCTTCTTCCACTTTGCGGGCTGCCCCAAAGAACCGCTTGGGTCGCTGCAACGCATTGGCGTCGACGCCGCCAGAGAGGATCTTGCCCGAGTTGGGACACTCGGCGTTCCAGGCACGTGCCAGGCGGGTGATGGAGTCCAAGAAGATAATCACTTCGTGGCCGTACTCCACCATCCGTTTGGCCTTTTCCAGGACCATTTCCGAAACCTGAATGTGCCGTCCAGAAGCTTCGTCAAAGGTACTGCTAATCACTTCGCAGTTGGGCCCTTTGACCTGCCGTTCCATATCGGTCACTTCTTCCGGCCGTTCGTCAATCAACAGCATGATGACGTACACGTCGGGATGGTTCTTGAGCACGCTCTGAGCCATCTTCTGCAGCAGGATGGTCTTACCCGCCCGAGGAGGGCTGACAATCAAACCACGCTGGCCGAACCCAACCGGGCAGATCAGATCGACCACCCGCATGCTGACTTCATCGGACTCTGCTTCCAGCACCACACGTTGATCGGGGTGCAAGGGAGTCAGGTCGTCAAAGAAGACTTTCTCCGAGAGCAGGTTGGGGTCCTGGTAGTTGATGGCCTCGACACGCAACAGGGCAAAGTACCGCTCGTTTTCCTTGGGCGGACGAATCTGGCCAGCCACGGTGGCCCCGGTTCGCAAACCGAAACGGCGGATCTGACTGGGCGAAACGTAGATGTCGTCAGGGCAAGAGAGGTAGTGGTAATCCGGACTTCGCAAGAAGCCGAACCCATCAGGCAGGACCTCGAGGGTTCCCTCACCGTACATCAGCCCATTGAGCTTCACGCGTTCTTTCAGGATCCGGAAGATCAGGTCCTGTTTCTTGATGCCCATGTAGTCGGTGAGGTTTTCTTTGCGCGCTTCTTCGATGAGTTGCTGCATCGACATCCGCTGCAACTCGGCAATGTGGATATCACCTTGCTTGATTTTTTCGTAGCGATCGTGGGTTTCGTCTCCGCCGAGGAGGGACTCTTCGGCGATTTCTTCGGCCAGCGAGAGTGGTTCGCGCTGCCCGTTGTTATCGTTATCAGCCACGGCCGTATCGCGACGATTGGATGGTTTTCGATCGCGCGAGCGGGTGGAGCGAGGGCGTTTTTGTTCTGACATGGTTGCACTCCTGAAGAGCATAAATCGGCCGACACGTTGAAAATGTCAGCGCGGGGTAGGCCTTCTCTGTTTCGAATCGACGTAGGAAGGGTGAACTCAAAGGGTTCGGGGAACCCTCGTAGCCCTAGGAAGGAACATCGGAAATTCAATCAACTGATAAGACAAAAGCGGAGAACCGCGGAAAGGTCATCGGGGGGCACGGTCGGCGAATTGCCAGAACTCGCAAGCGAATGTGCCTGGTTTGCCAGGGTGGAAATCAGGGGTGGGTACATCGGCAACCGAGTCATGGGCAACCAGATCACGGTTGGGCAGGTTCATCGAACAGGGCGGAACTTCAAAACCATTCGTTCCACAGTCGTATCACCTGCTCTTCGGTATGCCTGACAGACCCCGAATTGTCAATGACAAAATCCGCTCGGTCTCGTTTCACGGAGATGGCCTCCTGTGCGGCTTCGCGCGCTGCAAAATCCTCCTCGCTCCAGCCTCGCTGGGCTGCTCTGGCGAACCGAATCGCCCGCGGTACTTTTACAAACAAAATGATGTCACAAAGTTGATCCCAACCGGCCTTGATCATCACCGGGGCATCCAGCACCACGGCCACAGCCTCGGCGGCGCGGTACTCTGCCAAGCGTACATGTAACAATTCTGCGATCCGGGGATGGGTTAGTTCTTCTAAGAATTGAAGCTCCCGAGCGGCCACCGGTTCGCGCCCAAAAACTAATTGGGCAACCGCCCGGCGGTCAATCTCTCCGTCGTTTGCAAAAACCGTCTCCCCCCAACGTTGGCGACACGCTTGCTTGACGCTGGCATCTCGCAAGACCTGATGGCCCGCGGTATCAGCGTCCAGCAACAGGGCACCCTGACGGCAGAGCATTTCTGAAACAAGGCTCTTGCCGCTGGCAATACCCCCTAGCAGCCCGATGACTTTCATAGGGCAGCGCTAACCTGATAGGGATTCGGAAAATGGAAGCAAACCTTGGACTGCAATCCTCCTGAAAGCAATTCGCTGGGCAAAGGTGGGAACATGCGACACTCCGTTGGGTCGCGTCAAAACGTCTAATTATATCTGAACCAACGCCAGTTTACGAAAGTACCAGCGGTTGGGTTTCCGCCCAATTCAGGCCACCGGCCAAATCGACTTTGAGTGGAACTTTTAAGGACAAAACACGCACCATCTCTTCTGCCACAAGTGGAGCGATGTCGCGAATCTGATCGGAGGGGACTTCGAAGATCAATTCGTCTTGGATCTGCAGCAACATTCGACCCGTTAGTTGCTCTCGTTCAAACCGAGCTTGAACGGCCAGCATGGCTAACTTAATCCACTCTGCAGCCGTTCCCTGAATGACCGTGTTGATGGCCGTTCGTTCGGGAAGGTTGCGTTGACGACGTAGTCGCGTTCGCACTCCTTCAATCGCGCGCCTACGCCCCAGTATTGTTTTAACATACCCCTTGGCGGCGCAGTCTGCCAGTACTTTCGCCAGAAATTCACCCACTCCCGGATAACGTGCAAAATACCCATCGATGAACTCCGAAGCTTCGCTCTGCTCGATGTTCAACTGTCGGGCCAATCCCCACGAACTCAACCCATAAATCACCCCAAAGTTCACCGCTTTGGCACTCCGGCGTTGGGCGGAAGTCACTTCCTCCAGCGGCACCCCGTAGACCTCGCTGGCCACCCGAGCGTGGATGTCCTCGTCCCGAGCGAAAGCCTCCTGCATGGCTTCGTCTTCGGAAAAGTGCGCTAAGAATCGAAGTTCTACCTGCGAGTAATCTGCCGTGAGCAGCTGCCATGAGCCATCGCCCGAATCCGAACAGGGCACGAATGCCGAACGGATCTCTTTGCCCAAGTCCGTGCGGATGGGAATGTTCTGCAAATTCGGATCGCTGGAACTCAGTCTCCCTGTGGCCGCCACCACCTGATTGAACGAGGCATGCACGCGCCCGGTGCGTGGATTCACCATCTGTGGCAGTGCGTCCAGATACGTCCCCCGCAGCTTGGCATACTGCCGGTACTCAACGATCTTGGCCGGCAGTGGGTGTTCTCGGGCCAGTTGATCCAGCACGCTCGCATCGGTGCTCGAACCGCTCTGGGTCCGTTTTTGCCGCGGCAGCTTGAGTTCGTCGAACAGGACTTCTTGCAACTGCTTCGGTGAGGCGATGTTGAACTCCCGTCCAGCGAGTTCGTAGATCTCCAGCTCGACCTTGTCCATCTGCTGCCCGTATTCCGTACTCAGTTCGGCCAGGCGATCTACATTGACCGAAATGCCCGCTGTTTCAATCGCCGCCAGGACATCAATCAGCGGCAACTCGACCGAGTGCAGCAGTTCGAGCAGTTCCTCTTCTTTCAATTTCGCTTCGAGAATCGGACGCAGACGCAAGGTGACATCCACATCTTCGCAGGCGTACTCCACCACTTGATCCAGCGAAACCTGATCCATGGTGATCTGGTTTTTGCCGGTCCCGATGAGTGAAGAAATCTTAATGTTCTCATGTCGAAGATATTTGCGGGCCAGGTGGTCCAGCCCATGCGCTCTGGCTCCAGCATCCAGCAAATAGCTGGCGATCATAGTATCGAATCTCGGCCCGGCCAGCTTGATGCCGCATTGCCCTAGCACGATGGCTTCGTATTTGAGATTCTGCCCCACCTTCTCGATCTGAGGGTCTTCGAGCAGAGGGCGGAACAGGTCCAAGACCTGTTGCTGGTCAAGCTGCGGTTCTCCCTCAGGCGTGCGCAGCGGGATGTAGTACGCGCGACCAATCTCCCAGCCTAGGACGATCCCAACCATGTCTGCCCACATCGGCCAGGGATGGGTGGTCTCGAGATCCAAGCCAATGCTGGTTTGCTGTTTTGCTACGTCGATCACACGAGCCAGCGCGTCCAACGAATCGATCAGTTCGTACTGTGCGTCCCACACCACCGGTTCGAGTACCACCGGGGATTGGTCCGCAATCTTCTTGGCAAACGAGCGAAAGCCGAGGTCTTGAAAAAGCTCGGCTGCCGGAGAAGGTTCGAACTCCGCCACCCGTCCCAACGGCCAAGGGATCTCGATCGGCACTTCCCGGTCCAGGCGAACCAGCTTGCGGCTCAACAGCGCCTGCTCGCGGAAATCGATCAGGTTCTGCTTGCGCTTCTTTCCACTCACCTGATCGGCATTGTCCAGCACGGCGTCCAAGGTATCGAACCGCGTGAGCAACTCCTTTGCAATCTTGGGACCAATCAGCGGGACGCCTGGCACATTGTCTACCGAGTCTCCCACAAGTGCTTGGAAATCAACCACTTGGTCCGGCCTGACGCCCCAGTCCTCAGCAAGTTCGGCCTCCCCGTAAAGTTGGTGCTTGCGGACGTTGTACACCTGCACGTAGTCGGAGATGAGTTGCCGGCAATCTTTGTCTCCGGTCACCAGCACACAGTGCGCCTCGCGCTGTTGGCAGAGTTCGGCAACCGTGGCCAGTAGGTCATCTGCCTCGTAACCTTCGAGCCCTAGGATCGGCACATCCAGGGCTGAGAGCATCCGGTAGATCACTTCGATCTGCGGCCGCAAGTCATCTGGCATTTCATCACGCTGTGCCTTGTACTCCGGGTACATCTCATGCCGAAACGTGGCCGCCGAGACATCAAAAGCCACCAAGAAATAATCGGGTTTCTTCTTCTCCAGCAGGAACAGCACATCTCGGGCAAATCCATACACCGCATTGACCGGCAGCCCTCGAGGGCTAGTCATCTCAGGGATGGCATGGAACACCTGAAAGATGAGCGAGTTGGCATCCACGATCCAAACCGTGGAACCGGGAGGAGGGCCCTCTGCATCATCAATCTCCACCACTTCGGCGGCCGAATCCTCCGCAAACTCGTCTTCCAAGAGATCCTCTTCGTCGGCATCTTTCGCCAGATCGGGGGAGTCTGCTCCCGACACCAGCTCTTCCTCAGGCTCCATACCAGGGAACATGGTTTGTTGTGGGTTCTTGGCAGACTTGCCCGCTGCGCGACGCGGCATGGAGAGTATCTCCGCAGAATTGGTAAACATGACCTGTCGCGCTCAGCATGCGCGGATTCTCAGCGCGCCAATCTAGGGAATCTTGGACTCGCTTGCCAGGGTTGAGTCACTCAAGATGGTTCACCGAATGCCATCCTCCCTTCAGCACCATGGCTGCGCACGGTTGAATTTCGGATGCCACCCCGTGCGTTGCGTGGCAACAGGGGCTGCTCGGCGCTGTTCGCTTTGATGATTTCCCAGCTTCTTTCAGGCGACGAGCTTTGTCCTGTTCTCGCCGGCCAGTTGCCAGCCAACGGGGATACCTGAGTGCCGCCTCGCGAGATGATGGTCAGCATAGTATCATTCGTGAACCAACTCACTCCGCTGAGGTAGCCAACGAGCTCAGAGTCAATCGAATGCCCCAACACCTGGACGCAGACCGCTGCGCGCAATATCTCAAGGCTTTGGCCGATCCCTGGCGGCTGCGGATCGTAGAATGCCTGCAAGATGGTCCTAAGAGCGTTTCGGATGTGGCCCTGTTGCTGGAAGTCGAAATGGCCAACGCCTCGCACCATCTGAGGGTGTTGCATCAGGCAGGTCTGGTTACGACGGAGCGCGCCGGGAAATTCATCTACTATTCGCTAAACGCAGGGTACTATCAGCGCAAGCGTGCCGGAACGAAAGACGCGCTCGACCTGGGCTGCTGCCGGATCGAAATGGGATAGTCGCGGGTTTCCGAAGATCAATTGCCAACCGTCAGTCTGCGCGCTGGGCTTCTCAGGGACCGGCGGCGCGGCGTCTGTCGCGGGCGAGGCGGCCGAAGAACTCAGCTTCTCTGCCACGTTTTGAATCTCAGTCTTGGCCGCCCAAACGCCGGTGATCAAAAGTCCCAAGGCAGAAATTGCCAAGAAGACATCCCAAACTCTGCCCGGCGTCACGCGTGCATCATTGCGCCGGTAGCGGAAGTACAAGGTGGCCCCGGCCAGCATCGGCAGCATGATCGCCTGCATCAAGCCACCCAGCAACACAAGCTTGACCGGCTCGGGGTTGAGGGCATACACGGTAAGGCAAAAGAACGGGAAGATCACGCTCAGTCGGCCGATCCAGCGACGGCGACTGTCGACCGTGTCTTCGCGCAATTTCACCACCCGCATGGCATCTGCCACCACGCGTGTGTTGCCGGCGATGGCTACAAAGAACGTGCTGTAAAGGACCGCGAAGGCACCGAACAGGAACAGGAGTTTTGCCCAATTCCCGAACACAGGAGCGTACATCACGCTCAAGGTGCGAATCATTTCTGATCCGCTTGGGTCCAGGTTGGACCGGGACAAGACAGACGCCCCCAAGAGATAAAAGGCAATGGTGGCGAAGGTATACACGACCATCGAACACCAGGCGTCCCAGTACATGACGCGCATCCATCCGCGTGCCCGCTCGCCCCAGGCGGCGCTATCGTCACGAGGTCCGACAAACCGCGCGTACCCTTTCTCCAGACACCAGTAGGGATACGCGACCAGTTCGCTTGCTCCGACGCCGATGATGCCAAACGCGGCCAAGGCCACCCCCAGCGGCGTGGTGCCCGGCTTGCCGGTTTCTGCCGGCAGTCCAAAGCTCAAACCGGTGCGGATATCTGACCAGGAGATCGCCCAATCGGGATGGCTTTGCAGGCCGAACACGTTCACGATGGTGACCAGGGTGAACGAGGCCACCATGACCGTGGCAAAGGTCTGGATGAACCCATAGTGCCCTATGTACAACAGCGCGGCGGTAATCACGGTGATGATGGTTGCCCAAATCAGGGCATCGCGCGGAGCGTCTAAGTCGTCGGACGCGTCGAGATTCAGCGATTGGAGTTGCTGCTCAACGGTCGCTTCGAGCGTGGCGACTTTTTCCGCGAGGTCAGGGCTGGGGGACTTTTCCAGCTCAAACTTGCGGCGTTTCAACTCCACCTGAGACTCGCGGATCACGTTGTACTGTTGACCGTACTCGGTGAGCGGTGCGCTGATCGCCAAGGCCTGGCCGACTCCACCGACAATGCCTCCGAGTTGGCCAAGGCTGGCCAAGAACATGGCGCACCAATACCAGATCAACCAGTTGGCACCCAGGCGGGGACCGGGGACTTCGTTCATTCCGTCCATGGCGGTGCGGCCGTGGATCACGGAATATCGTCCGAATTCAATTTGCGCAAAAACTTTGATCACGCAGCCAATGAGAATCAGCCACAGCAAGGAGAACCCGGCCACAGCGCCGACCTTGGTGGTCGCGATCAACTCGCCCGATCCGACAATCGAACCGGCAATGATCAAGCCTGGCCCCAACCGGCGCAAAATGCCAGAAATTGCCGTAGGCGGAGCTTCGATCATGCTCACGTGGTCGTCGTGACGCGCGCGAGGATCGTCAGGCTCGATGCGAGGTTTTTTGTCCGCCATTGCCGGTGTGCCAAACGGGTTGCGATGAATTCGGTCCTTGGCTGGGTGATTCTGTCGGATCATGACGCATCATGCAAGTAAATTCGCAATCTGGTCAACCTGGTTTCCGACACCTGACAGCAGGCGCAAGAGATTGTTGCTCAAAGGGTTGAGCATGCCGGGCGACCGCGACAACGGCTTGACCGGGCCAGACCAGACTTCTAATATCCAACATCCGTTGGCCACACGTGTAAGAGTACGGTGCGCCGCGCCTTCCCTCCTTTCTTTCAAACAACGAAAACTCGCAACAAGATGAGTTCCCCAACCAATCCTGCGGCGGACGCCGCGAAAAATGGTCCCCCCTCCGACAACGCCACCACCGGGGTGGACCAGCCGCGGATCGAAAGAGCTGTGCGCGAGATCTTGGCTGCCGTTGGCGAAGATCCCGATCGCGAAGGTCTGCTGGAAACGCCAGCCCGAGTGGCCAGGATGTACGCCGAGATGTTCAGCGGATTGCATGATGATCCCCGCCGCCATCTCTCCAAGTGTTTCTCCGAAAAATATGACGAGATCGTGTTGGTCCGCGATATCAGTTTTAACAGCATGTGCGAACACCACATGCTCCCGTTCATGGGCAAGGCCCACATTGGCTACATGCCGAGCGGACGGGTTGTCGGCTTGAGCAAGTTGGCCCGCGTGGTGGATGCCGTGGCGCGTCGGCCGCAGGTGCAAGAACGCATGACCGAAACCATTGCGGATTTGCTGGTCGAAGAACTCGACGCGAAAGGGGTGGCGGTGGTCATCGAGGCCACGCATAGCTGCATGACGATTCGCGGAGTGCGACGACCTGGCAGCTTGTGCGTGACAAGTGCCATGCGAGGAATCTTCCGTTCGCACCTTTCCAGCCGTTCGGAAGTGATGACGTTGATCTACGGCGACCACCGCCGGTAGTCGTGCCGCTCGTGCCACTTTGTCTGGGCTGAACAGCCTGACTGGGGCCATGCAATCGGTCGTTTGATCTTGGGGAGACCTCGTGGTTCTGTTGGTGCAGTTCGTGTTTCGCATGACGTTGGGAATGGCTGCGGCCATGTTCCTCACGTCGGGCCGTCAGGTGAGCGCTGGCTTCTTCCGGGTGCACCTCTATGTACTGCTGGGGCTGGCGGTCCTGGCGGCAGCTGCCAAGGGAATCTCTCCCGAAGCCCCCGGTACCATGACACCAGCGATTGTGGCCGCGGTGTTGAGTTATGTCGGCTCAATCTGTTGGCTCTATCAGAGTCGCCTGGCCGGCAAGAGCATGCTCGCGGCCCTGGTCCTCGTCGGCATGTGGGGAGCCTGGGCCGCCCGCAGTGTCACAGCATCCTACGGCGTGGTTGGCCTGGGGCTTGCCTGGCTAGACCCCATCACCAGTGGTTGGCTACTCGGCACCACCATGGTGGCCATGCTCCTGGGCCATTGGTATTTGAACAACCCCGAGATGCACTTGGAGCCGTTGAAGAGACTGGTGCTGTTGATGGGAACCGCCACGGTGTTGCGAGCCCTGGTGGCTGCCGGAGCCCTGGCCTGGCTCACAACTCAAACCGACACCAAACTCGCCACGCTTCCTTGGGCCATGCTGGCACTCCGTTGGGCGTTTGGCATCGCAGCCACCGCAGTCTTGATTGTCATGACCTGGGCCACCCTCAAGATCCCCAACACCCAAAGCGCCACCGGTATCCTTTATGTTGCCGTAATCACCACCTTTCTCGGCGAGTTGAGCGGCCAACTCATCGCCGCTCAGTTGCAGATGCCTGGGCTGTAGCATTGCCACATCCCACGGCCCATCCCATGCTTTTCGGTTCGCATCTACGCGTGCCTAATGGTAAGATGTGGGCGTGTTGCAAAGCCCCACCTTCTGCCTCATTCCCGCCTGACGATTCCTTCCCATGACTCCAAGATTCCTTCTAGCTGCGCTGGTTGCGGTATCGCTGCTGCCAGGTTCGCTCGCCGGTGCCGCTGAGCAGACGCTGCCGGATTTTCAGAAAGAAGTGATGCCGATCTTGCGGGCACGTTGCGTGCGGTGTCATGGACCAGAACTTCAGGAAGCCCGAATCCGGCTCGATCAGCTTTCTCCAGACTTAGTGAACAACCGTCCCGCCGCCGAAACCTGGCACGAAGTGCGCAATGTGCTAAACGCCGCTGAAATGCCCCCTGAGGGAGAACCGGCTCTCACAGCGCACGAACTCCAGACGCTGACCCGTTGGGTCTCCGGCTCCATTGACCAGGCAATCGAAGCGCAGCGTAAGACCCACGGCCGTGTAGTACTGAGAAGATTGAACCGCGTGGAATATCAAAACACCATGCAGGACCTGCTGGGCTTGGAGATGAACTACGCCCGAGACCTGCCACCAGATGGTGTGTCTGGCGACGGATTTCGCAACAACGGCCAATCGCTGCAGATGTCTTCACTTCAACTGGAGTACTACCTGGATACCGCCCGACGTGCGTTGGACCGGGTGATTGTCAGCGGATCAGCCCCTCAGCCCTATGACTACGAGTTTACCGAGAGCAACGTGCGAGGTTGGCTCGGCGGTGTCGAACGCTCCAACCGTTTGGGGCGCAAGCAGGTCTTTCTGGGAACCATGGTGGACAAGTATCCGGAGTCTGGCAAGTTTTTGGTCCGCGTAAAACTCAGCGCCGAGCTAAAACCTGACTATGGCTTTCCCTTGCTGGAAGTCTCCGTCGGCTACCGCCCTGATACCAAGATCCTGTTCAAAGAAGTGGACGTGGTCGAGATCACTTCGGCAGAGACACAAGTGCTGGAGTTCACCGGTCGCTTGGAGAACCATCCCTTGCCGGTTCGCGGCCAAGGCAAGTTTCCTGGCCTGGTCGTCCGCGTTCGCAACATTTACGACGATGGCTCGCCACTGCCCAAGCAAAACAAGGACAAGAAGAACAAGAAGAAGCAAGCCTTCGAAGAGGATGAACTTCCGAAGATCAATATCGAGTCGGTGGAGTTTCACGGCCCGGTGTTCGACCAGTGGCCGCCAGAACTTCATCGGCAGATCTTGTTTGATTCGGAACTGCGAGAAACCGACGAGTCGGCCTACGTTGCCGAAGTCTTGGAGAGGTTCATGCAGCGGGCGTTCCGTCGCCCCGCGCAACCGGCTGAAGTTGCCAGGATGCAGGAGTTTTACACTTCCATTCGGGATGAGTTCCCCACCTTCGAAGACGCCATCCGCGAAACTTTGGCCATGGTGCTGATTCGTCCGGATTTCCTCTACCTGGTCGAACCGGCAGGAGATGAGAAACGCGCACTAGGCGACTGGGAATTGGCATCTCGGTTGTCGTACTTCTTGTGGAGTACGATGCCGGACAAAGAGCTATTCGAACTGGCTGCGGCCAGAACACTGCATCAGCCCAACGTGCTGTCCGAGCAGGTCGAGCGCATGTTGGCGGACCCCCGATCCTGGAACTTCGTAGAACAGTTCACCGAGCAATGGTTGCACCTGGACGTGGTAGATCGGGTGGCGGTCAGCAAGGACTACTACCCCAAGTTTGACGAAGCTCTTAAAGCAGAAATGCGCGCTGAGACGCAGCACTTTTTTGCGGAGTTGCTCCGCACCGATGCCAGTGCGCTCGAGTTGATCGCCTCGGACTTCACGATGATGAACGAACGCCTGGCACGGCACTATGGCCTGCAAGGAGTCTTAGGTCAGAAGTTTCGCCGTATTCCACTCCCTGCCGAGCAGCATCGGGGTGGGCTGTTGGGACATGCCAGCGTGTTGCTCAGCAATTCGACCGGCGAAGACGCGCATGCCGTACGCCGGGGGGTTTGGATTCGGGACCGCCTGTTGAATGACCCTCCGGCTCCCCCACCTCCAGATGTACCCTCGCTGGACGAGGCGGACCCAGAATTCCACAAACTTTCGATCCGTGAACAACTCAAAATCCATCGCGGGACGGCCGCGTGTGCAAGTTGCCATCGTGACATTGATCCCTGGGGAATTGCCTTGGAGAACTTCGATGCCGTAGGGCTTTGGCGAGAAGATGTCCGACGCAAGGTGGGAGGCAGTTTTGAATTGTTGCCTGTGATTGCCAAGGACAAAATGCCCGACGGCCAAGAGATCGCCGGTGCCGACGCACTGCGGGAATATTTGGTGACCAAGCGAAAAAACCAATTCGCAAAAGCTCTGGTCGAACGTCTGTTGACCTACGCCTTAGGCCGACGGCTTGAGTTGAGCGACCATGATATTGTGGATAAGCTGACGCAAGACGTGATCCAGAACGAATATCGGTTGGGCTATCTCGTCCGTGCTATTGCGGCCAGCGAGCCATTTCTGACAAAATAAGCAGCCAACAACAATCATCGAAATCAGGGGATACACACCATGGCGCAGAAATCTTGGCATCTTGATCGTCGGGCATTCTTGCTCGGAACCGGGGTATCGCTGGCCTTGCCCTATTTAGAATGTATGGGTGCGACCGCTGCAGCCACCCAGACGACTTCGCCCCGCCGTTTTTGCGCCATGTATTTCCCGTTTGGCGTCAGCGTGCCGAAACCAGATAGCGAACAAGCCCGCTGGACTTGGTTTCCCCAAGGTGAAGGGCGCGACTACACGTTCAATGACAGTCTCAAGCCGCTAGAGAAGCACCGCGAGAACCTAACGATCTTGGGAGGTCTGTCCCATCCCGAGGGGCGAAAGATGGGAGGTCACGACACCGGCGACACCTTCTTGACTGGTGCCCTGCTGACCAGCAAATTCCTCCGCAACACCGTCAGCGTGGATCAGGTTGCCGCGCAGTTTGTGGGAGATCAAACCCGCTTCCCGTCGATGGTACTCTCGACCGATGGTGGTGTTGGCGAACCGACTCGGGCGAGCACCCTCTCGTACAATGATCGCGGTCGCCCCATTCCCGCATTGAATCAGCCGCAGCAGATCTTCGACCGCTTGTTCGGGGTTGGTGATGCGGACCTGTTGGCCAAGCGGCGGAAGCTGACCAGTGCCTCGGGGATGCTGGACCGTGTGCTCGAGGACTCCCGTTCGTTGCGAACTCGGTTGGGGAGTGTCGATCGCGAAAAGTTCGACGAGTACCTGGCCTCGGTACGGCAGATCGAACAACGCGTGGAACTCGCCCAGCGATGGCTGGAAATTCCACAGCCAGAACTGACCGACGAAGAGCGAAAGATCCTGCATTTGGATGCCAACGACGAGGCGCCTAAGCTCTTCATGCGAACCATGTACGATTTGATCTACCTGGCCTTCAGGACGGATTCCACCCGCGTGGCGACGTATCAAATTGCCAGCATGGCGGATGCTTCGTCCAAGGCTGGCAAGTTCCCGCAGTTGGAAGGATTCAAAGGTTCGCTACACACGCTGGCCCATGGTTGGAACAAGCCAGAAGGTGCCGAAAAGCTCGGCGAGTGGGACCGGTTCATGGCGGAGCAACTCGGCTACTTCCTGGACCGCCTGGATTCCACCCAAGATGAACAAGGTTCGCTCTTGGACAGTTCGCTCATCCTCTATGGAAGCAGCAACAGCCAGACGCACAACAATACCAACTACCCGTTGGTGCTGGCCGGCGGCGGCAAACTCGGCATGCAGCATGGTCAGTATCGCAAGTTTGGTCCTGAAGTGCCGATGTCCAACTTGTTTGTGACCATGCTCAATTGCCTCGGCGTGCCAGGGCAATCTTTCGCTGACAGTACCGGAAGCATGACCGATCTGCTCAAGGTGTAAACGCAGTGTGTAGACAGTTGTCCCAACTGTTCAGGAACCAAGGAGAACGTTCGCCCGTCTGCACGTGAACAGTTGGGACAACTGTTCTACACTGCTTCGAGGAGCTTGCTTCCGGTGAACATGACACACTCTGCGTTCTTTCTCACGCTGACCGTCTGCGTGATGTTCGGGACACTGCTGGCCGCCGTGGTTGAAGCCGAGGAACCGGCCAAGAAACCGCGGGCACGCGACCTGGGCATCCCTTTCCACGGAACGCCTGGGAAGTTCAACGCCATTACCGATGTGGCAGGTGTCCAGGTTGGACATGTTACGTTGATCCGTGGCGAAGGGAAACTTGTGGTTGGCAAGGGGCCGGTGCGAACCGGCGTGACGGCGATCTTGCCGCGCGGCAAGGATGACTTGAGCCGCGTGTTCGCCGGTTGGTTTTCGCTCAACGGCAACGGCGAAATGACGGGCACCGCTTGGATTGACGAGTCTGGCGGACTCGACGGCCCGGTGATGATCACCAACACGCATAGTGTCGGAGTGGTCCGCGATGCCGTGGTCCGCTGGCTGGTTCAGCGAGACCCTTCCATCGCTTGGGCATTGCCGGTGGTCGCCGAAACCTACGATGGATATCTCAACGACATCAACGGATTTCATGTGACCGCCAAGCATGCCAGCGACGCTTTGGATAAAGCCGCAGGGGGGGCTGTGGCCGAAGGCAACGTCGGTGGTGGGACCGGTATGAGCGTCCACCGGTTCAAGGGAGGAATCGGCACTTCGTCACGCGTCCTTCCTGCCGAACAAGGTGCGTATACCGTGGGCGTACTGGTTCAGGCCAACTACGGTCAAAGGCATCTGCTGCGCGTGGCCGGCGTTCCGGTGGGTGAGGAGATTACGGATCTCCGAAGGGAAGATGGGAACAAACCAGATGGGTCCATCATTATCGTGGTGGCGACCGATGCTCCGCTGCTGCCCCACCAACTGAAACGGCTGGTCAAACGGGCCTCGCTGGGTGTTGCCCGCTGCGGAAGTGTGGCGGAGAACGGATCCGGTGACTTATTCCTGGCTTTCTCAACGGCCAATGCCGATGCCGCGTCGGATGAGGGCGTGGTCCAGGTGCAGATGCTCCCCAACCCGCAGATGACTCCACTGTTCGAAGCCACGGTGGACGCCACCGAAGAAGCCATTGTCAACGCCATGATTGCCGCCGAAACCATGACCGGCATCAACGGCAACACCGTGCATGCCATTCCGCACGACCGTCTGCGCCAGGTACTCAAGAAGTACGGCAGGCTCGAGGAATAGCGGCCAGGCGGTATCTTTCCAAGGTGGTGCCTCGAACGGGATGGTGCGGCTTGGCCTGGTGCCGGCTGTTGGGTTTAAATGGGAACGGCGTTTGTTGGCAATTTCAGTCTTGTGGTGCTAAACTCAGGGCTTAGCCTGCCTGGAATTCCATCCCACCCATTCCACATATTGCCTGCCCATGAACCGGTTTACGCACGTCCTTTCTGTAGGGCTTCTGGTATTCGCACCTTCGATGGCTGCTGGTGCTGAGCCCTCTGCCGAGGACTTGAAACTCTTCGAAACCAAGATTCGTCCGGTCCTTGTCGAGCGATGTTACAAGTGCCATTCGGCAGACGCCGTGCAGAAGGACAATCTGCAAGGAGAACTGTTGCTGGATACGCGCGAAGGGATTCGCAAGGGAGGGGCCAGTGGTCCGGCGATTGTGCCTGGTGATGTGGCCAAAAGTTTGCTGATCACGGCGATTCGGCACGAATCCTTCGAGATGCCTCCTCAGTCCAAGTTACCGAAGGAAACCATCGATCACTTTGTGAAGTGGGTGGAGTCGGGCGGCACTGGCTGGACCTGGCCCGCTTCGCCGAGAGCAACGGCTACGCCTTTGACAAAGACCGCCCGGCGGCGTTTCACTATCGCGACTTCGTGATCAAGGCGTTCAACGACGACATGCCGTACGACCGAATTCGTCCGGCTGCAGATCGCCGGCGATCTTCGTAGATGGCCCCGGACGACTACCTGGCCTTCAGGCGGCCACGGGGTTCCTCGCCGCCGGTCCGTTCACCACGCAGCAGACGCAGAAGGAACGCGAGCGCAGCCGGTACGAACAACTCGACGACATCGTGCAGACGCTCGGCACTTCGCTGCTGGGCATGACGGTCGGTTGCAGTCGCTGCCACGACCACAAGTTCGATCCGCTGCCGACCCACGACTACTACCGCTTCGGCCGCCTGCTTCGCCGAAATCGGCTTTCTCAGGACTACGACTACGACCCGATCCCGGAAACGCATTACGAAGGCGGCCAAAGGCGAAGTTCGACGCCGCGCACAAGCCGTTCGTGGACGCCCGCACGAAGTTCGAAAAAGATCAGTTCGCCCGGCCGCTTCGACGAATGGCTGCCGCCAAGCGGACGATCCGCCGCCGAACGATGGAGCGAAGCCGGTCGACCCGAGCCACGCCTGGCAGACCATCGGCCCGTTCAGGGCGAAGAACTTCGACGCCGCCTTCGACGAAGCGTTCCCGCCGGAGTCGAACACCGACGCGAAGACGAAGTACGACGACGGCAAGCTCGCCTGGACGCCGCAGCCGGACTGGAAGGACGGCCAGACGGTCCACAACACGCTGACCGGCGACAACGCCGCCAATTATCTGTATCCGCACGATCGAAGTCGACCGGCCGTGGCCGCTGGAAATCTCGCTCGGCAGCGACGACGCGATCAAGGTCTGGCTCAACGGCAAGAGGTGCTGGCGAAGAAGGTCACCCGCAAGATGGCCGCGGCCGCCGATCAGGACAAGCTGACGCTGCAGCTTCAGGCCGGCAGCAACGCCTTGCTGCTGAAGATCGTCAACGCCGACGGGCCATCGGGCTTCTATTTCAGCACGCGGCGGCTCGCCTCCGAAGAACGTCGACATTCTGGCAAATCGCCGACGACAAATGGAACGACAAGCAGCAGCAGGAACTGCTGAAGTGGTTCGCCCCGCGCGATTCGGACTGGCCAAGCTGAACGTCCGAGCAGGAACATCTCGAACAGCCCGAAGCCCGAACATCACCAAGGTCTACGCGCGCGAAAACGGGGACGACGTACAACTTCGGCGCGGACACTCGCAAGGTCTATTACCTCGCGCCGCGGCAATTCGGACAACAAGGAGGACGGAAGCCGCCGCCGGGTTTCTGCGCGTGCTGATGACCGGCGACGAAGCAGGCGAAGAACGCTGGCTGGATGCGATCGCGGCGAACTCCGCGAAGCCGCCGCGACTCGCGTTGGCCGACTGGCTCGTCGACGTCGATGAGGGGGCCGGCGCTCTGCTCGCGCGCGTCATCGTCAACCGCCTCTGGCAGCATCATTTCGGCCGTGGAATCGTGGCGACGCCCAGTGACTTCGGCAGCCAGGGAACGCCCCAACGCACCCGGAACTGCTCGACTTTCTGGCGGCGAACTCATTCGCGGCGGCTGGAAGCTGAAGCCGATCCACCGACTGATCGTCACCAGCGCCGTCTACCGGCAGGGCGAAGCCATCGAAGCCGGCCGCGAACATCGATCCGGACAACCGCTCTCGGTGGCGTCGCGAGCCGCCGCGGCGACTGGAAGCGGAGGCCATTCGCGCGATTCGCTGCTGGCCGTCAGCGGCATCGCTCGATCCGACGATGTTCGGCAAGGGATCGCTCGATCGAAGCCGAGTGCCGCGTCGCAGCGTCTACCTCACGGTGAAACGCAGCCAGCTTGATTCCGATGCTGCAGCTGTTCGACGCCCCGGACGCGATGCAGGGGATCGGCCGCCGCGCGACGTGAGCACCGTCGCCCCGCAGGCCCTGGCGATGATGAATTCGCCGTTCGTCCGCGACTGCTGGCCGGAGAAGTTCGCCGCGCGCGTTCGCCCGACCGACGCGTGACGTCGAAGAAGCCGATCGTTGAAAGACGGCACACCGCATGGCGTTGTCACGCGATGCCGCCCGAAACGGCACGGAACTGGCGAATGACGGCGGTTCATCAAACCAACAGGCGCCGCGTACGGCGGCGACCCAATGCCGAAGCGATCGCCTTCCGCGACTTCTGTCAGTTGATGCTGCTGTGCCTGAACGAGTTTCCTTACGTCGACTTGATGCCGTTGAATCCCATTGGCCAACGAACCCGGAGACGCGCTCATCGCTGACACCGTGTCGAATCCGTCTCCAACGCTCGATTTGCATTCGCGCCGTCGAGCGTTTCTCAAACGGGCCGGGCTCGGTTGCGGTTCGCTGGCGTTGACGTCGCTGCTGCACGAGGAAGGGCTGCTCATCGCCGCCGAACCTGCCGCACGGGAGCCGCCAATCCGCTCGCCGCGCGAATCGCACTTCGCCGAAGGCGAAGGCCGTCATCTGGCTGTTCATGCCGGGCAGCCCGTCGCAGGTCGACACGTTCGACTACAAGCCGGAACTGCAGAAAGCGCGACGGCAAGAAACTCGACGGGGCCGACCCCAAGACCGGCTTCTTCACGACCAGCGGCAAGGTGCTGAAGTCGCCGTTCGAGTTCAAGCAGCACGGCGAATCCGGCGCGTGGGTGTCGGAGATCTTTCCGCACATGGCGCAGCACGTGGACGACATGGCGTTCGTCTATTCCTGCTACTCGCAGTCGAACAATCACACGCCGGCCATGCTGGAGATGAACTCCGGCATGTTCCTGCAAGGCCGGCCGTGCATGGGCGCCTGGGTGACCTACGGGCTGGGCAGCGAGAACCAGAACCTGCCCGGCTTCGTGGTGATGCACGGCGCGAAATGCCGCGCGGCGGCAAGCCGATCTGGTCGCCCGGCTTTCTGCCGAAGGTCTATCAGCCGACGGCGATCGACGGCCGCAACAACACGCCGATCGCCAATCTCGCACGCCCGAAGCGATGACGACGAGAAGCAGCAGCGCGCGCAGCTCGACGTGCTCAAGGCAAGATGAACGCAGCAGCATCAGCAGCTGCGGCCGCACGAAGCCGATCTGGCCGCCCGGCTGGAGTCGTTCGAACTGGCCTATCGCATGCAGACGGCGGCCCCGAAGCGATGGACGTCAGCCAGGAAACCGCAGCACGTGCACAAGGCGTACGGCGTCGACCAGAAAGGAGACGCAGCTGGTCGCCAAGCAATGCATCACCGCCCGGCGGCTGATCGAACGCGGCGTGCGTTTCGTGCAGCTGTACGCGGGTCACCAACGGCGGCGGCGGCGGCGTGGCCGACGTTCCCTGGGACGGCCACGGCGACATCGGCGCCAACCACCGCATCGCCGCCAAGAGCGTCGACCAGCCGATCGGCGCGCTGCTGGCCGATCTGAAGGCCCGCGGCCTGCTCGACGAGACGCTCGGTGATCTGGGGCGGCGAGTTCGGGCGCACTTCCGATTCGCAAGGCCTCGGTGGGAGCTGAAGGGCCGCGATCACGCCCACGCAAGCGGGGGCATGGCGCGAAACGTTGCCGTAACAGGCAGAATCGTCGAGTTCCGCATAGCCATCCTCCGCGGCATCGAGACGCCCACCGCATCACGTTTTTTCTGGCCGAAAAAGATTGCTGTTGGTCGTTTGCGTCTCTAGAATATCGACCGATTCATGATCGAGACTGCGGTGAATGTGCCCATCAACCGACAATGTTCGTCGTTCGATCTAGTCAATTCCATTCTCTTCTGAGCCGAACCGTTCTTCGTTCGTTCTAGGCGGCAGTCGACACTTCCATCGAAGTTCACGAAAGGAACGATCCATTGTCTGAAAAGAAGAAAGACAGCGCTCGCTCGGGTATGGCGTCTTGTCGATCGCGTTAGGAATCGGTCTCTTTTTCTACTTCCACTATCTTGAGCAACGAGGTGGTAGCGCAAAAATGAACGTGCTGATCATCCTTGCCTACAAGACGCTCGGCAAGTTTGGCACACTGGCGCTTTTTGAAATCGTTGGCACCCTGTTGGTGATCGTTGGACTTAAAGATATTGCCGCTGGAAAGGAATAGCGATCAACGGGTCGCTGTCGTTCGTCTGGAGTTCTTGGTGCCTGGGATTTGGACCGTTCGACCAAGAGTTCTACTCCGGCGCAAACCGCAGGCAGCCGAGTATCGAACGAAGATCGAGATTGGGTTGGTCCCGCCAGTTGGCGCACAGGCTGTAGTGGAACTCGGCAATACTCGCTGTTAGATGAGGGGGGACTCTTTCAGCCAGTACCTGTGCGTCCTGCCGACAAAGAAGATGCGCTCGGTACGGTGCTGGGCGTGCCACGAGCGAGGGCAAAAAAAGGGAAAGGGGGCATGGAACCTGCGGTCGCGGGGTTCGCCGCCGGTGGTTCGTCTGCTTTGACCAGAGGGCCTTGCCCCCTTTCCAACGTCGGTAGCTGACAGCGTCTCAGTGATTGCTTGATTCTTCGACAAGTTAAAGGTGACAAGGCACCTGCGGTCGCGGGGTGCGCCGCTGGTGGTTCGTCTGCTTCGACAGCAGGGCCTTGTCATCCTCTAACTTCGACTCGCCCGAGTCCCTCGAGCGAGTAGCCTTCTCCCAAACTCGTGCATCGGGGTGAAGAGCGGTTCTAACCCTAGGTGAAACTTAGGTCGTGGACTTCTAGTTGTCATATGCCGATTCGATGGAATATTCGGACATCAGGACACTTCGGAAGTCTCACTTCGCCGCCAGCGATTGACCACCGCGAGCATGGCCCCGACGGAGATTGCCTGAGCCATGATGAAGCATAGCCCAGCCGCGGCGAAAGCGGTGGAAAGATAGAACGTGACGGTGTGAAAACTAGAGAGATCGTACATGACTGGTTCCTTGCTTGTGATTTCCAAGCGAATGCCCGTGACGGGTATAGGAATAGCAATTTTCCGCCGCCCTGGTCAACGAATTCTGAAGCATTCGAGGTTGTTTGGTAAAACATTCCGGCGCGCCGGTTCGACCTGTACCGCCTCGTGAAACTGTGCGTCCATCTGGCATGGTAAGCATGGCCCGCCGAAGTCGGTTGGGGCCCGGTCTCAGGCATCCACTCGCTCACTGCCGCCGGAGTGTCCAGTTGTCCAGGGCCGCGCGGTTGGTTCGATTTGGACATCGTGCCGCATTGGTGTCATAATCGTGAGTGTCGTGATGCGACGAACTACGTGGTGCGAACTACTCGTCGGATAGCGGGCTCTCACGTCGGCAGCTCCATGTCTCAAGACCACTCACTCAACACCCACGCGGACGGCCCGGTCGCCGAGTTCGTCCAGCGGTTTCAATCGCAATGGAGTGAGCTGGCAGAACCAAAGGTTCAAGCTTTCCTGGAGTCGGCCAGCCAGAACGTTCCAGATCTGACCGACGTGCAGCGGGAGCAACTGATTGAGACCTTGAGCCAGGTCGATCAGCAGCTGCGTTCTCGTTCCATCGACGCCAGCACATTAGGTACTAAGACCCTGGCAAGCGAGGCGACTCAGGCATGGTCCAAAAAACCTGGCGAGATTACCCCCATGCCGAGTCACCATTCCGACCAGGCCACGGTGGGGTATTCGCAAGCTCCCGGAGGATCTGACGAATCGTCCCCTGGGCCACGGTCAGCGAGCTTTCGAGATTACGAATTGATTGAAGAGATCTCGCGTGGCGGCATGGGTGTGGTCTATAAGGCGCGGCAGGTCAAGCTGGACCGGGTGGTCGCGTTGAAGATGATTCTGACCGGGCAGTTAGCTTCCAACGAAGAAGTGCGGAGGTTCTATCAAGAAGCAGAATCGGCGGCCAAACTCGAACACCCCGGGATTGTGCCGATTTACGAAGTTGGAGAACACCAGCAGCAGCATTACTTCTCTATGGGGTACGTGGACGGCGGGAGCCTGGCCGATCGGCTTCGGCAAGGTATGGTCCCGGAGCGCGTAGCGGCCAGCCTGTTGGCTCAGGTTGCCGACGCGGTCCATTACGCGCACGAGCAAGGCATCGTGCATCGGGACCTAAAGCCAAGCAATATCTTGCTCACGCAAGACGGAACCCCTAAAGTCACCGACTTTGGTTTAGCGGCGCGGGTTGAAGGAGATCACGAGCTCACAGCCACCGGCCAGGTGATTGGCACGCCCGCCTACATGCCGCCTGAACAAGCCGCAGGGCGGGTCAGCGAGGTGGGGCCGCTTTCCGACGTGTATTCCTTGGGGGCCGTACTCTACACGATGCTCACCGGGCGGCCGCCGTTTCAAGCCGCCAGCCTGGTGGAAACCATCCGCCAGATTCATGAGCGCGAGCCTGTTTCTCCCCGCCTGCTGAATCCCAGCGTGACGCGAGACCTGGAGACCATCTGCCTGAAATGCCTGGAGAAGAACGCCAGCAACCGTTACCCAACGGCCGCTGAGCTTTCGGCCGAACTGCAACGATACCTGGCGGGTGAACCGATCCAGGCGAGGCGCATCGGTCCGGGGGGCGCTGCTGGCGGTGGGTCCAACGAAAACCGATGGCGGCCGCCTTAGCAGCGTCTGTGTGCGGACTGTTGTTGCTGGTTCCCTTGTCCGTGGTGGTCGCTCGGCATGCCTCGGCGACGGCTCAGATCCACCAACTGAACGATCAAGTCACGGCAGAACTCGAGAGCCTGGAATTGACAGAACCGTACCTTCGACGGGTCGAAGCGTTGCTGGATGAGTTGCAGGTCAGGGACAAGGACTCCAGTGACAAGGCACGCCGGAGGTTGTACGACCGGTTTGCCGAGACCATTCGCAGCGAGATCAGGCAGCCGAAGCTGGATGCTCCAGACATTCAGCGAATTCAGGCGGCTATTGAGTTGCTCGCTGCCCGACAGCCAGAAGTCAGCGACCCCCTGCAAAGCGCCTTGGAGAAACGCCAATCGCAGTTCCAGACCGTGGTACATTTGGCCGCTCCGTTCGATAAACTGAATCAGGTATTCGATGAGCCAACACCGCAGCCGCGAGCTGATCGAACCGCCATGGATCGAACGGCAACAGCAGCCACAACGAACCGTGTTGTCACCAACTTGCCGAGTGATGGGTTCGTTCAGATTGAAGCAACCTTCGATGCCGCTTGGGAGCAACATGCGCAGGTAGGCGTCTCGCTGATACACCCTGGTGATGTGCAGAACGTTGGATATGACTTCTTGCTTTCGTCCAAGTCCGCCGGCAGGCGTGCAGCCGCCGAGAAGGACGAGCCGCCGGCAGTTGCCAACCCAGACGAAGAGTCCCGCGCGATCGAATCGGTTGAAGATCGCGGGGAATGTGTTGCTGATGATCCGGCGCAACGGTCGAGTGCTTCTCCAACACGAGTTTGAGCGGACGCTGATTCCCGCTGGCCCCGTTACGATACGTGGCGTGCGCGAACGGGGAAGGTTGTCCATTCAAGTCGCCGCCCTGCCGGTTCGCACGTTCTATGATCCGTTTCCGTTGCTCAACCATCAGGATAGCCGGTTGGGCATCGTTTGGCCGGCCGGGGTTGGTCTGTTGGACCTTCGCTTGAGCCGCAAACGGGCCTCGGCCGAAGGAAGCTCGTTGGAGCAAGGAGACCTGCTGTACGATCGAGGCGAGTTTGCTAACGCCCTACGGCAATACCAATTGCAGGAGTCTCAGACAGACGACCTCGAGTTTCGGCAAGAAGCACAATACAAACAGGCGACATGCCTGTTGGAGTTGAACCGTACGGAAGAAGCCGCGGCCAGGTTGGCCAACCTGCTTGCCCAACCGCACGATCGCTGGCCGCCGTTGGCTGGCTGCCAGCTGTGGCTGTTGCGACTGCGGCAAGATCAAATGGACGAGGCGAACGCAGTCTATGATTCGCTCTCCATCCGGTTTGATTTTGCGGAGATTGCCGCGCTGATTCCCGAAGACGTACGTCGTGAGATCTTGAAGGCGTATCGAAGTATGTTTCGTAGCATCTCTACGGTGCTGGTCTACAACCCTGATTTGATGAAGGACATTCAGCGGCTCGCCTCGGTAGACCGCTTCCTCAGTATCGACGGCCGCGGCATTGTCACCACACAGTTGGAGGTGGTTCGCGGTTATCGGATGGTGGGTGACCTGGCAAGTGCCCTGGCAGTCACCGAAAGAATGTCCCAAGAGACCGATTTCCCCACGGTGGTCCGGCATCACTCGCGGATGCTTCGGTTGACCGGTCAGCCGATCCAAGCAGCGCGCTACTTGGACGCTGTGGCTGCGCGAAAGTCCAAAGCCCGTGACCCACGCGACATGATGATCCGGTTGGAGCACATACGGGTTGCGGCAGCGCTGGGGAATTGGCAGCGCTGCGAACAGATGGTGGACGAAGCGTATCACTTCCACCGCACGGTGGGGCCCATCCCGTCCGACTATTTTTCGTATCTTGCGTTGATGAAGGGGTTCATGCTTGAGCGGCGAGGTTCGACACGTCAGGCGAATGCCATTTGGCGCGAAGGGTACGATGCGATCAAGATCGCCATCCGCTCATACGGTTCTGTCGCCCGAACCGACGCCCTCAACATGGTCATTCTGGGTTCACTTTCCGATGCACTGACGCAAGAAGACGCGCAAGTGTTTTTCACCAAATTGATTGGCGTCGGGTCGGTCAACCCGGTGATCGAGATGGCACAAGCCGTCGTCAACCCTGCGACGATGACGGCCGCATTTCGTGACATGTGGCGAACACCGCGGGGTCGCAAATTTGCCGAAGCATTCGCGTTTGGATCGTTGACATTACCGGTACGTATCAAGACCCCACTGGTGTTGGCGGTAACCGCCTACATCACGAATACCGCGTTTCAAGGGGAATTGTCCGCCGAACAAGATGCCATGCTGTACGCCGCATCTTCCATGTTCTTCGACCGGTTCTTCTTGAACGGCAAGTTCACGCCGGTCCACGCCGCGCAGCTCAGCCTCACCTGGCGCGGCACCACCAATCTGTTGGGCTGGGGAGGTGTTGCACCCAGGCTCGAACCAGTGGATCGCGGCCCCATGGCCTACCTGTTCGCTCATCGATTCCTGCGGCTCAATCAGCCTGAGCAGGCCGTCAAGTTCTTCGAAACAGCCATCACGGACGCGGCTGAGAACCCCCCGCTCGCTGAACTCGCCCGCGCCGATCTGGATCTCTTGAAACGCAAACGGGGTCGGCTTGAACTGCTTTGCGAACTAAGGGCACCGGTCCGTGTTCGCGTATTGCAGGGGGACCAGGAGATCGCGGTGCAGACCCTAAGCAAGTCTACGTCGTTGGAGCTCCCCGCTGGCAGCTACACCTTGGAAGCCCAATCGGACAACGAACTGCGGCTCTCGCGGACAAAGTTTCAGCTAGTTCCCGCGGCCAGGAGGGTTGTCCAGCTAGAGCAACTTTGGACCACGCAAGACTCAGATGTGCCGCTGGCGGGTCTGATCCCTCACCCTTCAAACCGGGTCGCAGGTACGCGTTGGCAAGTGTATCCCTCGCAACCCAGTTCGTTGACGCGGCAAGTGGAATGGAGTCCCGATGGAAGCCTACTTGCCATCGGTGACTACTTCGGGTCCATCTGGCTGATGGATGCAAACACCCTGCAGACCAAGCGTATGCTGGTAGGGCACGCTTACGCCATCTCGAGCTTGGACTGGTCACCGGACGGCAAGATGTTGGCATCTGCCAGTGCAGGCGGAAAAGTTCGCGTCTGGAACGTGGCGTTGGGCAGTACCATTCAAGAACTCACTCGAGCCGGAGAGAAAAGCACCCTGGTTGCCTGGTCTGGAGTCGGACAGTATTTGGCCACTGTTGATCAGAACAGGTCCTTGTCCGTATGGGATCAACGGTTTCAGTTGGCGCATCGGTTCGAGGAAGCAGGGTCTCGTTTTCAGGCGATCGCCTGGCATCCGAGTCGGCCGCAGATCGCCTTCGCGTGTGCGTCTCAAACGAAAGGGAACTCGGTTCGAGTGTTGGACCTTGCATCGGCGTCGGAAGTTCAGTCGATTGACGCTTCCAACCAACAGTACACCGCTCTGGCGTGGAGTCCTGATGGTTTGCAACTGGCTGCCGGCGGTCTGGAGACGAAGATACAAATCTGGTCAACCGACGACTGGCGGCCGACCTCCGTCGATTGGCAACCGCATGCTCGCGCAGCCAGGATGAAGTGGTCCCTGGATAGCACCAGATTGACGGTGTCATCCAGCGACTGGCAAGTGTACGTCTGGGACATGGCGGATCAATCTGCTCCCCCCGTGGTCTCGAAGTTCGCTGAAGTTATAGCAGCGGATATCAATGATCAAGGGAGCATGGCTGTGCTGCAGCAGAACGGCCAACTGTTGATCACCGGCCAAGGACTGAAAGAACTCCGTACAGAAACGCTGCCGCAACTCAGTATTGCCGTGCTTGACGCAAGCGTCGATGGCCAGCACCTGGCCATCGGCACACGTGATGGACAAGTGAGTATTCTCGCAGCCAACGGACACTGCAGGCGTGTTCCAACGCAAGCAGCTCGCAACTTGGTGGCGCTGCGTTGTTCTCCGACAGAACCGGTGTTCGCTTGCGCTTTCGAAGGCTTGCCACAGGTTGAACTGATCCGTTTTGATGGAACCTCGCTTGCAACGCTCGATTTGAAGGGCCAGGAACGAGCATTATCCCTCGCTTGGAGTCCGGCCGGAGACCAACTACTGGTGGGAGGCACCCGAGGTATTGGCTACGTGTGGTCGGTGGCGACGGCAAGTGTCACCAAAACGCTCGAGGGACACGCGGGAAACGTGTCGCAGGCGGACTGGTCAACGGCCCGGCAGATGGCAACCAGCGACGGATCCGGCAAGATCCGTTTGTGGGACGAAGGTGGAACCGAGCAAAGGGTGATTCCTTCGTCAACTTCCTACCCGCTGCGCAGCCTGCGGTTCGCCTCAGATGGCAGTTCGTTGGTATCCGTCGATGGTCGCGGCACGCTGCGATGGTACACCAGCGACGGTCAGAATGGCCCTGATTTTTCTGGTTCGTCGGAATCCCGAGCCATGTTTTCTGCGGATGGCCAGCATATCCTGTCAACGCGAGGCGAAAATGCGGTTCGAGTCTGGGATACCGAGGGTCGCCTGATTCGCGAGCAGATACTTCAGGTTCGTGCCGATGCCCTGGCAACGTTTGGCGGTCCAACAACACTTGTGGTCGGGGGGGTGGACGGTGCGATTCGCTTCTTCGACATGGAACAGGACACACCCACCCGGATCACGCTGCTGTTGCCCGGAGGAACCGCCACGTTTTCCCACAACGGCAAACTACTTTCCACGACTGGCCCGGTACAAGCAGTGGAAGAACAAATTCAGTACGTGCTAGAGACGGAGCATGGGGGATCGGAAAGTTTGACGCCGTCGCAATTTCATCGCCGCTTCGGTGTCGCTTTGCCTGACCCCATCGATCTCGAAGCCGCGGCGGATGCGGTCAAGTAGCTGGGCGGCAAGACGAGTGCCGTGTCAACGCTTGAAACTCGAGTTGAGATTTACGCAGGTCAAAGCAAGACAAGCTGCCCGTGCCTAGCTAGCTACTTTTCAGGGGTGTGACGGTGCACTAGCAAATTCTCCTTGCACTGCGAACTGTCGCTGGAGCTGCGTGGCTTAACATCCCACAAAGACCGAAAGACCGGGCCTGCGCGAAATCGGTCTTGCCCTGCTGCGGACAAAGTCGGTAGAACCTCCCCAGCAATGGACGCGCTAGTCCGTTTTGGATTGATCCCTACCGCTATATGCCAGCACTCCCCCTGAGACGTGAAGAAATCTGCTCCCCAAGACCTTCCTCACTCACCCCATCCCCTGCCAACGTTTCAAGCACGTTTTAGGCACTTTTTGACGCAGCAAACCTTGGATTGGCCACCGTAGAGAGAGTCTTCGTCGATGCGATGTATTGCGTTCGCCCGTTCACATTGTATGCAGGTGCTGATCAGCGCTGTGGCTGCGTTGCTGCCGATGCATTGTGAAGGCGAAGAGGCAAACAGCGCGCCGGTGGCGGACGCGCCGATCGAACTTGCCTCGGACGAGATCTTTTCGGCACAGCTCGAGCAGTCTGGTTCGGCCGATATCGAACTCGACCAAGCCGCCCCGTCTCCGCAGGAGTACCAGCTGTTCCATCACACTGGCAGTGCTACCACCTGGCTGGCTGGTGGCGGATCGGACGGGCTAGGAATACTGGAAGTTCAGGCGAGTACCACGGTGATTGCACCGCCGTTGGTCCTTGGTGGCCAGTTGGTGGCGACGCCCAGTTTCGGGGTGTCCTTCTTGGATGGGCCGGCCACGGTTGAGCTGCCGGACGCTGTCTATCGACTCTCAGCCAACATCCATTGGACGAAGCCCGTTGGTGATCGGGTGATTTACACGGCAGGCGTATCACCTGGCGTCTCGACCGACTTCGAGGCCATCGACGAGGCGTTCCGCATGTTTGCCATGGGGGCCATCATGTACCAGTGGAACCCTGCCGTGCAGTTCACGATTGGTGCCGCCTATACCTGTAGAAATGACATTCCCGTACTCCCAGTTGCTGGAGTAACGTGGACCCCAAATACCGACTGGACGGTGGATATCTCGATTCCCCGACCAGGCATCGCCCGCCGCATCCATGGCCTGCCGTGGGCCGACGAAGAGACCCAAGATTGGGTCTACCTGGCCGGCGAACTAGGAGGGGGGACGTGGGCCGTCGCGCGGCCGTCAGGCCACGAAGATCAATTGACGCTGCGTGACTTTCGACTGCTGCTAGGCTTCGAACGAACAACATCCCACGGATTGTACACGCAAGCGGAGATCGGCTACGTCTTTGCACGTCAGATCGAGTTCGAAGACGATCCCACCCAGTTCGCCCCAGGCGATACCTTGCTGCTGCGAACCGGCGCGTCGTTCTGACGGAGAAACTCAGAGTCGGTTGGTTGAAAATGAAAAAGCTGAGATCGCCGACACCTGCTGGATTGACCTGGTAGACGCCGCGTAATGTTCCCTTCGTGGGGAGAATCTCCCGACGGCTGGGCGTTCGCTGAAAACACACATCACTGCCAAAAGCAGTGCGGCGATCGAAAACCGTCGGTGTCGCTGGCCTGCTGCATCATGTCGGAAAACGAAGAAACCCCCGCGCGGTCAGACAGTCCGCACGGGGGCTTCCCAGGAGTGAACGGGAAAAAAACGGCGTCCCGTTTCGCAGCCTTGCGGCTGATCCGCGGGACACCGCTCTCTCGGAGGAATCAACTCTTAACTCTGAGACTTGAGGACCACAAACTGCCGTCCGGCGTCGGTCTTGACCATCAGCAACAAGCCTTCTTCAAGATTGGCTTCGTTGAGCATCTTGTTGAAAACTTCAGGATCTTGCACCGCTTGACGATCGACCTCGACAATCACCATGCCGGAGCGGAGACCGGCGTCGGCCGCAGGACTGTCGGCTTCGACATCGGTGATGACCAGTCCACGGGTGCCAGCCATGCCAAGCTTCTTGGCGACGTCAGCATTCAGCTCGGAGACTTCCAGCCCTAGCTTGTTGAAGCTGGCAGGGCTGTTGGACTCTTCAGCATCCATGGGGACGCTGGCCTGTTCTCCAGGAGCCGCAGCACACTCGGCGTAGAGCTTCGTTTCTTTGCCATCACGGAGAACCACCACTTCTTGCTTCTCGCCAACCGGTGCACGCTCCACGTAGAGTTGCAATTCGCGTGGTCCGTTGACCTTGTTGCCTGCGAAGCTGAGGATGATATCGCCACTTTCGAAACCTGCCTTGGCGGCCGGAGAATCAGCGCGAACGTCGGAAACCAGCACGCCGTGGCGAGCTTCGGCACCAAATCGCAAGGCCAGATCGTGCGTGACCGGCTGGATGCCGACACCCAAGTAAGCCCGATGCACGCTACCGTTGGCGAGCAACTGATCCACCACCCAGCGAGCCAGGTTGATAGGCACGGCGAATCCAACCCCCTGGTTTCCACCACTGCTGGAACTGATGGCCGTGTTGATGCCGATCAGCTCGCCATCCAGGTTGACCAAAGCTCCACCGCTGTTGCCGGGGTTGATGGCAGCATCAGTTTGCAGGAAGTACTCACGATCGGTGATGCCGATGCCGCGTCCCTTCGCGCTGATGATCCCAGCGGTCACGGTCCCTTCGAGACCAAACGGCTGACCCAAGGCCAAAACCCAATCTCCAATTTCAGCCATGTCACTGTTGCCAAACGGGGCAGCCACCAGGTTGGTGGCACCTTCGATTCGGACCACAGCAATATCCGTCTTGGGGTCTACCTTGACCTCTTTGGCCACAAACTCCCGCCCATCGTGCAAACGGACGGTGACTTCGCCACCACCAGAGACCACATGGTTGTTGGTGATGATGATGCCTGAGGAATCAATGATCACGCCAGATCCGATTCCAGACTTGCCTGGCATCGGCATGGCCGAGGGGCGATTGAAAAACCGCCGCATCTCAGGCATTTGATCAAAGAACTTGTTCAGGTCTTCGGGATTGTTGAAGCGAAATTGCTTCTGCAGATCACGGCCGTCCATGGGGTTATTGCCGGTGGTTGCTCGACCCTCCGTGCGGATCATCACCACGGCCGGCTGCAGGCTACGGGCGGTTACGCGAAACGCTTCGGAGAGCGTCTTGGCGTAGCTCGTGCCAGGCGTTGCCGGAGTCACAGCCACGGAGCTTTGATCTTGATCCGTCGGTGCCGCCTTGTTAGCCGCAAAAGAACTTGCAAACGGAGCAGACATCAGAGCTGCTCCCACCACTCCGAGCAGCAAGATGCCGCCCAAGAACCAACCTCGTTTTCTAAATTGGGACATCACTCATTCTCCTTGCTTATGATTCGCGTGACCGCCAGGGGAAACACGGAGGTGCCTCGAGACGCTGCCGCATTACAGCCATCAATACGACCGCAGCAAAAAGATGGTTCAGCAAGAAAATTCGGCACTTCGGTACGATTCGTAACCAGAAGCGCATCAGGCACCTACTGCAATGGCCCAAGCCCTAGCAATTCGCGCAGTCTCCTCGCTGGCCCCCTGGATTGGGGAATGAACGAGGGCGTTCCTAGGCGGACGCTCGATAGATGGGCTGCCTGCCAGTGAAGGTCAGGCGTCGTCGTCCACTTCCACCAGGCCGAGCAAATCTCCTTCGGCCACGGTTTCATCTTCACCGACCAGGATGCGGATGAGCCGGCCTGAGCCAGGCGAGGGAAGATCGATCGTCGCCGGACCTGCCAGCAATTCCACCACTCGATCTCCGAGCGTCACGGTCGCTCCGCGCTCGACCAGCCAGAGGTTGACGCGAATCGGTTCCTCGTTGATTTCCAGCAGCGGCACCCGAATCTCCTTGTGCATCTTGCCTTCTCCGGGAGTGTCGGCACCACAATCTGACCTGGCGTCCGCTTCGATTGCAGTTCAATCCGAACCGCGGAATGCCTGAAATGTAGGGGCTGGCTCATCCCCGTTCGAGAGCGGGAAACTGCTCAGTACCTGACTGCGGGCCATCTGGATGGCGAACTGGTGCCGAATCTGCTGGAGGTTTGACTCGTTGAGATTTTGGGGATACGTCAGTGCGACCATCTCAACGAGATGATCTTCCAGCTTCACCTCCGGTGGCGTCCCTTCCACCGGTGTCTCCTTTTCAGCCGCGGGTTTGGCTGGATCCTTGCCGTTTTCATCAGCCTGAGCCATTACACCTTCTCCAACCACCAGGGCGGCCCCGGTGGCGGTGATCAGCCGCTGCGTGAAACGGCGGCGGTCCATGGGTGATTGTGACATCGCCAATTCCTGGTGTAGATGGCTAAGTTGATTCCGTGAAGCGGAACCTCAACGAGGTATCCACTACCGCTCGGATTCGGGAATCTCAATTGCGGCAAAGCTGGTCAGGCCGAAGCCGATGGGTTTCATCTTCGCCGGGCGAATGGCATCGGCCGGGTGACCATTGAAGTTCACGTAGAGCGTACCCCCATCGGCACTGATCGCGACGCCGTAAGTTCCCGAGGGGACGTACTGGCATTTTTCTTCGAACGTGGGAGCCAGGAAGGCCAACACCTTGCGCTGCCGCTTGGCGATGTCGTACTGCACCACGGCCGTTCCGGTATGGTAGGCCTTGCCGTGTGCGCCAGGCATGTAATACACGAAGCGTTGATCGGGGGAAAGCACGGCAACCGTCGTGTAATCACCGGTGAGCCAGTTGGCACCTAGATCTTCGGCCTTGCCGGTCTTGGTATCCAATTGGAACATCCGCGTGCTGCGATGGGTCATACCGTAGACAATGCCTTCGTCACTTTCCAAAGTGGCCGCTCGCATTCCAGGCGAGCCTTCGAAACTGGCAGGCAGCGGTGTATCTTTCTTGCTCGCTGCGTTGAGCTTTCGCAAGGATTCTTCACCGTTGTAGATGATGGATCCATCTTGCAGCAGTGCGAAGGCCCGATTGAACGCCACCGTTCCGTCCTTGGTTTGATAGGCAGGCTTGCCTGTCTTCATGTCCAAGGCGAATAGCGCGTCCCCTTCGCCAGCTTCGAGATTGCACCACCACAGGTTGTGCTTGTTGTCCATCAAGCTGGTGGCCGTGCAGCGGCGCGGTGGCAAATTGGCGAAGACTTTGGTCTTGCCGGTCTGCGGATCGTACTGATAGAGCTGACCACCGGGAAGCTGCTTGGTCCAACCTGCGTCTTCACGTCCGGCCTTGTTGCCATCGTTGAGTGTGCAGCAGAAATAGATCTTCTTGTCCGGACCTTCGTCAATCTTGGCATGCACTTTGGACCAGGCTGGCTGGCCCGGCTGGGCCTTGACTACCTTGTTCATATCAACAACCTGCTTCAGCGTCTTTTTCTCCGCATCCCAGCGATAGATGAAGCACCGGGCATCACCGGCCATATCGTGGTGATGGTCACCAATGCCGCAATAGACAGATCCATCGCTGGCCAGACCAATATCTCCCCAGGAAGACCAGAGCCGCCGGGTTGCGGCCTCGGGGCCCAAGTTTTGATGGTAGGCCAGGTGCACCGTAGGTGGAGTCTTAGCAACGACAAACGGAGCCGAACCTTCGGCCTTGCTCTTCTCGACCACGTCAGCCGGAATCTTGAGAAAGCTGGCTTCTTGGACCGTCACGGTCCCTTGCTTGTTGGCACCCGGCAGTTTTGGCGGCCAGGCGGTGGGAGCATCTTCCGCCACTGCAAACGTGCCTGTTGCCAGCAAACTGACGAGCAATAAGGACCAGAACCGAGTCAAAGTCATCGTAAAATTCCTTGCTGGTGGAGTGACCACCTGAAAATTCGGGGAGCTGCTGGTTACGTGGACTTACTTGGAAATTGCATAAAGGGCATCGTACGAGCGCAGATAGATCACACCGTTCGAAACGGCAGGCGAGGCCGCTACGTCTTCGCCAATGTCGTTTTGGGCCAACAGTTCAAACGTCTTGCCTGGCTTGACCACCGAGACCACTCCGTTTCGAGAAGTCAGATAAATCTTTCCGTCTGCAAAGACGGGAGAACCGCGGTGCTTGAATCGTTCCGTCTTCTCTTCGTAGAACTGCTCCCCGGTCTTGGCGTCCACGCAAATCAGGTTGCCATTCTCTCGGCAGAGATAGACCAGGCCATCCAGGATCAGCGGAGTCGGCACGTCCGGCGTGTTTTGATCGCGGGTCCAAATGTGCGCGTTGTGCTTGGCATCAGAGAGGTCCCCTTGTTGATCGGGACGCAGGGCCAACACCGGACCGTTCTTCGCCGATGGAACCACAATCAAGCCAGGCGCGCAGGTCGGCGAGGCAACCAGGCGGAGCGTGGGGTTGTACTTGCCTCTGGGATTGAGCCCACCACATCGCCAGATCTCTTTGCCATCTTCCAACGAGTGAGCCACCACGTAGTCAGCACCATGCGTCAGCAGGTACTCGCGCTCGTTGTCGGCATAGATCATCGGCGAAGCGTACGAGTGCTCACACTCGGCTCGGGCGTCACTCTCACGATGCACCTTCCAAACCTCTTGGCCGGTGAGCTTGTCCAACGCCACGACGTACGAGTCTCCGGTGTACATGCACTGCACGTAGAGTTTGTCCCCATACAGGACAGGGGTACTGGTCATTCCGAAGGCGATCTTGAACTTGCCGTACCGCTCTTGCAGGTTGGTTTCCCAGACCACGTTGCCGTCGAAGTCGAAACAGGCCAGGTCGCCGGTCGACATGAAGGTCCAGACATGTTTGCCGTCGGTCGCAGGGCTTGGCGCGGCATAGTTTCCTTCGTCAGACCGCACGCTCTTGTTGCCGCTGCCAACTTGCTTCTTCCAAAGCTGTTTGCCGGCGGTGCTAATGCACAGCAAGGCCAGGTCTTCCCCGTCGGCACTGGTGACAAACACCCGATCTTCCCACACCACGGGGGTTCCCATCCCTGGGCCCGGCAGCGGTACGCGCCATTTGACGTTTTCCGTCTTACTCCAAGTGGTTGGCAGATTGGTTTCGCCACTGATTCCGTTGAAGTTTGTCCCTCGCCACTGCGGCCAGTTTTCAGCCGAGACAGGGCCAGCCAACAACAACCACAAACCGCTCAGGCACAATACGCTGCGTACGTTCATCAACTTGGTCCACGTTGGGGAGGGAGAAGGATATAGGTGGGCTTAAAACGGGCAGGCTCTTCATTCCTATCAAAAACGAACCATACGTCTGAGTCAAGTGTTGGCATAAAATCCACGGTCGAAACCAAAACCAGCAGAGCTCCACGGTCGTCGTTTCGCAGCGGTGGGATTTGAGATGTGGGAGAATGCGGCAGCAGGCCCCCAACAAGGGTAGCCTGGCGTCCCGTCACTTCCGTCGTTCGTACAGATCCGAGGCTCGCGTGGAAGGTGCCGCTTCCGACACTTCAAGTTCGACCTCGATCAGCCTATCTGAAGGCATGGCGGCGGCCCGAAATTCAGGCGTTGACGCAGCTCTAGTAGTCAAAGCCAGGCGGGACGAAGTCCGAAGGACTCACGTCTTCGTCCGAGGGAGCCAGGCCAGGTGGAAGATCGACCGGCGGAGCAAGGGGGGCTGATCCGTCACCATTTTCGCCAGAGTGGGGGACTTGCGGCGCAGCGGGCACCACTGGGATTCCCTGAATCTCCTCGGTCTTCCGTACCGGACGCTCATGCTTGATGGCCAAGTAGCCGGCGACGGGAAGCAGCAGCGATAACGCGGCAATCGCCAAAGCGATTCCCCAACCGGTGACCGGCGAAAGTGATACTGCGGTGCCGGCGGCGGCAGTCCCTGCGGCCGATTCGACAGCCGCTTCGGTACTTGCCGCAGTAACCGTAGGCGTCGCGGCGGTGGCGGCCTGAACAATCTGCTCGACGGACAAAAGTGGTTCACCCAGCGTGGCGTGCATGCCGTCTTCGAAGCGAAGTCTGCAGGCCAGGGCACTTCGCACTTCGTCCGAACTGCGCACGCCGGCACTGAGCGCCTCGATCTCGTCCAGCGTGAGATCCTCAGGCGATCGTTCTTCGATCAGTGTCAGCAGTCCTTGATCAGCCATCTTGATTATCGCTCGTGCGGCGGTCCAGGCAGCGTTTGAGAGACTGCCTGGCTCGATACATCAACAACTTGACCGCGCCCACACTTCGCTCGAGCCGGTCAGATATCTCCGTCAGTTTGAGTTTGGATCGGTAATGCAGCAAGAGCGCTTCTCGGGCAGTGGTGCCTAAGTGGCTCAAACAATTGGGGAGGTGATCCATGATGTCATCGTAAAGCCCTGCTTGCTGGCCGGAGCCAGCGGCTCCGTTGGCCGAGGGCGAGGTCTGTTCGGCTTCCAGGCACATTTCCGTCCAGGCAACTTCCTTACGGCTGTTGAGTTGCCGAGCCCGCTCGCGTAGCAGATTGCGGGCAATCCCAATCAAGTAGGGACGGACGAGACGCGAACTGTCAAAGCGAGCCATCCCTTGGTAGCAGCGGAGGAAAACCTCCTGCACCAGATCATCGGCATCGCTGGTTTGCAGAAGACGAGTCCGGAGATAGGCGTACACGTCGTTGCGATATCGCTGCACGATGCCAGCAAACGCGGCAGCATCTCCCTCCCGAACTCGATCGACCGCCGCCCGGTCCATCAGTCGGATTTCGACCTCAGCGGCCGAGATGCTTTCTAAAGATGCTTGATCGGACGCCATGGGTTCTCGATCACCGCGTGATGGTTTGAATGTTCCGGAAGTGGCAGGCTTAAGCCAAATCAACTCGCTCTCAGTCTACCCGCCCTCGGCCATTGCTGCCAAGCAAAAGCAGTGTGGAATGTGGAAGTGGAAAGATGTGGAAAGGTGTGGAAGAGAGCCGAATTGGCGTAACTCGCCAGGTTCGTTTGGCCGGTCTCAAACGGGAGGGGGCAACATTGAATGGTATCGCCTACTTGGTCTTCTTCGGTGGTTCTTGCACCAAGAACCGGTAGACGGTGACATGCTCGTAAGTTTCGTTGGGCTTTAGCACCGTGCTGGGGAAGTCGGGCTGGTTGGGGCTGTCAGGGAAGTGCTGGGTCTCAAGGCATAGGGCTGCGTACTGGGCGAAGCCGCCTGAGGTTGGCATCCCATCGAGAAAGTTGCCGGTGTACAGTTGAATGCCCGGCTGCGTGGTGTAGACCACCATGACCCGCCTGGACTCCGGATCGTAGAGTCTGGCCACGCGGCGAGGTTTGCCTGCCTCGCCTGCTTGCTTCAACACATAACAGTGGTCATAGCCGGCAGGCCCGTCGGCATCAGGCTGCACCTGTTTGAGCCGAGCGCCAACTCGTTTGGTCGTGGTAAAGTCGAGCGGCGTGCCATTGACTTCAGCCAGTTTACCGGTGGGAACCAGGCCGGGGCCGACTTCGACAAACCGCTGGGCGTCGATCTGCAGTCGGTGATTTTCAACCGTTCCTTGTCCTGCTCCGGCCAGGTTCCAATAGGCGTGGTTGCACAGATTGACCACGGTCTCGGCGTCCGTCTTGGCACGGTAGACAATTCGCAAGGCATTGTCGTTGCTGAGCAGATAGGTGGCCGATACCTGGAGCTTGCCGGGATACCCCCCTTCGCCGCCAGGGCTGACGCAGGAGAGTCGAACACCCACCGCCTTGTCGGATTCGATTGGCGTGGCCTTCCAAAGTTTCTGATGCAGCCCCACTCCGCCACCGTGGAGGTGGTTGTCTCCGTTGTTGGTTTCCAACTCGTAGGTCTTGCCGTTGAGTGAGAATCGCCCCGCGGCAATCCGATTAGCATACCGACCCACCGCGCACCCGATGTAGGCGGTTTGCTTCAAGTATCCATCCACCGAGTCAAAACCCAGCATCACGTTGGCCAATTGGCCGTCACCATCGGGAACGCGTACCGCTACCAGCGTGGCGCCGTAGTTGGTCACCTCGAGGATGCTCCCTTGCGAGTTCGTGCAGACAAACCGGTCAACCGCCTGCCCATCTGGCAACGTACCAAACGACGTTTTCGTCACCGAGCCCTTGGCGGTGGGCAGGTCCTGCGCGCCACCATCGGCAGGCAAGACCAACTTGCCTGGATCAGCAACAGCGCCAGGCAAAAGCAGGACCGGAGAAGCGGAATGATCGAAAACCGTGTGTGGTTGGGCAACATGTCGAAGAGCCTTAGAGAATGGCAAAGGTCCTGGATCCCCCGTTTCCCCTTTGGGACGTCAGATGAACGTATTCGTCTTATCATCGCAGCCAGGAATCCGGAGGTCCAACTGGTTGCTCCACTTTTTTGGGCTCCGGCGTCAGAGTACTTTCCAGGCAGCAGGTCGAGGCAAAACCGAGTAGACTAATGTAGAACAGTTGTCTCAACGGTTCACGAACCAAGAACGATGTTTCACGTGGAGGTGAACCGTTAAGACACGTTCGACAATCCTGGAACAAGGCGAGTGAGCAAAGGTAACATAAATGGCCGCAAATCATTGGTTCGCGTTAGGGGCAACTGCCGCAGGCGTGGGTGTCATCTTGGGTGCTTTTGGCGCGCATGGACTCCCTGGCTTTCTTGAATCGCGAGGCATCACTGAGCAGGCCAGGTTGATCGACAATTTTGAGGTCGGAGTGCGGTATCACATGTACCACGCCATGGGATTGGTCTTGATCGGCATCGCCGCGGCCTCAAAGCCACATGCTGCGTACCAGGTGGCTGGCTGGCTGTTTGTGGTCGGGGTCCTGATCTTTAGCGGCTTGTTGTACGCGATTGCATTGGGGGGACCCAAGTGGCTGGGGGCCATCGTGCCGATTGGAGGAGTGGCGCTCATCGCTGGTTGGTTTGCTCTTGCCTGGGGTGGATGCGTGGTACTCGGAAAACGTTAGGAAGACACGTTCATTTGAGTCAAGTTTTTAGTGTGGGCCTGCAGAACAGCTATCTCACCTGTTCACCTGTGGAGTACTCGAAACGTTGTTCGTAGTTTGTGAACAGTTAGGACAACTGTTCTACAATGTACGTGGCTTGGGAAGGTGGTTGGCAGCCACCCGCCACGGCCGCGCTGATCTCGTTTTTCATTTCTTCGCAACCTAGCCACGGCACGTGACGCAAATCTCCGATTCTCGCCGCTGGATGCTGGACCGCGCTACTTGGGTTGTGCTGGTAGTGCTTCCTCTTGCGCTGTTCGCTCAAGTCTGGAACTTTGACTTCGTGTCGTTTGACGATCAGGTGTATGTCACCGGGAACGAAGAGGTCCAGAAGGGGCTCACCTGGGAGACCATCCGTTGGAGCTTCACCACGCTCCGTGCGGAGTTCTATCATCCGCTTACGTGGATGACCTTGATGATGGACCGGGAATTCTATTTTGAGTTTGCCGGAGGTTATCACCTGACCAACGTCTTGCTGCATACCACCAGCACGCTGTTGTTGTTCTTGGCGCTCAGGCGAATGACAGGTGCCCATTGGCGTAGCGCCATGGTGGCTGCGCTGTTTGCCATCCATCCGCTGCATGTCGAAAGTGTGGCCTGGGTGGCCGAACGCAAGGATGTGTTGAGTACTTGTTTTGGCTTTGCGGCCCTGTACAGCTACGCCCGATATGTCGAGCAGTTGAGTTGGAAGTGGTACGCAGCCACGCTGCTGTGGTTTGGATGCAGCTTGCTCAGCAAGTCCACACTGGTCACGCTCCCCTGCCTGTTACTGGTGTTGGACTGGTGGCCGCTGAGGCGGTACGGTTGGCACCGCCCACCATCCGATCCGAGCAATGACAACTGGCTGCCGCGGGCCGATGTCTCCCTGCGAAGGGCTGTGTTGGAGAAACTGCCCATGCTGCTGATGGCAGCTTTGAGTTGCTACATCACGATGCGTGCTCAGCGGCCTGATACAGGCGTCTCCCTGCATGAGTTTCCGTCGTTCGGAATTCGCTGCCTCAACACCATCTTGGTGTATGGCCTGTACCTGAAGCAGATGGTTTGGCCGCTCGGATTGGCCTGCTACTATCCACATCCGAACACGTCCATTAATCTGCTGCACGTTGCCATCTCGGGAGTCATGCTATTGGGGGTGACGGGACTGTGTTGCTGGCAGCTTCGGCGAAGACCGTACTTGCTCGGCGGCTGGTTGTGGTACCTGGGGGTGTTGTTTCCGGTGAGCGGGATCGTCCCGATCGGCGGATTTCAAATGGCTGATCGCTACACCTATATCAGTTTGAATGGTGTCTTCATCATGCTGGTATGGGGCGTCGCCGAGATTTTGCCACGTCGTCGCGCTGGTTACCTGATTGCCGGTGTGGGAAGCGCAATAGTGCTGGCCGCGCTCAGCGCCGTCACCTGGTCTCAAATCAAGACGTGGCGCAACACCGAGGATCTATTTGCACATGCCAGGCGGGTCACCGAACCAAACGTCCTGACACTCAACCTGGCCGCCGTGTATCAGATGGAACAAGGCAACCTTGATCAGGCTGAGGAACTGCTGTTTAGTGCCCTGGAAATCCGTGAAGCGTACTTCCCCACCTACGAGAACTTCTGTTCGTTGGAAGAACAGCGTGGTCATCCCGAGAAATCCATCGAGTGGGCTCGGCGTGGAGTGGCCGCGCAGCCAGGTTGGAGCCGGTTCTATTTTCGCGCGGCGATGCTTTCGTTCAGAATCGGCGACTACCAACAAGGAATCCAGTGGCTTGACGATGGTCGACCGTACGACCCCAATCTTGCCCTACGGTTGGCCAATTCTGGCCTCGGAGGTGATGCGCTACGCGAATTACAGAGTCAGGCGGACGCTTCCCGAGCAGACCCCCTGCCGCACATCCTCATGGCTGGGATCTACCGCCATCAGGCAAAGCGCGAGCCAGCGCTGCGGCAGCTCTCGATGGCCCTGGCACTCGATCCGGACTCGCCCCAAGCTTTGGACGAACAAGAAAAGATGAACCGCACGGACTTCAACAAAAAGGCGACAGTTCTGCCGGAGTTGCAGCCTGACATGACCTTTCCGGCACCGTAGCCGGTGCCTAACGAGGTAGGAGCTAAAACTGGACCGGCTTCAGGGTGAATGTTGAAACAGCGGCAAACGAGCGAACGAGTCTATGGAACACGAGGCCATCTGGCGACTGAGCTTCTTCATGGCGGTCTTACTGCTGATGGCAGGCTGGGAATGGAAGGCACCTCGCCGCCCAAGATCGGTGCCCAATTGGTGGCGCAGGGCCAGCAATGTGTCGCTGGCGGCCATCAACGTCTTGGCCATCCGGCTCGTGGCACCGCTCACGTTGGTAGGTTGGGCTCTGTTTGCTACCTCGCGCCAATGGGGGCTGTTGCACCTGGTGGACTGGCCCACTTGGCTGGAAGTCACCATCGCTGTGGTCCTGCTCGATCTGGCTGTGTACTTGCAGCACGTGATGCTGCATGCCGTCCCCACGCTGTGGCGTTTGCACATGGTGCATCATGCCGATCGCGATTTGGATGTCACGTCTGGATTGCGGTTCCACACGTTTGAGATCCTGCTCTCACTGCTCATCAAGATGGGCGTTGTGGTGGTCTTAGGCCCTCCGCCTGTGGCTGTGGTAATCTTCGAAATTGCCTTGAACGCCACGGCTATGTTCAACCACAGCAACGCTTACCTGCCGGTTCAGCTGGACCGATGGCTGCGTCTGTTGCTGGTGACGCCGGACATGCACCGTGTGCATCACAGCGTGGTCAAAGACGAAACCAACAGCAACTTCGGCTTCAACTTGCCTTGGTGGGACTTTCTGTTCGGAACCTATCGGCGAGATCCACGCGCTGGACAGCTCGGAATGACTCTGGGACTCAAGGAATTTCAAGACCACCGTCAAACCGATCAGCTGCCTGGCATGCTGATGTTGCCGTTTGTCCGCCACCGACCGGACGCCATGCTACAAGATGCGCAAGGCCCGCCCTCCAACGACGATACCGCCGTCTAAGACCTTCGACGGATGCTTGCCACGCTAATGCCGTGTCAACGCTGGAAACTCGGGTTGAGATGCACTAATGCGTTTGCTCAAGCACGAAAGGGGTCACCAGCGTGCCGATGGATTCAATCCCCGCTTCAATGGTATCCCCGTCTTTGACATACGTTCCGGTGGTGTTCCCCACGCCTGCTGGCGTGCCGGTGGAGATAATGTCACCTGGCTCCAGCGTTACAAAGCTGGAAATGAACTCAATCACCGCCGCCACGGGAAAGATCTGTTGAGCCGTCGAACCATCTTGGCGAACCTCGCCGTTCAGGCTGAGTTTCATGGCCAACCGTTGCGGGTCGTTGATTTCATCCGCCGAAGTGATGCAGGGGCCACAAGGGCAAAAGCTATCGAACCATTTGCCATGCAGCCAATCAAAGAAGCCGTCTTTGTCGCGCTGGGTCCTGGCTGGATTGGGGCGGAACTTGCGATTCGAAATGTCATTGATCACCGTGTATCCCGCCACCACGTCCAGTGCATCCTTCTCCGCCACTCCCTTGGCGTGTCGGCCGATCACCACAGCCAGTTCCAGTTCCCAGTCAATGTGCTTGGGAGAAAGTGCCGGGATCGTCACCGGTTGGCCAGGGTGGGTCAAGGTGGTGGTCGGCGGTTTCATGAAGACGTAGGGGAAGGTTTCAGCCCGTTCGCTGGCATGCCCCCCGCCTTCTTCGATATGCGCCGCGTAGTTACCGGCCAACAAGAACAACTTGTTGGGCTTGGGAATCGGGACGAGCAGTTGCAAATCGCTGACGGCAAGACGGGCCGCCTGGCCAATCGCCGTTGGGTTTTCTTTGATCCAGGCAGCTAACGTTTGAGCACCAGCATATCCAGGACCGGCCGGTGGCAGGTAGTCGAGCAAGTTGTTTGTCAGTGGCATCGACAACGCGTGCCCATCGTGTGCTTGTTGGTACGCCTGAGCTGCGGCACCAAAGGGGACCACAAACTCCTCGCTGTACAGGCCGACCTGAAGCTGTCCCTGATACTGAAAACGGCAGATACGCATTGCTGGAAGACCTTTGCCAGAATTGGAAACTTCGAGTCAGCCGAAGACATACGGCACACACTTTCGCCCGGCACCGTTGGGTGAGTCAAGTAGTCGGGCGTATTCCGGCCAATTTTTTCGTCCCCTCCGCGCCCCTCACGCGGATGGAACAGGTAGCAACACGAACGACTTGGCCCATTCGCACGTACACTGAGGTACTGCTCCTAGTGCTTAATCACGACAAAGTTTTCGGGTGCAAATTCGGATGCAAGTGGCGATTCTGACTCCACTTCAGCATGGCCAAGCGAGCGAGGCCATCGCACCCAACCCGAAATTTAAGCGTTGACGCAGCACTTGCCGCTTAGGAATCGTTGGCTTCGTCGATCACGTCGTAATAACGCATGCCCTGGCAAGCGATGTGTTCGATCCTGCGACGCACAATCATGCACCATGTATCGGTTTGCGGCGGGGGTGGTCGAACGCGAAAGCCAAGGCTTTAGTAGTTCCTGATTTAGTTTTAATCGACGTAAACATCTTGCATCAAAGTCATTGCGTGCTGTCTTCAGGTAATTATTGTGGCCGTCACGGCGAATTGGCACGATGCGTGCAATGACTGCTTATCCATGTCCAACGCGGACAGAACGACCTACGAAGCTCGCTTGAGTTTCGGCTGAAAGTACAGGCCCGAGGGGCCCCTGACGTACGGGGGCGAGTCGGAACCCCCCTCTCCGATTCGCTAACGCCACTTGTACGTGGCGCGTCAGAGGCCCCTTTTTTTCTTTGCACCTCGGATGGCTTTCCCTGCCGTCCGAGGTGTTTTTTTGCGCATCCATTGCAGACTCGAATTGGGCCCTTCTGCTTCTAGCGCACCACTGAGTTCACCCCAGTGTTCCATCTTGCTTTCTGCTTTCTTCCGGACCGCTGGCCGGAACGTCTCAGATTGACTATCATGCGTGTGATGTTCAAGTTAGGACAAATGTCTAGAGGCGATATGTGTGTCGCAACCACTCGAAACCGGCAACTCCGCTGAGCTGAAACCGCTCCCCTACTTGGAGGACCTTCGCGCTTACCTCAAGGCTGAGGAGCCTGAGATCTGGCGGTGGTTCGCGTCGAATCGAGTCGGTGGTGATCAAGCGGATTCCGTTCGATTCGATCTGCTTAAATCGACCTATCGTGTCGATCGCGAGTCCCAACCAAAACTCTACGAGGCCGCAGAAGACGTCAAGCGGAAACTTTCGCTCGACGTGCCGGTCACCATCTATCAGGCGCAGAATCCAGCAGGACTGAACGCAGCACTTGCGTTCGTGCCCAACGAAGCCCACGTTGTCTTTCATGGTCCTCTGACATCGAAGTTGTCCAATTTGGAGTTGCGTGCGTTGCTGGCGCACGAGCTGAGCCATCTGTTGCTGTGGCGAGCGTGGGACGGCGAGTACATGATCGTCGATCAAATTCTCGCGGCAATGACACACGACCGGAGTGCGGATACGTCGCATTTTGCTAGCGCACGACTGCTGGCACTCTACAAAGAGATTTTTTGCGATCGCGGTTCGCTGTTCGTCGTCGAAGACTCGTTGGCCGTGGTGTCAATGCTCGTGAAGGTCCATACCGCACTGGAAGACGTGAGCGCTGAAAGCTACATCCGTCAAGCCGAAGAGGTTTTCAAGAAGCAACAGCCCAAGTCCGATCAATTCACGCATCCAGAAGCGTTCATTCGCGCTCGTGCCGTCAAGCTGTGGGCGGATGGCGACAAAGACGCCGATGCCAAGATTGCGGCCATGATCGAAGGCGCAGACGCGATCGACCAATTGGACCTGCTCGGTCAGCGAAAGGTCTCAGGGCTGACACGTCGAATGCTCAACGTGCTTTTGGCTCCGTCTTGGATGCAAACCGAACTTATGCTGGGGCACGCGAAACTCTTCTTCGATGACTATCAAGCGCTGGAAGGAAAGCCGCACGATGCGACGTTGGCCGATGACATCAAGACCGACGACCAGGCGATGCAAGACTACTACTGCTATGTCTTGCTTGACTTTGTGACGACGGATCGCGATCTCGAAGAATTGCCACTTGCAGCCGCCCTGGTGCTCGGTGAACAGCTTGGGCTGAAGGAACGATTCGCTGAAATTGCGCGCAAGGAATTGCGGCTCCGCAAGAAGCAACTTGAGAAGATTGACAGCGCGAAGAGCGAGATTCTTTCCAAGGCCGCCGAAACGGTGGCGACGCCACAATGACGTTTCACGACTTTCTCAAAGAACGAATCGAGGTGGGCGGGTTTTCGACGGAGGATACGCTCGCCAGTTTCCTGCCATTGGTGCGTGAAGTCATCGATGCGCATTCGGCCGACAAGGTAGCACCGCTTGAAGGACTGGAGCACCTGCAAGTCGATGTCAGCCGGATCTGGTTCGAAGAGGCCAAGCGTCTTGACCTGCGCAACAACGCGAGCGAGCTACGCCGTATTGAATCGGCGAATCGCGCCTCAGTCGAAATCGTTGTCGAAACTCGGCGAACCACAGAGGTGGGCGAAGGCGAAGAGAAGATCGTCAATCTGGCGATTGGGGACCACGACGCCAAGGTGACGCGTCCCGTGTACCTGGCTGGCTATATCACTTGGGAACATCAACTGGGGCATCACGATCCGCTCACGGACGTGTTCAGTCTTGGCATGATCCTGGCCAGCCTCGCGTTGGGCCTTGACTTCAACGACCCGGACGACCTTGAGAACTTCGTGTCGAGTCGCGACAACCTGTTTGCGATGAGGCCAGGCTTGCACCCTGTCCTGGCGCGAGCGATTGTTCGTATGACCGAGATCGACCGGCACCGACGTGCTCAAGATCTCACTGCCTTGCGTCACAGCCTGGAGAACTACCGCGACCAAGAGGTTGACTTCGACTTTGACCTAGCGCGCGTGGCCGGTTTTGGGGCGAAGGACTCCCGCGGTAAGCAACAGGTGGTGCTTGCGAAACTCAAGGAACGGCTGTTTGAGATTTCGCGACGGAATCGGCTGCTGCATTTCGGCCTACCATGCAGACCGTGAATCTGACGCACGCATCGGTGCCGCTGTCGTTCGACATCAAGAATATCCGCCCCGACCAGATTCTGACTTGGAATGACAGTCTCGAAAAGGCGATCGCCAGCGGCAAGCCGATCTCGCTGAACAAGTACCTGAACTTTTCGGAAGTCCTGTACCTTCCCAGCGTGCTAGATCGCATCATTGCCGACGCCCGCCGCGATCAGGCCGAGTTCGGGTTTGCACAGTTGCGGCTGGCGATCTGCTTCCTGCATTGGGCGAACCTCAAGGAAAAGCCGGTCGAGCAGTTACGAGTCGCCGCTGGTGCTGCTGCCGGTGCAGCTCAAGAAGAAGAAGGGGATTCGTGACACATACCACTTGGAGCCGCTCTCGGGTCATGCCGAGGTCAACCCAGTGATTCGGCACCAGTTCAAGCAGCTCTACGATATTGACCTGCCCGAATCGATCGACCTGACGAAGACGAGGCTCGAACGAGTTCTACGAGTACCTGGCGGCAAAGATCGAAGCCAGCGACCCGGCGGTTACGCTCAACAAGATCGATCGGCCCCGAATCGCACTCATCCACGACAAGGCCCGCCGGAAGCTGGACCAGTATCGCCGCCGGGCGCGGCTGGCGGGGAGTGGCGTGCGCAACTTCCTGGACCTCGACTACAGCTACGATCCGGCCAACTATCACCCCTTGGGGATCAAGCTGTTCTCTGCCAAGGTTCGCCCACCGAGTACGAACTTGCGCGCGATCATCGAAGAGAAGCCGCGGCCCAGGACGTTTGCCGTTCCTCGGAGCCCGACCCAGCCGGTCGCCGAGAAGGAGCGGTCCTTCTTTCAGCCTGCAAGAGGATGGGGAGAAGGCAACCCCTACGCCTGGAGCTTCGATCTGTGCAGCGTGACGCTGGGGAACTTCAAGTACCGCAAGATGTCGCTGGTCCGCGACTACGAGACGCTGCTCGAAGAACAGCCGCGAGAACCCTGCGTTCGAGGCGACGTTTTCATTGGTGCCGCGTCCAGTCGAACGTGACTTGCTCGAACCCCCGCCACTGGACGAGCGCTACGACGTTGTGCCATGCGACCCAACGCAGGCCACGGCCATTGCCGAAGCAAACGCTGGCAAGAGCTACATCATTCAAGGGCCGCCCGGCACCGGCAAGTCGCAGACCATCACCAACCTGATTGCGGACTACGTGGCCCGCGGCAAGCGTGTGCTGTTCGTGTGCGAGAAGCGCGCGGCAATCGACGTCGTCTACGCACGGCTGCGGCAGTGCGGCCTGGCCGATCTGTGTTGCTTGATCCATGACTCGCAGACGGACAAGAAAGAGTTCGTCATGGGCCTCAAGCAGACGTATGAGACTTTTCTAGCAGAAGAAGACGAGTCGGATGCGGCTACCAAGAAACGGAAGGACCTGCTCAAACGACTTCGCCGCGACCTCAAGCCACTAGAGCATTTTGACGCGGCGATGCGTGAAACGCACGAGCACGTTGGGCTTTCTGTTGCGAGATCTGCTCGACCGCTGTATCGAGCTTCGTGATGGTCGGCCAGAACTATCGCCAGTCGAGCGCGAACGCCTTCCAGGTTATGCTCTTTGGTGGCGTCATCGCGAGAGCGATTGCTCAGTTTGCCAGCACGGTTCGAATGATACAACCTGACGGCATTCTCGCACGTCATCCGCTGCACCTGGTTTCTCCTCGGATCGCTTCCGAAGACCACCCCCTTGCGTTGCTCACGTCCTGTATTCAGGCCGCCGAGAGTCACCGTGCCACACTGGACACTACGCTCAGTCGTTCGACGGTTCCCCGAGACCAGTGGGAGCAACTGGCACGTGCCAGGCTACTGATCGAGTACGGCAAACGGGTGCAGCCCGTCTCGCGTCTCGGACAAATGAGACTGCTTGATCCCAAGAGCGATCGTGGCGGGCAATTCGCGAAATTGGTCAAGCGATACTCAAAAGGCAGTCGGACAGGCCATCGTACGGGGCCAGGCAGGCCAATCGGGCCCTGGAAGCAAAAGATTGCCGCCGAGGACGTGGAGTCGACCTGGGAGCTGGCCGCAAGTCGTTGGAGGCCGAAGCTTTCCCTGGCTCAGACCCGCGTGGTGGCGGATTGCGAGGCGTACTCAATCGAGGCCTACGACTTTCGCCGCATACCATGCGTCCCAGCTTGGAGCCAGGTACTCAACGGACTTCGGCAAGAAGTACGCAGGCTGGTAGACGACCTGGAGAAGCAGCGGCGCGCAATCGCCGAGACGTACCAGATCGAAGGTGACGTGGAAGAACTGGTTGGTCAGGTTCTTGAACTTCGCAAGTCCATGCCTAACCTGCCCGATTGGCTACTGCGAATTCATACGGAATTGCTCCATTCTGACAAAGCCAAGCAGATTGTTGAAGCGTTTGTTGAAGCGGATGCTCCGTTGGCGGATCTGACATCCGAGCTGAACCGCGTCTTCGACGACGCTTCCGGCTGACCTGACCTTGGACCAACTCCAAGAAAACCTCAGCCGCAGTCGCAGATGACGGCTAGATGATCTGCCAGATTATCTGCAGTGGCTGTGCTCAGATAGCGGACGTGCCTGCCGAAGTGAGCGATGCCATCAGGAATCTTCCCTTGCCACCGCCCCACGTCGAAGCGGCGATCGCTGATTCAAGCCTGGAGAGGATCTATCAGGCCGACCGGCCATTGAAACGCTTTGACGGGGCAGCCCGCGCTCGACATGCAGCGCATTTAGAGAAAACCTATCAATCGTGGCTCGGGATCAACGCCCGCGAAATTCGCAGCCGTGTCAAATGGCGTTTTCAACAACATGTGCATACCGCCAGTCTGCCAGCAGCTCGGCTCGAACCCGATCAGAAGGAGTTCAAAGCTCGTTACAACAAAGGACGCCGCGAGTTGGAGCACGAGTTCGGCAAGTCGATGCGATACAAGTCGATTCGCGATCTGGTTGCCAGGCGAGACGGGCGATGTCGTCAAAGATCTGAAGCCGGTCTGGCTGATGAGTCCGCTGAGCGTTTCGGATACGCTTCCGCTGGATTGCCGATCATTTCGACGTCGTGATCTTCGACGAAGCAAGTCAGATTACTTTGGAAGAGTCGATCCCTTCCATCTTTCGCGCTAGCCAGGCGATTATTGTCGGAGATGAAATGCAGTTGCCTCCCACGGATTTCTTCTCGGCAAAACGCAATGACGAAGAGGAAGAAGTGATGGTCGAGGAGGAGGGCGAGCTGGTCGAGTACGACCTCGACAGCAACAGCTTCCTGAACCACGCCGCCAAGAACCTGTCTTCGACCATGCTCGGCTGGCACTACCGCAGTCGCAGCGAGTCGCTGATCAGTTTCTCGAACTGGACATTCTACGATGGCCGGCTGCTGACCGTGCCGGAGGAGTCCCTGCCATCGCCGCGATCGTGCCCCGCTCGATGCTCGTCAAGATTCGGATGCAGATGGCCATGCCAATGAATTGCTGGCACGACCGATCAGCTTTCACTACATGGAGCATGGCGTCTACGACAAACGCCGAAATCGGGCCGAGGCCGAATACATTGCCCAACTGGTTCGGAGTCTGCTCGAGCAGGGCACAGGCACGAACGACCATCGGCATCGTGGCCTTCTCCGAGGCCCAGCAAGATGAGATCGAAGCGCCCTCGAACGCCTGGCCCAAGCCGACAAGGAGTTTCGCCGATCGGCTCGACCGCGAGTTCGAACGCGAGGAGGACGGCCAGTTCGTGGGACTGCTGGTCAAGAACCTCGAAAACATTCAAGGGGATGAACGCGACGTCATCATTCTAAGCGTCTGCTACGGACACCATCCCAACGGAAAGATGCGGATGAACTTTGGGCCAATCAATAAGAGCGGAGGCGAAAAACGGCTCAACGTCGCCTTCTCCCGCGCCAAACACCACATGGCAATCGTCGGTTCCATCCATTACAGCGACATCACGAACGACTACAACGACGGTGCGAACTGCCTGAAGAAATATCTTCGGTACGCCGAAGCCGTGTCGGTTGGAAACCTGGCGGCCGCACAACGGGTCCTGCATGGAATGTCACGCTGGCACCATGATGAGAACGCAGCCGCGTTGGGCGGGCCCGTTGTCGACCAGATTGCAGCCGCCCTGGCGCAACGCGGCTACCATATCGACCGTGCCGTGGGACAGTCCCACTTCCGCTGCGACCTGGCCGTGCGCTACAACGACGACAAGCACTACCGGCTCGGAATACTGATCGATAGCGAAGCCTACTTTGATCAAGAAGATCTGCTGGAACGTGACATGATGCGCCCAACGCTCCTGCGCAACTTCGGCTGGAACATCGAGCATGTGATCGCCAAGGATTGGTACGCCGACCCCGACGCCGTCCTAAAGCGACTCCTGCTACAGATCGAAAAGTAGCGAGAATGGCGGCAAACATGCGCGAGCTGCGGACCACTCTGACGCGGGCATGAGGGCACTCGGGCTCTTTCTAATTCCTTGCTGATTGATCCTTTGTCTGCGATAATCAAAACCTCCTTCATACGCACATTCCCCCTGAAATTGACCCGCTCGATGATGATGACACTCCGTGTTTTCTTGGGATGGTCCTGCGCGGCTGTCTTGTTGGCGCTCCCTGCCTGGGGCCTGGCTGCAGATCCGTTGAAGGCGAACGCCGATCCGCAGACGGTGAAACCGTTCTTCGTCAAACATTGCTTTGCGTGCCACGCTGCGGAGGAGCAGGAAGGGGACCTTAGGCTGGACCGCCTGGCAATGGACTATACGTCGCCGGCGAACCTGGCTCGTTGGGAGGAGATTATGAACCGGATTAGCTCCGGCGATATGCCTCCGAAGTCGAAACCGCGACCGCTGCCTGCGGAAATCTTGCAAACGTCCGAGTGGATTGCCGATCAACTCCGTGAAGCGGAAGCGGTCCGGCAGTCCGCTTCGAACGAGCCGATCTCATTCCGCAAACTCACGCGAGAGGAATACGCCAACACCGTGCGAGATCTGCTGGGTGTTGTTTTTGACCCCGAGGCTCCCACGGGACTGCCGGAGGATCCCGACTGGAAAGGGATTGAACGGATCGGCCAGGTGCTGACGCTGTCTCCCGCACATATCGAGAAGTATCTCACGGCTGCCGAGGCAATCTTGGACGAGGCACTTTCTCTCAGGCCAGAACCGGAGCGCGAGCTCGTTCGCTGGACACCGTTCGAATTACGATACCGCCAACGCGAGGAGTACCTGGCGCGCGGCATTGTGGACCAGGTGCGGATGGAACTGATCCCGAATAACCATATGTCGGACACCTGGCCCATTCAGATCAAGACGGCCGGTCTGTATCGGCTGCGCGTAAAACTCAGCGGCCTACGGCCTGCCGGTGGACGTCCGCCACGGCTGAAGGTTTATCTTTCGAGCATCGATCAAACGTTGCTCGAACGGGACGTTGACGCGCCGGAGGATAAACCGATCACGCTCGAGACGGTGGTACACCTGAACGCAGGCAGGTTTCCCGTCCGGCTTGCCAATGCTGTGCCAGGACCTGCCCCAGGTGCGCGTCGTTCTCGCCACGGTCCTGGTGGGTCAGTGTTCACGAACATGCGAAATCGGGCTCCCTGGCAGCTGAAACTGACGGACGATGACTACCAGCCGATTGAGCCGACGCTGATCCTTGATTTTGTGGAGTGGGACGGCCCCCTGCTGGACTCTTGGCCCACCGCTGCACATCGGGGAGTATTCTTTGGCGGTGAGCAGGCCACTAAAGATGAGGACTACGCGCGAGAGATCATCTCGCGATTTGCCGAGCGTGCCTGGCGGCGCCCGGTAACCACCGCCGAGGTTGAGCGGATGCTCAAGCCAGTGCAGACCGCCATGGAATTGGACGAACCGTTCGAAGAGTCCATCAAGCAGGGGCTGCTGGCCGTGCTGTGTGCCAAGAGTTTTCTGTATCTCGAAGAAGGCCGAGCACCGCAAGGGAGCAATCGCTTGACCGAGTGGGAACTGGCTTCCAGGCTGTCTTACTTTCTCTGGAGTTCGATGCCGGACGAGCGGCTGCTGGAACTGGCCCGCGATCGAAACTCAGCGATCCGGCCACGCTGCTGGCCGAAGTACGTCGGATGCTTGCCGATCCCAAGGCGGCTGCGTTCGCCGAGAGCTTTCCGCGACAGTGGCTGCAACTGCGGAAGGTCGGCATGTTCGCGCCGGACAAGGAGCTGTATCCCGATTACGACGACAACCTCGAACAGAGCATGATCGCCGAGACGATCGGCTTCTTCGGCGAGGTGCTGCGGACCAACGGCAGCCTGAACGAGTTTCTCGACTCCGACTGGACCATGCTCAACGAACGACTCGCGACGCACTACGAGATCGACGAGAGTTCGCGGCGATCGAATGCGCCGCGTGACGCTGCAACCCGAGAGCACCATCGCGGCGGACTGCTGACGCACGGCTCGATCCTCGGCCTCACCTCGGACGGCACCCGACACCGCCCCGTGCATCGCGGTGCCTGGATGCTGGAATCGATCATCGGCAAACCCCCGTTGCCTCCGCCGGCGAATGTTCCCGCGCTGGGCACGCCCGCGCCCGACCAGAAGAAGCTGTCCGTGCGGCAGAAGCTCGAACTGCATCGGTCCGACCCCAACTGCACCGCCTGTCACAACAAGATCGACCCGCTTGGGAATCGCCTTCGACAACTACGACGCCATCGGTCGCTGGCGGACGGTCGAGACGGTCCGGGACGGCACGGGCGACGATCCGACGCTCGACCCCAGCGGCCGGTTGCCCGACGGACGCACGTTCCAGGACAGTCGCGAACTGCGACGGATTCTGCTGGACGACCGCGACAAGTTCGCGGCGGCCTTCGCCGAGAAACTCGCCACGTACGCCCTCCGCCGCGGCATGACCTATGTCGACCGCGAGGCGCTCAAGCCGGTCGTCGCCCGGGCGAAGAGAACGATGATCGAATCGTCTCGCTGATCGAAGAACTTGGTGACGTCCCCCTTATTCTCCCAACGCTAACCTGCGAGTTCCGCATGGCCCACATCCGCTCTCAACGTTGGCTGCTCGACCGTCGGCACTTCCTGCGCGGTCTCGGGACCGCCGCTGGCGCTTGCCGCTGCTGGACTCCATGATTCCCACGACCGCCCGCGCCGCGGAGGCAGCCGACAAGCCGCGCCGCAGCGTCTTCGTCTACATCCCCAACGGCGTCAACGGCATGAACTGGCAGGTCACGAAGTCCGGGCGGGACTACGATCTTTCGCCGTCGTTGAAGCCGCTGGAAAAGCACCGGTCGGACTTCACCATCTTCAGCGGGCTGCATCATCCCCAATGCCATGGCCAGGCGCACGTCTGCGCCGACACGTGGCTGACGGGGGCGAAGATCGAAGCGCAAAGCGGCCGCAAGTACGAGAACACCATCTCCTGCGATCAGCTCATGGCGGAGGTCGTGGGCCGACACACGCGGATTCCGTCGCTGGAATTGTCGATCGCTGCGGGAACCGGGCAGCCCTTCAGTTCCACCACGCTCGCTTTCTCGCGCGATGGAATTCCGTTGCCCGCCGAAGACAATCCGAAGCTCGTCTTTCAGCGGCTGTTCGGCGAAGAGACGGCGGAATGGCCGCCCAGCGGGCCGGGCTCGCGAAACGCCGCAGCGTGCTGGATGCCGTCCTGGAAGATGCGAAGTCGCTGCGATCGACCTTGCCGCGGAGCGATCAGACGAAGCTGGACGAGTACCTGCATTCGGTCCGGGACGTCGAGCAGCGCACCGAGCGGCTGGACCCTGGCTCGAACGTGCCGAAACCCGTCATCGAGAAGGGCGAGGCGACGTATTTCCAACGCGACGTCTCGAAGACGGATCCCGGCGAATACTGGCGGACGATGTTCGATCTCATCGTGCTCGCCCTGCGGACCGACATGACCCGCGTCGTGACCTACATGAACGGCAGCGAGTCCAAGGGACTTCCGATTCCCGAATTGCAGATCACGCAGGTCCGGCACAACCTGTCGCACCACAACGGAGATCCCGCCATCCTCGAGAAGCTCGCCGAACAGCGATGCCTTTCTGATGCAGCAGTTCGCGCATTTCCTGGACGAACTTCGTCACGTCCAGGACGGCGACGAACCGCTGCTGGATCGGACGATGATTCTCCTGGGAAGCGGCATGAGCTACGGACACAGCCACAGCAACAGCAATCTGCCCATCCTGCTCGCCGGCGGTGGCGGGCTGGGACTGAAGCACGGCCGGCACATCGACTACAACCGACCGCATCTCAAGGGAGACTACACCCTCAGCTACGGCGAATGGCGGTCGCTGTGCGGCAAGCCGAAGGACGGCGACGCCCGTCTCAGCAACGTCCTGCTCACCATGCTTCAGAAGATGGACGTGAACGTCGACCGCGTGCGTCGACAGTCGTCGGTCCGGTCAGCGAAATCACGTGAACGACGGACGATCGAACACGGACTCGAACTCGCGATCTTCGACGAAAGCCGCTGCAGATCATGCGTCGCGCACGGTCGGACTCCCGTTCGTTCTGGTCCTCGTGACGCGCGTTCTGCGCCGGGACGCGTCCGTCGCCGCCCGCCGACGTTTCCGCCCGTGGATTCGACGAAGGGGATCCACGGCGAACTGGTCAGTGCGGACTTCATTCACCGCACGGGCGAGTTTCGGACGGCGACCGGCGAACTGATGCCCTTCACGATGCCGCCGTACGCCATCATGACGTATCGCGGCGTCGAGTCGGACTTGCGCGACGTGCCGTTGGGAACCGAGATGGAGTTCCTGCTGCTCCCGGGTGAAAGCGGCGAACCGATGCAACTCGTGGCGACGAAGCATGGCGACCGCCCCGACGACGTCCAACGGACGAAGTTCCTCGACTTCACCAAGGCCCGCGGGCTGGCCGGGTGGATCGATCGGACGGACGGCCATTCGCTGACCGTGACCTTCTTCAGCGGCATGCCCGACGATTTCACCGCGACCTGGGGCGACGACTTCGGCGAAGGGCAGGATGTGCGGGTCTGCGTCGCCAACGACGAACTGCGGACCTGGAATCCCACCTCCACGGGCGAGAAGGGAACGATCGTCGCAGCGCAGGCCGTTCCCGTCACGGGTGATCGGTTGCAGCGGCTGGCGCGTCGCGATCGAAGTGAATCACATGTTGGAGGGTTTTCGGCAGGGACGCGTGGTCCGCGTCTTCGGACCGGGCTGGAAGGTGCAGAACATGCTCTTCGGGGAATGCCTCGTCAACTACGGGTATCAGTCCCCCAGCAGTCCGCACCAGAATCCGGGTTTTCGCGAATGCCATGCGAAGCACTACCCCGAGCAGTTCCCGTATCGAACCGATCACGGCAATCGGCACCTGCCGTGGTTCCAAGTCGACGGAGGGGGAACCGCTTGCCGATGCACTCGGAACATCGCATGCTCGGCGAATTGACCAGGCGTACGATGACGCGACGCAGAGCGGCGAGTTCGAGACCGAACAGCAGGCGGTGAAGTTCACCATGTTTGGTGTCGATCACAAGACGCCGGTCATTCTTGGTTTCAAACGCTCAGCCGACAAGGAAGAAAAGGCCCAAAGCTGGAAGATCTACCCTTAGCAATACAACCAACCACG
>CALOEH010000156.1:0-9924 GCA_942492195.1 uncultured Planctomycetia bacterium | reverse complement strand
GTTGTTTGCGTCGGAGTATCTATCGCTGGCTTGTTTTTCAAGGCACCCATTGCACAGGCCGACCCTTGGCCGAGTTGGCGAGGTGTTCAGCAGACGGGGATTTCTACCGAGGCCAAACTGATTGACCGCTGGGACCCTCGCGGTGGCCAGGGGAGTCACCTGCTCTGGAAGAACGAAAGCATGGGAGGCATTTCCACACCCATCGCCATGGGAGGCCGGGTCTATACCATCGTTCGCTCGGAGCCTGGCACTCCTGCCGATGCCGAGAAAGTGGTCTGTGCCGATGCCGCCACCGGCCAGGTACTGTGGGAGAACCGGTTCAACGTCTTCCTCTCGGACGTTCCGGCCGAACGGATCGGTTGGTCCTGCTGCACGGCCGATCTGGCCACAGGACGCGTCTATGTCCTGAGTTCGTGCAGCCTGCTGATCTGCATTGTCGGTGCTACCGGATAGACTTTGTGGAACCGTTCGTTGAGCGAAGAGTTCGGCATGCTCAGCACCTACGGAGGACGCACCAACACGCCCGTCATCTTCGAAGACCTGGTGATTGTCAGCGGCATCACCACCGGCTGGGACTCTACGGCCAGGCCGGCGCATCGGTTCCTGGCGTTCGATAAGAACCGTGCCCAGTTGGTTTGGATCCAGCAAACGCGGCTCTTTCCCGAGGACACCAACTACAGCACGCCGTTTATCGGCGTGGTCAATGGCGAAGCCCAACTGGTGGTGGGGGCCGGAGATGGTTCGGTCTACGCCTTTCAGCCACGAACCGGCAAGATCTTGTGGAAGTTCAATCTCTCCAAGCGGGGCATCAACGCCTCGCCATTGGTCGCCAACAACATGGTCTACATTGGCCATAGCGAAGAGAACCTGCATGATACGACCATGGGTGCCTTGGTGGCGGTTGACGCGACCGGGTCTGGCGACGTTTCTGCCAGTGCCGAGCGTTGGCGTTTGAACGCCGTGGCCATCGGAAGGAGTTCGCCGTTGTTGGTTGATGGACGAATCTACGCCGTGGACGACTCGGCCGGACTCAACGTCCTCGACGCCGCCACAGGCAAGCCGATTGGGAAACGGACTAAACTAGGAACTTCCATGAAGGCCAGCCTGATCTATGCGGACGGCAAGATCTTTGCCAACACCATTGGCGGACTCTGCTACGTGCTGCGTCCCACTCCCAGCGGTGTCGAAACCGTACAGCGTGTGCGATTTCCCACCGGTGTCGAATGTGTCGGCTCGCCGGCTGTGAGCGATGGCCGAATTCTGATCGCCACCACCGAAGCGCTCTATTGCTTTGGCACCAATGATCAGCCTCCGCAGAAGGAGTACCAAGCCCAACCGCTGCCAGAAACTCCAGGGGAAGATAACCCCGATCAGGTGGCGCAGGTGCAACTCATTCCAGCCGAGGCTTTGATGGAGCCAGGCGAGCGGCTCACGTTCGAAGTCCGCACGTACAACGCTCGGGGAGTGCGGATCAAGAGTGACAAGCCGGCAACGTTCGAAGTCGTCGGCCCCGCCACCCTGGCCAGCATCAACGCTCAAGGTGAATTTCAAGCTGGTGACATCCAGTCCGAGGCACCGCATCAGGCAGTCACTGTTGAGGCCAGCGTCGGAGGCGTTGCCGGAGTTGCCCGAGTCCGGCTGGTGCCGCCGCTGCCGTGGAAGTTCGACTTCTCGGACCACAAGGTTCCGGTGACTTGGATTGGTGCCCCGTTCCGGTATGTGCCAGGCGAAGTCGATGGCGAACCGGTCTTGACCAAGATCACCACCATTCCCAAGGGGACCCGGAGTCAAGCTTGGATGGGGCCAACGGACCTGCGCGATTACACCATCCAAGCGGACTTTCTTGCCGGCACGGTCGAGAACAAGCAGCCTGACATGGGCCTGATCGCTCAGCGGTACACGCTGGACTTGATGGGAGCCCAGCAGCAGTTGCAGATTCGCTCCTGGCCATCGCAGTTGCGGATGGCCCGATCCACCCCCTTCGCCTGGAAACCTGGCATCTGGTACACGCTCAAGTTTCAGGCAGCGGTCGAAGATGGCAAGGCCATCCTGCGAGCTAAAGTCTGGGAGCGAGCAAGTACCGAACCTGCCGACTGGACGCTGGTTGCCACGGATGACACACCCAGCATCAACGGCAGCCCCGGCCTATTCGGCAATGCGACCAATGGCGAGATTGCCGTAGACAACGTTTCGGTTCTATCCAACCAAGAGGTCAAGTGACCTGTCTGGGGTTCCATCATTCGAATGAGATCTTGAGTCCGAGGTCGTTCTTGAGCTTGAGCATTGCCTCGGCGTTGCCGCGGGCGTCGTCCACGGGGTCGTGGGTGTGGGTGGTTTCGCGAAGATGCTTGAAGTTCTGGTAGACGTCCTTGGCCATTCCCTTGTAGAGCGAGCCCAAGTTGGTGGAACTGTGGCCGAACGGATTCGCTCCGGTGAAATGATGGAAGTACCAGTTGATGAACGACCAATCAAACCCGTTGTTGTCCGAGACAAACATCGGGCGGCCTCGGCTATTGGCGGCAACCCAAGTGGCAAAGTGCTCCATCACTTCTCGAGGATCATGGAATGCCAAGGTCTCTTCGCGCGTGAATCCGCTCACCTGAAGTGCGGCAGGGATCCAGTGCTCCGAGATCGGGCGGAGTTTGCCGTAGAAGGTTTTCTCCAGAGTTGGCTCCACCACAATCGCTCCCAAGCAGATCATGGAATAGTCACTCGGAATAGGCCCATCTGATTCGATATCGACCATGATCCAACTCATGCGTGCCTCGATGCAGATTGCTGATTGGAGAAGGAACGGGTTGCAACAGCGCGATGTTTCTTGACCTCTGCATTGAAGCAAACGCTGGAGATGCTGCCACCCCCTCAATTCAGGGGACCCGACCTTATCGAGAACGCTCCCGGGGCGGCAAGCGCTAGAACCGCTCGCGTTGCTCAGCGCACGAAAAAAACTCGGCGGTCTTGGGCTTCGGGGAGAAGCTACCAAGAACCGCCGAGTTCGCTCATCGTAGGAGGGTTGCGAGACGTTGTATCCCGCTTCGCTCGCCAGTTTGTAGAACAGTTGCTTACGGGCGGCGGTTGCCGAGGAATCGCCCGTTGCCGTCGAACGCCTGAAGCGTGCCGGTCTTGGCGTCAAACTTCAGCTGCTCGTTTCCGGACGAACGGCCAGGGTTGCTGATGCCGCCGCTGAATCCACCGTTGCTGAAACCACCGCCACCGGGTCGGCTGAAGTTGCTGCCACCGCTAACGAATCCACCACTCGGGCGGCTAAAGTTCTGCTGAGGGCGGAACGTCGGTCGAGTCTGGGTAAACGTTGGCTGCGTCACCGGCTGAGACACACGTTGCGGCTGGTAGTATGGACGCGAACTGGTGTAGGTCGGCTGGTACGTGGGACGGTAGCTCGGATGCGAGTACACCACGCGAGGGGCCGGACGGTAGCACGAGTGGCCGTAGCTGCTGTATCCGCGAGAGTAACCGCCTGAGCCACCGCAAGCGAAAACCGAACCGGTGGTGGAAGTTACGATACCGATGAGAGCCAGGCACAGGATGGAGCGACGAGTCATGTTTCAATTCCTTACGTGAGCGTGTTGCTGGGTTCTGCCAACCTTGCGTTGGCCTGATACTAAGCTCATGGCGCAAACGCCCGCCTGCCCGACAGCGTGCCAAAGAATTTCTCAGATTTCTTTTTCGGGCCTGTTTCTCTCGATAAACCGCGGCTGACTGCTTCTCTGCGAATCCGGCCGGCGAACGAAGAACGAATGCTTATTCGAGAAATCGCGTGTGTCTGCGTGTAGAATGAGTCGATTGTCCAGTCCGGCGAATGCGCGTGGACAACGGTTCCATTGACGAAGACGCAAACCTCATTCAAGAAGCACCCCGCCCATGAATATGAACTTCCCCGTACTCATTCTGGCACTAGCCATCGCGTTTCCGGCATTCGGCGACACGACGAAACAGGACTTTCAAGGTGCGGCCACGGCCGAGGTTTACAAACAGGCGTCTGGTGATGATCTCTGGATCTATCGGTTCGATCCCGAGGGGCATAACCCGAAGCAAGACAAGCGACCTGCGGTGGTGTTCTTTTTTGGAGGAGGTTGGAACGGAGGGACGGTCACACAATTCGAGCAGCATTCGAAGTATCTTGCGTCGCGCGGGATGGTTGCATTTGTTGCTGACTACCGTGTGAAGAGCCGGCAGAAGACAGGGCCTGATGCCTGTGTCGCGGACGGAAAATCCGCGATTCGTTGGGTTCGAACGAACAGCGATCGGTTAGGCATTGATCCCAACCGCATCGCCGCTGGTGGAGGTTCGGCCGGAGGGCACGTCGCGGCAACCACGGGAATTTGCGATGGTCTGGACGACCCGGCGGAGAAAGATTCGACCACCAGTTCCAAAGCCAACGCACTGCTGCTTTTCAATCCAGTCTATGACAACGGTCCGGAAGGTTATGGACACGATCGGGCAAAAGCGTGGTTTCCGGCCATTTCGCCCGCGCACAACATCACCAAGGACGATCCACCCACCATCGTGTTTCTCGGTTCGAAGGACTCGCTCATTCCAGTGGCCACGGCGAAGAAGTTTGACGCGGACCTGAAATCCGTGGGCGTCCAATCCGAAGTATGGATCTACGAAGGTCAACCGCACGGCTTCTTCAACGAGCGCAAGAACCCGGAGGCATTCCTGGACACCGTACTGAAAATGGATGCCTTCCTCGTCTCTCTCGGCTGGCTCGAAGGGTCTGCCGACGAAGCAACTCTGAAATCGCTGTTAAGAACGCGAGGAAAATAGCCTTCGGTGATTGCACCACACAGATGGCGAACCGTGGGGGCCTCAGGCTTCGAAGTTCACACTGGAACCGAAGTGCGAGGGAGCTTCGTCCAAGTTGAGGTGTGGCATCGGCACTTGCCTGCTCTGTTCGGCTTCGCGGGAGGTAGAATCATTGGCCGGGGCGTGGGCGTCGGATGGCGTGGCGTTTTCGGCGAAGCTTGCGGCTTCGGACGGTTGGCCTTCCATCTGTTCGCACACTGCTCTCCAGGTTTCGCGTTCTTCCTGTAGCACGCTGATGGCGTCTGCCAGCTTCTGGGCGTCCTTCTGCAAGTAGGCCGTCACCAGGCAGCGAAACACGAACGAGTACACCGCCGCAACGCTTTGCACCAAGACCGGCTCTTGATCTTGGCGGAGCGCGGCGAGCAGGTGCGCCACAATCTCTTGGCAGCGCAGGTTGGCTTCGCCCGCCTCGTGATCTTCGCCTTGCTGCATCAACGCCTGGGATCTCAGGCTGAATCGCAAGGCCCCTTCGATCAGCATCAGTTGCAAGCGTTGCGGCGGGGCACTGGTCACTTCGGCCATCAAGTAGGTATCACCGGCGGATTGCATTCCGTTTCGCTCCATGAAAGTCGAGATTGATGTAAGCGTGGCCCGTCTTGAACTATTGGCTGCTGTTCAACGGTGGCAAGATCGAGATGCTTTGTAGGGCAGACAAGTTGGTCTGTAGTTTGGCGATGGCTTCTTCGGCCTTGAGGAAGTCATTGAGCGTCCGCTCGCGGAAGGCGGCCAGGCGTTCGTTGAGAAACTGAACGCGCGAGATGTTGTCTTGGATCTTGGCTTCGAGTGCTCGGGTGCGGTTGGCCAGCAGGGATTCGTCACCAGCCAGACCTTCGATTACCTTTTCGAACTTAGTTCCAAAGCCGTTCTCGCCGGAGAAGAATGATTCGACCGCGGCCGGGTCTTCGGCAAACTTCGTCTGAAGCTTGAATTCGTCGAGCGTGAGCGTTCCGTTGGTATTAATGGTGATGCCGACTTCACCCAACGATTGAATGGAACCGACTCCAAAGAACTGCCCACTGAGCAGCCGACCAAGATCGTTCTCCACACGTTGAACCGTGCCGTTGCCCAGCAAGATTCCCTTCTGGTTGGTATCGGCACTGAACTGCGTAGTTTCCAGGATCTTGTTTCTGGCTTTGTTGTAGTTGTCCACCAGCACCTTGAGGTTGGTGGTCAGGCCGCTTGACGAACTCCCGACCGTCACGGTGACGGGAGTTTCGGACGCGGCGAGTACGTTGATCTTGAGCCCTTCAACGAGCCCCGAGAAACTGTTGGAAGACGAGGTTGCCAACAACCCTCCCGAGGCGGTTCCGGCCGAACCGAACACCAGCTTGGCATCTTGGGCAGCGACCGACTCGTTAAAGCTGAATCCCAATGCCGAGGTATCAATCAGCAACTCACCCCGCTTGCCAGACACCTGGCTGGTGAGTGTCAGGTGGAATGGATTGACACTGCCGCCGCTATTGAGTTTGGCGGCGGTGACGTTGGCGTTGGCGTCATTGATTTTGCTGATCAGGTCATCGAGCGTGTCGTCCGCATCCACCTCAATGTTGAAGGTGGTTCGCCCGTCAATCACCTTGGTAGGTTCCCCTTCGAGCTCCACTTCTTTGGAAATCCCCAGCAGATGCAAATCGGCCGCGGTGGTGCTGCCTTGTTCGATCACCTCGAGCGACTTGCTTCCGCCAACCGTATCGACCAGCAAGATACCGTCGCCGGTATCATTGAGGCGGGCGTTGACCCCGATGGACGAGTCATTGATCTTCTTGAGCAGATCTCCCACGGTCTTGATGGAACCGCTGGCCAGGTTGATGGTCGTCGTGGCACCGCTCGAGCCAATGATTTGGAACGCCCCTTGGGCAACCCCGGCCCCTCCGTTGTAGTCAGAAAGCAACGTGGCGGTGCCGACCGTTTGTTTCTTCAGACTGCCGGAATCGGCCTTGGTGACGTTGGCATTAGTGGCCAGGCCGAGTGCTTCGGCACTGTTGGTGACGTCACCGCTGGCAATGATCAACGGACCTGCGGTGGAACCTGACGTGTCTACCAGTTCGATGCCATTGCGAGCCCGGTTGACACGCGCCGTGACGGCGACCGGAGCATCGTTGATCAACTGCAAGATTTCATCCAGCGTCTCGGCGGTTGACAAGTCCACCGAGGCGGTGGCCCCTGAGCGGTCGGTGAGATCCAGTTGGCCGAGTGCGAGTCCTGCCCCGCCGTCGAGTTTTCGAACCAGCGAACTCTTGAGTCCAGAGAGCAGTCTCTCTCCGCTGATGGAGTCACCGGTAGCGGTGGTGGTGAGGCCCAGCGCTTCGGCGACACCGGATTCGAAGGCCGAGGCCGCGGTGAAGGTGTTGCCTTCGTCCGTGGTCAGGTCGGTGAGTTCGATCCGCTTGTTGTCACCGGAGATCGCGGCGATGATGCGTCCTGCGCCAGCCTTGTTGATGGCGTTGACCACCGAACCCAAAGTATTGTGCTGCGGCACATCGGTAGGCAGGCTGGTAGTGACGCCGTCCGCTTCCAGGGCCAGGCCGGTTCCGTCACTTCCGTCGGCCAGCGACGCGCGAAAGAAGGCGCGCGCGGTGGGTTCGTTGTTGAGCGCGGCCACCACTTGATTGGCCGTGGTTTCACCTTCGCGAATGGTGATGGTCAACTGCTTGGTGTTGGAATCGTAAGCGGCGGTCTCTTCGCCACCGTTGATCCCGTCATCGTTGACAAACACCACATCGACGTTGGCCCGCTCGCTGCCGGCAACGGAGGACGTAAACACCACTTGGGCGTTGACATCGCTATTCGCCGATTTCGCACTGGCGTGCAAGCTGGACGAGTCCACCGGGTTGAGATCCACCAGCAAGTAGCTGCCATCGCGAAAGTTGAATTCCAGATCGGGCAGCGACTTGTTGGCACCAACCCCCAGCCCATCGTTGAGGCTTGCCAGGCTGAGTCCGTCGTAGAGTTCGAGAATACTCGTCCCCGTGGCACTCGTGGCGGCCACGTCAATATTGCCCAGGCCAAGCGAAGCGGCGGTGGTTCCTCCGGCGACTTCGTCGACTCGCAGGTTTCCGGCACCCCCGGTTTGGTCGATCAGCCGAAAGCTTCCGTCACTGGCTTCCGCCTTGACGTTGATGCCGGTGTCATTGTTGATGGCTGTGAGGACTTCATCCACGGTTTGCGCGTAACGCAGGTCGATGTCACTGCTGGCACCGCTGCGGTCCGTGATACGGATCTTACCGGCCGTGATGCCTTGTCCTTCGTTGGTGAGTTGTAGCGAGGCACCTTCGTTGACAAACCCGCCAAACTGAAAACTGAGCGAGCCTTCTCCGAGCGGTTGTGAGTCACTCGCGACGCCGGTGCTTAGCAATTGGTGGGATTGGGCCACCTGCAAAGGAGTGAAGGTGTGGTTTCCTAAAGCCGGCGTGCCGACGCTCACCGCCGTGAGTGTCGTCGGTTGGCTGGAGGTCACCTGACGCTGCTCGAACAGCGAGGATGTCTTCAACTGCCGGGCCGTGAACTGCGTGCTGAGCAACAAGGCCGCGATTTCGGTGATCGCCGCCTGTTCGGCTTGAACCCCTTCCGTCCGCGATACCAAACGATCTCGGGATACCGCCTTGAGAGCCGTGAGCTGATCGACGGTATCGGTAATCGGGATTCCCGAGATGATGCCGACATTGGAGGTAATCCGACCCATAAACGTCCACTACCTGTCGTGAATTGGTTTCTTCGAGGCTTCGCTCCCTTCGATGACCGCTGGTGATCAAGGATAGCTCACACAGTCAGGACCGATGGGATCCGCAAATCCGCGCAGCGCAATGCCGCCGGGCTCAGCCGTCTCAGTTTGTATCGGCTAGGGAAGCGGGCCGAGTTGAACAAGCCTGGCAAGAAAAGACCGCCTTCAGGCCATTGGCCCCTGAGGGGCCATGGACGAAGTTGAAAATATTTCAAGAACGGTGACCGCCAGCAGGTCAGGAATGTGATTCACCTAACAGAGAAGAGACAACAACACTCAAAACAATCTCGAAGAAGACCACGAAAGGACAAGACCATGTTGAAGAATCATGCGAAGAAGTTGGCAGTTGCGGGAGCTTTGGTACTCGGCCTGGCATTTGCCGGAACCAGTTCGGCTCAGGCTGGCGGATACGGTTACTTCGGTGGCGGCCATCACTGCGTGAGTTATCGCCCTGTGGTGAGCTACGTCTGCAAAGAGATTCCCTACGAAGTCTGTGTGGTTCGCTACGACCACTGCGGCCATCCGTACCACGCCTACGAGACCCAGTACCGCACCGTCCACGTGCCGGTCACCCGATACGTGAAGGTCTACCATTAAGAACATCCGACGACCGAGGGTCAGGCTGGACTGGGGAGTTCGCAGCCTGGCGCAGATCGCGGAGCACCATGGTCCCACAAACAGCGACGAGCCTTGCTCAGCCTGGCCGTCACCGCCCTTGGGCAACACCTCCGGACCAGGTGCTCCGCGAATCTGCAGTTCCTCGAGTTGGTTCGAATTACCGCTTTGTTTTTTGAATCGGCCGCCAGTGTTCTGCTGTCAGGCCGATTTTGCTATTCTGAACGCACGCTCGTTGCATTCCAGCACCCTCAACCTCAAAGGGTTGGCTCATGGAATTTCGGCTGATCTGTCCGAATTGCCGGACACCGGTCAAGGCTCCCAGTTCGTTGGCTGGCAAACGAGCCACCTGCGCTAGTTGTCGCGCCACGTTTCAAGTTCCCAAATTGCGCGATGTACTCACGGCTCGCTCGCGTGGCAAAGACCAAAGCCAAGATTCTCCGGCAGACGACCAACCACCGCCGGACACCCCCGTTGCCAAAGTCATGGCCCACAATCACCAGTCGCTGCGCACCTGGAGCCCCCTGCTGGCTCTGTCTTTGTTGCTGCTGGCCATTGGGTTCTGCGTTTGGCAAGGCTTGCCAGCGGGAAGTGTGAACATCGCGCAAGAGGATCCGAAGGATGGTGGATCGACACCGCCTGCACCTGGCCCGCCTGCACCTGGCCCGCCTGCACCTGGCCCGCCTGCCCCCGATCCGCCTGCCCCCGACCCGCCTGTCACCGATCCGCCTCACGTTGAACCGAATCACAAACCACCGATGCCGGAC
>CALOEH010000155.1:0-7850 GCA_942492195.1 uncultured Planctomycetia bacterium | reverse complement strand
TTAAGAAGCTGCGCGTCTTCGGACCCAACAAAGCGGCCGCCGAGTTGGAATCGAGCAAAGTTTTCTGCAAGAACCTGCTTCGCCAGGCAGACGTGCCGACCGCAGATTATCGGGTGTTCCGCGATGCTGATAGTGCCTTGACCTACATCAACGATCGCGAAGATGTGCCGGTTGTGGTCAAAGCGAACGGCCTGGCTGCAGGCAAAGGGGTCATGGTTTGCCAAGGCAAACAAGAGGCCATCGAGGCGGTGCGGCGGATTGCTCAAGACAAGGAGTTTGGCGCGGCTGGCAACCAACTCGTCATCGAGGAGCGGCTGGATGGTCAAGAAGCCAGCGTGCTGGCCATTACCGACGGCCGAACGATTGTCACGCTTCCTCCTGCCCAAGACCACAAAAGGGCACTCGACGGTGACTTAGGACCCAACACCGGCGGGATGGGAGCCTACTGCCCAACGCCGTTGGTCGACGCCGACATGCTGCACTGGATCGAAGAACACGTGCTGGTGCCTACGGTCCACGCCATGAAGCGCAATCGCCGCCCTTACCGTGGCGTGCTCTATGCAGGGCTCATGCTCACCAACCAAGGCCCCAAGGTTTTGGAATACAACGTCCGCTTTGGGGATCCCGAGTGCCAACCGCTGCTGATGCGTCTGAAGACCGACCTGCTGGACCTGCTCGAAGCGACGGTGGACGAGCGACTCGATCAGATCGAACCGCTGGAGTGGGACCCCCGCCCTGCGGTTTGCGTGGTGATGGCTTCGCAAGGATACCCTGAGTCCTACACCAAAGGTCACTACATCCGCGGTCTCGAAGCGGCCGATGCTATCGACAACGTCAAGGTGTTCCATGCCGGGACCAAGATCTTTGACGCCTGGACACCGGAACAAAAAATCGTCAATGACGGCGGACGGGTGTTGGGAGTCACCGCGCTGGGCAAGACGATTTCGGCGGCCAAACTGCAAGCTTACACCGCTGTCAAAGCATTCGCTGGGACGGGGCCTGGTGCCGCAAGGACATTTCAGACAAAGCCCTGCTTGCGCCCCAATTCCGCCAGATGACGACGAAGGACGGCAACACGCCATGCGCCGGGTCAGGGTTAAAAAAACACGCTCAGGTTTCCCACCTCGAAGGCTGTCACCACAGACTCTGTGACCAGCGAAGTTGGTACTGTCCGGCCAAAACCACACACCAACTTTGACCACTTGCCGCCTGGTCCCGCCATCTAACAATCGGGCATGAAGGGAATTCATCGCACTATCAGACAAGCATGACGCGCTTCCAAAGGCGGCACACGGGATGCGGTGGGGGTGGAGTTAAGGAAAGCGAAGGCCGCTATTGCGCCCATCCCCTATTTGTAGTAATACAGTGGAATCGAATTGCATTTTCACCGGAAAGGAGCAAAGATGTCAGCTGTATTGGAAACCCAAGAGCAGTTTTACAGGGGGTGGCTGATGGGCAAGGGAGCGTTTGACCCTAAAGAATACGGGGTAAGTATTGACCGGGCGAGTTATCTGACAAATGGCAGGAAGTTCTCAGACGCATACAAAGGGCAGTGGAGCATTGACGAGCTACTACTGCACCCACGGGAAACAATGAGGTTTTGCGACGATGTTCGCCACAAGCGAAAGTATTACGATGTTCCAGATGACATCATTCTGCGATCCGTGATGATTCGGCGGAAGAACCCATAGCCCCTTACCGTCCCTGCACAGCAGCCGCTCGACTTAGAGCGGCTTTTTTTGTATTCGGGCATCCAGTGAATAGTGTACGCCTGCTATCATACGCTTACCCAAAAAGCAATCTACTTGCAGTTGACAGCACCGGCAGATTGTGCGTCGCAAACATGAACGAATCAGAATACCGCAGACTCAAGCGTGAAGCCGAGCGAGAGCACCAAGCGAACCTGGATGCCATCGAAAGGGTTTGGAAGCTAACTCAGCAATTTACGCCCAACGCAGACCGACCGCTTCTCGATACTTCGACGGAAGATGTGGGCGAAAGCACTGGCACAAACATGACTACCACTGCCGCTGTTGAAGCGGTGGCGATGTCATTCGACGCCCCCTTTACTTGGCGGCATGTTCAAAAAAAGATCCAACGAGACTATCCCGAGGTTTCGGACAATCGAACAGCAGTATCCAAGTGCTCGAAACTGGAAGAAGAGCAGAAGATCCAGATCCGTGAGAAGGGAACGGGGCCAAACCCAACCAGTTACGAGCGCCCAGCAGGTCCAGTGGAGGTGGAAGAACCTTCCAAACGGTTTTTGAGGTGTGAATAAGTAAGGCCAAAGGTGTCCTACCACCTTTGGCCTTGTGAACCCTATTGTTTTGTTAGCAACAAAGGAGGTGCGACCATTGTACGGACGCACATTTTTGGGTTCGTGTTTTAGATTAGCACGATCCGACCCGATATGCAAGCAAAAAGCCGCTCGTGGCCACGCTCTTTCTGCGCTACGAGCGGCTTTTGTTTTCACCTGACTATCCCGCGGTAACGCGGGATGACACGGGTTCGGGGGTGGTCCCCGGCGTGGCCTTGCAAGTCCTCGTACTCCGGTTCGATTCCGGCCCGTGTCTTTTTTTGCCAGGGGCCTGCCAGGTTGGCCGCATGGTCTTATAAACCTTGCGTCCGGGTTCAATTCCCGGCGGGTCCACTTCTACTTATACGTCGTCGTGCGGCTCGAATCAATGTCTCTCTGGCCCAAAGCGGACAAGTGCGTCGCTAGTGGATTCGAGCATTGCCCGTTCATCGGGCGTTACCCGAATCTGTATTTTAACCAGACAACTTCTCGTCGTCCGCTTTCGTCGGTCGTCCTCTTGGGCGTTTCTTGTTCATGCAAAAATTGTATTACAAAAAAAACTTCCCGTCAAGCGGCCCTTGTTGTTGACATCAATATTAAATGTAATACAATAAATACAGTATTGAGACGCCAATCTCAACAAAAACCCCGGCTGAGACGCCAATCTCAGCCGGGGCAGCGTTTTAATCAGACTGGTCGCCGGATTGCTCCTAAGCAAAGTCATTCTACGCATCCAGCCAGACCGAAACCCGCTACAGCCCCGCCACGATAACCGGCATCGACAAGGTGACCCGGTTCGGCAACCCCGATGAAAACAAAATTTCAACGAGCTATTCAGAGCGGCTGAACCTATCGGTGCGGATGCATGTTCGACGGTTCACCCGTTTGACCAACGCTCACAGCAAGAGCGCCCCGACATCATACTGCGATGATGGCCCCTGTTCGTGCCTTGGTACAACTTCTGCCGACCTAAGCAAGCTCGGCAAGAAAGTGTCCCCTGCGATGGCTGCGGGAATCACCGAAAAACCGTGGACAATTCGAGAGCTTTTTGACCGCAGCAGGTTAGGTCGAGTGTGTGGTTTTAGTCGGACAGTGCCTGGCGTTTCTTATGCTGCCGCAGGGACAAAGATTTCTCCCCGCCCCATTTCGATGTGATCTCCGCTGTACATCCACAGGGGTGTGTCAAGAAGTTCGCCTGGGAAAGGGAACTGTTTGCGGCAGAGCTCCAGCAGAATGATCCGGAGGAACTCCGGTCGGGCAAGGTGCGAACGGCGAAACGAAGGCAACATGTTGGGCGGGTTGGGACCCAGCAGACCGATCGTTCCCCGGCGCATGCCAGCTCCGTGACGGATTCCACTTTCGCCAAAGACCAGCACGGTTCCCGCGATCATGTTGAAGCCGACCACGTCGCCGGCATCCCCGCCAATGGCAATCAGCCCTCGCCGCATGGTGAGGCCAATTTCGTTGCCAGCCCGACCGTCGATGAGTATCGTCCCGCCAGTCATCCCTCGGGCACTTCCGCGATAGGCGGCACCGATCAAATGCCCTGCGTTGCCATGCACGCGAATCAATCCGCCGTGCATTTCGCCCCCCACCCAATCGCTGGCATCGCCATGCACGTGGATTTCTCCGCCGGTCATTTCGCTGCCGATGTGGCGGCCAGCCGGGCCACGCACTTCGATGTTGCCTGAGCGCATGCCGGCCCCAATCCAGTGCACACCACTCAGATTGCCTTCGAAGACCATGTGACCATCGGCACCACTGCCAGAAACGGCAAACATTTCGGCCAGGGGAATCTGCTGGTTTCCATGGTAAATCTGATGGCGTTTGACCTCGTCCACCGAAAGCGATTGGACAAGTTCAGGCAGCACCCCTTCGACTTCGACCGGGACACTCGTCTCGCCTCGATATTCCAGCACCAGTGGCATAGCAGACTCACACGATTCGGGACCAAACGGCGTTGAATTCGGCGTTCAACGTTCGTGGCCATCGTAGCCTGCGGCCAGCAGATTGGCCATGCTCAAGCGGCTGAGCCAATGAAATTCAGGCGGTGTCCGCATTCTTTGCACAACGTGCAAGCGGTCTCGTGCTTTGTTACGGCACAACTTTTCGGGTGCCATGGCACCCAACCCGAAACTTGAGCATTGATCGAGCTTTAGTATTCCGGGTCATAGCTGTAGTTGATGGCTCGCTCGGGATCTCCCGGTGGAAGCGGCTGCTCAGGCTGGTTCTGCGGTTGGGCCGAGTCATTCATGACTTCGTCACTGATGACACGTTCCCCTTCGTAGTATCCATCGGGAGCGTAGCCTCCAGAGAATGCGGAGCCGGCCCGCTCGTAGGGATGGCAACCTTCGCCACATTCGCCTGTGAAGACAGGACTGCAGTAGTCGAAAGGGCTGGCGCACATGGCGCAGCCCATCGCCGAGAGGGGCAAACCCAAGAGCATGCAGTAGCCAATCAACCGCCTCATATCGCCACCTTACTGAATGAACTTGGTTACGAACCGATCTTGTTTAATCAGGAAGGACTCCAGCCAATTCAAGACACGAATCGATCTTGGGAAAAAACCCTCCTTGGCGTTATATTCGGCCCTTCAATCCGGATAACCCGCATATATTCCGCCGTTTTCCTCGGATTCGTTCTGTGCGCACAGCTAGCTACTCACCGCATGCTGCTGGGCCTCACGTTGCTGAGGAAGGCCGAAGGTGCCATGGCACCAAACTGCTAGCTGCCGCCAACAGCACAACGGCCCGGCTGATGATGCTCGCAGCGCTGACGCTGCTGGTGCGGCTTCCTGGTATCACGCGTCCACTGCTGGGCAACTTTGCGACCAAATCTGCCGTGTATGGCATGATTGCCCGAAACTGGGTCGAAGGTCATGCCCCGTGGTACCGTCCCACGCTCGATTGCCTGATCGAAGGTCGCCCTGGTTGGCATCTGCTCGAAGTTCCCCTGTCTGCGTACGTGGCTGGCTCCGCCTGGCAGTTGTTCGGCGGGACTCTGGACTTTTGGGGCCGGCTCACCAGCGCCCTGTTCTACACCGTCGGAGTCCTGTTTCTCTGGCATCTAATGCAACGGTGGCACAGCACACAGGCCGCCTGGGCCGCTGCTTTGGCCATGGCCCTGGCTCCCGTCGGCGTGGTCTATGGGCAGACCTTCATGCTCGAATCTTCGGCAGTATGCTTTGTCCTGGGCAGCCTATTCTACGCCCAGCGCTGGCAAGACACCGGTCTGTTTCGAATGCTTCTGGCCTGCGGCCTCTGCGTGGCTGCGGCGCTGCTGACCAAGATCTACCTGGCGGCCATGTTGCTGCCAGTCGCCCTGTTGCTGCTGAGGGTGGAACCCAAGTCCGCTGGCTTGTTCGCCTATGTGAAGTCTGCCTGCCGCGCGACCGTGGCACTGCCGGCGATGTTGACAATCATTTTGGCTGCCGCCCCCGCACTGCTGTGGCACCTGTACGTGGCTCAACTGACCAGCGGTGTTGACGGAGCCCCCGTGTATTATTCCGTTCGCAATAGCCTGACAGCGCACGCGTTCCCGCACCCGATGCTCACCCTAGCCGAGTTCTACCGCCATCTGCTGGACGACCTGGCGACGGTCGTGCTCACACCGGTGGGGCTGGTTCTAGCCGTGCTGGGTGTTGCCCAGCGTTCCGTTCGGCAACACTGGGGCTGGATCGTAAGCGCCGTGGTGATGGTGATCGTACTCCCGCTGAAATTCTACGAGATGAACTACTACTTCCTTCCGCTTCTCCCACTGCTGGCCGTATTCGTAGGGCTTGGCTGGGAACGTCTCGCCGCGCGTGGTTCTGGCGTGCGGAACATGGCCGTGGCGCTGGGACTGGTGGCGCTGGTCTATGCTGCCCGATATAGCGTCAAACCCGCCTTCGTCCATGCGGCCGAAGACCGTGCCGTGTTGCCGGCAGCCAGAGCCGTGAAGAATTTGTCCACATCGGACCAGCGCGTGGTGACCATGCACGGCACCAGTTTGGATTTGCTCTACTATTGCGAACGGCGCGGTTGGGCTATCTCACCGAAAGCTCGAAACCTGGCCACCCGCCTTGAGCAATGTGCGTCCGCTGGGGCAGCGCTGTTGGTAGTGACCCCCACCAGCCAGATCGAACGCTCGCCGCAGTTGAAATCCTTGGTGCAGTGCCTTTCAGTGGCAGAGTCTGGAGATGGATTCGTCGTCTATCGGCTCAACCCTGAATTGTAGAACAGTTGTCTCAACTGTTCACGAACCAAGAACGATTCGGGGGCTTCAACATAGTGTGGGCATGCTGGACGGTTGTGCAGAACAGCTATTCCAGTTGTTCATGGGCAGCTGCCCGAAACATCCTACTTGGTCCCTGAACAGTTGAGACAACTGTTCGACAAATTCCCTCCGATGAGAAGTCAGAAAAAAAACGAGCAGCCGCAAGCCCCCGTTTCGAGGTAGGATGCAGCGGTTAGCGAGAGCCATCTCGCACTGATCGGACAGTTGACGGTTTTCTGGCGATATGACAGCACCCGCCGTTTCATTCTCCCAGTGGTCTCAATACGTGCAGCGTCTGCACCGCTGCGCAATCGCCCTTAAGGGCACCGCTGCGGACGTCGAAGTCCCATCGCCTGAGCAACAGGAATGGTTCGAACTGCTCACGCACAAACTGCTCCCCCAAACTCAGGGCGAAGTTTGCCTGGTTGTGGCGGTTGTGGGAGGGACCAACATTGGGAAGTCGGTTCTCTTCAATCAGTTGGCCGGTGAGAATGCCAGCGGGGTGAGCCCCTTGGCCGCTGGCACCAAACACCCCGTCTGCTTGGTCCCGACCCCTTGGAATGACAGTGCCAAGCTAACCCCATTCTTCGAAGGCTTCTCACTTCGTCCTTGGGCAAAGCCCGAAGATCCCCTGGCCGAAAGCGCCGAACATCTGCTGTTTTGGCGTTACGGCCAGAATGTGCCAGACCGGCTGCTGCTGCTGGACACGCCTGATATTGACTCGGATGCCGAGATCAACTGGCAGCGGGCCGAGTACGTTCGTCAGTCTGCCGACGTCGTTGTAGCGGTCCTGACCCAGCAGAAATACAACGACGCTGCGGTCAAGCAATTCTTCCGCCGCGCGGCCGAAACCGACACACCAGCGATTGTGGTCTTTAACCAATGCGATTTGGAAGAAGATGCCGCGTACTGGCCCAAGTGGCTCGATGTTTTCAAAACGGCCACCGGAGTGGAAGTGCTGCAAGCATATGTAGCACCGTACGACCGCGGGGCTTCGAAGTCACTCACGCTCCCCATCTATCCTTTGGACCCGGATGGTCAGCGGCAGCCCACGGGGCAAACCGCCCTGCGCGACGAACTGGCCGCGCTGCACTTTGATGAGATCAAGCTGCGAACGCTCCGGGGTGCCATGACCGAAGTGCTGGATCGAGAACGCGGCGTGCCGCGCTATTTGGACCGGCTCACGCTCAAGAGCGGCCAATTCCAACAGGCTGCCTCGGCACTGCAGAGCTGTGCACTTCCCAAAGTTCCTTGGCCCCCGCTGCCACAATCGGTGTTGGTCGAAGAGATCGGCGACTGG
>CALOEH010000154.1:0-5045 GCA_942492195.1 uncultured Planctomycetia bacterium | reverse complement strand
GAATGTATCGAAAGATTGGCTGGTGCTGGCCCGTGCGAAGACGCGAGCGGCTCAAGGCCCTGGAAGCCCTCGATCGGGTTGGCATGGCCGAATTCGCCGGGCGGCAAATCAGCCAACTCTCAGGTGGTCAGCAGCAACGGGTGTTTCTCGCCAGGGCGTTGGTCCAAGACGCTGACCTGTACCTGATGGACGAGCCGTTCGTGGGGGTCGATGCCGCCACAGAACGGGCGATTGTAGAATTGCTCCGCGAACTGCGAACCGCCGGCAAGACCGCACTGGTGGTACATCACGACTTGCAAACGGTGCCAGAGTATTTTGACGAGGTGCTGCTGCTCAACATGCGATTAGTCGCTTCTGGCCCCACGCCTGAGGTGTTCAACAAAGAGAACCTGCGCAAGACCTATGGCGGCAAGCTGGCCCTGCTTGACCAGGTGGGGCATCAGATGACCTTGCGTGGAGGTGCGGAGTGAACCTGTGTCGGCTGCGATGGATTGCCGTCCTGCTATTTGCCATGTTGGCAACGGCGTCGGGTTCGCTCATGGCCCAGACCAGCGCGCGTCATTCGAGATCGCCAACGGGAAGCCTGTCCGATGCCGAGTTTCAGTGGCCTTCGCAGGCCGAGGTATGGCGTCTGGTTTCACTCCGCGACTACAACACCCGACTCGTGCTGCTGGGGACCATGCTGCTAGGTGTCTCGAGTGGGCTGGTCGGCACCTTCATGCTGCTTCGCAAACGGTCGCTGGTGGGGGATGTCGTCAGCCATGCCGCGCTCCCTGGTATTGCAATCGCATTCATCGTGCTGGAAATCATCAACCCCGGGAGCGGCCGCTCTTTGACGGGGCTATTGATTGGTGCCTTGATTACCGGTTTGTTGGGCGTGGCGTCCACGGTGGCGATTCATCGCTGGACACGGATCAAAGAAGACGCCGCGCTGGCGATTGTGCTCAGTATTTTCTTTGGGGTCGGGATCGCGTTGTTCACCGTGATTCAAGACATGCCGACGGGCAATGCCGCGGGGCTGCACAACTTCATCTATGGCAAAGCGGCTTCCATGGTCGCGGCAGACATCGAGTTGATTGCTCAAGGTGCGGTGGTCGTGGCAGTTGTCTGCATTTTGCTTTTCAAAGAGTTCAAACTGCTCTGCTTTGACGAAGGCTACGCGGCTGCGCAAGGTTGGCCAGTGGGGGCTTTGGATCTGGCGCTGATGGCATTGGTGGTTTCGGTCACGGTGATCGGACTGCAAAGCGTCGGTTTGTTGCTTGTGGTGGCGCTGTTGATTGTTCCGCCGGCGTCGGCACGTTTCTGGACAGATCATCTTGGTGCCATGGCTGCTATTGCCGCGGGACTGGGCGGAGTCAGTGCTCTGGTGGGCGTGGCCGTGAGCGCGCTGTTCCCTCGGTTGGCCGCCGGGGCCGTGATTGTGTTGGTGGGGGCGGCGTTCTTCGGAATGAGCATGTTCTTCGGACTCCGCCGGGGCATTCTCCGCCGGTTGCTCACGCAGTGGAAGGTCCATCGGCAGATTGGCGAACTGGACCTACTCCGAGCGTTGTTCGAATGCATCGAACCCAAACTGGCCGCGGCAGGCGAGTCGCTGCCGGGTGCCTACTCCCGGTATTCCTGCGATTTCGCGGCGCTGTTGGCCATGCGTAGTTGGTCACCACACCGCCTGCGGACAAACATTGCCAGGGCGCTGAGGGGACACCTGATTCAAATGGATCCAAGCGGATCAGGCTACCGGTTTACCGGAGCCGGCGCGGTCAAGGCAGAGAGGGCAGTCCGCAATCACCGACTCTGGGAACTCTATTTGATTCACTATGCCGACGTTGCCCCTGGCCTGGTGGATCGCAACGCTGACCAGATTGAACATGTGCTGGATGCCGAAACCATCCGCCAGCTCGATGGCCTGCTGGCCAAGACGTTTCCGCCGGTCATTGTTCCTCCCAGCCCACACTTGATCGAAAGCCAAACGGACCTGCCGCCAGGTTCGTAAGAAGATTCATTACGTGCCGGTCTTGAAGCAGGTGCCATCGCTTTTGTCGTTACGTGTTTGCGTTATACTGGATCGCTGATTGGATGGCCGACCTGCATTCAAGACGCGAATCCGTTTCGCCCACCGTTCTCTCGACACTCAGCAACGTGTTTACCGGTCCAAGTGACGTTTATGTCTGAAACCTATCGGGTTCGCCTGGAGAAGGATTACTTTGTCTTTAGTGCCGGCCATTTCATCACCTTCGCTGGCGATGTTTGCGAACGTTTGCATGGACACAACTACCGCGTTGCGGCGGAAATCTCCGGCCCGCTCGATGAGAACCATTACGTCATTGACTTCATCCTGGTCCGGGACACGCTGAAACAAATCGTGGATGAGTTGGACCATCGGATGCTCCTGCCTACTTCGCACCCTTTGATAGAGGTCACGGCGGACGATGTGCGGGTGATCGTGACATTCCGTGAGCGGCGGTGGGAGTTCCCTCGTGGTGACTGCCTGCTGTTGCCGGTTCCCAACACCACCTCGGAACTGCTTGCTCGCTATATCGGCCGGCAGTTGCTGGACAGGCTCGAACAGGCTACCGGCCAGCGTCCGGTTGCGGTCCGAATTGAAGTGGACGAGTGTTTCGGGCAAATCGCCATTTGCGATCTCCTCAACGAGTGACGCTTCTCTGGCTCAGGCACGCTGCGCGACGACCCACGCATGAGCACCAACCCATTCGCCACGAAGTTTGTCCGGCCAGGTGCCATCGAGTACCGGTTCCCGCAAGGCATGTCGTTGCCAGCGCTGTTCGAGCAGTTTCTAGAATCCGGCCAACGGGCGCAAATTGTGGGTCCGCATGGAACGGGCAAATCGACCCTGCTCGCGTCTCTCGGACCGCTGGTTGAGCAACACTTCGACGAGGTCATCAGAGTCCAACTGCACGCAGGTGACGGCCGCCGGGCAAGTCAGCCAGATTGGGGACACCTGGCATCGCGGGGACCGAAGACATTAGTCATGGTGGATGGATTCGAACAGGCCTACGCCTGGCACCGCTGGTGGTTCGAACGCCGAGCCCGCGGCGGCCCAGGACTGCTGGTCACCGCGCATCGCCCGTTGGGCAAACTACCGGTTCTCTACACTTCTGGGACCGGTGCCACGGTGGTTAAAGAGATTGTTCAGCGGTTGCTCGCTGGGCAAACGCCACAACCATCGGCGGTTGATATGACCAGCGAGGCGTGGGTCGAACGTCGATTAACCGCTCACCACGGCAACGTTCGAGAATTGCTCTTCGAGCTCTACGACCACTGGGAACAACTCCCCACGCCTAGACCCTGAGCATGCTTGCTCTGTCGTCTAACTGCCAACTGGTGCTCATCAATTTCCGCTCAACCAACAACGTATGTGCATGCGTTGTGCCAAAAGCAGCCCAATCGGGTGGTGACGCACCGCTCCGGAGAGTTGTTTCTCGGAAAATTCCTGCAGGAATGTGCCATCCTTTGCATTTTTCGTGTCGGAATATCGTTCGGTTCCGCCTTTTAAAGGGATAGAGGCCGAACTGTGTTCTGAATTCAGAACAGAACACTATCCCAAGGAGCAAGGTAGACGGACATGACAATGATCACCGCAAACCGAGACATCCATAACGAAGAACTTCGTGATATCTTCGTAAGGCAAGGGCTACGTACAAAACTGGGAACCTGTGACATGTGCCAGGTACTGCTCCCTTACGAGAACTGGTCGAAATACGTGTATTGGCTTGCCGACGGAGGGCAAGACCTGAAACGGTTCAAGCAGTTGATCGACGAAAACTTCGGAGTTGAGTTCCTGCGTCAATTGGGACGCCAGGAGATTGAGCATCCCCGTGAGATCTTCGTACAGCTGATGCTGGAACCCTGCAAGAAATGCGGAACGAGGGTTTGCGCCGCTTGCCGTTCTCAGCAAGGTTTAGCAATGACCTGCCTCGACTGCCCTACACCCGCGTGAGCCTGGCTGCGAACTTGCCACGGCAAGCCGGGATGGTTTACCTTCAATCGGGTTGAGTGAGCGTCGTCGCGCGCACAGATTTGGAAATATGACAGATATTTCCCTTGGATGCTTATCGTTCCCCAGATAGAAACAGCCTGGCGGATGGTAGCACAACGCTGATCGGGCGGCGTTCTGGAGTGCCAACTGCCTCACTCCGGTTGCAAGGGGCTCCCATGAACGTAAATCGCTTTCTGGCGTATTTGGAAAAGCACGCGTTGGATGTGGCAGCGGCGCGCGAGCGAGCGCGGCGCCAAGGACTACTCACGCAAGTGGCAGATGTGCTCCTCGGCGGCAACCTGTTGCTGTTGGCGGACGACGAATCGCGCAGGGCCACGGTCACCGCGCTCGATACCAACAGTGGCGTTGCGAACCGAAAATTCTTTGTCGCTGAAGAATCTGGCAGCGAGGTGATTGGAGTTGATGTAGACGCCACTGGCCAGACGGCTCTGGTACTCTGGCAACTGGGCGACTTTCCGCAATTGATCCTGCTGGATGCAACTGGGCGTTCGCTGGCTGACCTGGATTGCACCGAGTTGATTGACGGAAGAATCACCGACCCTCGCTTTTCGGAAGACGTCACGCGGATCCACTGCATCAATGACCTGACCGACGGCGAGATGTCCCTAATCGTGGATCTGAATGAGAAAATCGTACACTGGATTGAGGAGATGTAACGAAGCAGGGCCTCGCACCAGTTGAGCTTCAGGTTCCTTCCATCCTTCCATCCCAACCCGAAGCGTGAGCGAGGAGAATTGACAGGGGAGGGCTCCACCTGCGTTTGCTCACTGGGTTGGTGATGAGGTTTTTGTGAGGAAAGAACAAAAAGAATTCGTAATTATTAGCCATCAGATAATAATGGTCGGAAAGGCCAACTTCACTGATTTTTTGATTTTTGCGACGATGTTTTCAGCCGTTGTCTGACCCTAATCTGTGTAAAAATGACGCCTTGCAATATTATCCTATGACTAGGTTGACTGCCACGGAGGCGCTTCTGTCAGAGATTCTTTCCACTTTATGACATCAACCGCCATTTCTTCTACGAGAATAA
>CALOEH010000153.1:0-19998 GCA_942492195.1 uncultured Planctomycetia bacterium | reverse complement strand
CAGGCCACCCGGTCCATGACATCGGGGTTCCTGGCACCACACTGCTGCCATACGAATCGGAGTCCCCTCCTCTAACAAAATGCTGTTGTTACAGCGGATCTCCGCATCCAATTGGCGGAACTCAGGAGGGTTGGTCAAATCGCACAGGCCGCCGGCAATTTCCGCGGTGAGATGATTCAGGGTCAGGGCATAACTGCCACCCCGTTGATCGTATTCAAACTGGTCAGCGCTAAAGAACGTCCGTGTCAACGCGACCAAACCATTGTTCCAAGTCAGTTCGAATGGCTGGAAGTTTGATGATCGCAGAAAGACCGCTTCGCCTCGAGCAATGCAGTCCGTAAGCCGAATACGCATGGACTTGGCGGGTGCAGGCGTCACGGCCATGTCCATCATTTCGCGCCGCATCGGTGCATCTATCTTGACGAACGCGGCATCCTGGTAATAGCTGCGGGGCTCCGAAGCGGGCGCGTTGTGGATGGTCAGCACACAACGTGAGAACTCAATCTCCGAGTCCACCAGTGAAAACAGCGCCCATTGCCGGCCACTTGGGGTCGATGGCAACGAGAGCCGGATTGCCGTGTTCACCAAATACAGCGTGGAATCGGTGGCCGTGATCATCTCGCGGGAATATTGAAACGGATCTGAGGCCGTGGGCACGAACGCCAACACCGGCTCGAACCCGTCACCGCCGCGGATCGTCACATTGACATCCTTGAACTTGACAGGTTTCGTCTCGTGGGTGCCTGTGAATCTCAATTCGATGACATCGCCACTTTGGGCTGCTTCGCACGCTGCCTTGAAGGTGGTGAATCGAGCTTTCAGGCTGCCATCGGTAAGCGGGTCAACCACCAGAAGATGGTCCGGCAGGACTTCGTCGACCGCCTCGACTCCAACGGCCGGCGTACTCTCTGTATTCGCAGGCTCAAGGGAAGTGGAGGCAGGATCGGAACCCGACGGCGGACTTCCTGTGTCTGCCAAGGCAGTTGGCATGGGACGAGCGGTGCCCAGGTCCACCAGTGAGGGCTCCTGTCCTGTGCCTGTGTTTGGCGTTGTCACCGAAGTTTCAGTCCCAGGCGGGTCATCAACGTCTTGTCCCGAACCTGTACTGGTACGACTCACCGTTGCGGTATTGGACGAGGGGGCATTTCCGGTGGGCGGATCTGACTCAACTTGAGGCGCAACCGGCACGGGGTCGCTGGGTGAACCTGTCGCTGGTTTCACGGGCCGGGTGGTCGTGTCCTCGGGCGAACGAGGATTCTCGATACCCACCGTGGGCGGATCGCTGGTACGCGGCCCGGCCTGGGAAGAATCCGTCCCTGCTGCTGGAACTTCTCCTCGTGCGGGATCGCTCGGAGTGTTTCCTGTGGAGTGCGTGGACTCGGTCCCTGGGGCAGGCACCGTGGATTCTGGTTCTCGCGGGATATCGCCAGGGTCATGGGGGGTTGGAATCCCCCGCAAACCGCCAGGTCTGGATGGATTGCCGCTCAACGGGGACTGGGCATCGGCGAGCGGTAGGTTCTGTTGAGGCCCTGCGAGCAACGGATCGTTTTGCCCGCGACCTGAAAGCAAGTCGAGAAAGAAAACCACAGCAATCAATAGTGCCAGCGGTAGCATCCAGGGGAGATGCCGCTCCAGCATGCGGAAGCCACTGCCGTGCGAAACCTGCACCGTGGCCGTTGTGTCAATCTGATCCCTTGACCGCCGAGAAATCGCGGCAACTCTTCAATCAATCCTTGTGGCTTCTGATACCGGCGGCGTGGATCCTTGGCCAGGCACTTCCGCACAATCCGGGCAACATCGTCCGACAGTTGAGGATTGAAATCGCGCGGGTCGGGCGGGGTGTCTCCTTGGTGTTGCAGTAACTTCTGCAGCACGGTCCCCTCGGGGAACGGGGGGCGTCCGGTCAGCATGAAGTAGACGGTGCAGCCCAACGAGTAGATATCGCTGCGGACATCAGCACTGCGAGGATCGCGTGCTTGTTCTGGCGAGATGTAGTCGAACGTTCCCAGCGTGACGCCCGAGGCAGTCAGGTCATCGGTCGGTTCCACCTGGTGCAAGCGGGCCAGTCCCATGTCCACCAACTTGGCACGTCCACGCGGCGTGATTAGCACGTTCGACGGTTTGATGTCTCGGTGAACGATGCTCCGACTGCTGGCGTGTTCGAGCGCTTCGGCCACCTGAAGCGTGTAGCTGATGACATCGGCAAGCGGAAGGGGGCCTTTGCGGTCGACCAAATCCCGAATGTTCACCCCTTCGATGTGCTCGAAGGCAATGTAATTCAGCCCTCGGTCGTCACCGACGTAATACACCCGAGCGATATTCTGATGATCGAGTCTTGCGGCCGATTGGGCCTCGTTGCGAAACCGCTTGAGCGTTTCGTCATCCCCTGCCTGTTCTCGGGCCAGGATCTTGATGGCAACGGTTCGATTGAGCTTGGTATCGAGCGCGCGAAACACCACGCCCATGCCACCGCCGCCGATGATTTCTTCCAGTTGAAAGTGATCCAACCGGGTGCCTAGCAGGCTCTGAGCGAATTCCATCACGGGAATGCCGTTCCGCATCTGAACCGGTACCGGCGAACGCTTGGTGATGATGGTCGGCGAATCGTGCGGAATGTCCGATGAGCCAGGCCGAGGCCCCGGAGTCGACGCATCTGCCCCAGTGGATGGATCGGCAGTGCTGGCGTTGCCAGTCAGCGAACCGGTCGATCCAGGTTCCGCACCCTGAGCATCCACTGCGCCGGGGTCTGGCTCAGTCGCTGGCTCTTGCTCGTTCGATGGCGGCCGTTGAGGCATGTCGAATCGTCGATCCGTGGGTATTGAATATCGATGCGTTGCTTCACCCCTGCCGCAACAGGAGGTGCCGCGACTTCCCCATTACTAAGAGTGGACGAATGTCCGCAAGAAAAGCGTCGTCTTGAGAGTTCGATGACTCTCCCACCAAGATCGTTCCTTAGTATAGCCCACACGACATTGACGTCAACTCGATAAACCTCATGGACGTAGTAGGTTGCGGCAATTCAACCGGTTTGCAAATGCCAAGCAAAGTCCGCCCAAGAGCAAAGCTAACTGGCATCGTCACTTAAAGTCTGCCACGTTGACTACCTGTTATTGTTCGCTAGCACGGTTCGGTTTCTCTTCTCGTGATATTTTTCGCCCAATAGATACCTTGTCGGCGAGAAGTCGTTCCACTTGAGTCAAGTGCTAACGACCCAAGAGTAGTCATCACGCTCCGGAGGATTGAATGAGCATGGGTGCCATCGGTGCCAGCCTCGCTTGCGTGGGCATTGCTGGGACGCAAGTGTTCACCTGCCGCGGTGCCGCAACATCCTTCTTGGTTCGTGAACCGTTGAGACAACTGTTCTAAATTTCGTGCTCCCGTACTGGATTGGTGGGGCGGGCATCAGCCTGCTAGTGGTGCCAGCGGCACAAGCGATACAAACGGAGAACTCCGCATGAATCATCATTTTCGACAGGTCTTACCTTTCTTACTCAACTAGCGCGACTGCGATGTCCGATACTACCGGCACAACGAGAAAGCGGTTCCGTTGCATGGATCCGCTAACGCGAAGATCTGAGAACCGCCGAGGCGGAGTCGTATGATGCCGTTGAAAACTATGAGAACACTTATGTCCACCTGCGGATTGTTCCTTGCACTGGCGACAGCGGCGTTGGGGCAGCACCCAAATGCTCCCAATCTCGCTCCGACGAGTCTGACCTCGGAGCTGCCAGGCATGGGGCCGGAGATCCCTGTTGGGGATTACCAGCTCTTTGCCAAGACGCCCCAGACAACGCTCGATGGGCGGCCCTATGCCAAACAAGGCTGGTACGGCCTCTACAACTACACCCGGATGACCATGTCCAATCCGGACAGGGCCACCATCGGAAACGATGACGTGACACCACGCTTTGTGTTCGAAGGGGACGGAGACATCCTTCCTCGCCTCGAAGCCAACTCGCTGGACACGGCAATCTGGAAGGCCAAGTTCCGCAGTGGACACATCTTCGAAGTCGGCTACATGGTCGAAGGCAACGGATGGGGGATTCGAACCTACGACTTTGGGGGACGAACCAACAGCCTCTTCGGCAGTGACGTAGGCGTCATCTTCGACGATCCCCAGGGCTTGCTCAACGGGTTCATTGATGCCAATCTCGACGGCTTCGACGACGATGTCGATGTCGACGGCACCTTTGGCCGAGACGGCTTCGACTCGGACTTTGACGGCATCCCGGACACCACCACCTTGGTACCGTTCGACCTTGCCGATACCGTGCCGCTGGCCGTTATCTTTGACGAAATCACCGCCAAGCTGGAAACCCAACTCTGGGGTGTTGAAGTCAACCGGATGTGGCGGATGAATCACCTGCTCTACGGTGGCTACTTCGAAATCATGGCGGGTGCCCGATTCATGAAGTTCCAAGATGACTACATCGTCAGAGCCTTCGGCGGGATCCTGGACGACAGCAACTGGTCCACCCAGTCGGAGAACTTGATCGTTGGCCCCCAGATCGGTGGCCGGTGGTTCAAACTACAAGGCAAACAACGGATCTCAGCAGATCTCCGCTTTACCGCGGCGGTCAACTCTCAGAGCATTCGACAAAGATCCTTGGTGGGCGGACGGCTCGATCAAATGGCGACACCGCTCACGAGTTTCGCAGGTGCCAGTTTCAACCACACCAGCCACGAAGCAACCTTCACCCCGATCGTCGAACTCGGAATCGAGTACTCCTACCAGGTGACCAGTGCCATCGCGCTCTCGGCAGGCTGGCGAGCCATGTACTTGGACGGCATTGCCCGAGCCAGTAGCATGGTTGACTACACCTTCCCTGAAATGGGAATCCTGGAGCACAAGAACAAAGAAGATGTGTTCTTGAACGGTTTCACCATCGGTGTCGAAGTGAACCGCTAGTCGGCGGGCGAGTTTCGCCTACTCAAGAAATCTCCAATCACGGTTGGCTTGCTTATCAAGCCAACCGTGATTTTTTTTGTATGCGCATGACCTTACCTTTCGTCGAGCATCGCCGGTCGCGGCGGTTGTGACGAACTGCCTGAATCGTATAATCGCACCAACCAACCAATCAGATGCTTGCGAATTTGCAGCGATGTCCGCTGCCGCGCGTTCATAGCTCCGCTCCTCAATCCAGTCGGAAACGTGATGTCTGAATTCTTGAGTTTTTGCGAACAGGCAGCACGAGCCGGCGGGGCGCAGTTGATGGACTGGATGGGGCGATTCGAAGTCCGCGAGAAAGGCCCCGCCGATCTCGTGACCGATGCGGACCTGGCCAGCCAAAAGGTGATCCGTGAATTGCTGCTGGGTCGTTTTCCCGATCATGGTTTCTTGGGCGAAGAAGAGGACGAAATCGAGTCCTCTTCCAGCGAATACCGGTGGATTGTTGATCCGCTGGACGGAACGGCCAACTACGCACATCAAGCCCGACCGTTCTGCGTTTCGATTGCCTTGGAGCGACAAGGGGAAATGATCGTCGGCGTGGTCTTCGATCCAGTCGCCGACGAATGCTATCTGGCCGAGCAAGGTCAAGGTGCCTGGCTCAACGGCAAGCCGATCAAGGCGAGCCCGACCACGACGCTGGGCTCAGCCATGGTGGCCGTGAGTTTTCCACCCAATGTCAGCAGCAACTCCGTCGAAGTGGACAACTTCACGCGCGTGCTGGAACGGGCCCAATCGATGCGACGAACCGGTTCGGCTGCGTTGAATCTAGCCTACGTGGCCTGCGGTCGTTTCGATGCCTACTGGGCCACAGAAAACAAGATCTGGGATGTGGCCGCCGGCATGCTTTTGGTGACCGAATCCGGAGGTCTCGTCCGCAGCCTGGCCGATGGCAAGATTGACTTCCGCCGGCCACAACTGATCGCCACCTCAACCAATGCCCTGCACGACGAACTCCGCGCGAATCTACAAGTTGCGTAACAGGTAGTAGTCATCACGCTCCGCCGTGATGACAATCGTGGCATCTCTCCAAAATGCAGCCGGTTCTCGCTGTGAGCCGTAGCTACTTCGTTAGACATGTCATCGAATCACAACCCGAAGCGTGAGCAATGCAGCGCAGGTGGCGACATTGGCGACATCGCCTGTCATTCTTCCTCGCTGGCGCTTCGGGCTAGGATTGAAATGCCGTAGCTCGAAATTGGTTCGAGATTTACGGATTCACAATGCTCACAACATGCGACGTGGGGCCCAAGTCATGCACTGCGGCCGGGGCATGTTCGCTGGATGACGGTAGGGCTTCTTCAGCCGGGGGCCGAAGGAATATGAAGCTCATCACCACCAGCACCGGCAGCAAGATCCCAATGCTGTAGAGCATGTAGCCAAAGAAGCTGGGCATCTTGATCCCAGAACCTTCAGCAATGGCTTTGACCATGAAGTTCGGCCCGTTGCCGATGTAGGTCATCGCGCCCATGAACACCGCACCCAGACTGATACCGACCAGGAAGAGTTCGGCCACATGGCCACTCGCCGCGGTGCCACCGCCGAGCGTCTTGGCCGTTTCGAAGAACACCACGTACGTGGGGGCGTTGTCCAGTACGGCACTCAACCCGCCGGTTGCCCAGAAGAATCGCATGGCCGAGTCAATGCCAAGGTTGGGGCCTTCGACATTCAAGATCTGCAAGGCAGGCTGCATGCAGATAAAGATCCCGAAGAACAACGCGGCCACTTCCACAATCGCGTGGTAGTTGAACCGGTTTTGCCGTCGCACTTCGGACGAACCCAGCACCAGCGAGAGACCCACCAGGCCCAACTGCACAATTTCTCGCAAATAAAGCCAAGGGTGCCAGTGCGTGCCAGGGACCGGCTTGCTGGGATCCAGCAATGCTACCGCCAGCACGATTCCCAGCAGGAGCAGGCTGTTGGGCCACAGTCCGGTGATCCGTAGCGGGCGGGTGTGCGTTTCGTCGTAGGTAATGTCCTTGACGGTCTCTTTGCGGTAGCTGTACAGACCGTCCCAGATCAGGTAGATGCCGAGCAGGCAGCCGTTGACAAACAGCCAGGGCCAGAACAATTTCATCGTCCACAAAAAAGGCACACCACGCAAGTAACCCAAGAACAGCGGCGGATCGCCAATCGGCAGCAGACAGCCGCCGCAGTTGCAGACCACGAAGATGAAGAACACCACCGTATGCGTCACGTACTTGCGTTCGTTATTCGTCTCGATCAACGGGCGAATCAGCAGCATGGCCGCGCCCGTCGTGCCGATGAAACTCGCCAGGATGCCACCAGTCGCAATGAATGCGACGTTAATCAATGGCCGAGCCGGCAGGTCGCAGGCAATCCGGATTCCGCCGCTGATCGTGTACAGGCTAAACAGCAGCATGATGAACGGGATGTATTCCACCAAGATGGCGTTCTCGAACACGGCCCAAGACATGTGCAGCGAGAGGGCCCCCTCACCGGGCGAGACAATCTTGTGCGCGGGAAAGTGCCCTTCGATGGGATGCTCGTGCAGCACCAGGTAGTAGCACAGCGTGACCAGGCCCAATACCAGAGCGACCAAAAACCGGTTGGAATTGTGTTCCCACCAGTGAGAAACTTTGGGGATCAGCGGTAGTGCGGCAATGCAGGCTAAGAGCAGCGCAAACGGAAGCACCATGGTGAACGGCGGAACTTCCTTGTGATTGCCGCCGTGTTCGCCAGCGGTGCCGTGGTCGTCTTTATCATGATTGGCTGGACTCCCTGCCGAATCAGCTGGATGCTGCTCGGGATCTGATTCGCTCGCAGGATGTTCGGCAGGTTCAGAGTCGTTGTGATGTGCCGCGGCGGCCCGGATTGTCTCAGTGGCCGCTTGAGGCCATCCTGCCAGTGCGGCCAGGGCGTAGATCACCATGATCGTACCAACGGCCGCAATGATCGGCTTCTGAGAACCACTGGCTGCATCGTGCGACATCGTTCAACTCACAAATTCTTCGAGAACCATTCCAGTCAGTGATCAATATGACGTAGCGCCTTGGTGGCAACCCCGATGCCCGGCTGCCGCTCATACCATCGCGTTCGGCCGGGAACTTCGTCAAGTGGATCTGAGCCCTGTGGCACATGATCCAGTTGAATTCCGCCAAGTTCCGCGAAACCGGGCGTTCCCCACTTTGCCTGCCTTGCGTCGGCGAGGCTCAGAACCCCATTCCCACGCCGTCCTGAGGCGAATCCTTCACGTACTTCTGCTGCCATCAAGGGACGCGGAGATTGTCAAAAACTCTAGGTTAGATTTTGCTGCTCATGGGGTACGGCGACGCGTCCTGGCAGGATTACGGAAATCCACGCTGGAAATTGCCGGATGTGCTAGCAATCTCGATGCACACCTGGCATAGCTTCGATGCCTGCATCCTTGCTATAACGCCTCGGCGATACATGGCAACTTGGGGTAATCTCCCCCGGTGTCGATCAGAAACCAACTTCGTACGAAGACTTGGAGCCACAGACCATGGATGGTTGGCAAACCCAAAGCAGTTCGCAAACCCACGATGAGTGGCGATCCCAAGACACCTGGCAGACATCCCTGGATACGTCAGCGCTCGATCATCGTCGGCGGACGCAGTTGACCGTGTTGCTGCCAGCCTTCAATGAAGAACTGGCGATCGAACGCGTGCTGCAAGAAGTGGTCAATGCGCTGAGCGAAAGCGAGATCGACTACGAGATTCTGGTCGTGGACGATGCTTCGACCGATCGCACTGTGGAGCTTGCCGAATCCTTCGCCAAGAATTGCTGGAAGAGTACCATTCGTGTGGTCCGGTGTCCTGAGAACCGCGGAGCGGGTGCAGCACGTAAAGTGGGCATTCGAGCGGCTTGTGGCGACGTGGTGGTGATGTTGGATGCCGACGGCAGCTACGATGCCGGCGCTATTCCCAAGCTGCTCTCGTACTTTCCTACCTACGATCAAGTCAACGGTGCCCGCACCAGTGAGCAAGGGACTCTTCCCTGGCTTCGCAAACCGGCCAAGTGGTTCATTCGCAATCTTGCCTGCTACTTGACCGGTTGCCGCATTCCTGACTTGAACACAGGTCTCAAGGCGTTCAAGCGCGAAGCGATGCTCCCTTGGCTGTGGGTGGTGCCGAATGGATTCAGCTGCGTAACCACCATGACGTTGGCCTTCTTGACCAATGGCTATGCGGTGAAGTACGTGCCGGTGGACTACCGCCCACGCATCGGGCAGAGCAAGTTCCACCCGATCAAAGACACTTGGGCCTACCTGGCCACGGTGGTTCGCATTGTGCTGTACTTCCGCCCTTTGAAAGTCTTCTTACCACTGGCCGCGGCCATGCTCGCTCTGGCCATCGGCAAGACCTGGTGGAGTTTGTCAGCCACCGGCACGATGCAGGAGTCCGACATCGTACTCTTCGTCGCAGGCTTTCTTGCCTGTATGTCCGGGATGTTGGCTGAAGTCGTTGTGGCCCACCACCGTCGGTAGTTGGCGGAAATGAGTTCGCACGCATCTGTGCGTGCCAAGCGAGATGAGATCCGACGATGCTCAAACAACGAAGAAGCCAACATCGCGGAATGACAATCGGCGTCAAGGCTGAGAACCTCTCAGATTCCCCCAACGCGTTGACGGCCCGTGACCCTGGCCTCCGCGAGTTCTACTTGAACGCGGCCTTGGCCGAGATTCCCAGGCTGTTGGGGTCCGTGGATCGCAACCCTTTGCGTCCCACGTATGGTTGCCTGGATCGGCAGTTCTGGCATTATCGAACGAGCAGCTTCCCATCAGAAATGTACCAAGAAGGGGTCCTGCCGCTGGCTCAGGTGTTTGCCTACCAGTTGCCAGGCAACCGTTGGTATGGCGCCCCAAGGGTCCGCGAGTTGGCGATCGCCGCGCTGAGATTCTCCGCCCGCAGCGCGCACGCAGATGGCTCGTGCGATGACTATTACCCATTCGAACGAGCCCTAGGTGCCGCAGTTTTCTCATTGGTGGCTGCCACCGAAGCCTGTCGGCTGCTCCAGGTTGAAGATGCCCAGATCTTGACGGCCATCCAGCAGAGAGCTCGGTGGATTGCCGACAATGACGAGTCTGGCCGCCTGGCCAATCATCAGGCGTTGGCCGCCTTGGGACTCCACAGGGCCGGGACGCTGCTCAACCGAGCCGAACTGCGCCAAGCCGCCCGACATCGCGTCGACCGGGTACTCAGCTGGCAATCTGAAGAAGGTTGGTTCGATGAGTACGGCGGGGCTGATCCTGGCTATCAAACCGCCACGATCGAATGCCTGGCACTCTTCGCCAAGGAGTCCGGCGCTACCGATCTGGCCGATCCGCTCCGCCGTGCGGTGCGGTTTGCAGCGAGTTTTCTGCATCCTGACAACAGTTATGCAGGCGAGTATGGAAGTCGCGGGACGTACCACTTCTTCCCGCATGGAATGGAACTGCTGGCTCCAAATCAATCGGACGCAGCGCGGTTGGCAGATGGATTTTGCCGAGCTCTGGAAGAGGGAAAGCAGGCCAGCTTTGCTGACGATCGGATGTACGCGCACCGCCTGGCCAGCCTGATCGAGGCCTATCGCAACTGGTCAGAGGTCTGCCCAACGGAAACATCGGAAACATCCGCCGCTCCCCCCACCTGGCAGAGCTACCCCAAGGCAGGCTTGTTCATCCATCGGTCGGACGCAGCCCATACCGTGATTTCGACAGCCCGAGGGGGCGTGTTCAAACATTTCAGTTCGGCATCTCCGTCCTCCATCACCGACGCTGGCGTCATTGTCGAACTCGCTGACGGACGCCTGGCCGTTTCTCAATGGCATGATTGCGAGCGAAGTTTCCAGTATCGCCAGACAGAGGACGGGGGGCACTGCCTCGAAGTTTCCGGCCAACTGGTTCAGGCAAACTTCGAAACGGCCACGCCTGCCAAGATGGCAATCTTCCTGTTCGGCATGGCGACCGTAGGACGTTGGGCTCGACATCTCGTGCGAAGACTCCTGCAGCGCCGGCTGATCACATCTCGCCGCGCAGTACCGATTCGGCATACGCGGAAGTTCGAACTGGGAATCTCAGGCCGGCCGCTGGTAGTAACGGATCAGCTCGAATTGCTTTCTCCTGGGATTCGCATCGAGCGAGCCTCGTTCGGCAGCGATCACCAGTCGGCCTATGTGGCAGCGTCCGGCGTTTATCAGGAAGGAGTGCTATGTCCTTGGACGGATCTCTCAGCCTATCTCCCGATACTAAACAAGCAGCGGCAAGCGACGATTGTCCGCAAGCTCGAGTGACCTCTGCGCCACAGTCTGGGCGTACGAAGATCAAACCGGTGCTCAAAGCCGTTGGCACGCTGGCCATGCTGGCCTGTCTGTACCAATTGCTTGATTGGCGTCTGGTTTCGGCGGCTCTGTGGCAAGTGGACCCTTGGTGGCTGGCGGCAGCGCTGTGGATGTTTATCCCCCAGACACTTGTCTCAGCCTGGCGCTGGCGGCAGATCGCCAGCGTGCAACAACCGCTGAGCCTGGCCACGGCATTGCGACACACGTTGGCGGCCTCGGCCTTGAATCTCGTTGTGCCTGCCAAACTGGGTGATTTGTCCAAAGGGGCGATGCTTGTTGCAGGGCACCCCGATGGCAAGCGATTGAAGAAATCAGCCGGAGTCCTGGTGCTGTTTGAGAAAGGAACCGACGTGGCGGCCCTGCTGCTGCTGTTGGCCGTGGGCTGGTGCGGCCTCACAGGCACCTGGCACCTGGCAATGATCCTTGCTGTGGGGGCCTTGCTGGGGGGCATCTTCTGGCGGCGACGAACCGTCCTGAGCGTGCCCAAACCTATCGACGCTAGACACTCTGCGATTGGGGCGAAACCGCTGGGCTTCCGAGACCTGCTGCTCAGCACAGCAGGCGTCGGCTGGATGGCACTGGTACTCTGGACGCTGCACCTCGCGCAATTCCACCTGTTTCTACAAGCGGCCGGCGCTGGCACCACCTGGACCAGTTGCCTCGCCCGGGTTCCGACGGCCATCTTCGCCGGACTGTTGCCAGTGAGCCTTTGCGGCATTGGCCCTCGCGATGCCACGCTGGTATGGCAGTTTCGTGATCAAGCTCCTGCGGCCGCGGTGGCAGTCGTTGGGCTGCTCAGCGCGCTGAGATATTTGGTCCCAGGTACGGTAGGGTTGTGGTTCTTGCCTGAAATGTGGCGGAAACCAACAGAAGAAGCGCCCGCTGCACCTTGGCAGCATTCCGCCGCGCTTGGTGAGTGATGCGGATTGTACCGGTTGTCCTAGGTGCTTTGTCACGGCAAAGCTTTCGGGGGCCATGGGTACCATGCCCTCGCTTGCGTGGGCATGTTCGAATGCAAGTGGCGTTTCTGACTCCACTTCAGCATGGCCAGGCGAGCGAGGCCAGGGCACCCAAACCGAAATTGAAGCGTTGACGCAGCATCAGGTGCGGAATTCCGTTTCAGGTCTCGGTCATCCATGTCGGTACGATTCGAGAACTACACTTCACTGCATGGACAGCAACCGGCAGAAAGATTTTCGAGTTGCTCGAACTGCTTCGATAAGTGGATCTGAACCCACATCTCGGCTAAAGTAACGCGATTCGGGCGCACTTGAGTATTCCCCCTTTCAGAATTTCGGTAATGGGTTGTTGCAACCGAGGGGTGAATCTCGGATGCTAGGGCGTTTGCGGAAGTACACCCCAGGAGGAGCCGCTGTGGCATGGGCGCCGAACACCAAGCATGTCGCACGGAGTGACGCTCTGCGTCTACTTCGTCTACGGGAGAGAAATGTGCGACTGATTCTTGTTGGACCGCCGGGAGCGGGGAAAGGCACTCAATCTGAACGATTGGTGCGCCAGCATCAGCTTCCCCATATCTCGACGGGCGATATGCTCAGGGCGGCCTTCGACGAAGGTACGCAGCTTGGCAAGACCGCCCACGAGTACATGGAGCGGGGAGAGTTGGTGCCAGATGAGTTGATCATTCAGCTCACCATTGACCGGCTTCGCCGTGATGACTGCAATCGCGGATTCATCCTTGACGGTTTCCCACGCACAGAGCCTCAGGCCCAAGCCCTGACCAATGCGCTGCGAACCGAAGGGCTGCGGTTAGATGCCGTCTTGCTCTACGAGGTTCCCGACGAATTCATTCTCGAGCGGATCTCGGGACGCAGGATCGATCCGGTGACGGACTCCATCTATCACCTGACGTTCAATCCGCCACCCCCTGACGTGATTGACCGCGTCGTGCAGCGGGCTGATGATATCGAAGAAGCCGTCTGCGAACGCCTGGATAAGTACCACGCCATCACCGAGGCCATCATCCCATTCTACGAAGCCAAGGGCCTGCTGCGGCGAATCGACGGGGTGGGCACGCCTGAGGAAGTTGCCAAACGAACCGATGACGCCCTCCACCGCTGAGCAACTCCCCCAGCATCATCTGGCCCTCAAAGCGGTCATGATGCCCCGGGACACCAATCCACACGGCACCATTTTTGGTGGCGTGCTGTTGAGCTACATCGATCAGGCAGGGGCCGAAGCCTCGCGGCATACCATGCGCGTCAATCGCTGGCCCGCTTCTCCGGTGGTCACGGTTGCCATGAATCAGGTGGAGTTCCACGAGCCGGTGTTCGTGGGAGATGTCCTCAGTTTTTGGACCGACGTTGTCCGCATTGGCAACACTTCCATCTCCGTTCGCGTCACCGTCGAGACCGAGCGTGAGGGGCACCCCATCAAGCTCACCCAGGCGGATGTCATTTATGTGGCCATCAACCTCGACGCACCAACGCGCACGCCGGTGCCGGTTCGCGTCGGTGCAGCCTGAACCTCCATCGGCAGTTCACCGACCCTCCGCTGCTGACCCGCTAGGCTACCTCTCGCTCGGCACGTACAATCAAAACGGGGAATAAGTTCCTGCCGTGGATGAGTGATCGAGTTGTGCCGCTTGATGGTGAGAGGTCGTTGAAACGTATGGATTCGTCCGTTACCGAAATTTGGATGCGTGGCAATCGCAGGTTGCTGTATATCGCCACATTCGGCCTGGTGCTGCTGTTAGCCACACTGCTTGGATTGGGATTCGTCAGCAATGCCGAGTGGGTTCGTGGAGTGGCGATTGGCCTGAGTGCCGCAGCGCTGTTTGTGGCCACGCCGCTGCTTTGGTATCTCGCTCGCCCTCGACTGGTTCGCCGTGGAGACGAACTGCTGCTGAATGTGCGATTCGGTCCTCCCCAACGCGTGCCGCTGGACTTTGTCGAAGGTTTCTTGCTCGGTCAAGGCCCCGCGTTTCTGCCAGGCGAGTCTTTGGACAACGCGGAAACCACGACCGTCGTCATTCGCCTGGCGGATCGGGCAGAGGACTTTCGTCGTCGTCAAACACATCCGGTGTTGGCAAGTTGGTGCGATGGGTACGTCACGCTGCGTGGAACTTGGTGCGAGCCTATATCGCTGGCCACGGTTGAGCAACTCAACGCGAGGTTGGCCGAGTTGAACCTGACCGCGAGACGCGAACCGAGCCGAACTTCGCCATGACTCAGTTGCTTGTCAGTGTGCGAAACTCCGCAGAAGCACAGATCGCCCTGGACGGAGGTGTCTCGTGGATTGACGTCAAAGAGCCCAATCAAGGAAGCCTAGGGCGGACGCCACTCGCGGGCCGGCGTGACATCGCCAGATGCGTTGGAAGCGCCGCCGGATTGAGCCTGGCGTTGGGTGAACTGAGCCAGTTGCCACCGTCCCGAGACGAACCCCGCCTGGCAGCCGCAGAACTTGAAACCGTCGGTTATCAGTACGCCAAACTCGGATTGTCACAATGCCGCTCGATGCCAGACTGGCAACCGCGTTGGCATGCCGTGATCGAGCGTTTCGCACCGGAAACCTCGGCTGTGGCCGTCATCTACGCTGACTGGCAATCGGCCAGTGCCCCAGAGCCTTCGCAGGTATACGAATTGCTCAGTCATCCACGTTGCGGTGCGCTGCTGGTAGACACCTGGGACAAATCGCAGGGTTCGCTGCTGGCCCATTGGAGCAAGGAGGAACTGGCCGAGATGATCTCAACGGCCAGGCAACACAACAAACTCGCCGTGGTGGCTGGGTCGCTCACTGCGAAGGACATTCCACAGTTGCTCGCCCTAGGACCAGATGTGATTGCCGTCCGCGGGGCGGCCACCGGGGGTGACCGCCGTGGGATGTTGGACTCCGCCTGCGTGCGGCAACTTGTCGCTCTGGTGGAGTGCCCCGCCCCCAGGAGGCAGGGCACTCGATGATGACAACCGTGGCCATGGATGCCTGAGATTACTTGCCTTGCAGGCGTTCGATGGTGGGTTCGGGTTGCCAGATGTAAAGGAACGTAGGCAACTTGGTTCGCTCAAAGCCAGGCAGGCTGATTGGCATAGCGCTGGTGGTGAGCGGAATGTTGGGAGACATGGCATACGGTGTACGAGCCTTGTCCTGGCAGCGATGCAAGATCACCACCCGAGCCCCGATGCAGCCACCGAACTCGCGGCCAAACTGAATGGCGTCATCCAGATACCCAACCGAGTCTACCAACTGGCGTTGCTCGGCTTCGAATGCGGTGAAGATTCGGCCATCGAAATCTTCCTTGGCACTCGGATCATGGTTCGGTCGGGCGGACTGGACAACCGCTTGGTATCGCTTGTGGAAGTCATCAGCAACCCGTTGCAAGATCTCCCGTCCGTCCTCGGTAGGTGCTCGAATGGGCGAGCCAAGATCGACGAATTTCCCGGATTTAATCGGCATGCCGATGATGTTGAACTGCAGCATCGCCTCTTCGAGGTTATACAGATTGAGAATCACTCCCATCCCCCCGGTGATGCTGGTGGGGTGCGCCACGATATGGTCCGCAGCGGTTGCCAGATAGTAGGCTCCACCGGTTCCGACATCCATCAGGCAGGCGATGACCGGCAAGCCTGTCCTCGCTTTGAAGCCGACGAGATCGTGACGCATGATGTCGGTGGCGGTGACCCCTCCACCGTAGCTGTTGATTCGCAGCACCACGGCACAAACGCACGGATCTCGGGCGATGCAATCCAGCTTCTCACGAAATACCGAGACCGGGTTCTCACCGAAGGAATCCATGCCGGACATGTTCGAATTGACCAGCAGCCCATCGACATCCACCAAGGCAATCTTTCGATCGGTCTCGCCGGTGCCAGGCACCACTCGCCACTGCTTGAGCGGGCCCATGTCTTGGACTGGCTGCGAGAGGGTGGTCATGTAACCGCGCATGACGGTTTGGATTGGCTTATGGCAGCCGCTGAAACAGGCCGCCAGTGCAATCGCTAGTGAAAGCCTAATCATCCATGACCTCGGCTGAGTTACGATTCGGATTATGAGCATCGTACGAAAGAGTCTTAGTTTCGTATCGAACTGCATACCCGCTACGAACCAACCAAACCGCGCGTCACCCACGGCTAGATGCCGGTTGCAACGTCTCGCGGGACAAGCTGTACCGATTGTGCGGAAGTTTCACTGGCTCAGCGTGGCAGCCGGACTGCTGTCATGTTCTAGCGGGGGGAATGATCAATCACCATCACGCGCACATCGCAGACGTTGGTGTGGGTGGGACCGGTCTTGATCAGGCCGCCGGTGCTAGCAAAGAAGGGATAAGCGTCATTGCGACGGAGATGCTCGGCAAGGTCGAGTTGTTGCGACTGTGCCGCGGCCAGCACGCTGGCATCGATCACGGCCCCAGCGGCATCGGTGGGGCCATCTTCGCCATCGGTGCCGCCTGAGAGCAGCACGATTCCTTCGAGCCCTGCCGGTGCCAGGGTCTCGAGCGCCGCCAGCACCAATTGTTGGTTTCTTCCACCCCGGCCACGTTCTGCCGCGGGAGCCAGGTGCACCACCGGTTCGCCTCCGGTGATCAGGCAGTCTGGACCATCTTGCGACCGCATGCTGCGGGCCATCCGTGCCAAGTGCCGCCCTACCTCTTCGGCCGGCCCTTCCAACTGACGAGCGACATCCATCGCGTGCCGGTAGCCAAGCTGTTCGGCTCGAATCCCGCCGGCATCAACCGCCATCGCCAGGTTACCAATGACCAGGTTCTGCCACCGAGTGCGAATGGGTCTCGGGGCATCGATCTTGTGCTGCAAGAAAAGAAACACGTTGGGCGATATGTCCGCTTCGCGCCCGTGGTACTGTTCCAACACAGCCAAGGCATCTGCCGGTGTCGAATCGTCCGGGACGGTAGGCCCCGAGGCAATGATCTCCAGCGGATCCCCAAGCACATCGGAAATGACCAACGTCACCAGTTGACCAGCACCACAGGCCCTGAGCAGGCCCCCCCTTTGATCTGACTCAGCTGCTTGCGCACCGTGTTGAGTTCGAGAATGTTGGCTCCAGCACCACTAAGATGCCGCGTGACCTGCTGCTTGTCTTCCAGCGTGATTCCCTGCTCCGGGGCAGGCAGCAGCGCGCTTCCCCCGCCAGACAGCAGACACAGAACCACGTCTTGCTCGGTCAGACCCTCCACAAGCTTGAGGATCTCGGCCGTTCCTGCAATGCCGGCGGCGGTTGGCTCGTTTTGACCGGGAGCTCGGGCAGGATGCAGTCGAATTCTCGATAACGGTCGCACGCAGTCTGCAGGCACATTGACCCAACCGGTGACCTGCTTCTTCTCCAACCAGGTTTCGCCCAAGATCTGCTCAACGGCATCTGCCATGCCTGCCCCGGCTTTACCCCCTCCCACAACCACCAAACGCCCGATTTCGTTGAGGTCGAATCGAGAGTCGCCCAGGGTTAGGATCGCTCCGTCGCGGTGCATGGACTGCCGCACCAGCCGCGCGGAGTCAACGGCCGCCACCGCAGCGTGCCAGATTTCGAGCGCTTCGTGACGCAGCTGTTCTGTCGTTTTCACAAGCAATCCTTACAGCGTCAGATCTTTATTCCGCGAGCAAAGCAGATGGCCCACCGCTACCGAGACTCAAGCAGGCCATCTCGTTTGAGCAAACTCAAAATCTGCTGGACGGTTTGGGGATGCTGAGCGGCCACGTTGTTGGCCTCGCTAATGTCTTCGTCAAGATCGTAGAGACGCCAATCGTCCGATGTGGCATTCTTGTCCTTGGCTCGATATTTGACCAACTTCCATTTGCCAAACCGAACGCCGACCGAGGTGGCACCCTCGCTGCTGGCGCAGTACAGGTACTCGTGTTTCTTCTGACGGTCTGGCTCGCCAAGCAGCGTTGGCAGGTACGAGATCCCATCGGTCCGGCCAGGAACCTCGGCACCCACCATCTCGCAGGCCGTGGGCAGAAAATCATAAGCGCCGCAAGGAAGATCAGACGTTGTCCCAGCGGCAACCTTGCCTGGCCAGCGGGCGATCATTGGTACCCGGTATCCTCCTTCGTGCATCGAACGTTTGAATCCCTGCAGGTCTCCATTGGAGTTGAAGAATTCATGCTTGTGGCCTCCTTCGCTGTGGGGGCCATTGTCGGAGGTAAAGATCACGAGCGTCCGATCATCGATCTTGAGTTCTGCCAGTAGCTTCATCATCCGGCCGACATCCTTGTCCATATAGCTGATCATGGCTGCGAAGCCTTTCTCAGGGCTGGGCCAGTCCTGATCGGCATAGATACCGTGATCAGGGACCTCCATTCCATCACCGGTAAGGCGTCCCCCTTCGTTGTTGGCGTGTGGAATGGTCCAGTGGATGTGCAACAAGAACGGTTGACGGTGGCTCTTGCGGATAAACTCAAAGGCAGCATTCGTCATGAAGTCATGCGAGTAACTCTTGCGCTCGGACGAAACGCGCCCGCGGCCAGCAGGGCGAGGATCAATCACATTGCCTGGTAGTTTCACCTGCTGCTTGTTCTCCCAGAGAAACGTGGGATAGAAGTTGTGGGCGTTGCCTTGATTCAAATAACCGAACCAGTAATCGAATCCGTTGTTGTTGGGATGCCCTGGGTTGTCAATCTGCGAGGGATGATCCACGTTGCCCAATGCCCATTTGCCGACGCCGCCGGTGGCATAACCCGCCTTCTGCAACAGTCCCGCCACGGTAGGTTCTTGGCCTGTCAAACTGCGCGACCTGTTTCCAATCAACTCGGTATGCCCCACGTGCAGACCGGTCCAAAGCACCAGTCGCGAAGGACGGCAGACCGTGTGTCCGGCGTAGTGATCGGTAAACCGCATGCCTTCGGCGGCCAGGCGGTCGATGTTGGGGGTCTGAATCACCTTCTGTCCGTAGCAACCAAGATCTCCGTAACCGAGATCATCCACCATGATGTAAATGATGTTGGGCTGATCCGCACTGGAAGGTTCACCACCCTGCGAATTGGCAGGAATCGGACACCCGGCGATGGCGAGCAGCGCGAGCAAGCGAAACAACATGGCAAAGGTGCTTTCTTAAAAAGTGAATGTAGGTCGCATCCGGCAGGCACAAGGCAGGCGTTTCAACGGGATCGTTGAGTTATGTAGAACAGTTGTCCCAACTGTTCATGGATCAAGAAAAACATTTCGAGGACTGCAGGTGAACAGTTGGGACAACTGTTCTACATACCCTGTGAAGGTGTTTGATTGGGAGGGTGAAAGTCCCTTCTAGGTTAACGTTACCAACCTATCGTCGAAAGCGATAACTGCGTTTCCGTGAGGAAGGGCGGAGAGCAACCTGAGACGAACGACCAGTCCGTAACAAGATGAACCCGTTTCGGCCAAGCCTGCCGGGGAGGGTCCGTAGGAATCCCGAACCCTGGACCGCGCGACGGCGCTGCCTTCGACCGCAAGGTCTGCCAGGGGATAGACACGGTCAGTCACGGCGGTGACGTAACGTGAGAAAGCGACCGTGACGAAATGGATATTCGCCGAAGGAGCGTGGCGGTCGGCCGAGATTCCATAGAAAATCGTGCTTCAAAGCTCTCAAAACACGGACTTTGAACGTTGTTTGAATACTTTTGCCCTACGGGGTACAGATCGAAGCCGACACGTTTCTCCCCGCCTGCAGCGCGCGGCGGACGATCTGAAATCGGGTCGGGAAGACAACAATCGGGACCTGGCAGACGCCGTCCTTGACGAGCACCAGTTCTGCCGCCCGAGACGGCGACAAGAAGGCAAACATGCTGAGCAGCACAAGCTGCGAGGTC
>CALOEH010000152.1:0-9096 GCA_942492195.1 uncultured Planctomycetia bacterium | reverse complement strand
AGGAAAGCACAGCCGGCATACTCTTGACCGCGGTCGCGTAGGCAACCGTTCCGCCCTGCCACTGAATGATGCGATCAACGCCGAAGTAAAGCTTGAGTTCACCGCCGTGGTTGGTTGGCACGACGTCGCCATGCGTGCGCGAGCCCTGGCTTCTCAGGATCGAATTCCGGTTCTGTATTGATCAGTTCGTTCAATCGCGTGATATGTTCTTGGGGCGTCAACCGCCACAGGCGCGCCGGGGAAGAGGTCGGCACCAGCTTGATTCCCTCAGGCAGCGATCCGAAGAGCAATTCGTGGTCGACAAAGTTGCCTTTGTTGGGATCGAGGTGAGCGTGGAAGCCGCCCTTGTCTCGCATGACGCGAGTCAGTTCACCGACGATCCAGTCGAGAACTGCAAGCCGCTCCACGACGCCGGGCTGGTCGGCATCTCGGGGCGGCATCTCTTTCAGCGTGACCTGCGACCACACGCTGCTCCAAATGCCAGAGTTGATTTCGTCCACGGGACCCAGATCGTGCAGCGAAAGATCCCCTTCGGGATCCGTCTCGCCATGGCAGTCCACGCAGTGGTTGGCAAGAAACGACTGGGCAAAGCTCTCAAAGTCCCCGTTGACTCTCTGTCCGGGTGTGTAAGTTTCACCGCGTGCCACGGAAAGCGAAGTCAGGGCCACGAACACGGTCCAAAACAACGTCGACTTTCCTCATGCCAGCACTTCCTTGAGCGGACCGGTGCTGGCGTCAAACTTCTTGGCCAGCTTCTCGTCCATGTTGAAGCGATCACGTTCTGGCCGGCGGCCCGCAGCAGCGTTGTGTACAGCGCGTTGATCGGCCGCTTGCCGTCCAGTTGCGTGAAGCAACCCGACTTGAATGCGCCGTCGAAATTCCCCAGCAGCATGACCGGCCAGTTGGCACCGTTGGTGTGTTGACGATCCGCGTTGTTGCTGGTGTAGACGATCAGCGTGTGGTCCATCATGGTGCCGCTGCCTTCGGGCACGCTCTCCAGCGCTTCCATGATCCGCACCAGCATGCGGCTGTTGTACTGACGAATCTTGATCCAGATCGGATTGTCGGGCTGCTCCATGTGCCCAAGGTTGTGTCCCTGTTGCTCGACGCCCAGTCCCTTCCAGGCACCGAAGATCTCGCCACGACCTGAACCGATGGTCAGCGTATTGGTGATACCCGACGTGAGCGCCGAGATGCCGAGGTCCAGCAGAACATCGTGCCAGTCGGTTTCGAACTCCGGCTTGGTGTATCGCTCGTCGACTTTGGGAGCGAACTTGCGCAGGTGATCGGCAACCGTGTCGAGGCGGTCCCGCAAGCCGTTGACGTCCCTGAACCCCTGCACGTATTGCCCGTAGCGGGCCTCTTCCGCGACCGGCAGAGATCGGCCCTTTGCCGCTGCGAGCTGTTCGATCTGATTCAACACGTTCGATCTGGCTTCGTGCTGCCGTCGAATGTCGCCCGTGGAGATGCCGCCGTACAGCATCTGATAGAGATGATTCGGATTCGAATGCATGAAGATCGGCTGACCGGCGCCGCTGGCCGACAGCGTCGCAATCGTGGGCTTGGTCGTCATGTTCTCGATGGAGTCCATGCCGATGCACAGATGCGGCAGCAGCGTCTGCGGCAGCACCTTGCTCAGTTCGTAGTCGATCGTCGATCCACTGGGCGGGACGCCGTCGCCACCGCGATAGCCGCCAAGCGCACCAAAGAAGGCACTGTGCGAGGGGCTGGTGTGCTTGCCGTGCAGACCGTTGATGATGTGCAGCCGCTCCTTGTAAGGCTCCAACGCTTTGATCGGTTCAGGAAGTTTGACTTTGCCAGCGAACCACTGCTGGTCATCCCGGGAAGTTTGGCTTTCGCCAGCGAGCCGCTGCTGGTCATTCCTTCCGGAATGCAGGTCTTCGGATCGAAGCCCTGGTTCTGCGATTGAGCATGATCGACCCTTCTGTGAGAGTTGACGGTAAATAATCGTGTAAGTAGATGTCTGATTTTCGTGGGACCAGGTTGGCCGTGGCGGCGTGACGTTGATTTAAGGGCAGGAATACTGGACTGCCCCAATACGGACAAGGATAATTCTAGCCGTAACGGACCCTTTATTTATCCAAGGATTTAGGTGATGTCTGATGTCTGCTATGCTGTCGGCGAATTTCTCCGTCGCCGGCCGAGTTGATTGGCGATTGTCATCCGAATCGCAATTCAGCCGCTTTCCAGATAGTCGCCGAATGCTCAGCGGACCTGGAGTTTGACATCGGTTTCGGAGATTAGTTCCAGGTGGCCGGGAAACTCTCCCGTGGCTCGGAATCGTAGTCGTAAATCGCTTGCTGCAGACAGGTCGGCTGGCAGGGGGATGGTGACTTCAATCTCTTCCTGTCCCGGAGCAATTTCCAGGGGCGGGATATCGATTCCAAGAGGCGACTCGACGAGTTCCAGCCGCATGGGGCCAGTGAAGTTCGAAGTTCGCTTGAGCACCATCGGAACACGTACGGCCTCGCCGGGGGCAGCCGTTACTTTTTCCTGTGCGGCCTTGAGTTTAACCACGGTCGGCAAGGTGCGGAGCATGCAACGCTTTTCGGATACGACCAGCAGCGATTGCGGATCTCCCCAGCGGTCGATGAATCGGGTGTAGCCTTGCACATACAGTTGCGACTGCGACTGCACGTTGGCATGCATGGTCTCGGGAAGCAGGATTGGCATGCTGGTTTCCTGACGTTTGCCAGACACGCTGTGGCGCTGCAGCACAACCCCGTCCAGATCTCGGTTCTGGCGATCGCCACTCTGCAGGATGATTTCGCCACCGTAATCGTCCAACCGTTCGACATGCATGGCATAAGGAAAGACCATGCCGCGATGGGCGTACAGATACGCTTCGCCACAGTAGAGCCGAAAGACCGGCTTGTGACGAACCGTGAGAAACAGCTCTGAGGTCGTGGGCTTGCCAAGGCTCGCTCCCGTGCTGTCTTGAGCGGCGTGCGGAGCGTGGGCGGCACGCCGAACTTGCTCCCCAGCAATCTCTGCCACGCCGAGCAGTTGCACGGTGACATCCGCAGGTTGGGCCTCCGGATCAGCTGTGAACGTGAGTTTTACGCTGGTCTTGCCGGCGGGGATCTCCTGAGGTTCATAGGAGACACTTGCAGGAAGTCCCTCAAACTCCAGCTTGATCGCCTCAGCAAAACCGCCCCGGCGGGCGACATTAAGCGTCACGGTGTTCTTGCCATCCGGAAGAATGTTGAACCGTTCCTCCGGCAACAGCAGGTCAAAATCCGGTTCGGCCAGAGCAGCCGTGAAACGGTAGATGTAATCCTGGCCGCCGCGAATCCCATAACGTGCGTCGCGCAGGCAGACCAGATAGTCACCGTCTTTAGGACACTTCCACTCGAGTCGGCAATCACGGCCAGGCGTTTCGTAGGCTGAAGCTTGCTGGAGCGAATTCAGCTCGGCATCCAGAACTTCCAACGTGGGAGTGGCCCGAGATGCGAGCCGGGCTGGATCTGCAACGAAGGAAAACTGCTCACCCCCTCTGGCCGTAAAGCGGAACCAGTCAGCATCGTTTGCGGCAGCAAAGCGGCCATCAATGGTCAGTGGGAAAGAAACGGGTTCAGCATGATCTGGCGAATCATTTTGCTGCCCGGCAGTTTCGTCACGTTCGATTCGTGTCGCGAAGTCCCCAGCATCCAAGTGCACCGTCGGCTTGCCTACTTCCCAGAAACTTGCCAGGCCGGCGCGGGCAGGAAGCTGCAACTGTTCTTGCCAGGACTTCCAGCCACCGTCACCGGTGGGAGACAACATTTCGACTTCCACTGCCGTGGCGGCTTGGCCGCCTGCGGGAAATGTCAGAACCGGACGTGGAGCTGCGGTAAGCGTGATGCGATAGACATACTCAGGGCCGCCATGCAGGCTGACGTTCGCCAACAGCACGCGATAGTCGCCGTCCCGAGCAGCCTGAAACGTGAGCATGGGATCAATACCCAGCTGCGTCTCCTGCACTGAGACGCGGTCTCCCCGGTCGTCATAAATGGTCACCACCGGATCGAGCCGCGAACCCAAGCGACCAGCGCACACTTCGCAGTGAATCACGTCGCCGGCTTTCGCCGGAAATACAAAGTAATCCAAATCGCGTTCGCCACTGATCCGGCCGTTGATGGTCACGGGCAGTTCCACGCGCTGGGCACGCTCAGCTTGTGAGTTCGATTCCGTCTCGATGAATTCAGGCAAGTCGCCCACCACAAACACGCGGGCACGGCTGCCGCCTTGTCCAGACGTGGCCCTCCACATGTGCGGGCCAAGGGGGGCATTGGTGTCGATCGTCAATTCCGCTTGCCACTGGCGCGGATAGCTGATCGGTATTTGCTCGGGCAAGCGTCGCGGGGAAGGTTCGTCGGCATATTGCGACGTGCCGGGCTGCACTTCGGTTTCCAGGATCTCCGTCCCGTGGAGTCCAGCTCCGTAGAACTTCAACTTTGCCCCGGGTGGATAGCACTCCGTACCAATATGCACCGCAACCGTTGAACCCCGGCGTCCACCGGCTGGGAAGATGTGCGACGTGTCCGGATCGCGTGAGGGAACTGGTTGTGCTTCAACCGGCATCCCCCACCAGCAGGCAACGACAAAGACCATTGAACAGCAGTGTAGACGAAGCATCGGCGTGACGATCTTTGGGGGATTGGGAACAGTAGGGGAAGAGTTACACCAACTCGGTGATGGAGCAAGGGCCGCCCTCCCCACTTCGATCGGAGCGCCCCGGCGGGTGTTCAAGACAGTGGACTTGGGATCGTTCCCAACCCGCAGAGCATGGTGGCTCCCCTCAGGTCTTCTGGGCGGTGATGGGACGGTCAGAACAACGTAAGCGGCACATTTGAGTTTGGTCGGTGGCCCGATTATTCCTGCCCAAACCTTGGCTGCCGGCACCCCCCCCCTGCCACGCAAACAGAAAATGCGCCCGGCCAATGATCACGACCCGCCAACGGATTGATCCGTGGCGTACGGCCGAACTCAGTGGAAACAACGATCAGCGTCGTATCCAACATGCCACGCTCTTCAAGATCATTGAGCAGGGCCGGCAAGGCTTGATCGAAGGCCGGCACAAGCAGTTCCCGCAGACTCATCGTGTTTTCGCGGTGCGTGTCCCAGTGACCATATTCGACACTGACAAAGCGGCAATTCGCTTCGATCAAACGGCGGGCCATGAGCAAACATTGCCCCACGCTGGTCATACCGTACGCGGACCGCACGCTCTCTTTCTCCCGCTGAATATCGAAGGCTTCTTTGGCTTCGCCGTAGTCATCAAGTCCCCCTCTCTGTTGATGAAGGTGTCCAGCGGGCGAACTTGATTGCTCATGCGGCTCCACCCTGGCCTTAGAACTGGTTAATGGCCGCCAGCGCGCGCGTGCCGACGACGGTTGCGCCGTATTGTCGGGACACTGTGCGGGAGCGTGATGCTCGCGGACGGCAAACTCTGGTTCGGCCGGATCGTTTTCGATCACGAAGGGAGCGCAGCGGCACCGAGGAAGTCTGGACCACCGCCGCGAAGGTAGGTTGGCGGCGAAACGTACGGCGGCAACGCAATTGTCCCTCGACCCAGGCGGGCCACCATCAGACCGTAGCTGAGGTGCTGGTTATTGTCGATCCCGGTACGGTCGAAACCCGCAGGCCAAACCTTGAACAATTGCAAATCATCATCTGCCAGATGCCCCGCCCATGGTCGGAGTCGCCGTGCGTCATACTCCGTAGGATCGCCAGCTTGTCCGTCACGCGGGCAATGCCGGGCATCACGTCGGAGACCTGAATGCCAGGAGTCACGGTATCAATCGGATGGAAGTCCCCACGGATCTCGACGGGAGCCTCCGGCTTGAGATCCCACATGTCCTGCTGCGGAGTGCCGCCGAGGAGAAAGAGGAAGATGCAGTTGATCTGCTGCTTTGTGCCGGCGGCCGTTGCAGATTGCGATTCCAACCGCAACAGATCGGCGAGGCCCAATCCAGCCATTCCGCCAAAGCGGAGAAACTCTCGGCGGCAGACGCGGTCACGGTAGTTCGGCGCGCGCTGACATAGTCACTTTCCTCAGCAGCCAAAAGTGTATGAAGTTGTAGTCAGCGAATGAAGGAGAGGAAGTCGTACGAATTCAGCAACGCCCACAGAAAATCTTCCGCCGCCTGCCGCGTGGAGCCCTGTGCAAAAAGTTGCCGAGCCGCCGCGCGTTCCTTCTCTTCCGGCATCCGGCCCAGTGTGGCCAGACAAAGTTCTTCAATCATTTCCTGCTGCGACGCTCCGCTTTGGATCAACTCTGAAATTCGTCCAGCCGGCGCGGCCAGTTTGGCTTCGATCTCGGGAGCATTCATCAAGTGCAGCGCCTGCGCCATAGTAGGTTGACTGGAACGAACGCACTCGCAGGGACTGTTGCGCTCGGGGCGGCCAAAGACTTCGAGAAAGTACGACGGCAAGCGGTTGTTCCAGAGTTCAATTGCCCTTGTCCCCTGCGGCATGCCAACCAGAATTTCACTGGTCCCGCAAGCCGAGTTGATAGCATCCAGCAACACTTCGGCCGGCAACCGCTTGGAAGCGTAGTGGGAGTAATTCTGGTGATCGTCGTAGTTGGTGTCGTTGGCTGTGCTGTCCAACTGATAGGTGCGACTCGTCACCATCTCAAGCATGATCGCCTTGAGATCGAAATCGGTGGAGATCACTTGAGACTCGAGATACTTGAGCAACGGTTCGTTCGTGGCAGGATTGGTACTTCGCAGGTCGTCTTCCGGTTCGATCAGCCCTCGTCCCAGGAAGTGTTTCCACAGCCGGTTTGCCACCAGTCGGGCAAACCACTTATTTTCAGGCGAAGTCATCCAGCGCGCCAGCGGCACGCGCGGATCACCGGTCAACTGCTCGTCAGTCGCACCGCCCAAAGTCCGCAATGGAACGACCGTGGAAGTATTGGGAATCTTCATGGCTTTCGGCCGGGCATGGAACACGACTTCGCGATCTGGACCGGCTTTGCGTCGCGTAATGCCATTGAAGTAGCCAGCCAAGCCGTAGAAGTCTTCGCGCCCCCAACGTTCCCAAGGATGATGATGGCACTGGGCACACTCCAACCGCACGCCGAGAAACGCCTGACTCACCGCCTGGGCCGCTTCCTCCGGCGTACGCAAAGCACGATAAAAATTAACAGGTCCCTCCACGCCTGAATTGCCGCTGGCCGTGATCAGTTCGGCCACCCACTGGTCATAGGCTCGGTTCTCGGCGAATTGCTGCCGCAGCCATTGGTGGAATTCATACGCGCCGCGGTCGCCCAACTTGCCTTGATCAACCAGCAGAATGTCGGCAAAGTTCATCGCCCAATAGTCGGCGAAGGCTGGTCGGGTCAGTAGTTCGGCAGCCAGTCTCCCCCGCTTTTGTGGAGATGCATCGGCCAGGAACTCGCGAACTTCACCGGGCGTCGGAAGCGTTCCGAGCAGGTCAAGGGACAGCCTGCGCAAATACGTGGCATCGTCACACAGCGGAGACGGTTCAATCCGCATGTTCTCAAGTTTTGCCCAGACGTGCTCGTCGATGACAGTCTTGAGTTCTGGCCTGGAAATTTCCAACCGATCACCGGATCGCGGCACTTGCACACGTGCCACGCTAACATGTTCAAGGAAACTCACGGTCACTGCCGCTTCTCCCGGCATGCGTCCGACTCGGATCAGCCCCTGCTCGTCGACTTCGGCAACTTCCGCAGCATTGCTGGAAAAGATGGCGGCCGCAGTCACGTCACGCCGGGTGCCATTGTCGTAGATGGCGGTCACCTGCAGCTGTTGCCGCCCGCTGAATTCGACCACGCGCGGTGAGGCGACTTCGATGCCGATCGTCGTGCGGCGCGGATTCATTCCCGGCGTGCCCTGCAGCGAACCACTCCCGCAGCAGTTCGTGCTCGTGGGTTCTCTCGCAGGCGTTGGCCGCCACCGTGCGGAACCTGAGCCAACGGCTTGGTCAGCAGCAAACTGTGCTCGATGCTGGCGGGAAAGACGCGGCGACCGCGACCTTCTTTCAGGATCGCCGCGAAATCAGCAACCGGATCAAAACCAAAGACAGAAAGCTTAAAACCGCCCTGTCCCGACTGTTTGCCATGGCAGCCACCGCTGTTGCAGCCAAGCTTGGTGAAAACAGGCGTAATGTCGCCCGAAAAATGGACCGCCGGGTAGTGGTCGAATTTTTTCACCTCAACTGCCATGCGGCGAGTCTGGCCGGCATAGGTGATCCGTAGCGACGTGCTGCCGTTTGACTTTCCAACAACGCTGGTTCCGGCGAGTGTAGCCACTTGGGCGTCTTCTACAGACAGACTGACTTGATGCGTGACATCCAACAACCGGTCGTCAGCGTCACGGGCCGTCACTAGGATCTGCTGCTGCCGATTGGCACCAGCCAGTTGGATCTTTTCCGGTTCAACCTGCAACTCGACGATTTCCGCCTGTGGCGAGACATCCTCAGCGAGAACATTGCCAGTCAAGCCAGAGCTAACTGCAATTGCGAAGCAGAGAAGCAGGCTGGGAAACTGAGGGCGGAAATCTGTCATCAGCGCTCACGGCGGGCAGGCGAGGGACGTACGCTGCCCCGGCATTCTGGCAGCAGCGTGGAGTTTAACACATCCACGCAAACCAATGCGACCAGAATCAGATGTTTGCAGATTCGGCGCTGCTATCCATAAATCTGGTCGGACTTTGGAGGATCGGGTTTCGCACGAACGCCAGGCGCTTCGGGCACCGGAGACGCGGCTGAAAGAACTAAACGACTACCGGCTGAAGCCGGTAGGTTGAAGGGTCTTGTGAGCTTCGGACTGAAGTCCTTCACTCACGCTTGGGTCATGCCAAACTCATGGGTTACAAGTTACTCTACTCCTTGCGAATCCACGAAAAGGTCCCGACCTTCGCGGCCACGCGGGTGAGTTTCATAGTTTTGCAAAGCCTCCAAATTCCAGCCCAGAACTGAAGAACCTAAAGGTTTCGCCTGAAGGCGACGGATTTAAACCCATCGTGGAGACATTAAAAATGGGAACTTGAGGTAGTTTGACAAGGCGCGATCAAGAAGTGGTTCCCCTATTCCGATGGGAAGCTTTCCATCCTTTCCTCCACA
>CALOEH010000151.1:0-5665 GCA_942492195.1 uncultured Planctomycetia bacterium | reverse complement strand
GTCTACCCACCGCAGCCGGACGGGGTGTATGCCTTCACGCAGCGACGCAAGAACTGGAAGACGAGTACCGGCGAGGATCGTTATCGCCGCGGGATGTATACGTTCTTTTACCGCAGCGCGCCGTATCCCATGCTCTCTACGTTCGACGTCCCTAAGTTCAATCAGACCTGCACTCGGCGAGATCGTTCGAACACGCCACTACAATCACTGACCGTGGCCAATGACGCCGCCATGGTCGAGATGATGCAGGCTTTGGCACGTCGTGCACTGGTCGAAGTGCCAGGGGCACAAAAAGTCTCCGAGCGCATCACCCACCTGTTTCGGTTGTGTTTTGCCCGGCCGCCGCAACCGGCCGAGCATGAGTACCTGTCCAAGTTTCTCGTTGGGCAACAGCAACATTTCCAACAGCAGCCTGCGGCGGCCAAGAGTGTTGCCATGGCGGACCTCCCTGCCGAGGTGAACGAGGCCACGGCAGCGGCCTGGGTTGCCACGGCACGAGTCCTAATGAACCTCGACGAATTCATCACACGAGAGTGATCATGAACCACCGACAACCACCCCACCCACTCGAACACCCAACCCGGCGCGAGTTTTTTGGCCAGGCGGGTCTCAGTCTCGGTTCGGTCGGTCTGGCCTCATTGATGGCCCAAGAGGGCCTCGCAGCCCCTTCCGCCAATCCGCGAATTGCCAACCCCATGGCGCCCCAGCAAGGGCATTTTCCTGCCAAAGCCAAGGCCGTGATCTACCTTTTCATGGCAGGGGGTCCCAGCCAACTCGAGCTGTTCGATGACAAGCCGATGCTCCGCGAGCTTTCCGGACAAACGCCCCCTGAGAGTTTTATGCAGGGGAAGCGGTTCGCCTTTCTCAAAGGGACGGAGAAACTGCTGGGCGCACAGCGCAAACTGGCGCAATACGGCGAGTCTGGGGCAACGCTCGGAGACCTGCTCCCGTATCACCGCGACATTGTAGACGACGTTTGTTTCATCAAGAGCATGCAGACGGATGTCTTCAATCATGGCCCGGCCAAGTTGTTCATGCAGACCGGTTCGCCGCAGCCTGGCCGCCCCTCGATGGGGTCCTGGTTGACGTATGGGATTGGGAGCGAATCGCAGAATCTGCCTGGCTTTGTGGTGTTGCAATCGGGCCCACGCGGACCACGCGGCGGTTCGGCACTTTGGGCCAGTGGCTTTCTGCCGACCAGCTACCAAGGGGTTCCCTTCCGCGGTCAAGGGGATCCGATCCTCAACTTGCAAAGTCCCGCTGGCTTCGATCCTGCCTCGCAAAAACAGTTCACCGATGCCGTCAATGATCTCAATCGCCTGCGGCATGCCAACGTAGCGGATCCAGAAATTCAAACCCGGATTGCGGCCTACGAGATGGCGTATCGGATGCAGATGAGCGCCCCGGAGCTGATGGACATCGCCAGCGAATCGCAAAGCACGCTAGAGATGTACGGCGCTGTGCCTGGCGCGGCTTCGTTTGCCAACAATGCCTTGCTCGCCCGGCGTTTGGTAGAACGGGGAGTTCGCTTCATCCAGCTCTACCACACCAACTGGGATCAGCATGGGGGTGCCGAGTCGCTGGAAAAAGAACTGCCGATTCGCTGCAAAGAGGTCGATCAGGCCAGTGCCGCACTGATCAAAGATCTCAAACAGCAGGGCCTGCTGGAAGATACCCTGGTCATCTGGGGAGGTGAGTTCGGACGAACCCCAATGGGCGAAGATCGCAAACCGACCGGACGCGATCACCACATCGACAGCTACACCATGTGGCTCGCCGGCGGCGGAGTCAAACCAGGCATCACCTACGGTGAGACCGATGAACTCGGACTGTCCGTCATCAACAACCCCGTGCATGTGCATGACCTGCAGGCGACCATCTTGCACCTCTTGGGCCTGGATCACGAGCGATTGACCTTCCGGTTCCAGGGACGTGATTTCCGTCTGACCGACGTTCATGGACGTGTGGTGAAAGAAATTCTTGCTTGAGATTCTAATTCCCAACTGGCTCAAGGTCAGTTTCGTTGGCGGAGTTCAAAAGATGCTACGTGCTTTGATGCTGTTGGGAATCTGCATGGCAACCATGCAGTGGGCTTCCGTTGATGCTGAGGAGCCTACCAAGGTTCCGCGCGCGGTCGCCGAGAAACTTGCTCCGTTTGCGAAAGCTCCGTGGATTCGCTCGTTTGTCGGGGTCACGCGTAAAGAGACAGCGATTGCCAGCGTGTTGACCGAAGCAGACCTGGACATCGAGAGCCAACCGCAGCGCGTGCTGATTGTGGCAGGCTTGGATGGTTCGCCAGAGAGTGTGTCCGCGGCCGTGACCATGATGGTCGGCTGGCAAACGCGCGTGGCCCAAGGAGACCCGGCCGCCGCGAAGTTGGCGCTCTCGGCCGTTCCGATTGCGAGCCCCGATGCCTGGCTTGCCCGGATGAGTAACCCTGCCAGCAAGACCGAGTCTGACCCGATGCGTGGGTATCCGCCAGTGGCCGCTGATTGCTACGGTGGCCCTTTGCCTGAGGCGTCTTACCTGTGGCGATGGATCGGCATGCAAGCTCCTGACCTGGTAGTGGTGCTGCTGGGTCCCGCACCTGCCAATGCTGCCGAGGGAGGGGCTGTCCGCTGGTTGGTGCCTCAGATCCGAACCGGCGAACAACCAACGGCCGGCAGCAAAGAAGCGTTTGCCACCTTGGACCGTTTGGCCGGTGAACTGCCTGGCCCGTTGCGGTCTCGACAAGGTTTGGAAGAGTTGGCCCCTCAGCTCGTTCGCCAGTCGGTCACGCTGGTAGGCCCCGTGCCGGCGGTCAGTGTGCGTGCTGCAGACGGAAGCGGCGATGCGATCCTTTCGCAACTTCTGGCCGCCGTTGGCGCTCAGCCGCTGCCAGAGTCTCCCGCCCGTGTGGAACTCAATAAGCGTTCGGCTCGGACGGGTTTGGACGTGGCCAAGCAGCTTTCGGAACACTACGGACGCGACCTGGATAACCTTTCGTACATCCCTGCTGTGGCCTTGGTGGCTCGTTTGCAACTGGCGCAGCTGCAGAACGATCCCGAAGGCACGGCGTCCGTGGTCAAGATTTGTGCGCCGTACTACAGTGGAACGACCCCCTCGCTTACCAAGGTCTCCGGTCCGGTCTTGGCGGGGCATTTGGCGTTTGCTTCCTTAGCGAAACAGACGCGCGACAAACGGTACGTGGAGCTCGTACGCCGCGCTGCCGAACAAGCATTCGAAGCGGACGGAACTCCCAAGCCGGCTGTGCCGACGCATTCGGAAATGAGCGACGCCGTCTTCATGGGCTGTCCCATCCTAAGTGCGGCAGGCCGCCTGGTGGGAGATGCGAAGTACTTCGATATGGCCATGCGGCATTGGAAGTTCATGGCGGATCTGGACCTTCGCCCCGATGGGCTGTATCGGCACTCGCCGCTGTGCGAAACGGCCTGGGGCCGCGGCAACGGGTTTCCCGCCCTAGGGCTGTCGCTCACACTCAGTGATCTCCCGCCAGACAGTCCCCACTTTGAACCATTGCTCCGCGCGCATCGCACTCATCTGACGGCCTTGCTCAAACATCAAGATGCCGATGGAATGTGGCATCAAGTGATTGACCATCCGGAGAGCTATCGCGAACTCACCAGTACTTCAATGATTACGTTCGCCATGCTGCGTGGCATGCGCCGCGGTTGGCTTCCGGAAGAAGAGTTCGCAGAACCTGCCAAACGCGCCTGGCAGGCGCTCCGCCGCCGGATTGCACCCGACGGAACCTTGGTCGATGTCTGCACCGGGACCGGCAAGCAAAATTCGCTACGTGCCTACTTCGACCGCACCGCAATTCTTGGTCGGGATGCCCGAGGGGGCGCTATGGCACTGCTGGTCGCTACCGAACTTGCCGCCTGGGAACGGGGCCCAGCCGTGCAATAACTAAGGGAAATCTCGAACCAAGTTGCTCACTGCGCCGTGCGCTGGGTGAGCATGGCTTGTTTGAGACTTGCATCGCTTGGATTGGCGGACAACCAGATTCCGAACAGGGCTTTCTTGAAGGCAACGCCGGCCACCACACCTTTGAATTTGCCATTCTTGTTCACGATGGTGCCGTGTTCAGGCATGTACACCAAGTCGAACACGTCTCCTTTGGCGATGTCTTCCTGGAGGCAATTTTGGAAGCGGTCGATTTCCTGCTGAATCGGAGCGACTTTGCCTTGGGTGGAGTTGCGAAAACCTTCCTCGAGCGAAGAAGCAAGTTTAGATTGGCTGACGAAGCTCGATGTGATTTTGATGCGGATCGCCATCGGTTCATTGGCGGCAACGATGGCCGTTGAATCCTGGCTCGGACGCGTCAGGTACAACCCCGCAACGTAGAGTTCCAGGAACGTCTTGGTGCGAGCCCCCCAACCATTGAGTGCCAAGCGGTGCTGGCCGACTCGAATCTCAGGTGGCAGATCAGCCGCATAGGCGTCACGATTGAAGACCGTTAAAATACCGGCGACCGACAACGCGGCAACGAGCAGATATTTTGACATGCGAAACGTGCCCTTGCAGTTGGAGAAACCAAGCTTCATGGCGCATGCGAGTGAGACACGGTCGAATGCAAGCGAGAGCTTGGCGACGTGTTTGCCGGGCACTTTAGAGATTTGCCCCGTTGCCGCCAACCTCGATTTCTCAGCTTCCACGGCAAGGTTGTGGACCACCAGTTGGCCGAACAGTAGCGGGCCAGCGCTAGCTTCCGTTCCCAGAACCCATCGCCGGTCGGTAGAACTTGACTCGTCGCAAGTGGGCTCAATGTTGGCGAACTAAGAAATTTCAGCACCACAGCTGGCACACGCCAGACGCCAAGGCTCGTCCTCGGGAGCCGGGGCAATGCCATCTCCTGTGGCAGGGTTGACTTGAGCGTGGCAGGCAGGGCAGTTTGTTTCGTACAACACAAGTTCCTTGGCGATACCTGCCAGCTCAGGGTGCTCTGCTCCCAGTCGCTGCTCCTTGGTCTTCCTTACCACCGCGTTGTAAGAAATCCCGGCGACGTTGAGAAAAACGAACGCTGTCAATGGCGAGAAGATAAGGGAAAGCAGCAACCACGCGCCCGGCGAACGGTGGTATTTGGGCGCTCTTGACCCAACCAGCAGGGAGAAGAATATCCAGCTAGCAACAACGATTGAGAATCGCAGTTCCGACGCACTCATTTGCACCATCGACAAGAATTGCATAGAAGCTGATTTCCAATCGCCACCAATGTTTCTGCGACTCAAGCACATCCCAAAGCTCGATTCTCTATACCAGCAGACGCTGTTTCAACCGCTGCATTCAAGAAAATTGTACGGCAAAGGGCAACGCGCGGTTGTCCGGACCAGACGAATACCTGTCGGCGGTGCCGGGTGCGCAGCACCTACTATCGCCACCACGGTCTTGGTAAGATTTCCCCAGAGATTGTGAACAAGGGTTTTGCCTGCCGGCGCCAATTCGAACACGAAACGAGTGAACCATGCGACGCACTCTGATGTTTGCCTTCGTCTCAGCAATGCTGCTGGTCGGCGCTGATTGTGCCGTCGGGGCGGACCCTGCCGCCCGGCAAACGGGGCAAGCGACACGCCTGCTGCTGTTGGGGCAAAGCCCTGACGGACACCCCCCAGGTACGCAATACCTGCCGGCCATGCGGATTGTGCAGCAAATGCTTTCCAAGATT
>CALOEH010000150.1:0-9413 GCA_942492195.1 uncultured Planctomycetia bacterium | reverse complement strand
CGCCCGGATCCAAAAAGGGAAGCCGCTTTTGCTGAGCCACGATCTTGATGGCGTCCTTGTAAGCCTTGGACGTTGGCTTGATCCAGACGTAGACATGGAGCTTCGGTTTCAGGTCTTCAAACTTCGCCGGCTTCCCTTCGATCAGAACCTCAGTTTCTTGATCGGGAAATGCCCGATACGAGAGCCCATTGTGCGCCTTGATCAAGAGCGAGTCTGACTTGATTTCACCGATGACCCCCTCGACCGGCAAATCAGGGCTGGCCGGTTCTTTGGACATTGCCGAAGCGGCAAGACTCGACACCACCACGAAGACAAACAATGCTGAAAGAACCGCACGGAGCATGAGTGGAAACCTCGTAACCAGTTGCCTGACGCAAAAGTTTTGTTCGAACGCCGGGTGCCGTCAGGCAATCGCTTGCCAGTCTCTAGATCATATCATGGCGATTCCCGCGGCTGCTATGGTAGCGGGAATGACAAATGGTGTGGCAATGTGCTATTGCCACATCTGCCACTCGGACGCCACCGAATCAGCGCGGATGCTAACGGGGGAGTTCGTCGAATTGCGGGGTTCAATCTGGCCAGCGGCGAATTAGACTGCGTAGATCTCAACAACCCAACCATCCGAAGTTCCCTTGGATTTTGCACCATGAAACGCTCTGCCCGAATCTCGTTCGTTGTCCTTCTACTGGCGACCGTGGCGCTGGTTTCGCTGACTGCCGCGCGTTTCTATGCCGCGGACGGCGTGGACCCACCACCCAGTGCCATCGATTCGCCGGAAGTGGCCCAAGAGCTGACTGTTGCCGCCCAGCGGTTCATCGATGCCCTGGACCCTGGAATGCAGGCCAAGTACCTATTCAAGGACGCCGAGCGGGGGAACTTTCACTTCTTCCCGATCGCCAGACGGGGCGTTCCGCTGACCGATCTCAACACTGGCCAGCGCCAACTTGCGTACTCGTTGATGACCGCAACACTGAGCCATGTCGGCATTCAAAAGGCCATGACCATCATGAGCTTGGGAGAGATCCTCAAGAAGTCCGACGAACAGCCCAACCGATACCGTGACTCGGATCAGTACTACTTCATTGTGTTCGGCAATCCAACACCCGAGGGGACCTGGGGGTATCGGGTCGAAGGGTTTCATCTTTCGCTCAACGTGACCGTCGTCAAGGGACGATGGATCTCGGTAACTCCTTCATTCTTTGGTGCCATTCCGGCCATTGTCGCTGACGGACCGCAGAAGGGACTCGAAGTCCTCAAGCAAGAAACCGAGTTGGGGCGAGCCTTGGCAAAAAGCATGAGTGGCGAACAACGAAAGACGGGGTTCGGCGAGATCCCGGTCTTCGAAGAAACCGTCGGGGGACTCATCACCGGCAATCAACGACGCATCGAACGGGGGAAACCCCGAGGGCTGGCCGTCGCCGACATGACCGAAACCCAGCGCGAGTTGCTCATGAAACTGGTTCGCGAACACATCCAGCGAATTCGCAAAGAACTGGCGGACCAAGATCTGGCCCGGATTGATCAGGCAGGGGTGAAGAACATTCATTTCGTTTGGGCTGGAGGGCTCAAGCAGGGCAACCCGCACCACTACCTGATTCAAGGTCCTACGTTTCTCATCGAATACGACAACACGCAAGACGATGCCAACCACATCCACTGCGTCTATCGCGACTTCGACAATGACTTTGGGGATGCCATGCTTGAGCACTATCATAAGCATCACCACAGCGGGCATACTCACTGAGCTTGCCTGCCGTTCTACATCCGCATTGGCCATTGGCTTAACTGCTAGCGAGGTTTCGCGTGACGTCCCCCCTCCGACTCAGTGTGTTGATTGCGATCACGTTGACTGCCGCAACGGCCGCCGCCCAAACGTTTGATGAGAAGTTCGAACATTGGCCGCTCGACCTCAAGATCAACGGGACCATCATTGCTGCCGGATCGCTGGACGACCCCACGCTGGCCAGCCCGGCGTTCTTGCAAGCCAGTGGGAATAGGAATGCCAACCTCGTTGGGTTGTTTTGGACCTCGCCCAACGCACAACAATTGGCGGCCTGGGAGAAGTCGCTCGAAGCGGCCAAGTCCGTGGAGATCGAAACGCTCGACCTGTCCGCCAAGACCGTGCCAGATTCGATCCACAAAACGCTCGAAGGTGCCACCGGGGTGCTGCTGGTCACAGGCGAAACTCTTCAGCTATCGGTGAGAGAACAACTGCTCTCACTGCGCAAGAGCCTGCAGGATGTCATCAAACGCGGCGGGGCAATCTACACGCTTGGTGCCGCTGCAAGACTGTTGTCCAAGGTCGAGATCACCGGTGGAGATCACGTTGCCAAAGTTGGCCCCGGTTGGGAACTCGTGCCGGATGGGGTGATCGAAACCAGGTTCACCACCCCCCAAGACCGGCTCCGGCTCGAGAGCGCCTTGGTCTCCCATCCACGCAGCGTCGGTATTGGCCTCGCGCCCAATGCTGCCATGGTGCTGGCCGGCCGTAAGCTGCAAGTGCTGGGAACCGGTCAGGCGACCGTTATGGTTGCGGCCAACGAACACGAGCCGCTACTGGTCCAGCACGTCACGGCACAGACCGGGCAGCGGCAGGACCCCAACGAGTTTCTCGTTGACTGGACGCAGTGGCGGCGCGTCGCCATGGATCGCACGCTGCCGCCATTCCCTGTGGCCGATCCTGAGAAGCCGTTCGTGGAACAGGGGGCACTGGTCATCGTCGGCGGAGGAGGGATGCCCAAGGGCTTGATGAAACGGTTTGTTGAATTGGCCGGTGGAGTTGAGAAGGCCCGACTGGTGTACGTGCCGTGCAGCGAACAGGAGAAGTTGGCGGACAAACAAGGAACGGTCGAGGCATGGCGGGGCATGGGGGTCAAGCACGCCACGTTCATCCACACCAAGGACCGGAATCAGGCCAACAGCGATGAGGAATTCTTGGCTCCGCTCAAAGACGCCACGGGTATCTGGTTCGGCGGTGGTCGGCAGTGGAACATGTCCGACTCGTACTATGGCACCAAAGCTCACCAGCTGATGAAGGATGTGGTGCGGCGAGGGGGTGTGGTCGGTGGTTCGTCGGCGGGCGCTTCCATTCAGGCTCGATATCTCGCCCGGGCAACGCCGATCCAAAACTTCATGATCATGGCACCCGGCTACGAGCGCGGAGGGCTGGGGTTCATCAGTGGCGTGGCCATCGATCAGCACTTCTCCCAGCGCGGCCGTCAGAAGGACATGACTCAGTTGGTCAATCGCTACCCACAGTTGCTCGGCATCGGACTGGACGAAGCCACGGCGATTATCGTTCGCAAGTCCACGGCCGAGGTGGTAGGTGCCGGCAAGGCGCACTTCTACGATCGCAACTTGCCGGTCATCCCCGACCGCCCGGACTTTGTGGCCCTGCCAAAGGGTTCGGTCTACGATTTGGCCGAGCGAACGATTGTCAAAGACACCAGCCCCGAGGCGGCCAAAGTGAAGTCAAAAACACCCGCTGCCGGAGCGAAGCCGCAACAGTAAGAATCTGCTTGAAACCAACTTCTCGGTTTGTTTAGCGAAAAAGTAGTCATCACGCTCCGTCGTGATGACAACCGTGGCGACATCGCCAGTCGTGCTTCCGCGCTGACGCTTCGCTCATTGATTTCCCGATGAATGCATTTTCTTCTCTGTGGCCTCGGTGATCTCTGTTGCAAAAAAAACTTCTCTCCGGTAACGCTTCCAAAAGAACTCCTCCTCTCCTTGGCAATTGGCAGCCCCAATTCTGCTGGAATGAGTGCTCGCAGTAACCTACCATTCAAGTAGCCGCGCGAATTCTCCGTTTATCCTGGCGCGATCTTCAATCCTGTTGTGCCATCTGACGTTGCAGGAGAGGGACAACCCGTGTGGGTTCGAGTTACCTGCCCCAACGGACATGTGTTGCGAATCGAGTCGAAGTTCATCGGCCGGAGCAACCAATGCCCCAAGTGCAAAGCCAGCATTGCTGTTTGGATCAAAGTGACGTGCCCTAATGGTCATGCGCTCAAGGTCAAGAGCAAGTTCTGCGGCAAGCAAGGGGTTTGCCCTGAGTGCAAGGCTGCGGTGGAGGTCCCAGACTTGATTGAGCTGTTGGCCATGGAGTCCCTGGGCGATGCGCAGATCGAGAATCGGATTGAGAAGCCTCCGCTCGAAGATGAGAATGAGTGGAACGCGCCCGGCCAGACGATTGGCGCGAACATGCGCAACTGTGCAGCCTGCGGAGCGGCGGTTGCCAAAAGTTACCGCACCTGTCCTGAGTGCGGCAAGTACATGCTCGAAGGACTTTCGCCAGCCGACGCGGCCAAGCAAATCGGAGAGTTTGCACGCTGCCCTGCCTGTTCGAACCCCGTCTTCCCTGCCGACGAGGTCTGTTCACTCTGTGGGCATGATCTCGATCAAAACCGGGCGTAGTCATCCCGCGCCTGTCGTGATGACATGGGTTGCCTCACTACGCTCCGTTGATACCGGCAAACGACCCTCTCACTGGACTCACACATACTCGAGCGGAATCGGGTTCCCCTTGGTGAGCTGGAACGGGCGATCTTGTTGATCGTGCAGTTCGGTATGCGGGTCGATTCCCAGCGCGTGGTAGATGGTCGCGACAAAATCAGCGGGGCCGAGCGGCGTGTGTTCAGGGTAGGCACCCAGTTTGTCACTCGCGCCGATCACCTGACCCCCTTTGATTCCAGCACCTGCCAGCATGATGGTGTAGACGTCTGGCCAGTGTTCCCGTCCGCCATTCTTAAGCGTCACTTTAGGAGATCGGCCAAATTCGGCAGCTACCACCACCAAGGTCTCGTCCAGCTCTCCGGACTGTTCGAGGTCTGTCATCAATGCGTGGTAAGCCAGATCGAACGGGGGAATCAGATCTTCTTTGAGCGCGCTGAAGTTGTTCCAGTGCGTATCCCAGGCGAATCCGTTCTTGCCTTGGGTTCGTTCCCAATTGCATTGCACGAGCCGGGCCCCGGCACTCAGCAGGCGCTTGCCGAGCAAGACCGACTGGCCGAACAGGTTGCGGCCATAGCGGGCCCTGGTATCACCGTCGACACTGGAGAGATCGACCGCCGCGCGAATTTGCTTGGAGCCGACTACTTCGAGCGCCTTGATCTGACTCTCACGCATCGATTGAGAGACGGGTTCGCTGCGCAGATACTCGGTCTGCAGGTTCAGTTGGTCCACCAGTCGCAGGCGGCGGCGAATCACATCTGAGGCCACGTTTGGCGAGAGCGGCAAGTGTTCGAGCCGAAATCGTCGTCGTTGGGATTTCCGCCCGTGAGCATGGGATCGTACTTCCCGCCCAGCATGCCAGCGAACTGCCCGGCCCGGCGACCCCCGGCAACATCCATCCGGTGGGGCACCAGCACAAAGGGAAACATTGGACCAGCGCCTGGGGCAATCTTGGCCATGCAGGATCCCAGATGCGGCATGTCCTGGCGAGACATCGAGTTCACATCGGGCACGGAGCCTGGGTACTTGTAGCCGGTGAACATCCAGTACGATCCACGGCCATGGTCGTTGTGTTCGTGATGCATCGAATGGACCAAGGCGGCCTGGTGCATATGCTTGGCGCTTAACGGGCAGTGTTCGCCAAACCGAATGCCCGGCGTGGTAGTTTCGATGGTGTCAAACTCGCCGCGAATTTCGACCGGCGCGTTGGGTTTGGGATCGAACATGTCATGCTGAGGATTCCCTCCCGAGAGGTACAGCATGATGCAACGTTTGGCTCTGCCGAAACCTGGCCGGGCCGGCGTCGGCACGGCCGATGCGTTGGCCGACAGGAGTTGCGGTAGCCCAATCCCTGACACAGAGAGGGCACCAATCTGGATCATCTCGCGCCGCGAGAACCTGGCCAGTGGTGAGGCATCGCGACGATCCGAAGGTCCCCAAAGTCCCAGCATGGCAGCTCCCGTTCTCTTTCCGATGGTGGATTCACGCATCTTGCGCGTGCGTTCAAGTCCCAAACATATTAGTATATCCGCATGCGTTTGTTTAGTGGAATTTGCCACCTGCGCCCCCGCCGGGAGTCCAACCTGCCCATGCCCCCTCGAACTGTCCTCCCAAGCAGAGCCTCGCGATTGGCAACCCTGCTGGTTGTGGCCATTGTGTTGGTGGTTGTTGAATCGGCCGGTTTTGCCGCTCCGTTGATCCAGCATCTTTCCCCGCCGGTGATCACGCGCGGAAGCCGGCAACGGATCGAGATTCACGGAACCGAACTCTCAGGGGCCCTCGATCTGTGGACTTCGCTCGGTCCGGGGGTGGTCCAAGCTGAGGTGATCTCCAGTGACCCTGAGCGGGCGGTGTTGCAACTGCAGCTCCCGCCGGAGGCTCCGCTCGGTTTGTATGGTTTGCGGCTGGCGACAACGAGCGGGCTCAGCAACGTACACATCTTTCTGGTGGACGAATTGCCGGTGCAAACGCGGAACGATCGTGGTCCGTCAACGCCTGCCAAACCGCTGCCGCTGGAATTACCAGCACTGGTTACTGACACCGCCGAGGCTGCGGCGATTGACCGGTATTCGATCCAGGTCAAAGCGAAACAGCGCGTCACATTCGAAGTGATCGGCAACCGTTTCGGCAAAGACTTTGATCCCCTGGTCACCATTCGAGATGAGGCCGGTCGGATTGTTGCGCGGGGGGACAACGATCCGGGGTTGTTCTTCGATTGCCGATTCGAGCATACCTTTGGGACCTCTGGAATCTACGTGGTGGAAGTCAGTGACGCCCGTTACCTCGGCGATCCCACTTGGCACTACGCGCTGCGGATGGGTAATTTCCCCGTTGCTCGAGTGGCCGTTCCGGCGAGTGTGAAGCCTGGCGAACAGGCCACGCTGAGCCTGCCGCAAATGCTTCGGGCAACGTGCGATGTCTTGCTTGCCGCCGATCATCCGCAAGGGTGGTTCTACCAAGAAATCCGCACGTCTCGGGACGCTGTGGCGAGTTGGATCCCGTTGAATGCGGACAAGCTGGCAATTTGCCTGGAGTCCGAACCCAATGACGACTTGAAGACCGCCACGCCGGCGTCCAGCGTGCCGGTGGCTCTGCATGGCGTGCTGGAGTCTGCCGGAGACCAGGACTGTTTTGCCATTGAGCTCAATAAGGGTCAGCAGATCACCATTCGCGGCGAAGCGCGAGGTCTCGGGTCACCGGCTGACTTGGAACTCGTACTCTTCGAGCCTAAAGGGAACGAGATTCGTCGTATTGACGATGTTACGGTTCGCCGCGGTACGGACAATTTCACGTACGAGGCACATTTCGATTTTGGTGCTCGATTTGATGGGCCTCATACGCTGCTGGTCAAAGACCTCACGGACAACGGCGGCGCGGCGTTCGCCTATCGGGTGGAAGTTGTGGATACCGAGCCAGAACTGCAGATCAAAGCCGAAGTAGCACGAGTGACTTTGCCACGCGGGACGTATCAGGCGGTCCCGCTCACCATCCAACGGACGCGGTTTACCGGACCGGTCGAACTGGCACTTCGCGGTGCTCCCGCAGGCGTCACGTTAGAAAACACCGTGATTCCCGCAGATGCTACGGAGTTCGTCTGCCGACTTCGCGCCAACCAGGACGCGCCACTAGGGCTGTCCACACTAAAGATTGTAGGGCGTGGCACTTCGGACAAAGAGAACGATCCCCTGGTGGTGACCGCAGTTGCAGAGACCATGCCGCTAGTTGACGAGCGACGGCGGAACAAAGACCTGATTGAGTTTGCGCTGCGGGACGATCAGCTCTACCCGCCATTCTCGCTCACCCAGTGCCTGGCACTCCAGGTCACGCCTGAGTCACCGTTCGACTTTAGCTTGCCGGACGACCTGGCGTTGATGACAAAGTACCTCAACATCCAGGTGCCGATCGCAACCACTCGCCGCGGCAAGTTTCAGGCTCCCATTCGTTTTGCTGCCACAGGCGGCCAGATTGGGAATGAAGCCGAGGAGCGGAGAAACGTCTTCGTGCGAATCCCTGACGCCACGCCCCAGCAGCTGACCGTACAAGCAGGCATTTTCAATAGAATCCTCACCCGCTATGAGACTTGCCGGGTTGATGTAACGGCCACGGCCACCGACAGTGGGCGGAGTGTGACCCTGCACCGCTGTTTCCAAATGGAGGTGAAGCCAGGCTTCGCTCCGGTGTTTGAGCCCAATCGAATTGAGCTTGAGCCAGGCCAGCAGGCAACCGTCCGTGTGCTGGCCAACCGGACGCCGCATTTCAGCGGGGCGGTGACGCTGACGTCAACGGTCTTACCGAGTGTTACCATCGCCGAGCAACTGGAGATCCCAGCCGACGCGAAGGAAATCGAAATCCCGCTGAGTGTGCCAGACGAATTGAGCCCAGGCTCGTATTACGTTCGGATGCGATCCAACGGCATCGTGGGCAAGTACGAGGAAGAAACCACCACGGCTGTGCTGTCGGTGATTGTCAAAAAAACCCGTTCCGCCAAAAACTGGCCAATGAATCATTCCATGAAGCGAACCCTCACTTGGGCCGTCACCCTGATTCTGGCGCTGATGGCAGCGCCGGTCATCGCAGACGAGCTGAACGTTATCAGCATTGCCGTGGCACCCGCACGGATCCGGCTGACAACTCCCAGAGCTGCTCAACCACTGCTGGTGACCGGCAAGTCCACAACGCCAGATCCCCGCGCCGAGGTGGATCTGACCAAACGGGCAACCTTCACGAGTTCTCAGCCGGCCGTGGCTCGGGTGAATTCGGCCGGCGTCGTGATACCCGTCGCTGAGGGAACCGCAGAGATCGTGGTTCGCTACCAGCGGCACGAAGCCAGCGTTGTCGTGGAAGTGGCAGCACTGCCGGAGAGGGATCCGGTGGACTTCAATGCGGAAGTGATTGCCGTCCTCAGCAAGGCAGGTTGCAGCTCTGGTGCTTGCCACGGTTCGCCACAAGGCAAGAACGGTTTTCGGCTGAGCCTGCGCGGCTTCGATCCGCAGTTCGACTACAACACACTGACACGCGATGGCGGTGGACGTCGCATCAATCCCCAGTCCGCTGATCAGAGTCTGGTGTTACAAAAAGCCTTGGGCAACATTGCCCATCAGGGAGGTGTGCGGTTTCAAACAACCGATCCCGTACATGATGTTTTCAGGAACTGGATTGCTGAGGGATGCCAGGCCAGCGAGGCGGAACGGACGCTGGAACGCCTGGAAGTCATCCCCAACGCGCGGCGTCTGCATACATCGCACCCCCAGCAGCAGGTCATCGCTCTGGCTCACTTCAGCGATGGCAGCATCCGTGACGTGACGCACCTGTCGGTGTTCGAGTCGAGCAAGCCGTTGGCGGCGAGCGTTTCCGACCGGGGGCTGGTCGAGTTTCATGCCACGGCTCAAACTTCCATTCTCGTTCGGTATCTTGATCAGATTGCTGGATCGCACCTGACCTACGTGAAGCACGACCCGGCG
>CALOEH010000149.1:0-33006 GCA_942492195.1 uncultured Planctomycetia bacterium | reverse complement strand
AAGAACTGCTTGGCTTCGTCCGTCAGGATCAGTTTGAGACCGCGATCCTCCAAGCGTTCGCGAACCTTCGCCAATTCGAGATCGACCACGCTCTTCATGTCGTCCACCGTCAGGTGCCGGAAGACGATCACGTCGTCGACGCGGTTGAGGAACTCGGGGCGGAAGACCTTTTCAATCTGGTCCATCACCCGTTGCTTCATGCTGTCGTAGGACGCATCGCCGCCTGCCTTGCGGAAGCCGAACTCCGCCTCGTTCTTGATTGCCTCCGCACCGGCATTCGTCGTCAGGATCAAAATCGTATTGCGGAAGTCAACGTGCCGCCCAAAGCTGTCCGTCAGGCGACCTTCTTCCATCACCTGCAGCAGCATGTTGAACACATCGGGGTGAGCCTTTTCAATCTCGTCGAGCAAGACCACCGCGTACGGCCGGCGGCGGATTTTCTCGGTGAGCTGGCCTCCTTCCTCGAAGCCGACGTAACCGGGGGGAGCCCCGATCAAACGGCTGACGTTGTGCTTCTCCATGTACTCGCTCATGTCGATGTGCACGGCGCGTCGTCGTCGCCGAACATGAAGTTTGCCAGCGCCTTGGCAAGCAGCGTCTTGCCCACGCCGGTCGGTCCGGCGAACACGAAGCAACCGGTCGGCCGCTTGGGATCCTTGAGCCCGCTGCGACTGCGGCGGACGGCCTTGGACACACTCTTGACCGCCTCGGACTGGCTGATCACTCGCTTGTGCAGCTCGGCTTCCATCTGCATCAAGCGGGCGGAATCTTCGGTCGAGAGCCGTGTCAGCGGGATGCCAGTCATCTTGCTGACCACCTCGGCGACGACCTCTTCATCGACCACGCCGTCAGCATCGCGCGACTTCTCCCGCCATTCGCGCTGCATGTTTTGCTTTCTTCTTCTTCAGCTTGTCGGCCTGGTCACGCAGGGTGGCCGCCTTTTCAAAGTCCTGATTGGCGACCGCCTCTTCCTTCTCCTTATTCAGGCGATCGACCTGTTCGTCGATCTCCTTGAGATCCGGCGGACGCGTCATGGACGACAGCCGCACGCGGGCGCCCGCTTCGTCGATCACGTCAATCGCCTTGTCCGGCAGACAACGCCCGGTCACGTAGCGACTGGAGAGCTCGACCGCCGCTGCCAACGCATCGTCACTAATCTGCACGCGGTGATGGGCTTCGTAGCGGTCCCGCAAACCGCGGAGGATCTCGACGGTCTCGGTCTTGCTGGGAGGATCGACGATCACTTCCTGGAACCGGCGTGCCAGGGCACTGTCTTTCTCGACATACTTGCGATACTCGTCCAGCGTGGTCGCGCCGATGCACTGGATTTCGCCGCGCGACAACGCCGGCTTGAGCACGTTGCTGGCATCGATGGCCCCCTCGGCTCCGCCCGCCCCGACCAGCGTATGCAGTTCGTCGATGAACAGGATGGTGTTCTTGGCGCGGCGGACCTCGTTCATCACGGCCTTGATCCGCTCTTCAAACTGACCGCGGTACTTGGTGCCTGCCACCATCATGGCAAGATCCAACACCACGATTCGGCGATCGGTCAGCAACTCGGGAACTTCGCCGTTGATGACCATTTGCGCGAAGCCTTCGACGATGGCCGTCTTGCCGACACCGGCCTCGCCCAGCAACACGGGATTGTTCTTGGTTCGCCGGCTGAGGATTTGGAGCACGCGTTCGATCTCGCGCGAGCGTCCGATGACCGGATCGAGCTTGCCTTGCTTGGCCAGCTCGGTCAGATCGCGGCCAAAGCTATCCAGCGCCGGCGTCTTGGACTTGCCTCCCTTGGACGATGGGCTCGGACCGCCGCCCCCGCCGGGATTCCGCTCGCTGGACTCGCTCATTTCGAGGCCGTGGCCCAGCAGGTTGAGTACCTCTTCTCGAACCTCGTCGAGCTTCAGACCCAGGTTGACCAGCACTTGAGCGGCCACCCCTTCTTGCTCGCGCAGCAGACCCAGCAGGATGTGCTCGGTGCCGACGTAATTGTGGTTCAGGCTGCGAGCCTCCTCCATCGCGTATTCAATGACCTTCTTCACCCGCGGCGTCTGAGGGAGTTTGCCCATGGTCACGGTTTCGGGTCCGCTCTGGACGATCTTCTCGACCTCCAGCCGGATCTTGCGGAGATCAACTTGGAGGTTCTTGAGCACATTGGCCGCCACTCCGGAGCCTTCTTTGATCAGGCCCAGCAGGACGTGTTCGGTGCCGATGTATTCATGGTTGAACCGCTGCGCTTCCTGATTGGCCAATTGCATGACCTTGCGAGCACGATCCGTGAAACGTTCATACATTGCATTCCCTCCTCAAGTATCAAGCGTCGAAGGTCCATCGCCTGGTCGCGGCCCCAAAGGTCGTACCCATTGGCGGAGTGTTTCTCACGCTGCACGTTGGTGATTGCCCGGCCAGCAGATACTCCAGCTACCCGGACCGATCAAGGTTTCCTGTTCTGTGTTCTTTATGCAACCAAAGTTAGTATCCGCAGCAGGCGTTGGGAAACAAGCCCAAACGCGCACGCTTATCGCAATGCTCTTTTCCAGCAAGCAGTTTTGAGTGGTCGTAAGTTCCTGTCCAACGCTGGCCAGTGCCATTGTTCGCCTGCCGAAGCAGTCTGGCAAATTGAGGGCGAAAGCCCCGGGGCGTTAAACGACACTTCACTCGGACTGCGCACTGTTTCTCGAACGCTGCACCACTTACTACGAGACGTCCGTGCCGATTGGTAGCAATCCAATGATGGATCCGCATGATAAATCGGACACGAGACGTTACACTCGAATCAACCCAATCGTCCGGGGCTGATTGAATCCAGGCCCAGAACGAAGCGTTGAAGCCAACGCCTACCAATGTTTGAATCTTAGCGGGTGAATTGGTGAGCGATAGCAGTTAAAAAGGTGAACAAAATAACACTGGGATATTTACGAAGCTCAGGGGCTGAAGGTTCTGAACCATGCCACACTCCGTGGCGCTGAGACAAATCCGGGGCCCTTGATTCTTGGGTAGACGACAGCAGGCCCGCGGTTTTGGGCTGCGAAAGTGTAGCTCCCAAAGTAGCGCCAATCAAGGCAACTATTAGCATCAATTGACTTTACGGCGGTCTGTTTGTCGCAACTGCAATCACCCTTGCAAAGGGCACGCGTGGTCATTCCCGTAGTCTCCCCTGCACACCACGCTTCGCAAAAGTGGCCCACCAGGTAAAGCCGAAACCACCAATCTGCCCAGGCAAGGCAATGTTCGATCGATATGCAGGTTCTGCTTTTTCTTTGTCAGCCGCCGGTCAGCGAGCTTTTTTCCATGCCGCGGCATACGCCCAAGCTGCCGGAGATGCAGCGGGAATCGACCTCGCTGCTGTTAATACAGGAAGTTTAGGTGGAGCTGGCAGCGTTGGTGAGGGTGCCCCCCGGCAAGAAGTCGAGGTTCGTTCGATCAGCTTGTTGGCAGGCCTGCTAAGTGACCAAGACAGCAGGGCTTACGGAATCCTGCGCGATGCCGGCATCGACCCGGCGGCCGCCAGGCTCCGCTGGCCGAATATTTTGGAAGTTCCTAACCCGGAAGCAGAGCCTGGCGGTCAAAATCTGACGTTCGCCCCCGCGCTGCATGGCATTCTTGTCGGAATTCAGCGGGAGTGCATGAACGCCGGGCAGGGTGAACTCGCCACCGAGCATTTACTCCTGGCGTTAGCCCTGGGGCAAGATGATGTTGCCCACTGGCTGGCAAACTCTGGCCTGTCTGTGGAGTTGGTACGAGAAAGAATTGGTCAGATCTACGGCGAGTTGGACATTCAACCGAATTCCACCTGGGGACCAGCCTTGGATCTTCCACCAGACGAAGACGTTCTTCCCGAAGATCTGCCCACAACGACAACCCGCATGGACACTCCCGCAGTTACTCCCGTTGCACCTTCCCAAGCTGAACCCAGTGAGACAATCACGCCATGCGAGATTCCGGAGCAACCGGTCACGGTGGACACGTTGCGAATCCTGGACGCTGCGGCCAATCGTTCGATCGAGGCGGTGCGGGTGCTGGAAGACTTCGTCCGGTTTTCCATGGACGACCTGTTTCTCACTTCCCAACTCAAGCAGCTACGGCACCGATTGACTGCCGCGTTCCAAGACATCCCCCGGTTCCAACGCCTCGCTGCACGTGATACGGAACAAGATGTCGGGACCGAACTGACCGTTACGTCCGAGCGGACGAGGCTAACGCTGGACGATGTGGTAGCCGCAAACTTCAAACGCCTGCAAGAAGCGCTGCGCAGTCTGGAAGAATACGGCAAGTTGCTGCCAGGGCGGTTGTCCGGCGAAGCCAAGCACGTCAGATATCAGGCTTATACGCTTGAGCGGGCGGTCGGCACCACCCGGCACAACAAGGATCGCCTTCGAGACTGCCGTTTGTACGTTCTTCTCGATGGCGGCGAGTCCCCTGAAATGTTTGTGGCACTGGTGCGAGAACTTGTGTCGGCCGGCGTGCACGCAATTCAACTGCGAGACAAACACCTGGCGGATGCCGAACTTCTCCAGCGGGCCAAACTCCTACGTGAACAAACTGCCAACGGTCCCACCTTGTTCGTCATGAATGATCGCGCTGACCTGGCACGGTTGTCACGTGCCGATGGTGTCCACGTTGGCCAGGACGAACTCACCGTGCATGACGTCCGCAAGATTGTAGGGCCGGATGTCTTGATCGGCGTCAGCACGCATACGCTGGCTCAAGCGCAACGCGCCGTGCTCAGCGGAGCAGACTACCTAGGCATGGGACCAACGTTTGCGTCTTCGACCAAAGATTTCGAGCAGTTCGCTGGATTGGAACTGATTGAAGAGATCTCTGCGGCGATCACGCTACCTGCGTTTGCCATCGGAGGAATCACTGACAAACGCCTGCCGGAAGTGCTGGCCGCGGGAGCCAGACGCGTGGCCGTTAGCGCGGCGATTGCGAAGAGCCAGGATCCGGCGCAGTCCGTCAAGGCCATGCTCCAAATGCTGGCCTGACGTTCATGGCTGCGGCAACAGGCAGACCTCGGGGAGTTTCAATTCGAATCGGGTTCTGCCACGTTGCGGAGATACTCCCCCAATCGGCTTTGCAGATCCAGCAGTGCCTGCCAGCGGCGAAGGTCCAGACGGATCGTTCCGGCATCGTCGTCCACGTGAGCCGTGGTGAGCAGTTGGCGGATGTTGACGTGCAGGTACTCAAATACTTCAGAAAGCTGAGCGGCCTGGCCAGGGCTGAGCCGATCAGGAAGTTCTGGAGCGGCGAGCGTGTGCAAGGTGGCACGGGCGTCGGCGTCGTCGGTCCAATTGACTTCGAAATCGAGTGAGTTTGCCTTGCTTCCTCCCTCAATCACATCTTCCGGAGAAACCGTCCCGCCGGTTGATCCACCCGGTGTCAGTTCGCCTCGCAGGGCAGCCAGACGGGCGGCAATCTGGTCCCGAGAGCCGAACAACATGACCGACCTGCCTACGGAAATCATGTCTCCGAATCGCAGAATCCGCAGTTGGATTTCTTCGCCGTTGACTTTCGTACCGTTGGTACTCTCGAGATCCGTCAGGACAATCTTTTCCTGGTCTTCCTGAATCTTGAGATGGTACCTGCTGACGCGCTCATCGTTCAGCTGGATCGAATTTCCCTCTTCGCGGCCGATGGTGATGGGCGTAGAGAGGCTATCGAAACAGCGGCCTCGATCTGCACCGTCAACAACTTGTATGGTAACCAAGGCCATGAGATTCCGGAGCTAAAGGAGAACCTTGCGGTTCAATAGGAACGTATGCGGACCAGCGTCGATCAACCAGGACTCTCCGCCAGTTGGAAGTGCTAGGACCCGCGAGAAAGTAAAGGAACGAACGATCGCCGGATTCGTACTGCCCGGTTCTGAGTACCTGCTCTGGCTTGGTCGCCGAGAGTTTTTTCGAAATGGGGCTGCATTCAGTGTAATCGCTTATAGCATGCAAAAAAACCGAACGTCAAGCAAACAATAGTCTTCTTATCGCCAGGGATCGGCATGTTTGAGTCTACGCCCTCATCTGAGGGTATGGCGTTTCTTCGTACTTGGCTCGATCCTCAACCTCGTTCGCGGAGCTGCCGATTGGATCCCGGCACCATGGATTCAGGGCCCGAATTTACGCTCTGGGCGGAGAAATGGAGCCAGAGCCTGCGAGTACTTGGGATTATTGGGTGAACCGCGCTCGGCCTTCAACAGCAACCGGATCAGTAGATTGCGAAGCGTGGCATCCGGGGCCACGGCATACGCCTGCTGGAGATGGTCAATCGCCCCGTCCAGGTTACCAGCGTTGAGCAGCAACTCGGCGGCAAGCCGCAGGCTTTGGACGTCGCGAGGGCTGGGCTCCGTTTGTTCCGCAGGTATGCCGAGGTTGCGGTATGCCCCAAGAAAATCAGATCCCAAGGACACAATTTCGCCCTTTGCCCAGGACAGATTACCAAGAGGAACCTGCATGTCCGTGCGAATCGTCGAAGCGATCTCCCCTGACTCCAGGTCCATGACCTGCACCGTGGCGTTACTCAGTGGCACGAAGAAGTGCGAACCACTGCGGATTCCGAGACCGCTGGGAAGTGCACCACGTGGGAACTTGTACGGCTGCTTCCACCCAGGGCTGCCATCTTCTAAGCGGAGCGATTGAATACTGTCTGTGCAGACCAACATCGCGCGGCCTTGGTGTACGGCCGAATAAACGACGCTCTTGCTGGCTGCTTTCCAGACCACCTCTCCTGAATCGAGCCTGAGGCAATGGATCTCACCGGAATCGAGCGGAGCAGCCAAGAGAAACTCACCCGATGCCAGCAGCGGGGTGACTCCAGCATTTTGGGAATCCGACTGGCCGGCCGTCGCGCGCCTGGACGAGTGATTCGTCGCGAGGGTAGCAAAAGGCCCAACTCAGCGACCGGGTTGCGTCGTCCACAGCCACCAGGCATCCGGCACCCGTTGGACAAACAATGGTTGAGCCGCTCAGGATGGGGCGGGCTCCACACATCTGTCGGAAGAAATCCGTGGGGAGCGGATGCTCCACAGCGGCCAGTTCTTGCGACCAGTCAATCGTGCCGGTTTCGGCGTCCAGCACCAACAGGCGAATCGCGTGATCAGCCTCGGCGATCACGAACAACTGACCACCGTAGTACAGCGGATTTCCCAGGAAAATGTGGCCATCCAAACCCGGTTCGTGGCCATCGCTGCTATCCCAGCGCAGGCTTCCCTGTCGCTGGAGATCAATGGCAACTAACCGGTGGTAGGACGAAGTGGAACCATCTCCGTCGCTGGCCGAAAACCCGAAGAAACCTCCGCCCCGAAACACCATATGGCGATGGGCAGCGTTATTGAACTCAGGCAGCGAGGGGGTATCCACGACCAGGAAAGCACGCTCGCCGTCGCTATCGACCTGCCCATAAGCCAGGTCGTCCCAGACTCCCCGTTCGAACTCGGAGAATTCTGGATCGTTTGGGTAGCCCCAGAGAAAATTGCCAGTCCTGGCCGAGAAGACCTTCAAACCCTGGCGGCTGCTGACCAGCAAATGGTCACCCACGGCGTTTGGCAACAGGGCAGGAATCAGGACTTCGTTGTCGCGCCAGGCGGATTCCCGGCGCTGCTGGACCGATTCGAGAATGTCACTTTGAGACGAAAGTTCTCGCCGCCAGCTGGCCATTCCTGAGAGTTGCAGCCCTGAATCTGCCTGGCGGGATTCGGTCAAACGCACGGTCCCAAATTGCTGCTCCATCCAAGAGTCCACTTCCGACTCTTGGATTGCGACCACGGGCTGACCAGCCAGGGTGAGCTCTGCCGCGGCAGGCTCTTGGGTCAGGCGGCGAAGGTGCTCTTGGGCAACGCTGGTCAAGCCGGCTCGATGTGCCGCCGCGGCGGACAGCAATGACAACCGGGGTTGAAACTGGGCCGCGTGCGCGCTGGCGGCCAGGCGTCCCCAGCAGGCTGCCGCTGCCGCTGGCTGGCGGTTATTCATGTAGTAACTGCCCAACAGGAACCAGGCTTGCTCGCCTGCAGGTGTCGATGGAAATCGTTGGGCGACGTGCTTGATCTGGTCAATGTCTCCCGATTCGACAGCTGCCGTAAACTGTTTCTCTGCCTGCGGGGCGAACTCTAGCTGATAGATGGCCTGCTGCTCAGCGGGAAGTTGAGCGACCAAACGCCGGAGTTCCGCCCGAAAGCTGGGTCGTGAGCGGCTGTTCGAGCGAGTCGACGAGGAAAAAGTCCTCGATCTTAGGGGCGGCCAGCAACATCCCCAATCGCCGCACGGCCTCGGCACGATTGTCCGATTCGAGTTGCCGACGGACGGCTTCAAACTGCCGCCGCAGTTCCCGATTGTCAGGCAGGGTGAGCCCGTTGTAGGTTCGGCCCGAATTGACCTCGTCTCCCTGGACGATCTGCATCGCCTGAATGATCTGCTGGCCCTGCACCCCGCCTGGCTCCAGCCAGAGCAGCAATGCAAGCGTTCCGAGCAGATGCAGTGCTGTAACGCATCTTGTCTGAAGCAGAATTGAGTAACGCATTCGATTGCTCCCACCGGCCGAAAGGAACCAGCCGTACTGCCTGTGTCGAAGTGCGAACCTCGCTCTCAGCGAAAGCCCCACAAGCAGCAAGTCCGTATGTTCTACCATTTCCCTTCTACCATGCCACTGGGCCGTTTGATAGATGCTGCCTGGTAACGTTGGACCGATGAACCGGCACAGCGGTAAGCGGCCGACGTATTTTGCCGTTGGGGCAAAGATTCTGGCCTGCCTGGGGTGGGCCAGAATATATCCATTGTGGTATGGCTACCTGCAATCCATACAAACCAGTCAGCCCTTGCAAACCGCCATCTGTCCAGTTAGCCGCATTGACCATGAGTGACGGAACACGATCTACTTCGCCTGCTATGTGCCAGCTGCCGCTCGACCTGCGCATACTCGTGCAGCCGCTGACCTCGCAACTGCAAGAGACGACCGAGATCACGGCATTGCGGACAGCTAGCGTCCGACGGCAAACGCTGAAGTTGCGTTTTGAGAACGGCAGCCTGGCCAAGGGAAGATTGTTAGGGCGGAGCAGCGATGCACCGAAACTACTCAAACGGCTTTGCGAAGCTCAGGCGGGGCGATTTTCACAGATTCTCTCGCAGCATGACGATGCCTGGCTGGAAGAATGGATCCCCGGAACACCCCTCGATCGCCTGAATCCACCCCCGCCGCTGTTATTCGAGTGCGGCCAAATGTTGGGCAAGATCCACTGCGTGGACGGCACACCCGTTGAACCGCCCCACGAACACACCAACGGCCTGGTCCGGCTCGTCGAACAACTGGAGCAACTGCGGCAGCGGGGAGTGCTCTCCGGGACCGACTGCCAGCGTCTTTGGGCATTGGCCCAATCCAACTACCCTGCCGAAGCCCAAATGGGGATCATCCATCGGGATTTCTGTGCCGAGAATCTGGTCCTGCATCAAGGTCAGCCGTACTGCATTGACAACGTACAGATTTCGGTCGGCGCTTTGGACGAAGACCTGGCCCGAACGCGATATCGCTGGCCCATGTCGCTCGCAGCGTGGGAACGGTTCATGGCAGGGTATGAGTCGCACCGGTCGAGCGCCACGTATCGGCAACATGCGTTGTATTGGAACATCTTGGTACTCGCCTCGGCCGCGGGGTTCCGGTTTCGGGCTCAGGCCGACGACCCTTGGTGTCCTCTCGAAAAACTGCGGCGGCTGATCTTCGAAAGACCCAGCACGGCGATGGCACCTCAGCGAACCGCGCGCCTGGCAGGCTGACAAGGTTACCACTCCGCTCTTTCGCCTGCGTGGTGCTTGACGATCCAGCCCAGAGTTTGGATTCGATCCGCCAGGCTGGCCTGGCCGCCGCGATTGAAGAACTCGCGAGGCCCTCCTGTGTCGCGAAGGGTCGAATCGGAGTGGGGGGAATTCCGGATCAACTTCGGATCGCCGACGCGGCGGAGCCCACGTGCGGCCGGAGAGTTCCACCCGAGGGCAACGATGGCTGGTAAGCCGATGCTGTTGAAGTGGTTCCGGTCACCGCATGCACTGTGACGAAACGCTTTACTGCGTCGTTCTATCCAATATCATCAGTTATCAGTCGCCTTCGTGGTAGCGGAGACCGTAACTGGTCTCGACAACGAACCGGAATACTACGAGGAACGCATGAAGCCCAGCCGGACGACCAAAGCGACGACTTCATACGCGGCTAATGTTGGAGTTCGGCGTTGGCATCGAATGCCCATTTAGAAACGCAATGGCCAAGTATCTGCGATATTTCGCACACGATTACGGCTCGGAACTAGGTCGCCGGTTGGCCGAACACGGACCAGTGCGCGCAGGCTACATTTTCGACCTATTTCAGCTCGAGTTGAAAAAGACGCCGTCGCGCGAGATCGCGAAGCTGGTTGTGAGCTTCACCGACGAAGCGTCGCAGCACCTGGTCCGTGACGAACAAATCGACGTGCTCGTGGCGCGCTACTTCCTCGATGTCGACGCCTATGCGAAGCGAACCGACCAGGGACGGAAGCGGTTCTTCCTGTCGAGCATTCACGAGACGCTGCTGGCCTTCGCCGACGACTACGGCTGGGACACGGCGCAATGCACCGAGGTGTACGAGCGGATCCTCGCGGAAGGCATTGTCTTCGATCGCTGGTGGGGCAAACCGGTACGCCACCGCGGCACCAGCCGCACGGCGCAGTGCCACGTGGCCTACGAGGACAACGTCGTATTGTCGCTGGGGGTTCGTGACAAGGATGGCGGACTGCTGCGCAAGACCCGCCTCGCCACCCTGCCGGCCACCATCGGGGCCGTCACCAACGCCTGCGGCAAACTGGAATGGCTCGACGAGAACCACCTGCGATTGTGGCAGGAGAACCAGCGCGACCACTGGGACTATGACATCGAGGCCGACGCGTTCGAGTACCACTACCCCCGTGCCGAGCGCGGCGATCCGCACGGCCAGTACGACTTCGCCCAGATGTACTTTCGCGGGTACATCGTCGACCACGACGAAGAGCGGGGTCTGATCTGGCTGTGGCGGTCGGCGGAGCAGAACTTCGGCCGGCGAAGAAATTGCTCGCTAAGATGAATTCGGCTGCGGAATGAGCCGCACGCGGCGAAATGTGTAGTCAAACCGATGCCGCTTCGCCGATGGGCGAACAGAACCAAGGGCTAGATCCTGGCACGGAATCCTCATTGACTGGAAGCAGGGATGCGGTCGTATCCACGAATGGCATTTCGTCAATTCGAGGAACCGAGTTCTCTGCAGCCATGGCCGTTCTTGACGTCAAGGCGCTCCGCTTCCTAGGATGGCCGTTTTGCTGAAGGGTCCGCACGCTGCGGGCTTGGCCTTTCTTTTTTGCGGGTTGTTAGCTGGGTTCATGGAAAAAACCAAAGTTGCCATCGTTGGCTTGGGGACCGTTGGTCAAGGGGTTGCCCAACTGCTGCTGGATTATGGGGACCGGACCGCTCGCCACGCGGGTCGGACGCTCTGGCTCCAGCGCGCCGTGGTTCGCGATCTGGCCAAGCCGCGCGAAGTGGACCTTCCGCAGGGGATCCTGACCGAGGACCTCTCGGCGGTCACGTCCGACCCCGAAATCAGGGCCGTGGCCCAATTGATCGGAGGACTCGAGCCTGCCAGAACCATCATGCTCAAGCTGCTCGAAAGCGGCAAAGATGTCATCACCGCCAACAAGGCTCTGCTGGCCGAGCATGGGCCGGAACTGTTCGATCGAGCCCGCGAACTGGGACGTTCGATCGCCTTCGAGGCTTCCGTGGCTGGTGGCATCCCGATTGTGGCCAACATCAGCCAGTGTCTTTCGGCCAATCAGATTACCTCGGTGCATGCCATTTTGAACGGAACCAGCAACTTCATCCTCACCAAGATGGAGGAAGAAGGTTGCAGCTACGAAGATGCCTTGCACGAGGCTCAACGGCTGGGCTATGCCGAGGCCGACCCAACCATGGACGTGGACGGCAGCGATGCCACGCAAAAGTTAGCCATCTTGGCCCACCTGGCCTTTGGTGCCCGAGTCCGCTGGACAGAGATTCAGCGGCGGGGAATCGATACGCTGGACCCGGCCGATTTCAAATACGCCCGGCAGTTGGGCTACCGGATCAAGTTGCTGGCCGTTGCTCAATTGGTGCCTGAGGGGATCGAACTGCAAGTTTCGCCGACCCTGGTCAAGGTCGGCACGCCCATGGCTGAAGTTCGCGGAGCCTACAACGCGGTGAGTGTGCTGGGGGATGCCGTGGGTCGGGTCTTCTTTCATGGGCTGGGGGCAGGGCAAATGCCGACCGCTTCGGCCGTGGTGGCCGACATGATTGATACCGTGGTGGGACGCACCGCCATTACGTTTCGGACTCTCGAACTTTGGTCGCAGCGGTACGCCGCGGTCAGTCCGCGCGATCCCAACAAGGTGCCAGGCAGGTACTACCTGCGGTTTGACGTCAACGACCGCCCCGGCGTGATGTCCGAAGTGACCGGAGTCCTAGGAAGAAACGGAATCTCGATTGCCTCGGTGATTCAGCATTCTTCGGACCCGCCTGAGTCCGACCTGGTTCCGTTGGTGATCATGACGCACTCGACGACAGACGGGGCTGTATTACAATCGTTAGCCGAACTCGAACGTCTGAACAGTGTGCACGGCGAATGCGTGCGCATGCTCGTTCGGGACTAACACCGCAACACCACCGCTCGGGCGACTTTGCCATGAAATACGCGATTATCATTCCCGATGGCTGTGCCGATGAGCCGCAGGAATCGCTCGACGGCAAAACGCCGCTCGAGGCCGCTCAGATTCCTAACATGGACGCCGTGGTTCAGGCGGGCGTGGTAGGACGGTCCAACAATGTGCCACCCAACCTGCCGGCCGGCTCGGACGTGGCCACGCTCAGCCTGTTGGGTTACGATCCGCTGGCTCATTTTACCGGCAGAGCTCCCATGGAAGCGGCGGCCAACGGCATTGAACTCGGCCCTGAGGATTGGGCCATTCGTTGCAACCTGGTGAATGTCGAAAACCAGGTGATGCAGAGCTTCACGGCTGGACATATTTCTTCGGAAGAAGCACGTACGCTGATCGAGTTGGCCCAAGAGTCCTTAGGCAGTGACCAGCTCCAGTTCATGCCAGGGGTGAGCTACCGCAACCTGTTGATCTTTCGCGATACGGACGGCCACCGCGCGCCGTTCTCGGCCGACACGCGTTCGACACCGCCGCATGATTTAACGGATAAGACCGTTCTTGAAGACTACCCTCGCGGCCCCGGTAGCGACCTGTTGCTCAAGCTGATGAACGACAGCGTGGCCCTGTTTGACAATCACCCGGTCAACCAGGCTCGGGCCGCTGCCGGAAAGCCTACGGCTTCGAACATCTGGCTGTGGGGACAAGGTAAACAGCCCAACCTTCCGCAGTTTGCCGAACTGCATCAAGTCCAAGGAGCGATGATCACGGCCGTGGACCTGTTGCGAGGGATTGCCGCGCTGATTGGCTGGCAGCGGATCGAAGTCCCCGGTGCCACCGGTTACACGGACACCGACTACGCCGCCAAAGGGCGTTATGCCATCGAGGCGTTGAAAGACGTGGACCTGATTTGCGTGCATGTGGAAGCTACCGATGAGGCATCGCATGAGGGGGACGCCGCGGCCAAGATTGCAGCCCTCGAGGCCATCGATCAACAGATTGTGGGCCCGCTGCATGACGCATTGAAAACCCAGGGAGACTACCGTATTCTGATTAGCCCCGACCATCCCACCCCGATTCGCACCAAGACGCACAGCCATGGGTTTGTTCCTTGGGCGATTGCCGGAACCGGCATCGGAGCTGATTCGGCCGCTTCGTACGACGAACCAACCGCCCAGCGGTCCGCGCAGTCCTACGACGCTGGTTGGCAGATGATGTCCTACTTTCTGAATTCCCACGCGTAAGAACGGAACGTTCAGGGTACCGATCGAAATGCCTCTCATCGTGCAGAAATTCGGTGGCACCAGTGTTGCCGATAGCGAAAAGATCCTGGCGGCCGCCCGCAAGGCAGTCCGCGCCCATCAAGAGGGCAATCAGGTTGTGGTGGTGGTCAGCGCCATGGGCAAGAACACCGATACGCTGATCGAACTGGCTCAGGCGGTCAACGACCTTCCGCCTGCCCGCGAGATGGACATGCTGCTCTCCACGGGCGAACAGGTCAGCGTGGCTCTGATGGCCATGGCGATTGATTCGCTCGGCTATCAGGCGATTAGTTTGACGGGTGCCCAAATTGGGATCCGCACAGATAGCACGCATACCAAAGCGCGGATCAAGACCATTTCGACTGACCGGATGCGTACGGCCTTGGACGCCGGCAAGATTGTCATCGCCGCCGGTTTCCAGGGAATCGATGAGCAATACAACATTACGACACTGGGTCGCGGTGGCAGCGATACCACGGCCGTAGCACTGGCCGCTGTGCTGGGAGCGGACTCCTGCGAGATCTACACGGACGTGGACGGCGTCTACACCACCGATCCGCGCGTTCTGCCGGAGGCCCGGATGGTGAGCCGGGTGAGCTATGACGAAATGCTCGAACTGGCCAGCCTCGGGGCCGGCGTGCTACACAGCCGGGCGGTGGAGTTCGCCAAGAAATTCCAAGTGCCGATTCATGTACGCAGCAGTTTCTCGGACATCTCCGGCACCATGATCGTGGAGCAGCCAGAGTCTTCCAAGCGTCCCGTTGGCGGGGCCGCCTACGTCAAACGCGAAGCACGCGTTACCGTGCAAGGCATTCCTGATCGGCCTGGTACCAGCCTGGCGCTATTCTCCGCAGTTGCCGCCAAGAATGTCTCGGTGGATATGATTGTGCAGAATATGGGTGCCGCCGGGAAAGCGGATATCTCCTTCACGGTTCTCTCTGACGATTTGCCTGTCACGCTCGACGCGGTGAAGCATGTGGTCGAAGAGCTTGGGGCCGAAGACTATAGCGCTGACGATGCGGTTTCCAAAATCTCGGTCGTCGGCCTCGGCATGGCCAGGCAGACCGGTGTGGCCGAGACCATGTTTCGGGCACTCGCCGACGCCGGCATCAACATCCAAATGATCAGCACCAGCGAGATCAAGATTTCCGTTCTCGCGGCCCGAGATCAAGGATTGGCCGCGCTCCGCACGGTGCACCACGTCTTTGACCTGGAACGCGAACCTCCGGTGGCCGCGATCGACTCGCAGGCATCAGGCAATCCCATGGACCGCGACCTGCTGGACGTTGTCGAACGCCTCCAAGGCATGGAAGACCTGACGATCGACGATATCGTGCTGGACGATACGCAAGCCCGAGTGACCATCAGCGGCGTCCCAGATGCACCCGGCCTGGCCGCTCAGGTGTTCGAAGCCATTAGTGCCAGTGACATTTTTGTGGACATGATTGTCCAAAGCTGCCCGTTGCGAGGACAAGCGAATCTGACCTTTACCGTCCCTCGCGATCATCTGAACGCTGCGGTCGAATCCGCCACCAGCGTCAGTTCCCGATTGGGATGCGGCCCGGTGACCGCGTCCCCGCAAGTTGCCAAACTGTCGGTCTCAGGCATCGGCATGCGAAGTCACGCCGGCGTGGCACTGCAGATGTTTCAAGCCCTGCACGACGCCGGCATCAATGTCGACATGATCAGCACCAGCGAAGTGCGTGTGAATGTGGTGGTGGACGGTGCTCAAGGGGAGTCAGGACTCGAAGCACTGCAACAAGCCTTTACTGAGAATCGGATCTAACCGTCGAACAGGTGTCTCAACGGTTCATCTGCAGAAGCACCGGCGGAGATAGCGCTGGTTAGGCGCGTCGCTGAAGTGTTCACTCTGGTTCGCCAAAGCGTTCTTCGTGGTCGCTGAACAGTTGGGACAACTGATCGACAGAACAGGTTCTCGCCAACTAGTAATAAAAACAGACTAAGTCGGTCCCCAGTTCACGGCAGCGAGCACACCACTGCCGGAGTTGCTCGACGGATTCCATCAGGTCTTCATCCATTTCCGATAGGTCCGCTGAGTCAAGGGCCTGCGCAGCCGCGTCAATTTCACCCCGACGCAGATAACCGACCGCAGGAAAGTCGTCGGGAGTTGGAATTGAGACCGGTGCGCCACGATTCATCAAATGGGAAGATACGCTGATGGCGTGTTCATCAATACCCGCCTGTTTCATGGCCTCTTCGACTTGTTCAACCCATTCGATGCCAATTGCGGACCACATCGAATTGTTGAGGGCTCTCCCAAAGTGGTCGCAGAGCAGTTCGAACGCGTAGGCGTACTTGTGGCCGAATAATTGATTGAGGTCGTTTCCGGCCAACAGATCGGCAAGAGCTTGCTCAAGCGTCGGTTCTTCATCGTCAACCAGGTCATCCTGATCAAAACGGTAAGCAGATTTCCGCTTGATCTCGCGAAGCAACGATGCGCTGGAGGTGGCGAAAAGCCTACCTAACAATCCGCCCGACTTCTTCTTGCCGATCACACGCTCGATCTTCTTGAGCGAAACGGCAAACGGGGTGATGCCATAGCCCATGATTAGATAGCGTTTGCTTAGAGATTGGGTGTTGCACGTGGGGCAGAGCAGGACGCTGGCCGCGCGAATCCGTTCGCGCTTCTGGGTTAATTCCAGCTGCGACAAACACGCGCCGCTGGCCAACGCAGTCTTATAAGGCGTGAGCTTAAAACACGGCAATCCGGTTATCGATCTTGCGACCTTCGCCCAACTCCATCGCGGCGTGCTGGGCCAACTGATTGCAATAGAACGTGCCGCAGCGTCCTTCAATCGCCACCTGCTCGTCGCAAACTTCGACATGCAGGCTCCGCACCTTGTCATTCGTGGCACGGCGAATCGCACGTTCGATCCGAGAGGCCAACTTCTCAAACGCGTCCAACTTGGGCTTGCGGCGGGGACGGCGTGCGGCGGGTAAGTGACTGGCAACTACTTGTGATGTGTCGTCCATGGTCGTTCCTTCCGGCGCGGGCCTCGCAAAACGAATTGCAAATAGGATCGCGCGAGTCGAGTGTGCTTGGCTGACAACCAATCGACTGGCTGCCGCAGGCTCCGTTTTGTGCCTGAGGGACCAAGCGTCTTTAGTCTTGGCAGGCTGTAGCTGCCGTGGGGAAACTTCTACGTCCGCAACTTTAACGTATGTCAGCACTTACCTGCAGACGGGGCATGTGCTGAAGTTCAACAGGAATGTCAAATCCGCTTTGCTGGGAGCCGGCGATTGCACAGGAGAACCTCCTTGGCCATCGGCATGATGCATCTCGCGGCACTCAACCCTCTCCGTAGGGGAGCTTCGTAACCCCTTGCCCATAGGACCCTACCAACTTGTCCGTGAGCTCAAATTGGCTTGAGGTTCTATCTCGTTAGGATTCCAATTTACCAACGAACCTTCTGCAGCGGGGCTCGACACCAACAACTGGGTGTGAATCTCAGGTGGGCTTCAGCCGGCTCACACCTTCACTGACTTCTGTCAGCTGCTAAAAGTGCTAGCACTAACGTCTGATTATCGAACAGGTTCGAGCACCCTCACGACTTTGCAACGAGAAGTGTAGCGGATGCCTGCGGAGACTTCAAGCATTTGGATGCCGTCTGCTGTCTGCAGTCCCGCACATAGGCTCGTCAAACACCACTCTCTTGATTTTCCAAGGCGGCTTACGTTGCCGCGGTTTCGCGGAATGACCATCTGCCGACGTTGGCCAGTATCTGCTTTGGCTGCGGATAGGCATCCAGCAGCAGCTTGTGATACATGCACTCTTCTGGCGAGCGGAGTTCGCTCTCAGGATGCTGGATCTTGTACTGCTCCGCTTCTGCGACACTCATCAATTCGGCCATGGCGGCAGGGAGCATGTCCGCCGCACCGCTCCCTTGGTCGAACTGCTCCTTGTCTCGCCAGACGATTTCGGCAGGCAGCAGATCTTCGCAAGCTTTGCGAAGGATCCATTTCTCCACCTGCTGGCCGTCCGCTTGTCGAAGCAACTTGAGTTGGGGAGGGATGGTGGCCGCCAGTTCAATCAGATCCAAGTCCAGGAAGGGGACTCGGCCTTCAAGAGAATGGGCCATGGTGAGGCGGTCCACTCGCTGCAAGTTGATGTTGTGCAGCGAGCCGACGGAACGCCGCAGTTCTTGGTGCAAGGCTTCCGGCGTCTCAATCTCTTTGTAGTAGTCATAGCCAGCGAACAACTCATCTGCACCTTCGCCGGTCAGGATGACTTTGACGTGCTCGGCAGCCAGGCGACTGGTGAAATGGCACGGCACCGCGCTCCGCACAAGGTCTTGATCGAAGGACTCCAGGGCGTGAATGATCTTCGGCAATTCAGCCAGAACCTCTTCGACGCTGAAGATGTATTCGTGGTGAATGCTATCAATGTGCCTCGCCACTTGCCGGGCGGCGAGCAGATCACGGCTCCCTTCGATGCCGACCGAAAACGTATGCAGTTGATCCACGTGTTGTCGCGCAATCGCCGCAATCACGCTGCTGTCCAGTCCGCCGGAAAGGAACGCGCCCACAGGCACATCGCTCATCAGACGCTTGACGATCGCCCGCTCGAGCGTTTCACGGATCTGGTGAAGTTGCTCGGCCAGCGGACGTTCTACTGGCTGCGTGTCGGGCAACTCGTAGTACTGCTGAAAACCATGCTGTGAGTGATACCAGGTGCCAGGCGGAAACTCGCGTACGTCTTCAGCCAAACCGGCCAGGGCCTTGAGTTCCGATGCAAACACCAGCTTGCCATTGCGATGCCCGAAGTAGAGCGGCTTGATGCCAATGGGATCTCGGGCCAGGTAGAGGTCTTGATGGTCAACAATGGCTAGGGCGAACATGCCATCGAGCTGTGCCGCCGTGTCCGTTCCTGCCTCGCCGTAGAGATGAAGCGCAGACTCAGAGTCACTGCCGGTGCTGAACCGGTGGCGCTGTTCTAGTTGGCGGCGCAAAGCGGGATGGTTGTAGATCTCGCCATTGGCCACCAAGAACCTTGTCCCAGCGGCGTTCTTCAGCGGTTGATGTCCCCCTTGCACATCCATGATCGAAAGGCGGCAATGTCCCAACTCCGCAGCAGGCCCGTCAAGCGTCACCGAGCCTTGATCGTCGGGACCGCGGTGGTTGAGATGTTTCAGCATCCTGGCCACCAGAGACGGACTGTGGTGTTCCCAAATTCCAGCAATTCCACACATGGTCTAGATACCCTATGGAACAGAAATCGTTCGTTTTTTTAAGGCAAACTTTAGTGAACGTAACAAGGCTGGGCCTCGAACCAATTTGAGCGAATGCTTCTTCAAACCTAAGCCGAAGCGTGAGCAAGGACGGGTGCGGCATGCTGGAGTGCAACTGCACCATCAACCAGCAATTCGGCATTGCCCACGCAAGCGAAGATCCCGGGCGCGCCTCAAGAGTGGCCCAGGGGCCGGACGAGGCATCCGCGGCGGTTCGCGTCACTTCACGAATTCGTAGATCGCCAGCAGACCGTGACCTGTTCCCAATCCTTGCTGCAGATCCATTTCCAAGTTGCGGAGCACGTAGCCGAGTTGCGGTTCGATCACGTTCGCGCGGGGATCTCCCATCCGAAACCATTCCATATTCCGGACCACGCTGCGAATGGTTTGAATGGCTTCGTCCACCACGCTGGGATAATGGTGCGGCCGCTCCTGACTGAGCCAGTCGCGGTCATTCCAGTGCTCGAGCGCTTCGATGGCTTCGTGAACGACTGCGTTCCAGGCCATTTGGAACCGTTCGAAGAACTCGTTGAGTTCGGGGAAATCGGGATGAGGTGTGTAGTCGAAAATCAATTCGTCCAGGTCCGTACGACGGTTGAACTCATGCAGGCTGTTGACGGCTGCGCGAATGGGTTGGGCGTGGCGATTGAACTCCGCCGTGTTCATGTGCCGGCCGACCAGGATCGAGCGATCCCAAAGCTGCTTCTTGTGAACCTCGACCCCTTTCTCCTTGACCGCCGCGGAGACAAAAGCGTCCAGTTCGTCAGCTCCCCAATATCGGAGCGGGAAACGCTCGACCTCAATTTTGTCGATCATTTCTGGCGGATAGAGATAGCTCATGGAGTACTGCCGCATGTTGGCTTCGTCCACGCCAGACTGCCCCCAATAACACTGCCACTCGAACGAATATCGCCCGACCAGGTCAGCGACAAAGATGCAGCGACCGTCAAAGTGATCGCAGATGCCCTGGATCAGACAACAGAGTTCTTCGTCACGAAGATGCGAGAGGGAGCCAAAGCTAGAGAAATAGATATTGTAGGGTGCGTTGAGAGCGGCGGCCCCAAGTCCCTGAGAGAGATCTGCTACGGCAAACTCCACCTTGGGGTCGTGCTCGTAGGTCCGTTGCCCTTGGGTAACCATCGCAGGGCTGACGTCCAGCCCAAAGTAACTGCCAAGCATATCCGCCGGCAGGACATCGACTTCTTTCGAGGCCAAGCTGGCCCCTTGTTTCTTGAGACTGGTGAGGATCTCGTACCCTTCACCAGAACCGGCCCCTAAGTCCACCACGCGAATTCGCGATAGATCTCGACGTTTTTGTTCGACAGCCGGTCCGACAAAGTCATGCAGGGCATAGCGGGTGATTTGATCTTCCCAGTATTTCCGTACATTGTCGAACTTGCCGTGCAGTCCCCCTCCGTCACGTTGATAGAACCCACTGGCTACCGCCGACTCATAATTACGCTGGGCAGGTTCTTGGTCGGAAGATTGGTTATCTGTGTTACGTTCGAGAGTTTGACTATCATTCATAATTTTGGGTGGGTTCTTCTCCGGGAACGATGGCAGGCGAGAGCGTTTCCGCTGAAACTCTTGGTCGAATTTACGAGAAACAAACCGATCGCTCGCAAGCTCGACGTTCCCTTTACCCTAGGGAGCGCGCAATACACCGCAACCGTCTAACTCAGCAAGTCAGCTGAGGAAACCTGCGGAAAAGATTGCCCGGGCGTCGCCGCGGCAGCCTGCTGTTGATGAGCGGCGACTGCTAGCTGACGCCCTCGCTGACGTGCCCCGACCATGCAGAAGATGACGAGCAGCAGCAGGGCAACCGAACGGCGCGTGCTGGCCGGTTCTAAGTCTCCAAACGCCACGGCCGAAAAGTGATGCAGCAAGCCCAGCATCCCAAAGATGGCAGTGGCAAACAGGCCGGTCCCCAGCCAGTCTCCTCCCAGTAAGGCATCTTGAGCCGTCGCCGGCAACCAGAGCAGCACGGTTAACCCCACCACGCCTTGGAGGAGGGTCACTGCCAGCACCCACCGTGCCCCCCAGATGACTAATCGTTCAGCTGCCGCCGCGTCGGCTGTAGTTGGGCTGCCAGAAGGTGCCCCTCCATCTAAAAGTGCCCTCCCTTTTAATCGCTGCTGCGCCAACAGCATCTGCAGGGCGGCTGTCACCGCGACCGAGGCCAGCAAGAAGTGTGCTGTTTGGGCCAGCGTCTCACCTTCTGTCATCACACGCAGAAAGGAAGCATTAGCCAGTTCGGTTCCCCAGGCTTCCGGTCGAGTGCTTAACACGGCGATGGCGGAGAACAACGGAGGAAAATGATAGACCAGATTCAAAAAAGCAAACCAACCCAAGAACCGGTGGGCCCAGGCGGGGGCCGATTCAACCAGCCCAATAGATGCCCATGAAAAGCACAAAGATTGCGAGTTCGGCGACCCCCCATAGCAACCGACTGCGAGGCACCACCCCCAAGCTGGCAAAAAACTCCTGCTTTCCCTGACTCCAGAGGACTCCGACAACGGCTAGCCCTAGCACGACGCCTAAAAGCGAAGCGACGGTTGTCCAGCCAGCCAGGGACTTTCCCACCACGGCTTGTTCAGAATTGCCTGAGCGGCTGGACATCCATTCCAGCACCAGGCAGAAAAGTGGGCCCATCGAGGCGACGTTCATGCACGTCAAGTGCGATGCAAGCAGCAGGGTGAGTAGCGTCTCAGCCAACGTGTCGGTCCCCACAAAAGGCCTTTGACAGAATCCTGTTGCACATTAGGGCAACCTTCCTATCCGGCGTTTGGGCTTGAGTGCCAATTCTTGCACCTTCTTGCCTTAGAATTGGTCAAATTTTTTCAATTTATTTTTGACCAACGCTGAGCCGGACAGAAATCTCACCGGATGACGCATCTGTATTCTCTTATGTATTTTAAGTGACTTGAACATCACATTTTACGATGCGACCGACGGCCAGAGAGATAAAATTGGCTCACTGGGTTGAATGCGAAACAACCAATGTCACCTTAGAGTCCCCCCTGTTGCCGGCCCATTTACTCCATAATCTAACACCCGCCAGGGACCGACCTATTCGATCGTAACCGATTGCTAATACACTTCGTCAGACTAATGTGCGGAGCTAGCAGTTCGGTAGAGTTGATCAAGCTGTCGTTAATCGGTCAAGGCCAATGATGCCAACGTGAGTGACTGGTGAATTGTTTCGAGGTCCTGCTCTGGTGCGGTTACGATAGTCATTTGGTGCCGATTGAAGGGGTTGCACAGCGACCAGGACTCCGCCCCTCAAGGCGGCGTCAATTGCCACACCAAGCAACGATTTCTAGGAGTTTTTTCTTTTACTTCCTGGTCCAGCTTGTGTTACACCAACCATTGAGTCTTGTTTATACGTTACCTGCCTTGGATATCTTGGTAGGGCTGCGTAACTATCTGCTCGCTATCACGCCTGCATGCGAGAGACCCTATGGATTCGTCACCACCACCGGGACGTTGAAGATCAGAGTTTGTATCACCGGGGCACTGAGTAAACCGATATATTAGAAGCGCATTCAGCCTCAGCTTCAGCGAGGTGGATCCGGCTTTGTCTGATAACGATTGCCGAAAACGTGGAGGAAGAAAGATCGTGAGAATAGGCTTAGAAGGTTCCCTTGGGCTTCCGCAGCGGTCGATGTGTGTGGCCTTCTCGCCATTGGCTGCCTACGCAGCAGCGCCTGGTGAATCGGAGATCCGCCAACCATCGATTCCCAGCTGCTGCAACAGGAAAACGCAGGTCGCGAATTCCAGCAGAGCAGGTTTGGTCAATGATCGCGATTTCCTTCGTCGAATTACCATCGACCAAGCAGGGCATCGAATCCGATACCACCACGGAGATTCGAGCAGTTTGAATCTTGGCCAGCCGCCGAGACGTCGGGCTTTGGTCGTCGAGAAGTTACTCGAAGACGATCGGTTCGCCGAACGATGGACAGTCTTTTTGGTGACATGCTCCGCCTTCGCTCGAATGCCGAAGGGGTTCAGCCCTGACCGCCTACGTCTACAAGGCCATTCAGGAAGGTGTCCCTTACGACGAGTTGTGCCGGCGATTGATTGCTGCCAACGCGTGCAAGGCTGGAGCCACTCCGGAAGTCGGGCTTCATTCTTGGCGACAACGCTGATCCTACAGCGCTCGCAGGCGTTACCTCGCAGGTGCTCCTGGGAATTCGGCTCGCTTGTGCCGAATGTCATGCAGATCATCCCTTTGACGTCTGGACTCGCGAACAATTCTACGGTCTCGCAGCCTACTTCGGTAAGACTCGTCGCGTTGAGAGCGAATTGCTTAATACCGTTTACACCACCGAGAACGCTCAGAGTTCGGTGCTTTGGCCGCCGGAAGACGAAGCTGGCGAAGATCCTCGCAAGCCGATGGTTCCCAGCTTCCCGTTCGATATGATCTCTCAGGACCAAACGCCTGAGTTCATAGCCCGGCTCGGTCAGGTTCGGGAGCAGATCGCTCAAGCGAACCGCCCCACGGGTCCCACCGTCGATGACTTGATTGTGGGTGCTGACGAGAAGGTCCAGGCGGTTTCCTCGGGTGCCCTGCCTGACTTCTTCGACGTGGCTGGCGAAGCCCGTAATGAAGGCAAAAAGCTCGATATCAAAGGTGACCTGTACCGCGCTAGCGAGTTGCGAATTGAGCTTGGCAAGTTGATCACGAGTCCTCGCAATGAAAACTTCGCCCGTTCGTTTGTGAACCGGGTGTGGAAAGAGCTGATTGGTCGCGGCATCGTCGAGCCGGTGGATGATTTCACCGCGGAAAACCTGCCGAGCCATCCTGAAACGCTCAACTACGTCGCTCGCGAATTCGTTGCAGGGGGTTACGACCTCAAGAATCTGCTGCGTCTGATTTGTTCGACGCAGGTGTATCAGCGGGGTCGCTTGTACGATGTGGACGAGCCCACGCTCAACGATGCGGAAGCAGCGTTTGCTTCGGCACCTATGCGTCGGATGATTGCTGAAGTCCTGTTTGATTCCATCGTTCAGGCGGGTCACCTCGAAGACCACAAGTGGCCAGAAGGTGCCAATCTGAAAACCGTCCGTACCTTGCAACGGATTGCGATCCCTCGTGACGATGCGGCTGCCCCGGTGGCGAGCATCAGCGAGACCGCTGACCAGCAGCCGAAGATGATGAAGCAGCAGGTCGCCATGGCGGGTGGATACGATCTGGAGCGGGCCATCGAGGTCGATTTCGACAAGGTCCTGATGAAGGCTGCCGGTGCTCCCGCCCTGGACGCGATGCGGGTGATGTCGAAAGAAGAAGTCGAAGCCATGCAGATGATGAAGGAGAATGGCGGCGGCGACAACGGCCCCAGAATGCGTTATGTCGAGCGTTATGTGGACGTTGAGATTGATGACAATCCTCGCTTTGCAAGTGCCTTGCGAATGGCAGCCCCCGCGCCGCCATCGCACTTCCTGAGGATTTTTGGCCAGCCTGCTCGTCAAGACTTGGGTGATCATCGGGAAGAAGAAGCCTCGATGCGTCAAGCTTTGATGATGCTGAACGGAAGTCTCACGCACGAGGCTTCGCGAGTTGGCGACCTGGAACCCATTTGTGCCCATTTGGTTGGCCGCAAGGCTGATCTGGGGGATGCGATTGGAATGGCGTACCGCGAGATTCTCACGCGGAACCCGAGTCCCGAAGAACTGGACGAAGCGAAGCAAATTGTCTCGGCTGCTTCGTCATGGCGTGAAGGAATGGCGGACCTACGCTGGGTCCTGTTCAACTGTCACGAATTCAGGTTCTTGCCGTAAGGCCCAGTGTTTTCTGAGATTCCTTAGTTACATCGTTGTTTAGCAGCCAGTTTCGTCTTCATCAGTCAAGGGAGTAGTTATATGTCGTTCATGAGCTGCAAGGATTATCGAGTAAGTCGTCGCGCCATTTTGGGAGCGGCCGGTGCTTCCGTACTCGGAATGCAGGTTCGCGACCTCGTCGCTTTGGCCGGTTCGAGCCATGCCCCCACCGCCGAACACGTTATTTTGTTCTGGAACGGTGGCGGAATGAGCCACATTGATACGTGGGATCCCAAGCCGGGCCGTCCGACGCAGGGTGAATTCGAGCCGATCGAAACTTCGGTTCCTGGTATCCAGATCTCGGAGATTTTCCCCACCGTCGCGAAGCAGATGCACCACTGTGCTTTGATTCGCTCTATCGCCGGTGTCAATGGTGCCCACGGTCGGGCCACCTACCACCTGCAGACCAGCTACCAGCCGAGTGGCAACGTTCGCCACCCCGGTTTCGGTTCGGTGGTTGTTCATGAGCGTGAAAAGCTCGGTGACTTGCCTGCTTACGTCACGATCAGTGGTCAGGCTCCGCGGGCTTCGTACCTGGGCCAACGCTGCGAAGCGTACTACATTGGTCGCCCAGGCGAGAAGGATCCGTACCTGGCCTTCCCGTCGGATATTGCTGAAACCCGCGGTAACGAGCGACTCGAAGTTTTGAAGCGATTCAACGGTCGCTTCACCCGTCAGGTTGGCGCGAACCCCCGCCTCGAAGCGACGCAGACGTCGATCGACGAAGCGGTTGCCCTGATGCGGAGCCCGGCGCTGGAAGCCTTCGAATTGGAGAAGGTAGACCCGGCCATGGTGCAGCGTTACGGCGAGACGCCGTTTGGTCGCGGAGCCCTGCTGGCCCGTCGTTTGGTCGAGCAAGGTGTCCGTTTCGTGCAGGTCAATCGCGGTGGGTTTGACACTCACAGCAACAACTTCCCCGCGATGCGGAACCACGGTGAGATCATGGATCCCGCCCTGGGCTCGCTGATCGAAGACCTGTCGGCCACTGGTATGCTCGAGAAGACCATGGTCATCATGATGAGCGAATTTGGTCGTACCCCGCGTATCAACGACGGTGCCGGTCGTGACCATCATCCTTCCGTGTTCAGTTGCTTCCTGGCTGGCGGTGGCATCCAAGGCGGAACCGTGATCGGTACCTCGGATGAGGACGGCTTCCGTCCGAAGGATCGTCCGGTTCAAGTGGCTGACATTCACGCCACGTTGTGCCATGGGTTGGGTATCGACCACACCAAGGAAGTCATGACACCGCTGCGTCGTCCCATGAAGCTTGTGGACAACGGCACGCCGGTGAGCGAGTTGATTGGTTGATTTGCGTGAAATGAAGTGAGTTTTGGATTGCTTTTCCGTCGGGGTCGAGATTTACCTCGGCCCCGACGGTTTTTTTCGACCTTACCGTCGCGTACGGTCGGCAGACTGGGCAGCTTCTTGCTGAGAAGTGAGAGGCGCTCGGGTCCAAGCGAGCAGTGGCAGTTTCCTTTTATTCCCTCCGGGTTCGCACCTAATGCCCCTGGAAACTGTTGCTTGAATTGCTTGCCACCCCAGGATGGGGTTGGTTTGGTGGCATGGCAGCCATTGCAATTGTTACGTTCTGTCTCCCGGATCTGTGTCTTTGGCGCAATTGGTTGCAGAGCATTAGTTGTATTTCCTGGCTGTTGAATTATTCTGGGAAAAGGCTGTCGATTGAATCGATGGTCGCTGCAGCTACTCGTAGTTGCGGCAGTCACCGCCTTCCCGCCTCCCCATAGCCTCTGTCTAAAGAATCCCAATGATAATGCGTACATTTTGCCCGTTGGGCTGCTTGCTGCTGTCGTTGTGGATTGCTTCCTCGGCAACCCTTGAGCAAGCCACGGCTCAAGACAGTGCCCGAGGTTCGATCGTCGAAGACCGCGCCGCCCGAAAACTACTCGAGGCTGGCGACTCGCGTTTCGATTCTGACGAATACGCGAAAGCGGTCGAAGTTTGGCAGTCGGTGATCGAGCGATATCCTCGCAGTCGCGTTCGATTCGACGCGCATTCGCGGTTGGGCAACTATCTCTTGGAGCGAGAGCGGGCGTACGATCGGGCTCGCGGTCACTTCGAGGCCGTTTCGTCCGAAGAAAACCGTGATGAGGAACAAAGGGCAGAAGCCACGCTCAAGATGGGACGCTGCTTCTACGAGGCTCGCAACTACGGGAAGTCGTTTAAGATCATGCGAGACGTGATCGAGAAGTTCCCAGTCAGTCGGCAGGTGAACGAAGCCTACTACTACATCGGGCTCGGACACTTCCAGCTAGGGCACTATAGCCGTGCGATCGACGCTTTGGAGAAGGTCGGTACGGCCTTCGATGGCGAAGAAGGAAAGATCGAAAAAGTCGAGGCCGGCAAGCGTCTGTTTATCAAGATTGAAGACGCTGACCTGGCTGCTTTGGACGAAAACCAAACGGTGAAAGTTCAATGCGAAGCGGCCAGTGGCGATATCGAAGTGGTTGACTGTTTCTCCGTGGGACGCAATGTCCGGGTTGTTTTGGGGAGCGTGCTCACCCGACTCGGGACGCCCCGGCACAACAACGGAACGTTGGAGATTCGCGGAGGAGACGACGTCAAAGTCACGTACCTCGATTCGCACCGCGCTGACCGTACGTTCGACGTCCCGGTCCTCAAGACCGTCCCGGTCGTCGGCGACGCCGTGGTTGAGATCACCGACGGTGCTTTTGAAGACAGCCTGGGTGCGGTGGTCGTGGGCCGCGAAATGAACATCCAGATTGCGGACGCTGATTTTGATGTCAGCGACGGAGCGGACAAACTGCGAGGCGTGGTCGCCATATACCGACAGAAGTCGCAAGACGAGATTGAAGCAGAAACCACGGCTGCGGCGGCCAAGTTGGCGGAGTCCGGCGAGTTGGACGACACAGCCCTCGAGGAGCAGATCAAGATTGACCCGTTCGTCGAGATTGATCGGGTGGAAGTGGACCTGGTTGAAGAGTTCATCGAACGCGACGCGCTCGCGAACTCCTCCGGATTGGAAATCGGCGGGGAAACGCCGGCAGCCCCGGGCGAACAGCCTGTGCCCGCGACGACGCCGGACGCTGCGACGACGCCCGATGCGGGAAAGCCAGACGCCGAGGAAACACCCGCGGGTGCCGAGGCACCTGCCGCAGATGCTCCGGCTGAAGGTGAGGCAGCCCCCTCCAGCGAGAAACCCGTTGACGAAGGGATCCACTCAGGCGTGTTCCGGGCTGTGGTTTCCTTGGTCCGTGCTGAGGAGGTGACGGTCGGCGACGACGTGCTGCAATGCGAGCCTGGGAACTACGTTCGCGTTTTGTTCCTCGACGAACGCAACAGCGGTACCGCCCCGGAGTCTCGCGTGGCTCAAGCCAAATGTGTCGAAGGAAACCTGACGAGCGTGCGTGTGACCCGGACGGAGATTGACGACCAGTTGTTGTTGGTCAAAACCCGGCTCAAGACCGCCAGCGCTTTGACGAACATTGGCAACCGCTACAAAGAGTTCGGGCTGAAGAAGAACGCGGACGCCAAGTACGAACAGGCGCTGGACGTTTGTGATGAGATCATGACCATGGCCCGTTCGGTCGGTGGTCGCATGCTCGAAGAGACCTACGTTCAGTTGTGGCGGATCTACTACGAGATGGACCAGTTGAACCTGGCGGCCGCCATGGCTCAACGCCTGCAGCGAGAGTTCCCCAACAGCAGTTTCATTGACGAAGCCTTGCTGCAATTGGCGGATGTGGTTCGCAAGCAAGGTGACCTACGCCGGGCGATTACGATCTACCAGAAGCTGGTAGCCATGCAGGGAAGTCAGTTGCGTGGTGAAGCCCAATTTGGCGTTGCTCAATGCTACGAGACAATGGCTGAGCAGACAGAGACGGCTTCGACCCAACTCTACGACACGGCGTTCCGGGAGTACAAGAAGGTCTTTGACCAGTTCCCGGATAGCGGTCGCGTGGGTGAGGCCGTGGCCAAAATGGCCAACTATTATTACCAGCAGAAGGACTACGGTCGCGCGATCGACACTTTCGAAACCGTGCTGTCCGATCATCCGGACGCTCAGTTCCTGGATGTCATTTTGTTCAACTACGGACGTTGCCTGTACCGGCTCAACCGCCGCGCCGAGGCGATGTCGCAGTTTGAGCAGTTGATTTCGGACTTCCCAGAAAGCCCGTTGGCTCCGGATTCGAAGAAGATCGCGGAAGCCCTTGCGCGTTCTGGTCAGTAGTCATTGTGGTAAGTGAAGGACGTCAATCGTAGGTTGTTTTGGATCCGGCGGTCATCGCTGGACGAATTGAAATGGAATTCCGCCTGCCATCTTAGGTAGGCGGCGAAATTAAAACATCTCCAACGCTGGAGTCTCGTTGAATGCGTATTCATTTGCTGGCCGCTACGTTGCTAGGCCTACTGTGGTTACCCCTTGCTGCCTTGGGTCAAGACACTCCGGCCGACGCGGCCGAAGGACGATGTCGCCGCTGCCGGCGACAAGCTGGATGAGGCGAGTCGTAAGGCAAGCCAACTCGAGGCAGAGTTGGGCAAGCACAAAGATTCGTCTCCCGAAGCCGCTGACATCATGCTGCAATTGGTGGACCTGTACCACCAGACAGGCAGGCCATTTGGTTTGATTCGCAATGGGCAGCGGTTCATCAGCAATCATGCCACGCATGAGCAACATGCCGACGTGATGGTGAAGCTGATCGAAGGGCTTCAGGCGGCCAGTCGCAACAAGGACATCGTGGCCACCACTCGGCAGTTCTTGCTCCGTTATCCGGAACACGAAGCCTGCCCTCGGTTCGAGGTCCTGCTGGCTCGTACGCTTGCGGAAATGAATCAACGTGACGACGCTGGTGCTGCGTACACGGTGGTTTGGCGACGCAGTCCGAAGTCGGACGTCGGGCGAGCCGCGATTGTCTCGGCCATCCAACACTACGCCGCTGGCCCCAACAAGAACAGCTGGGTCAAGGCGTCGGAACTCGGAGACGAATCTCTCGACGTTTATCCCGTCGGGCAATTCGTTAGCGATCTTGGCTGGCAAGCAGTCAGCAACTGGCAGCGTTCTGGTGAGTATGCCAAGAGCATTGTGACCAGCACTAAAATGCTCAAGGCGGGCCTGCCCAAGGAGAAGCACTCCCAACGGCAACTCCATCTGTACATGGGAGAAAACTACACACGGTTGGGACAACGCACCAACGCCGTGGACTCTTTGAAGAAATCCAGGGCGATTGAAGATTCGCCCCTGCTGCATTCCCGCACGATTACCGAGATGTATCATGCGGCGGTGCCGGCGGGTGAGATTGAGCAGGAAGTCAATCGATATTTCCAAGCTTACCCTGAGCGCGACGACCGTTTCGCCCTGAAGAGCTACGTCGCCCTGGCCTACCAACGTGACAAGAACGATGCCAAGGCCTTGGCGTTGATGAAGGAACTGCTTCCGTTTGACGCCTATACGAATAGCCTGGCCTCGGCATTTGTCCGACTCAACGGAGCCGAGCCAGAGAAGATGGCCGAGTCCGAAAAGGTGTTGCTGGACGCCCTATCGAAGAACGCCAAGCACGCTGCCTACATCCGTTGGGCCTTGGGCTTTGACCTCTATCGCGACCGCATGAAGGATATCCCCAAAGCCAAGCTGGCCATTCGGGACCTTGTCAATAACTCGCCCACCAACGACTCGACCACCCAGCAAGGCATCTACTGGCTGCTGTCAAGCACGGAGAGCGAAGCCGAGCTTAAGGCTGAGTTGACTCGGATGCTTCGCACACGCGATGCCCACTTTGAGGTTCGCAGCTACACGGCCTACCTCAAGGGCTGGATTGCCCAGGTCAAACGGAGCAAGGATTGGAAGCCGCAGGCAGCGATTGCCACCCAAATGCTCGAAGCGTCTGAGAGCGATTACGTCAAAACCTGGTTTGAAGCAGCTTCCGGCAACCGGGAAACGTACGAAGCTGGCATGGAGAAACTGCTCGAAACGCCAGAGAAGCTCAATGACGAAGAGTTCCGGTATGTGGTCAATTCGCTCGCCTATAGCTACTTTCGCTACAACCGTACCGGAGATCGATCCCGTGCTGCTGATCTGTACGGACGTCTCTCTGCCCGGTTCCCCAAAGACTTTGAAGCGGCCGCACTCTACCTGAATTATGCGGTGCCCTACAGCAGCGCCCCGGAGATTGCTCGCGAAGCCGCTTTGAACATGCTGAAGCTCGAACCCGAGGCGGCCACCAACGATTATGAAATCTGGTATCGGCTCATCGGTGCCGGTGATCGCTCGAAGGACCCAGAACTGGTGCGTAAAGCCCACGAATGGATCCTCAAGGCGCAGGCTAAATTCGGAATCAGCAACTTGACCTACGCGGACTCCATTGGAGATATCCTGTTCAAGGCCGAGTTGAAAGACGAGGCCATCGCGTATTGGAAGAAATGTATCCCGGTGGATTACAACTCGTACTACTCGCGCCGCTGTGCCGAGTATGTATTGGCTCAGCTTGAAGAAGCCGAACGAACCAAGTTGCTGCAGGATCTCGTCTCTCAGGGGGCCGATTATCACGGCACTTGGGCCATGTACTTGGCCAAAGACGCGCTGGCCGCAGGCAACTTGGATCAGTTCGAGCAGATCCTGAAAAAGTCCTACGAGATCCAACAAGAGCGTCCGTTCCACACTTGGGGGCTTGAAGACGCCACCGCCTCGACCTGGGTCTCCACGACTCGGGCCAATATGGAATTGGAAGAGGCTGCCAAGCTAAGGGTTTACCGAGCCGTGGAAGCTGCCGAGATCGTGCGGAGTTCGGCGTCAGCCCGTTTGGCGAGACTCGAACTTGAACCTGAAGATGCGATGACGGCCATGGAGCGGTTGTTGCAGTATCAGGAATCCACCTTCATGGTCGCCGATTCGTCCACCGACTGGGACGTTCTCATGGCCTATGCCCAAGCCGCGATGTCCCGCAAGGACTATGTGGCGGTAGCAACGCTGGCCAGTGGAATGCTCAGCAATGTGAACAACGCCGACGCCAACCGCAAGCAGGCTGGTCGTGACATGGTGGGTCAAAGCTACGCCCGAATGGGTGCCGTGGGCCTGGCCATTGACGACAACAGCCCGATTGCCCCCCTGCTGCAGTCCGCCCTGTACCTGCGATTGGGTGACAAGCAGCTGGCCTTTGATGCCTATTTGGCAAATCAGAAGTTGTTTGACGCTCACCGTGACGAACTCCCGGTGGATTTGATCCTGTTCGTCTGCGAATCGCACATTGCGGCCGGTGGCGAGGCCAACCACAACCGCGTGGAAGACATCCTGCGAGGATGGTTGGTGAAGTTCAGTGAAGCGAAGGACCTGGACGACGCCATCAAGGCGCGCGTGCAGTTGCTGTTGGCCAAGAACTACTACGAGGCCCAGCGTTACGATATCGCCCGGAGTGAATACACCACGGTCAAGAATCGTTACCCCGACACCCCTCAGTCCATTGAGGCCGAGTTCGGCATCGGGGAAAGCTTCATGGCTCAGAAGGTCTACGATCAGGCCGAGTCGGTGTTTGAAGCCCTGGCGAATAGCAACGAGCGCGACATTGTGATTCGTGCCGAGTTCCTGCGTGGTGTGTTGGCCAATCGGCGTGGCGACCGCGATGAAGCACGTGACATTTTCCGTGGCGTGCTCGAAATGGTGCCGAATATTCAGCTCGCCAACGAAGCTCTCTTCAATCTGTCCGAAGTGTATGCTGCCGAAGAACGATACATGGACCAATTGGAGTTGCTCCGCACGGTGGGGCGTCTGGGTCGCGAGAGCAAACGCTGGCACACGCCTGGCGTGGACCTCTCGATTGTTGTTTACGATCCTGACCTCAACGTGAGTAAAGGAAACGATCGGATTCCCGTGCTGGTGACCACCATGCCTGGTGGTGATAGCGAACGGGTTACCTTATACGCCACCGCTGGTGGTAAGGGGCTGTTCCGTGCCGACTTGCCAACCACGTTGGGTGAAATTGCAGGCAACGACAAGGTCCTGCAGCTCTCCGGCAACGACATCATCTACTGCGATTATCCGGACGACTTC
>CALOEH010000148.1:0-13312 GCA_942492195.1 uncultured Planctomycetia bacterium | reverse complement strand
CGATACCCAACCCAATCAACGGAGCAACTCCCAATGCGGCGAGCAGAACGGCGCGGCGGGGCACATGCAGGGTATTGAAACCGGGAAGCATTGTCAGCAGAGAATACAGGCCTCCGAATCTTCCCAGCGCTAAGATCACTCCCAAGATCGCGAGAACACGGAATGCGTTGAGGTGCCTGCACGAACGGCAGTTCCAGCCCAGCACCAACAGCGGTAACCCGATCAAGCCGAAATAGATCCGCTGTTCGCCTCCGAGCGCATAGGCGGGGTATCCACTGTCGAATAGATCCGGCACCAAGACCTGCAAGAAATGCTGAGGCGGCATGGATTGATGGTGCAACTCCGCTGCAACAAACCCTGCGGCGCGTCGTGAGTAGGAAACTAGTTCTGCAAAATAGAGCAGCAGCGGAGCCGTCAACGAGATCGCCACCAGGCCAACTCCGGTGGTGATTAGAAGTGCCGAACCTAGCTGTTTCCAGCGACCGGTCCCCCGCCACTGACAAGCAGCCATCACAGCAACCACCAAGATCATGTACAGCCCACTGCCTGCATGCGCAGACATAATCAACATGGCGAGGGCGATGGCTGCGCCGAGAAATTCGGACCAGTAGAACTTGTCGAATGCTTGGAATAGAAACCCCATTACCAACGGTGCCCAACAGAGTGGTAGCATCACCGTCAAGCTGATATTCATGCCCACCATGCTTCCGCCGAAGGCGTACACGAGTCCCGCCGCGGTCTGACCTGCGGGGCCAGAACCCAGCCTGCTCATGAGAAACATCATCGAGTAGGCTGCAATGGCATAATGCAGCACGATGAACACCGCATACGCACGAGCTGGATCTGAGAAGAGATGGAAGACCGACGTCAGCGGATAAAACCCATTCACTTCGTGCTCTGCCTGCGAGGGATATCCCAACAGGCAGTGCCGGTTCCAAAGCGGCAATTGACCCTCTGCGCGCAGTTCTGCGTTCTCAATGTGCAGCGGCAAATAGATCGACGAGTGGTCGTACCAGAAGAAAACCCCTGCTCCTGAGAGAGACTTCCAAAAGAAGACGCACAGGTAGAGGGCGATTGCCAGATGAGACAGCACCATGGCCTTGCGGTTCGAGGTTGCCGCTCCTTGCCCGGCAGGGTCACCGTCAGCCGTCAAGTTCTGCATATCTGTTCCTTAGAGAACTCTTCTCGGAGTCCGATTGTGTTTCACCCGGAATGTTCGTTTCCAAGGAACGACCGAAGGTGAAATGCCTCATTCTTCCCAAGCATTATGCAGCGACGCGCAGGTGCCCGCAAGTTTCCCGTCAGCGATACTCAAGTCCGTTCAATCAACTTGATCCGCGGCATCGCCTGCATGGGGCGCGCGACGGTCGAGGCCGTGGGAACCTTGCAAGTAGTCTGGCAGGTCTGACTTCAACCAGGCGGCGATGGCGTCGGCCGCCACCTGAGCTGCCTGGCCATTGGGGTGATGATCGCTGGAGTGCACCTGCAGTGCTTCGGTTGGGTAGTCGGCCAACCGTGGCAGCACGTCCAAGACAGGCAGGCCCGCCGCACGAGCCAGTTCGCGGACCTGTTGGTGGATGCTCGTGAATGGATAGTCTTCGAGAGATTCGATCAGCGGATAAATCACCAATGCCACCGGGTAGGGCTTGCCGGCCAGTTGCTCAAAATCGTCCGCCAATTGGTCCAAGCCCTCTTGGTTGTGCGGGGATCGTACATGTTCAAGTACCATTGCCGCGTATCGCGTTCGATCATTCGCATGTCAACGTACGAACCGACGAGTTCGAACAGGGCAAAGTGTCCCGCGTACCAGCGCCGCCCGCTACGCTGCCAGGCTCCGTCTCGCACGTTGATAAAGTCATTGATGAACTCTTGCTGCTTCATCAACTCAGAGTTCAGGCTGATGTCATTGGGAATGAACACCAGCACTACGGAGTCGAAGTCGAGCTCCTCCCGGATCACGTCCAAGCATTGAACTTCATGATGCGTGTTGAGCCCAGGCACGCCACCGTTGACAACTTGCACGTCTTTGCCCAGTTGCTCGTTCAGCTTTCGGCTCATCGTCAGTTCGAGCGGCACGCCTTGCCCAAACACAAAGGAATCACCCGCCAGAACAATCCGCGTCATCCCTGGGGGAATGGTCTTCTCGTACTTCCAGTCACGAAAATCGACCGGACCAATCCGAGTCCGCTGAACCCGTACTGCCCACGGTGTCTCGTGAGCGTCTTTCACCATGTATCGATTGTGCGAAAACCGTTCCAGCGGAGAAATGTCGTCTCGCAAACTCCAGAAGCCAAGGCTCATGTGAGGCAGTTCTTCGAACTCGCCGTTGGGATTGGAACTGTAGCAGTGGTATACGTCGTTGGTGTGATCGTTGGTCAACAGCCGCATCGAACGGAGCCGAGGAGGCTCGTAAAAATGCAGGGCAACCTCCGAGACAATCAATGCGAGCAAGACCCCCAACCCCAACGCAAATAGCCGAAACATCCAGCGTCGCTGGACATTGGCAACACGAGCAGGCTGCCCAGCGGCAAGGGCCTGGTCAGGGTTGGGCGGAATTGCCCCCTTGCCATGAGATGGTGAACGCACGGTGAACTTCTTCCTGCAAACAGGGTAAGGGCGGAGCGTGTTTGGCCATGACTTCCATGATACCTGTTTGAGTGAGGGCTGTGAGGAATTGTCGCGATCAAGCCTCCAGGCGCCACCGTCAGCTGTGCCGGAGTTCAAGTCGCGGAAGCCTACCGGGCCGGCTGCAACCCTTCAAACCGGCACCGCCTGCAAAGAACGTGATGCAGCAGGCTCGATGCTTCACCGAATCAGGTGGTGATAGAAGTATTTTGCACCGGCCGAAAGGCAAAGTCGCACGCGCAAGAATTTCCATGTCCACTTTCACGCCGATTCTAACCAGCGGTGCATAAAATTACACGCCGATTGTCAGTGATGCTATCATGCGCCATGAGAGATGCGCCGCACCCTGGCTGCACTTGATATGAAGTGAAACAGGGAGACGAATCCGTTAAGTTCTTCGGAGCATGGGTGCTGGAGCGCAAGTGGACGGTCACCAGCAGTTCGACATGCCCACGGTCAAATTGGTTCGAACTCCGACCTCGTACCTCCGTGGGTAGTCGACGAGCCAACCGTTGAACCGTATCTTGTAGCCAGGACACAACGGATCAGATTTGCCGAGAAGTGAGAACGCTAGTCATGACCTTGATTGAATTGTTGGTTTTGCTGCTGGTCGCTGCGATTTGCGGAAGTATTGGCCAGGCGTTGGCAGGAGTTTCCCGCGGCGGATGTTTGGTGAGCATCGCCCTGGGATTCGTGGGTGCCCTGCTCGGAACCTGGTTGGCTCGCAGCTTGAATCTGCCTATGGGGTTCACTGTGAATGTGGGGGCGGAACCTTTTCCGATTCTCTGGTCCATCATCGGGGGAGCTTTGTTCGCAGCCGTGCTGGGCCTGATCTCGCGGCGGAGATAATGGCAGGTCGCGGCAATCCCAACGGCTGCCTGGGGCGCGGCTCAAGCGGGGGGCGTACTCTAGGTTTCTCTGCCGATATCGTTTACAATCTCCAGGGTTGACCGATTGATTCTTGTGATCTTCGATACGCTGAACCCCCCCGTCAACCACGCCATAGAATCTCGCCATGCTCCAGCTTACCAACGGACGGACGTCTTCTAATTGCCAGGGCTCAACACGACGCACGGCACTCAAGGTTGGCGTGCTGAGTTGCCTCGGCATGTCCATGGGTGATTTGCTCCGATTGCAAGCCGCCGGGAGTGCCTCGCGGAACAATAAATCAGTCATCCTGATGTGGCTTGATGGCGGGCCGAGCCAACTGGAAACCTACGATCCCAAGCCAGACGCCCCGGCCGAGTACCGTGGTCCGTTCGGGGCCATCTCGACCAACGTTCCCGGCATACAACTTTGTGAAACGTTGCCAGGCCATGCCAAGTACGCAGACCGGATGGCGTTCATCCGTTCGTTGCATCACGACAACGGCGATCACTTTGCCGCGGCGCACTGGATGTTGACCGGGCGATTCGGCTCAACGACAGCGAACAAAGCCCCGATGTTTCCTTCGGTTGGTTCGTACGTTTCGCGTGTCAAAGGTCCCAACGTGCAGGGGATGCCAGCGTTTGTTGGAGTTCCGGCCGCCCACGCCGTGTACGTGTACCCCGGCTATCAAGGTGCCGCGTACCTGGGAGGATCGTACGGTCCGTTCCAGATCAACATGAAGCAGAAGTATCTTCCGGCTACCTATACCACCCCCATTAAGCCGCCGGAGTTCTTGGCCAGTATCGAACAGGCAGACCAGCAGCGTTCGACAGAGCGGCTGAGTCTGCTCCAGCAGTTGGATCTGATGAATCGCGAAGTCGACCAGTCCGACGTCATGCAGTCCATGGATCAGTACCAACCGCAGGCGGCCGACCTGATCTTCAACCCTCAGGCACGTCAGGCGTTCGACGTGGACAAAGAGTCCCCCAAGTTGCGGGACCTGTACGGTCGGGGCCCCTGGGGTCATTACACCTTGATGGCACGCCGTTTGGTCGAGTCTGGAGTGAGTTTTGTCACGGTTGATATGCCGCATTGGGATAACCACTCTGGCATTGAAAAGGGGCATGGCTCCAAGCTTGTGCATGTGGACAGGGCGGTGTCTGCCTTGATGGAAGATCTCACGGTGCGCGGGATGTTGGATGATGTGCTGTTGGTGGTCATGGGCGAGTTTGGCCGCACGCCCCGCTTGAACAAAGGGCAGCCAGGCATTCCGATCCCAGGTCGAGATCACTGGGGGAATGCCATCAGCCGCCATGGTTGCCGGCGGTGGGCTGCGCGGTGGTCAGGTGGTTGGGGCTACCAACTCCAAGGCCGAACATCCGGTCCAGCGTCCGCTGAAACCTGGCGATCTGCTGGCGACCATCTATCGCGTGCTGGGCATCGACCCCTCGCTTTCGTTCAACAACCATGCCGGCCGCCCGATGCCGATTCTGGCCGAAGGTGCCCCGATCTCAGAGTTGTTCTGAGCCACAGCTTGCTGACCGTAACGGTTATTGGGTTCAGTCCTTCGCCTTCGTGGTTCACATGCTCCACATGGCTGCTGCGCTTGCCGCTGACCAGGTAAGAACCTACGTTTGAAGCGGATGTGCAGATGCGCGCATCGGGCTCAAACGAAGACTCTGCAGGGAAACGACCCGATGGATGGCGAACGTCCCGTCTTGCTTCGACTGGAAAACGTCGAGAAGACCTTTCAAATGGGAGAGGTCCCCGTTCAGGCACTCCGCCACGTCTCGCTGGAGATCTACACTGGCGAATTGCTGGTCATGGTAGGCCCTAGCGGGTCTGGCAAGACCACGCTGCTGAACATCGTCGGCGGGCTGGATGCTCCCACCACTGGCCATGCCTACTTTGGCGACCGAGACCTCAGTCAGGCCAACGCGCGCACGTTGACACGTTTCCGACGTGAGACCGTGGGGTTTGTTTTTCAGTTCTATAATCTGATTCCGAATCTCACTGCCCGTGAGAATGTGATGGTGGCCACAGAGATCAGCCGCGATCCATTATCTGTGGACGAAGTCCTCGAGATGGTTGGGCTGGCGGAGCGGGCAGACCACTTCCCTTCGCAAATGTCTGGTGGTGAGCAGCAGCGGGTGGCGATTGCCAGAGCGTTGGCCAAGAACCCAGACTTGCTCATGTGCGACGAACCGACCGGCGCGTTGGATTTTGCCACCGGCAAGCGCATCTTGCGGCTCCTGGTTGATCTCAAAGAGAAGTTGGGGAAGACCATCATCATCATCACGCACAACGCCGCGATTGGTGATATGGCAGACCGCGTGGTCCGGCTGAGATCTGGAGATGTGGTCGAAATCATCGAGAACCAACACCCCCTGGCTCCCGAAGAGGTCACTTGGTGAGCGTCCTTGACCGCAAGCTTCGCCGGGATCTCTACACCGCCTGGTTTCGATTGGCTGCCATCACCTGCATCATTGCAGTGGGCGTCTCCTGTTACATTGCCTTCTCTTCTTGCTACGAGAACTTGAGTCGGGCCAAACAGCGATACTATGCCCAATGCCGAATGGCTGACTTCACAATTGATGTCAAAAAGATCCCGGTCTCAAGTCTGGCCGCGATCTCGGCCATGCCTGAAGTGATTGAGATCCGCCCTCGGATTCAGTTCTTTGCCACCGTAGATCTCGAAGACCATCCCAAACTGATCAACGGCCAGGTGCTCTCGCTCCCGGATCAGCGGCACCCGGTGATTAATGACCTGGTCTTGCGGACCGGCAGCTATTTCACGAACGAACGTAGCAACGAGGTTATTCTCAACGACGCCTTTGCCCGGCATCACCAAGTTCGGCCAGGCCAGTGGATCCACCTGATCCTGAACAATCGACGACAAGAATTGTTTGTGGTGGGAACGGCCATTAGCAGCGAGTACGTTTACCTGGTCGGTCCAGGCGCATTGGCACCAGATCCTGCGAACTTCGGTGTCTTCTATCTCAAACAGTCGTATGCCGAAGATGTCTATGACTTCGAAGGGGCCGTCAACCAGGTTGCCGGACTGTTGGCCGTGGGTGTGCGCGAGCGTCCGGACGAAGTGCTGCGCCGAGCCGAACAACTTCTCGAACCGTACGGAGTCTTCAGCTCCACACCGCTCAAGGATCAGGCCTCGAATCGCTACCTCACTGGCGAACTCGATGGGCTCAAGACCTTCACGACCATCATGCCGATGATGTTTCTCGCCGTGGCGGCGTTGATCCTCAACGTGTTGATGAGCCGCTGGATCGAACAACAGCGAACCACGATCGGAACGCTCAAAGCCTTGGGCTACCCACTGACGCCGCTGGTCTGGCACTATGTCAAGTTCGGCGGTTGTGTCGGTTTGCTTGGAGGAGTGTTGGGAGCCGGGCTGGGGTACATGCTGGCCAGTTCTATGACCGATCTCTATGCGCAGTTCTATGAATTTCCGGATCTGCAGAGCGAGTTCTATCCGTTGAAAATGGCCGTTGGTATCGCGATCAGCCTCGCCTGCGCGCTTGCCGGCACCCTGCAAGGGGTCTACTCGGTCATTCGGCTGCAACCGGCCGAAGCCATGCGTTCGAAGCCTCCTCGACAAGGGGGTGCCATTCTTTTGGAACGGGTCGGTTGGCTCTGGCGGCGTTTGAGTTTTCGCTGGCGAATGGTACTGCGCAGCGTGGTGCGGAGCCGCCTGCGTACGGCGGCAGGACTGTTTGCCTCTTGTATGGGTGCCGCCATTCTTGTGACCGGCTTCACCATGAGCGAAGCGATTCACTATCTGATTGATTTTCAGTTCAAACTCGTTCAGCGCAGCGACCTGGACCTGGCACTCAAGGACCTGGCCGGCATCGAAGTCATCCACGAGGCTCAACGACTCCCTGGTGTTGACATTGCCGAACCGCAGTTGCAGGTCTCCTGCGTTTACCGAAATGGTCCCTATCACAAACGGGCCGGGATCACAGGCATCATGCCTGGGGCGCAACTGACACGCCCTCGCGATACGGATGGCAACCTGGTCAGCGTGCCGACCGTTGGATTGGCGATGAGTCGGAAACTGGCCGAGATTCTCCACCTGCACCAGGGAGACACCGTCACCGTTCGCATGATTCAAGGACTCCGGCAAACCCACCGCGTGTCCGTCGTGAACATTGTCGATGGGTACTTGGGCATGAGTGTCTATGCGGACATCCATTATTTGAACCGACTCATCAACGAAGAGTATGCGGTCTCTGGCGTTCAACTTGCCTTGGATCGCGATCCTCAGCACCAGCAAGAACTGAACCGGCAATTGAAACAGATGCCGGCCGTTCAATCCGTGGTGTCGGCCCAAGACATGATCACTAATCTAGAGGAAACCGTGATCAAGACTCAAAACACATTCATCTTCATGCTGATTCTTTTCGCCGGCATTATTTTCTTCGGCAGCGTGTTGAACGCCTCGTTGATCAGCCTGTCTGAACGGCAACGAGAAATTGCGACGCTGCGCGTTCTCGGGTATGGACCATGGGAGATCGGCAGCCTGTTTCTCCGCGAGAGCATGATCGTCAATCTGCTCGGCACGCTGCTGGGCATTGTCTTGGGCTATTGGCTCAGCATCGGTCTGGCCGAAGCCTACGATTCCGAACTCTTTCGGATCCCGGTCATCACGGGACCTTCGATCTGGATCAAGACGCTGTTGGTATCCGCCGCGTTCGCGCTGTTGGCACATGCCTTCATCCAGCAATCCATCCTTCGCATGGATTGGCTCGATGCGCTGCAAGTGAAAGAGTAGCGGGCAGTCGCACGAACTCGGGTCTCAAACAACCCTGTCTCTTGTGAAATATCGCTTTCTTTACTGGGCGGCAAGGGGTTAGCCAGTTGATCGCCGGTTCTTACAATGTGGTCGAATCAAGAAAGTGCGGCTGCGAAAGTCGTTCCCAACCGAGCAGTACGAAGCCTCGCCTGGCACGCCGGTTGGGCAGCAGACGGAGTTCACACGAATCGTCTGGAGGGCGTCCTGTTGGCAATTCAAACGAGAAGGAGCAACGGGTGCTTGACAACGAGGGCGGTGGGACAAACACTGGAGCCAGTTGAGCGAATGGAATTGCACCAAACGCCCTGGCTTCCCCCGAATCAAGCGTGTGGAAGCTGCGCCATGTTCGTTTGTGAATTGCTGGATCGGCATTGGCGCCCGACCTCACTACTCACGTCTCGTCTGCGAGTTTTGCGGAATGCCGATTCCGGTTGTGTGCCCTGGCTGTCAAGCTACGTTCCGCGTGAGCGACAAGTACGCCGGTAAGAAAGGTCCTTGCCCTAAGTGCAAGGCTGTGATCTCCATTCCGGACAAGCTGGAAGTGAAGATCGACGAACCCGAAACGGCTCATGGCGGCAAGACTTCGACGGGTGCCCCCAACATCAAGCCGATCAAGCGGACCGAGATCAAGCTCTCAGCACCCATGATCGCCATCCTGGTGGGCGGCGTGGTCGTGACGCTGTTCGTCACCTGGCTGGTGGGCCGACAGGTGGATTTGGTCGATAGCCCGCTGTTGGTGATGATCGGGTTAGCCTTGGTGACACCGCCGATTTGTTTCGCCGAGTACCTGGTCTTGCGAAACCAAGAGACTCCCCCTTACCGAGGTTTGGGAGTATTGTTGCGAACCCTGATCTGTAGCGTGGTCTACATTGGACTCTGGGTCGGGTTCAAATTTGTCCCGCCAGAGTTCCTAGAACAACCGTGGCAATGGATGTTTGTGGTCCCACCGCTGGTAGCCTTTGGCGGTGTCGCCGGTTTTGCCTGCTACGACCTTGAGTTCAGCACGGGGTTGCTGCACTGCGGAGGCTACCTGTTGCTCACCGTGATGCTTCGCTTCATTGCCGGAATGCCGGAATTGTGGCAGAGCATCGTCTAGAGAACTCCCGTCATCACTATGTAGAACAGTTGTCGCAACTGTTCAAGCAGGTGAACAGTTGGGGACAACTGCTCTACACTACGATGTTTACGGGGTGGCCGGTTTGTCTTCGTCCGTGGTCTTGGCGTCTTCTTCTTCGTTGACCAACTCTCGCCAAGGTTTCTTGGCCTGGTAGCTTTTCAGTTCCTGTTTGAGCTGATCATCAATCCCTTCTTCGCTCAGCTCAACGGCCTTTTGCGACCACTCGATCGCTGTCTTGAAATCGCCAGTCTCGGCATAACCGGCGGCCAGCGTGCTGAGGATGTGTGCCTGCTTGTACTCGGACAGTTCGCAAGCTTTCTTGGCCAACTCAATGGACCTGGTGCCGTTGCGAATCTTCTCGTCGGGGCTGGTGGCCAGCAGCCAGGCCATGTTGTTGAGAATGTGGCTCGAGTCTGGATTCAGTTCGATGGCCTTGGCGTAGTCTGCCAGGGCCTGGGTCTGTTCTCCCAAGCGGAGATGGGCATCCGCCCGACCTTGATAGGCCAGAAAGTTCTTTTCGTCCTCTTTGATCACTTGGGTGTAAATCTCAATGGCCTGGCGCGATTCTTTGTTCGCGCTGTAGAGCATGGCCAACTGTAAGAGAAGTTGCTGGTCTTTTCCTTGGTCCTCGTCGTCGCGAAGTTTCTCCAAGTCCACAATCGCCTTGGCGATATCTCCCGAGCCGGCCAGCAGCATCGCCCTGGCGCGAAGAGCCTCAGGCAGGCCAGGGCTGAGCGTCAGTGCGGTGTCCACGTCTTGCAGGGCTTCCTTGTCTTTCTCCAGTTGCTGGTAAGCTCCAGCCCTGAGTAGCAACAACTGCGGCGTGGGGCGCGTGCGGGCCAAAGCCTTGTTGAGGTCGTTCACAGCCTGTTCCGGCTTTTGGTTGAGCAAGTGAAGCTGGGCACGGCGGGCATAGACCAGGGCCGAGTTGAGCCCCATATCAATGGCTTTGTCAAAGTCTTTGGTTGCCTCATCCAGTTTGTCCGTGGAGGCCAGGATCAGTCCGCGAAGCTGGTACGTGAGAGGCTCTTCGTTGTCGAGTTCGATGGCCTTGTTGGCTTCGGCCAGCGCGTCTTCGAACTTCTTTTGCTCGAACAGGTAGTTTGCCCGTTCGGCCCGAATATCATAGTCGTTGGGGTCCAGCTTGACCGCTTCGTCCAGATCGGCCTGTCGCAGTTTGTCGTCGGTTTGAAGGCTCGACCGAAGCAGGTAGGCTTCGCCCTTGAGCGTGTTGGACGAAGCGATCTTGATAGCCGCATTGAGTGATTTCTTGGCCTGATCATGCTCTTCTTTCCGCAGCGAATAGAGCTTGGCCAGCAGGACGTGGGGTTCGGCCTGGGGATCCAGATCGACAGCCCGCTGCAAGTCGTCCAATGCCAGCTGCCGGATGCGGACCAGTTGTTGCAATTCTTCAAGATTGCCTGGGGCGGTGCGCGTGAGGGTTTGGGTCAGCGCCGTACCGCGCTGAACCAAGGCACCCGCCAGCATTTTTTCGGCTAGACCTTTGCTTTCGCCTTTGAGTCCTGCTGCCAAGGCACGATCGCAAAGCGTGATGACTTCGCCTAAGTCCAGCAAGTTTTCCGCTTCAAGCTTGGCTTGCAGCGCCAGGTTCAGGAGTTCGTCGGCTGACTTGGTTTCCGCCGGAGCGGCTTCTTGGGGAGGCTCTTTAGGAGGCTTTTCTTGAGCGACCGTGATCGCGGTGCAAAGAAAGTAGACGCCGACGGCAATTGCAGAAACGAGTCGCTTGGGCATGGATTCGCCCCCCCGTTCAAAAGCTAAGATGGTCAATCTGGCACGACCTTGTGTCCAGGTGCATGACAGCCTATTCCTCTGCAACGCTGGCGTAAATAGGAATTCTAGACTGGCGGTGGTAGGTCGCGCCGGCAGAACAGGAAGCCGCCGGCAACGTACGCCAGCGAGCCGAGAAGCAGCAGGATTCCGCAGTAGCGAAGCGAGATCTGCCATGGATCCGCATCCGTCACCAACAGGACCGGTTCGTACGCTCCCAAGAACGACAGATAAATCAGCGCCCCGGCCTGAGGTGCCATCAGTGCTATCGCCTTGATGATGACAGTCGCGGCAAACAAGGCTCCCATCCATCCGATGGTTTGCCAGCGATACCGATGCAGGGCGGAGATTGCGCTGGCCGTGCCGGACAGAAACACGGTCAATGCCAACACATTCGCCGCGGCCGGCAAATACCACAGTGGTGAGATCTCTTCGGGAAAGGGAACCAGGTACAAACCGACACAGGTCCCGATCCAGCAAGAGGCCGCAATCACGGCAGCCCCGGCAATGGTCACCACGGCACCGGTGGCATACCACTCGCCGCGGCGAATGGGTTGGGCTAGCAACATTTCTAACGTCCCGCGATCCAGCGGTCCGCTGACTGCGTCAGATCCTCGGCCGACTGACCAGACCAACATGACAATGACCACAATCGGTTCGACATAGGCCATGGAGACCATGCCGACGTTGGTGGCGATCACGCCGATCGGCACCGGGAGCAGCTTCTGCCAGGCAGGCGGAATCATCTGCGCCAAAACACTGAGCGGTCCCAACTCAATCTGACTCGTGAGCCACACAAACAACCAATGGAAGGCGAACATCAGCCCTGAACAGGCCAGCAGCATGGTACGAGATTCAAGCACGGCCAACTTCCAAAGCGCGGCATTGCACAGTGGACGATGGGGCTTGGTCTCAGCAACCGCGCGAACCACGCGCGTCGTGGGAGTGTTCACAGGCTGACGCCCTCAGGCACCGCGCTGGCAGCCTCGGCTTGAGTCACCTCGGCCCCATAGTATTGTTCGTAGATGGCTCCCAAACCGACCGGTTCGATATGAATTTCGGCCAATGGAACCTGCGCCAGCCAGGCCAGCCAGGCAGAGAGTGCACCCGGCGTGATGATGGTGACGTGCCCCGTCGGCTCGGATTCCAGATGCGTATGTTCACGCAGTTCGACGGGCAACTCCGGCAACGGGCCGCTTGGTTTCAATCGAATCCGATGTTGATGCAGCAGCGACTTCATATCTTGGCAGTGGATGTAACGCCCACGACGCAGCAGGGCGACCGAGTGGCAAACGGCCTCGACTTCAGAAAGCACATGCGAAGAGAAGAGTACGGTTCGGCCGGCCGCGGCGGCTTCGCGAACCAAGGTGAGTAGTTCGCGCCGCACGGTCGGATCAAGGTTGGCCGTCGGCTCATCGAGGATGACCAAGGGGGCATCGACGGCCAGCACGCAGGCAAGTGCCAACTTCTGCCGCATCCCGGTGGAGGACTTGCCGACCGGTCGTTTGAGGTCCACATCCAGACGCTCTGCCAACCGCTGGGCAAGCAGGAGACTGGCATTCGGCCGAATGCTGGTGAAGAGCCTTAGAATCTCGCCCCCACGCATCCTCGGGAACAATCGCACGTCGCCTGGCAGATAGGCCACGGCTTGTCGAACCGCCAGGCTGTTGTGCCAGCAATCGTGACCGAGAACCCTCGCCGTTCCTGAGGTAGGCCGCAAGAACCCCATCAACAATCGCAACAACGTCGATTTTCCAGAACCATTCGGCCCTAGCAATCCAAAGACTTCACCCGATGGCACGGTCAACGTGCAGTCCTCGAGCGCCTGAACGGTGCCGTAGTGTTTCGCAAGCTGCTCGGTTTGCACAATGGAGGAAGTCATGGGACCGCATCACGTGGCAGGGTGTTCCTTCAGACACAAACTGCATTATGACATGATCCCTAACAGGAAATTCCCCACATGTTGCAGATTTCTTCGAATCGAAGTGGGCTGGAAACTGCCGACCCCCAGCGCCTAGTACATCCGGACGGAGAACCCGGCACCTGCGAAGAAGTCTGCGGCGGACTGGTTCAATCCGGTGCCAACGCGAATGTCGAACTGCACG
>CALOEH010000147.1:0-23167 GCA_942492195.1 uncultured Planctomycetia bacterium | reverse complement strand
GCCAGAAGGGAAGTTCGTCGTAGGCGATCCCAAACTCCGAGCTGTGCGTCACCTTGAGTTCGCCGAGCGCCTGCATCAAGCCAGCGTTGAAGCGGCCATGTGGCGCGACGAACCCGCGCGGCACAATCCCCGCGCGCTCCAAAGACTCGATGCCGCGCCGGATGTTCTTGAGGTTTGCCTCATACTCGCAGTACGTGTGATGCCAGTAACCGTGCGAACCAACATCCAGATCAGCAAACGACGCCAAAACTTCCGGGTGGTTCTCGTACGAAGAAGCACAGATGTAATGGCTGGCGGCATGCTGGTGCCGCTCGATCGTGGTTTGCAAACGCGAGAAGTCATCGGGATCGTACTGGTCGTAGTCAATCCGTAGATTGAATGCACTTCGATAAGGGAACGGGTAAGCAGCCACGCGAACCCAGAGCCCGCCCGCCTGTTCCACGTACGCTCGAATCTGCGAAAGCAGTTTACGGCGAATGGCAGCCTTGTCGTGTCGAGCCACCTCTTCCACAACTTCCAACCCTGCGATCCGCCAACCGCACCGACGGCTGCGCTCATCCATGAGTGCCGAGAACGGATTCATGGCGTGCCCAGCCCGGCAGGGATGAATATCAACGGGGAGTTGATCGTGCCCTACCCTCGGCGTACGGCACGCTTGGGAATCAAACAGGACGAACTTCCCCCGCGCTTGCCCTCGCGGCGCGCAGGGGATTCCTTCTTGTTCGAGCGCTTGCGGTAAGCCCTCTGGCACTTGATCCAGCAGGAGTGGAAGGAGCGGCAGTGTCATGCCTGAGATACCGGAAGGGGGTGGGCAACCACGTTGGGCTGCGGATGAAGGCGTGAAACAACCAGCGGTTGCTTTGTGTCAGAAACCATCGCAATTTTGCAGTGAAAAACTCGCGGTTCTGGATGCTTCTTCACGTTAGGCGCGGCGTCGGAATCTGCCGACTGTTGAACTTCCCACAGGCGACCGTGTTCTCGGGCTTGAACCCACTCAGACAATCCACTGAGCAGGCAGAATGCCCAACCATGAGGGCCATCCAGAATGCCCCCTTTCCAAACCAGGCGTCGTAGCACTTCGAACGGAGGACGCAGCCAGGTATCGCGCCAGCGCGGCGGCCGTGCGTTGTCCGTCATCCGCTGCGCGGCCAGCGACGTGTATCGGTGCATCTTGGTCAAGAACGCCGAGAAGTCTTCGATCGTGTCGTGTTCTAAATGGTGCCGGAGTTCTCCCAACTCACCTTGCACGACGAGCCGCTCATGCACACTGCCTGACCAACGTGCGGCATCGCGCCGAAACAGCCTCACCGGTCGATCATCCTGGGTTCCGCCGAAACGCATCTTGCGACCAAAGATTTTGCTGCGAATTGGAATTCGATACCCGGCACGGCGACCGTTGCGAGTTTGCCATAAAATTTCGTCCACCAGGCGGGGCGTTGGGCACTCGTCGGCGTCGATCGAAAGGACCCACTCACCACGGGCCAGATCAATGGCCCGATTCCGCTGTTGGGCAAAGTTGTCGAACGGATGCGAAACCACGCGTGCGCCATGACGGCGAGCAATCTCGACGGTTGCATCGTCGCTTCCGCCGTCAACGACAACGATATCATCTGCCCAACTCAAGGCTTGCAGCAATGGGGCAATCACGCGCGACTCGTTCAGCGTGATGATGGCCGCCGAGATGTGGATGCCGCTCATACCAGGCCTCCGCTGCGAAGGCGACGAGCGACCAGCCCATATCGGAGCAACCAACGGGCGTTGTAATAACAGGCAACTCCCAGCAGTTCCCACCACAGCAGGTTGGTCAGCAATGCAACGACGAACAGATGCAGTCGCACGTCTGCATTGGCCGGCAAGTGGTAAAGCCACGCCAGACGGTTTGGTTTCGAAGTTGAATCCGCGGAGTCGCCTGCGACGCTCGGCTCCTGCGATGTGAGTTCTCGTTCTTGGCTCAGCCCATAGGCAAACAGGTACTTGCCTCCCAAGAACGCAATTACCAGCAGCCAGGGCGTGATGTCCGGGGGAGTGGTGTCCAGCGGAGTACGAGCCGCCAAGACCGCGGCGGCAGCAATGTGCCAGGCAACATCGACGAGTTCGTCCAGGTTGCCATCCAGCCAGGCTCCCCAAGCTGAGGCGCGATGCTGCAGGCGAGCAAGTTGTCCATCCAACCGATCGAAGAACCATGCCAGCATGGCCGCCGCGCCAGCTCCCCACATCCAACCTTGCAGCATCAGCCCGATGGCTGCGCAGGCGGCCAACACGCCCAACCAGGTGACATGATCCGAACGCAAACTCGTGTGTTGGAAACAGCGAGCCACCAGGCCGGCGAAGGGACGAACGTACCAGCGCGAAATGGGATACGCCTGAGCGCGACGCTGTTCTACCTGACGCCAACGAGTCAGCAGGGCCGACTCTTGCGAACAAGCCGCCGGTTGGCAACTGTTTTCAAACGTGCTTCCCGTGGCCATGTTCATGAAGCCACCTCGGCCGATGGTTGCTCTGTGCGCGAGGTATCTGGCGTTTGCGTTGAACGCTCGAAGTGGCTCCCTTGCTCGTGCACGCCAGGTGTGTACGTGCTCACATGACGTTGCATCTGCCGGGGGTGGAACATGGCAAAGAACCGCCGCTCGCGCTGTCGGCTAGTTGGCGTCTGCTGCCCGGTGTGGCGAATCTGGCCACGACGCCCTACCGCTCCAAGCAAAGCCTTGATGAACAGGAATCTCCGAGGCGCGGAGCGAAACGGAGCTCGAACAAAATCTCCAAGGAGCCGCACCGGCAGATGACAGCACTGTCTGGCAAGGTGCCAAGGGTCCCGGAGGTTCTTCCACTGAAACAAGAGTGTGTTGCGAAGCGCTAGTAGTTCGCATCCGGCATCTCCGAACGCCGGACCAAAACTCGCCGCTCCGGCATGCCAGGCGCGTGATGCAGGAATGTAGCGGCCATGCCCTCCGGCCAGGTATCCACGGTAGGCGAGATCCACATCTTCGAGTCTGCCTGGCAGGTAGAGTGAATCAAACCCTCCCAAGTTCAAGAATGTTTCGCGGCGGACAGCCAAGGCTGCGCCGGCGGACGCGGTCCAACTGGGGATCTCGATCCCTGATTCGTAGCCCTTATAACGCGCCGTGGCCTGGATCAAACCCCAGCGCCAACCAACAGCGGTGCGAAATCCTTCGTAGGTTGTTCCATCAAACGACCAGCATTGGGGAGCTGTGAAGAAGCAGTTTGACTCCCCACCAAGGTTGGCCGGACACAACGGGGCGAGCAGCGGATCCACGGCATCCACGGCCAAGCGAATGTCATTGTTGAGCAACAGCGCCGCCTCTCCCGGAAAGTGGGCGACGGCCGCATTCAGGGAACAGAGCCCAACGTTGGCATGCGAGAAGGTCGCAACTTGCGGAAACGTGCTGCGCACGAATTCGAGCGAGTCATCTGTGGAGGAGTTGTCCACCACCACAACCGGACAGTCATGTTCGGACGCTTCAGCAGCAGCGACCACGCTGCCCAAGCACTGCTCGAGCAAATGACGGCCGTTGTAATTGAGGACAAAAATGGGAGCTCGCATCCGCTGCGATACCTCATTGCCTGGCTGCTGCCAGCACGGGGGGGCGATCCTTCGCGACGTACATACCGCGGCGCGTGGCACACCATAGCGCAACCTACCGGGGCGGGTCAAGATGATCGGGCTTGTCTGTTCAGCCTGGGGTAAATGCGCCATTTGCGATAACGAAAAGGGGCGACCGAACGAGAGTTGCTGTCGCCTCATTGCCAGCAGTGTTGCATCTGCTGGCAGCCATTGGTTTGCCGGCAGTTTGCGTACAACCGCACTGATCCGCGCCGCGTACTCTTTAGTCCGTAAAAGCTTTCAAGACCCCATCTGGGGCCATTTGCCCTGGGTATGACGGGGGGCTAAGGATTAGTAGCTGGCACGGGTGTCGTGGCGAAGTGAGTCACGCATTGATGCTGGTTGAGAAACTCGAGGGTTAAGATCATGTCGCAGTCTGAAGTTGAGCTGTACGGGTTCGTGCATTCACTCCTCAAAGAAGGACGCGGTGCGAGTCCTCAAACTCAGCGGCAGCACGAGCGATCGGCCTATCCGCGTAATCAGCAAATTGCCCCCTACATCGACGGGTGCATGCCTGGCCGTTCGATGTTCTCGATGGTTCGCTGCCTGGACATCTCACCCAGCGGGTTCTCGTATCTAGCGGCTTCGCCATTCGAAACGGACCAGTTGGTTGTGGCACTTGGCGGCGAGCCCCATGTGACGTACCTGTCTGCCCAGGTGATTCATCAAACGCCTGTGACCTTGGTGGGTTGCAAATTCTCGGACCGTTTGCATACTGCACCCAGTGACGGTTAAGACGAGGTTGGGACCTTGAGCCGGTTCGAGCTTCGGCTCAGCGCGTTCTTCTCAGCGACGGGAATACGGAGAGGGCCTGTACCATTCCTCCCAACCAGATTTTGCTCTCATGGAATTGATTCTAGCCAGTACGTCCCCCCGTCGACGGGAACTGTTGACGGAGGCCGGATATGACTTCCGCGTGGTTCCGCCTGACGACCAGGCCGAGTGTGGAGTGTGTAGCCGCGAAACACCGCCGGAACTGGTAGGCCGCCTGGCTTGGCAGAAGGCAGCCGACGTGGTCCAGCATCTACAGCAAGGGCTGGTCATTGGCTGCGATACCGTGGCCGAGTGCGATGGCACCGTGTTGGGCAAACCGCAGCACCGAGAACACGCTCAGGAGATGCTGACCCGGTTGGCGGGGCGAGTCCATCGGGTGTACAGCGGGCTTTGCCTGTGCCATGTCGAGGCTGATCGCCATCAGATTCGGGTGGCCAAAACCACGCTTCGGATGCTGCCGATTACCGAGGCAGACATCCAGGAGTATCTCGACACCGGGCTCTGGGAAGGCAAGGCTGGCGCGTTCGGATTCCAAGACCGAACCGGATGGCTGGAAGTTGTCGAAGGGAGCGAGTCCAATGTGGTTGGCCTGCCGCTCGAACTACTTGCCGAAATGCTGACCGAGTTTGAGTACCAGCCCTAGCTCGGCGGGACCAGTGTAGAACAGTTGTCTCAACTGTTCACGAACCAAGAAGGGATGTAGTCAGCGTATAGACGTTCTGATGAAGTCCAACCAAACGACTGGCAACAAGTCGCCAGTGCCACCCATCGGGGTGTGATTCCAAAGATCCCGCAACATTGCGTGAGATGACACGCCGCGGCTGTCATCACGACGGAGCGTGACGACTACTTTCCCGCTGGTCGAGGCAAAGCAGCGAATTAGCGGCCTGCCTGAACGGTGTTGGCCTCGTTGTCTTCGAGTACTTCGTGCTGCAGTTGCTCGGTCGAGGGGTCGGCAGCTTGGGCAACTTTGCGCTGACTGGTCTCGATCAGGTAGCGTCCGCAGGCGAGCAGCATGAAGACCCAGCAGATGGCTACCGTGACCCCCACTTCGCCTTGTCCACCAGCACCGAATCCGTAGGAGTGCAAGCCGGCTCCGAGGACGAAATTGACGCCGTACCAAGAGAACATAATGGCAGACGCCCCGGCCACCGCACCAAAGGCGAGTCCGAAATTGCCAAACAAACCGGCGTAACGGCCATGCAAGATGGCCAGATAAACCAACAACGAGATCAAGGCCCAAACTTCCTTGGGATCCCAACCCCAGAAACGTCCCCAAGAGACGTCGGCCCAAAGCCCGCCCAAGATGGTTCCTGCCGCCAGCAACAGCACGGCCACCTGAACCGATCGGTAAATAAAGTTCGCCAGCACGGCACACTGCTCAGGGGGGCGGCGGCTGACCAGCTTCGGCTTGTCCGAATCGTCCGCAGGGCCAAACTCCTTCGCCACGGCTGACGGCTTGACCGGATCACGGTACTTGCCGAACAGGTAGAAGCCGAGCGAGAGCATCCCCAGCCCCCAGGCCAACGCCCCGGCTCCATAACTGGAGACAATGGTCAACACGTGAATCGTGAGCCAGAAGTTGTCTCGCAAGACCGGTTGCAAGGGACTGAAACTGCTGTCCAGCACCGGTGCCCACCATGCCACGAGCGCTGCCACGCAGGCCACAAACGCCCCAGCCATACCGAACGCTCGGCGTTGATATACCTGTTCGAGCGATTCGCCCCATTGACCACGCATGGCCTGGGGAATCATCGCCATCCCCAAGATGAGCGCGATGGCAGCACGCGGCACGTACAAGCAAGCGGAGACAAATACCAAAATACTGACCACCCAAACCATCATGTCGCTGCTGCCAGAACTCTGCGGCACCAGGTTGAGGATCGAACGGTCGCCCGCCGAATAGGGAGCCGCTGAAAGCACGTACCCCAGCAAACTGGTGAGACCCAGCCGAGTGAGCAGGACAATACCCTTGGCTACTCCCAGTTCTGCGTAGCGAGCGTTCTCAGGTTCTACGTCCGAGGTTTCCCAAATGCCGGGGACTCCCGTCAAAACCCAAGCGCGCTTCAAACCGGGCCAGATGACCGGCATCAGCAAGAACCACAACGACAGCGCGGATACGAAGGTGGCAACGTAGATTACCGTCTCGTACATGTTCGTCACGGGGGCGAACTTCGTCACACTCACTCGCAGCGAGAAACCAAACACCATCCAGGCAATCCCAAACAGCATCACCATGACGCCAGCCCAAATCATCGGCTTGCGGAGCCATCCAAATGCCAACGCAAAGCACCATAGCCCTACCAGGCTGATGATCCACGACCACATGAACGGATCCACCTGGTTGTAGAGCACTTCGTTATCGATGCGGACGCGCGAATCCCACCAGTCGGAGCGACTGGCAGCCACTTGCGGCGGATACTCGGTGTACTCAATCAGTTCGTCATCTTGAATCTTCATATCCAGGTCATGTCGTAGCGGATTGATGGCCTGGCCGAGGTCGTTGAGTGCCACAGCGAACTTCTCCGCGCGGCGATCAAAATTCCCCAAGGCCGGATCACGAATCGCCAGTTGCAGACTCTCGAACGAGGACTGCACCTCGTGTACCTTGTCCAGCGGATAGCCTTGTTTCTCGAAGACCCGATCCGGGGCATTTACCAATGTCTGCAGGTCCAACCACGGTTGGGCTTTGTCCACCACATCTCGTTCCCGTTCTAACGCCGCCGCATTGAGGGCGGGGACCACGCGCAACGGGGCAACATTGTGATGCAGGGCCACTTGCAACCGGGTGGCAGTATCGGCCACGAGCTGCAGCGAGTCTGCGAGCATCTTGGTTCGCTCCATCACAACCGCCGCCGCTCCGTCTTCCTTAGCCCGATCACTCAACTGCTTCAGGCTGTCTGCCAAGGCCTGAGAGCCTTCGGCAGCCTGACCGGCGCGGAGATCCGCTTCGTACACGTTGAACGAACTCTCCTGGCTCAGGTTCAACAATTGCAAGATGGACTCTTGCACCAGGTTGACGGACTGGCCGACACCGCTTTCCTCTGGCAGACCGAGGGCTTCGAAACTGCTGGCCACTGGACGCCATGCTTGAACCAACTCGGGGAACAGCTCGTCAAACTGTCCTCGAGCGTGGTAGTCCACGGCAGGTGACATGGTGATTCGGACGAAGAACTGGAACCGCTCGAACAACTCTTCGCACTTCTTTTCGAGTTCGGTCGGTGTGTACTCGGTGTCGTCTGCCTTGGCATTGCGCCGCTTGTCTTGAATCTCGCGCAGCGCCGCGAGTAGGCCATCGGCCGCACGAATCTGAGCCGGCGAAACGTACTTGAGCGGGCTGCCACGGCTGGTGACATCATCCGCCTTGGCCCCTTCCAGTTCGCCATCCCAAACAGGCACGTCGAGCAAGGTGCGCAGGTCTTGATGTTCGGCCAGAATGAACGGAACTTCTTCCCATCGCTCGTGCTCGCACATCCAGCTGAACAACAGTTCGATGGAGTTGAATTTCCGCTCTTCACCATCATTTGGGAACAGCTTGCGGGCATCGTCAAACTGCTTCTTGTCCAAGTCCTTCGACGGCACCGCTCCTGCTAGTTTGAGCTTGGGCTTCTGGCGGTCGGTGACAAACTCCGCAGCACTGCGGGCAAACGTGTCCAGTGGCATCAACCGCCCTTGATGGAAGACCGGCACGTACCGCAACGATCCCCAATCGCGATTGGACTCGTCCGCTGCCAGCAGGGGGCTGGTGGCGCACGCCAAGGCGATCAGGCTCAGCATGGTGAGCCATGCTAATCGTGTTCTTCCTGCACGCAGATCAGAACGTTCCATGGTACGTCTCTCTTACTTAAGCGCGATCCGTTGAAGCGGGTTCAACGAGAACCTGTGAATTTTGAGGTAGGTGAAGGTTTTGCCATTGGGCGTGGCACGCTACGAGGCGACCTCGGCCATGCCTGAGTGCTTCTTGCCTGTGGGGGGCGTCTTGCCGACCGCAGGGATATCTTTCTTCCGCGGTTTGAAGAAATACGCTCGCATATAAAACATGGTCGCAATTCCGGCCACGACAAGCAAGCAACCCACGTACTTGATCCCACGGCCTGGATCGTAGTTGACCGTCAAGGTGGTCATGTATAACGCGTCGGGCCGGTAGTCCGAATCCTTGACGGCGGCGTTGTATGCAGGTTCTCCCGGCTTGATCGGTCCGAAGAACGACTCTTGAAACAAACGGTAAGTCTTGGCTTTCGACGTGTCCGGAGCCCTGAAGTCCACCGGCGCGTTCATGGTGATCTGCACGTCTTCTTGAAGCCGGTTGCCGTCCATGTCCTGGAACTCAACCATGCTGTAGTAGTGAGATGGCTGCGTGGTCCCTGGGTCCAGCTTGCGGGTGAACTTGTTCACGTACACCTGAAATCCAATGTCAATCTGCTCCAGCGGCAGCTGTAGCGTCAACTTCCGGTCGGGTAGTTCGATCACCTTTCGGGCAGACGGCGGAAGCGGCATATCCAACGGATCCACCGGAGGCCCCAACAGCCAGAACTCCTCGCTCTTGCCATCGACGGTGACGCGGAACAAACCAGCCCTCATGGCTCCGGCAGCCACGGTGTCTTTGTTGTATTTCAGCGCCACGATCTTGGTGCCTGGCTTCTCCATCGGGACAAACTCGGCGACCTTCATCTTGAGTTTGATGGCCGGCATTTGAAATGCGTCAACGGGTGTGCCGTCGGTTGGAAGTTTACCAGACGCTTTGAGTTCGCTGCGATCCCAATACCGATACACCAACTCGAAGGGTGCCGTCGTTTCGTCAGCGGAATCGGCCGGAACCTGCAAGATGTCAATCCGCGAACGGCCGCGCCCGCTCATCAACTCTTTAGTACTCAAATCTGCATGCTTGAACCAATAGGTGCCAAACACCTGATGCTCATAGTCCGGCAAATTGCTTTCGACGCGATCAGCAAACAGAACCAGTCTTCCGACCGGTTTGTCGTCTTGGAGCAAATTGAGCTCAACGGCCGGATTTCCGAAGGCTTCGTCGCTGGGTGCGTTGTTCTCGGCCAACTTCCCCCCTTCGGCCATGAAGCCGTTGCCGACTAACTGCTTCAATGCCACCTGGTAGCCGGAGTCGCCGAGCGGGACAGGTTGGTCTGGTTTGAGATCATCCACGGCCAGCACATGGCGTTTTCCGTCAACGAAGAGGATCACCTGGCCTTGCGTGCCGAACTTATCTGGTTCGGGAGCGCTGTCCAAAAAAGCCTGCGCTTCGGCAGGACCGCTGGCCATCCAATAGACCATGGCTCCGCCACCCAGGGCCTGACGCTGACCGAGTCCGTAGGGGCGATAATCAAACTGCTCTGCACCACGCACGGCAAGCGGGAAGTAGTTCCACCGCAAGTCCGCATCTTTGGCAGGCTTGGCTCCGTGCCCTGCGCTGATGTTCTGCATGCTGGGCATACCAATTCCCAGCTTGATCATCGGTGCACTGATCTCTTTGCACTCGCCGTAGAAGTTTAGCAGTTCGATCTTGACCCCTTCGATCCCATTGCTTTCGAGCTCGCTGCTGCCAACTTCCCCTTGATCACGCCGGGCAAGTTTCCAAGGAATGGCCGGCAGTTTGTCCTTCTTGTCGTCGTCCTTTTCGTCGTCCTTTTCGTCGTCCGGAAAATTGAACAGGTTGTCTCCGTAGTCCGCCCAATTGAACGGGCCCACGGCCAGAGGGATCACTGCCTGATGCTGGGGGTCATCGGTCTCTTCGTCCCCATCGGCGGGAAACTGCTCGACGACTAGCAGGGTATCATCCTGGGTGGCAATGTGGCCGCGGTGCCCTTCGAAGACCGGCATTTGAGCATCGATCCCGCCACGGTGCTGGAGCCAACAACCGAAGAGCAAGGTCAACAGTCCAATGTGGGTGATCACGAAACCGGTCTGATGCCGCTTCCAGGGGTAACGAATGGACGCAGCGCAGAAGATGTTGACGGCCAGCAGCCCAATCACCGCGGAAAACCACCAGGTTTGGTAAACGCCGAACTGCGCCCCGCGCAGCCCATACCAGCGTTCGACGAACGTGGCATAGCCCAGCATCGCGGCCGAGCCAAAGATCAAGATCACCGCCAACTTCAAGCTGGCGGCCAGTTCGTACAAACCCAACAACAGGCGTAACGCCAGCGGTTGGTCAGGACTGCGGAGTTTGGGACGGGACATCGGCAGTTTAGCGCGCGGGGGAACGGTAGGCGTTAAAGGCAGGGAGAGCGATGGGTGTGGGAATGCCGCTCCACCCGTCGATTATACAGCGAGAAGGATCGGGAAGTACAGGATTACCTTGGCCAGCGGTCTGAAGTCGACGGATTTTCTCCGTCTAACCGCGCTAAACAGCGACTTCGGATCTGATCTGGAAACTTAGTTTCGACATCCCGCCTGGCAGCTGCAACGGGACGTCTGCAGTCTACCGTAACACGCTTAGCAGCAATGAGTTACACTCTTGCTGCCGAATCGCGAGCTCGCAGAATATTGGTCGCAATGATTCAACGAGGCGAGGCTTCGGATCCATCTGAGCAGCCACTCCGTCGCCGGTTTACCCCCTTGCTGAAAGGGCCCGATTACAGGAACCTAGGAAACTCGCTTGCCCACCTGGTAGGGCAATGGATCGCCCCTACAGGAGTTTGTGCATGCACGACGCAGCAATTTCTCGTGATCGACAAGGACAGGATGACCCGAATATTGAAGTCCTGCCCTCGACGCATGGACGGGGCGTGTTTGCCTGCCACCGTCTACCCAACGATGTGATTGTGGGCGAGATTCATGGGTCTTTGATTCGCGATCCTGATTATGGGTCGGACTACTGCATTGACGTGGACGAAGGAGTCGTGCTGGAGCCATCCGCTCCGTTTCGTTTTCTGAACCACTCGTGCCAACCGAACTGCGAAGTCTTCATGTGGGAAGCGGACGAGAACGGTGACGCAGATCGTTTCCCTGGCAAGCTGCCTCGGCTCTTTCTAGGAACCACGCGCGTGGTGATGCCAGGCGAAGAATTGACGATTGACTACGCCTGGCCCGCCGAATCAGCCATTCCGTGCGGTTGTGGTCAACCGACCTGCCGAGGGTGGATTGTCGACCCAGACGAACTGGACGAAATGCTTGACCAACCAGAGCCCAGTCATCCGGTTCTCCCTCGCGGACCCACGGACTGCGCCGGTCCCAATTCACCCAAAGCGTAAGCGAGGCTGCGCGAGTGGAGAGGCTCGGGATGGTACTGCGTCGCTGCGCGTTTGAGTTGTAAATCGCAGGGTTTGCGCCTCCTGAACCTCATCATCCGCAGGACCGACCCCCCTATTCATGCGATGAATGGTTGACCGACACAGGGCATGACGTAGCGTTCTATATCGGTCACACAAGCGTGAGCTTCTGAAGCATGTTGGCACAGGAGCACCGCTAACCCGCGCGTGCAGGGGCGCGTTTTCGAGCATTCCAAGGATGACGGCGACTATGAGTTCAGGTGAAGACCAACTATTCGCCCGACTTGCACAGTTGGGAGTTGACGTCAAGAAGCCGGCAGCGGGGCAACCGAAGAAGCCGGCAACTGGCAATGGCGATGAGAAGCTTGACAAGTTGCTGGAGCGGATTTCGAAGCTAACCGGCGAACCGGTAGTCAAGCCACAGACCAACCAACCCGAGACGCCACGGCCTGAGCCCCCGCCTCAATCATCGCCGCCACAACGCGCAGCGGCCGATCTCCCAGAGGACGAAACCCCCAGCGCTGTACGTCAAGGGGGAGAAGCTGCGTCCGAGTCGGCAAGTGCAGAGGTCCAAGGTGAAGCAGCTGACTTTGTGCCGCTCGAGCCCAACTCGTTCGTCGAGGCGGCGGTCACCGAAGGGCAAGTCGAAGCGCTGGCACTCAAATTCCTCTTAGCCATAGGCACCGCCAGCGGACGCCAGGTCGCTGCCCAGCTGAAGCTTCCCTTCAAACTGGTTGATGGGATTCTCAGGCAGATGAAGACGGATCAGTTGGCCGTGTACTACGGTTCGGCTCCCATGAACGACTACGTCTATCAACTCACGGACACTGGTCGAGACAGGGCCAGGCAACATTCACTGGTCAGCACCTACTTTGGGTCAGCTCCTGTTTCGTTGCAGCAATACATTGAGAGCGTCAAGGCACAATCGCTCACCAAGCAACACCCCAACGCCTCGGACTTAAAGAAGGCGTTCGCTGACTTGCTGATCAGCCCTAAAATGCTGACTCGGCTGGGGCCAGCCATCAACTCCGGCCGAGGGTTGTTCTTGTACGGAGCTCCAGGTAACGGAAAAACAAGCATTGCCGAGCGTGTGACGGCAGCCTTCGGTCAGCATATCTGGATCCCCCGCGCAATCGGGGTCGATGGCGAAATCATGCGCCTGTTCGATCCCAGCAACCACGAAGAAGTTCCGCTCGAATCTCAAGAGGGGCTGCTCGATCATCGCAAGATCGACAAACGCTGGGTACGGATCCAGCGTCCCACCATTGTCGTTGGTGGTGAACTCACCATGGACAGCTTGGAGGTAACGCTCAACACATCCACCGGAGTGAGCGAAGCCCCACTGCAACTCAAGAGCAACTGTGGCACGCTCGTGATTGACGACTTTGGCCGGCAGAAGATGAGCGTGGACCAACTGCTCAACCGCTGGATTGTGCCGCTTGAAAAGCGATACGACTTCTTGAATCTGTGCAACGGCAAGAAGCTTCAGGTTCCGTTCGATCAGCTCATTATCTTCTCCACCAACCTGGAACCCAAGGACCTGGTGGACGATGCCTTTCTTCGCCGGATTCCTTACAAAATCCAGGTGATTGATCCCACCGAAGAAGAATTTCGGGCACTATTCTCCATCATGGCCAAGATCTTCAAGCTGGAATTCAACCAGAGCGCGCTCGATTATCTGATCGAAACGCACTACAAGGCCGTGGACCGTCCGTTCCGCTGCTGCCAGCCACGTGACTTGATCATGCAAATTCGCAACTACTGCCACTACATGGACCGGCCGGCGGAGATGTCGCCAGAACTGTTCGACTTTGCCGTCGAAAACTACTTCGCCATCATGTAACCATGTAGAACAGTTGTCTCAACTGTTCACGAACCAAGAAAAAATGTTTCGCGTACTGCCGGTGAACAGTTGAGACAACTGTTCTACAATGGTTAGAGGTCAGATCCTCTAAACCGGAGAACGGAAAGTGCTCGCTGTGCGCGTTGTGATCACTCGATTCGTCAGCGCCGATCAGCCAGGTTGGGTGGAGTGTTGCCTGACCGATGCGTGGTACGCCAGCTGGACGATTGTCGAGAAAGTTCCAGTCGTGACCAACGAACCCTTGGATGCGGAGAGCGTCTACCCACAGCCCGGCCTGATCGCTTGTCAATTCATCAGCCAGTTTTGCGATGACATGGGGCGCAGGGTGGTGACCATCAACACCCGAGAGCCCTGGGGCGTGGAGTCGAGCGACGGCACCACGCAATTCGAGGTCTTGCCGGACCATCTGACAGAGATTTGAGGCCAGAACGCGCAAGCGAGTGAATGTAGAACAGTTGTCTCAACTGTTCACGAACCAAGAACCATGTCTCGGGTGCCGCGGCAGATGAACAGCTGTTGCACAACCGTCCTTGCTGAAGCTTGCTGACTCTTCGAATCGAGTACGGTCATCTCGCACGCCCCCCCCGATTTCATGAGAAAACGCTGGGCAGCCGTCGCCGATTCAAGTAAAATTTTCTTGATGCGTTTGGGCCTGGCTGGTTGGATGCGATTGCCAACGCCAAGGTGCTGGACGCTCCCCCCCATTTTTCCTGCCTGAAATTCCTGCCTTCCGTTCTCCCCGATATTTGAAGGATCTTAGTTATGCACGGTGCTCTGGTCTCGCTCGGCGTGCGCCGATTTTGGCGATTGGCAGTGTTGGCAGGTTGCTGTGCCGTTGGCACGCTGGCCATTGCGGTCGAGCCGGAACAAGGATCTTGGACACAATGGCGCGGTCCAGATCGCGATGGCATCAGCCACGAATCGGGACTCTTGCCGGAGTGGCCCAAGCGAGGGCCGGAAATGGTCTGGGAAGTAGATACCGTTGGGGTCGGCTACTCATCGATGGCCGTTGCCGATGGCCGGATTGTGACCCAAGGAGACATCAAGGGGGTCGAGCATGCGATCTGCCTGAGCGTGAAAGATGGCAGCGTGATTTGGGCGGTTCAACCAGCACCAGTCGCCGCGGCTCTGGCAGAACAACTCTCCCGCGAGTTTGCCTCGGCAGATGCCAACGGCAATGGCACGGTGGACGAAGCCGAAGCGCTCCGCAAGTTCGGTTGGGATTTCAACAAGTTTGACGATACCGTTGTGGGCGCTGGACCTTCCGTCGCTGAGAAACGCGCCGTCGCCCTGGTTTCGCAACTCGACAAGGATGGAGATGGCAAGCTCAATCATCTCGAAGCAGGTCGGGTGATGGAGCAAGTATTTACAGGCATTGACCGCCCCGATCCACAAGCAGACAAAGCTGCCCTGGCCGCCACGCGTGCCGCCGGTTTTCTGAAAGACCTCGATACCAACAAGGACGGCAAGCTGGATCGCAAAGAGCTCAACCCGAGCCCCATCTCACGCGATGCCCGGCGGATTGACCAGGCACCTGCCGGCGAAAAGTCAGGCGATGACTTGCTGACCGAAGAGGAGATTCGCGCACATCTTGAGAAGTTCGCGCCTGGTAGCGATGGTCTGTTGACCGCCGACGAACTTCGAGACTATTTCGCCCGGACCTATCCAGGGCAAGATGGGCTTCTTTCTCAGGACGAAATGCGAGGCTACTACGGCGGCTATCGCAATGGTCAAGGAGATGGTCCGCGTGGCACGCCGACGATTGACGGCTCGCGCGTTTACGTCGAAGGTGGCAACGGTGATCTGACTTGTTTCGATATCACCAACGGAAAGACCATTTGGCACCTCAACCTGCGTACCGACCTCAACGGGGGCCGGCCTGGCTGGGGTTATTGCGAATCGCCGCTGGTGTACAACGATTGGTTGATTGTGACCCCCGGTGGCAAAGACGGAACGATTGCCGCATTGGATAAAAACACTGGAGAAGTCCTTTGGCGAAGTGAAGACAATCAGGCGGCACATTACAGTTCGGCCATCATTGCTGAGATTGCCGGAGTTAAGCAGATTGTGCAGTTCGCCCGTAACAGCTGCTTTGGCATTTCGCTCGATGGCAAGACCTTGTGGAGCTACTCGGCCGCCAACAATGGAACGGCCAACGTGGCGACCCCCATCATCTACAACGATCACGTCTTCGCATCCAGTTCGTATGGCACAGGCGGCGGCCTGGCACGGATCACCGCCAACGGCCAAGGGCAACAGGCCGAAGAAGTCTACTTCGAAAAGAAGATGGCCAACCACCACGGTGGCCTGGTCAAAGTAGACGACTACCTCTACGGCTTCGGCAGCGGTGGCCTGATCTGCATGCACTACCTCACCGGCGAGATTGCCTGGACCGCCCGCAGTGTCAGCAAGGGTTCGATTCTTTATGCTGACGGGCGACTCTATTGCCTTGGCGAACGGTACGAAGTGGACCTGGTAGAACCCAACCCTAACGAGTACCGCTCGCACGGCCAATTCAAGATCGCTAACCTGGGCCGGCCAAGTTGGGCTCATCCAGTGGTTGCCGGAGGCCGGTTGTACATCCGCAATCAAACCAGCCTGGCATCCTACGACATTGCGAACAAGCCATAAGCAGCGGTACGTTGGAACAATTACCACGTGGTACTTGCACTCCCTACGTGACGTGGGCTTGACGACGCCAGTCTTTCATTCTCGATTCTCCCTGACACCCTACGGGGCTTCGTCAGGGAGAATCTTTTCATAGACACGCAGGAAGCGGCAAAGCCTTGTCAGTTTCCACCAGCAGGGCTTGTGGATTACCTCGGATTGAGTAGCGTTACCCGCTGCCCTCAGCTCACGTTCTTGCCATCGGCTGATCAAATGGCTGCTTCGCCAGAGACGGATCGTGGTGCGGTCTTTCTGTTCGAATTCTACCATCCGAGTGGGAATGCCGAAGCAAGTCTGATGTTTGGGTCGATTCTCGCAGGTACTGAGAATCGGGAGCTAACCGTCGCCGCCATGCGGTCCTACCTCGTTCGACGAACCTTCCGCCTGCTAGTCGTGTCGAGAAGAACAATCATCCGTTGGATCGAATCCCTGTCAGAGAAGGTGGAATTGCATGACGTTAGATCACCAGCGAGGCTGCCTGATCGGCTTGGCAGTTGGCGATGCTTTAGGAGCGGCGGTTGAGTTCAAGGCTTCGGGAACGTTCGAGCCAGTTTCTGACTATCGAGCAGGCGGACCCCATGGCCTCGACCCTGGCGAGTGGACCGATGACACCAGCATGGCGTTAGCCCTGGCTGATAGTATCGCTGCGATCGGTTGGGATCTGAACGATCAAGCTCAGCGCTACGTTTCGTGGTGGCGAGATGGAGTTTACTCTGTCAACGACCGCTGTTTCGACATCGGCATCACGACCGTCGGGGCGCTGGGCCGCTTCCAAGATTGCAAGGACGCAAGAAGCTCCGGCGATCCATCTTCGCATGCCAGTGGCAACGGCTCGATCATGCGTCTCGCGCCGGTGCCGATCCGTTTCCTCGATCATTTCCCTGATCAGATTGAAGAGTTGGCTCGCCTTGCCGCCGAGTCTAGCCTGCCCACACACGCGAGTCCGCAATGTCTCTCGGCTTGTCGCTACATGGCTCTCGTGCTGGCAGGGTTGATGCAAGGACTCGCTCGCGACGAGGTCTTGGCGGCTGACTGGGAGCCTCTTGAGCAACTCCGTCAACTCCAACCACTTCATCCAGAAGTTGACGCGGTGGCGTCGGGAAGTTTCCGGCAACTCCAGCCGCCGGCAATCAAAGGCAGCGGCCATGTGGTCAAGAGCCTGGAGGCGGCACTTTGGGCCTTCCACAATGCCCTAGATTTCCGCGAGGCAGTTCTCAGAGCCGTGAATCTTGGTGATGATGCCGACACGACAGGTGCGGTGTGCGGACAACTCGCTGGGGCCTTCTGGGGCGAGAGTGGAATTCCGAAGAAATGGCGTGATGGGCTGGCGAGGCAAGACATGATCGAACGAGCGTTAGCCGGCCTACTGGGCCGCAATCCACAGGCCGCTGAGAAATCGAACCCGAAGCCCCCGTTTTCTATCCCCACTGCCAAGCCGCCAACGATTCGAAGCTATTGGGTGGTGGAAGGCAAGTTCTTGGCCGGAGCCTATCCCGGATCACCCGATCCGGAACAGCATCGCCAACGAATCGAGAAACTCTGGGACGCTGGTCTGCGGACGTTCATCAATCTGGTTGAAGAGAAGGAGACGAACAATGCTGGGGAGCCATTCCGTCGTTACGATGATGTGCTTCGTGAGTTAGCACAGGATGCCGGCGAGACTGTTGCGCACCTACGCTTTCCTGTCCGCGATCTTTCCGTCCCCTCGGTCGACGGGATGCGGTCAATCCTCGATGCGGTGGACTTGGCCTTGGCAGCCGATCGGCCTGTCTTCCTGCACTGCTTTGGTGGTGTTGGGCGGACAGGCACCGCAGTCTGCTGCTGGCTCCTTCGACACGGATTGGCGAAACCTCACGACGTGATCAAGGTCCTCCAAACGCTACGGCTAGCCGATCACCTGACCACGGGGCGCAAGGCTCCCGAGGGTGAGCAGTTTGCATTTGTTGAGGACTGGGTCGAAGGCATAGCAGACGAACCTTGAGCAGCAGTCGCGGACAAGGCTCCGCCTGCCTTCCTCTTGGTTCGCCGCAGATGGAACCGTCGCTGCTCCCGATGCGTTACGACGGTGAGCAAGTAGGTTCCCGCACAATTCAAAGCTTCGGACAAGTTCGGACGAGGCAACGCTGGTAACCCTGGCCCAGTGCAACTAAGCCCAGCGCAACTAGGCCCAGCGGGCTTCAACTTCCACCCATTCGTGGGCAGAGAAATCAACGTGCACGGCGTCCTCTTCCACGGGGAGTTCGACCAAGGTACGCCCGCGGAAGTCAATCTGCCGGGCTGTCTTGGGAGCGTGGAAACTGCGCAGCTTGGTCCGGGCCATCCGTCCGGCGGTTTCGACGAGTCGCACGCGGTAGCCGACCACGGCGTCGGCTTCGACCAGCGGTTCCCAATGCGTGGCGGTGATATTTCGGCTATCAATGTGGAATAGCCAACTCGACGACGGGCCTTGCGGTGCTGCGCCGCCATCGGGCACAACGACTGGTGGAGCCAGTAGGCCCAGGGCAGCAGTCATCGGATTCGGGGCGTCAATGGCCAGCCCTAGACGGAACTTGTGGCACGTTTCGCCCCGGACCGAGAGCAGGGTATCCAGCATCCGCATCCCAATCCGGCGATGATAGGGGAGGCCGCCGGAGAGAATGGTGGTCCGCTGCCGCTCGCCGCGGGCTTCGACAAACAGCGGAGCCTCGATGCGTTTGGCGTCGGTGGCAAAGGTGCCGTTGTTGGTTCCTCGCAACAAGTCGGCACCTGCGTCTGACCAGGCCACGCGCGAGGCGTAGTACGAGTTCCACGGATCCGCACGGGGAGGTTCTTGCACATCGAGCTCAATGTCCAACCGGATCACCGGCGAAGAGCGCCAGATTTCGATCTCCTGCGTGAAGTTGGCCAGGACCTTGCCTTCGGGATCCAGCAGCTTGCCGCGCGTCGTCGCGGCTGCCAAAGCGGGACCCGTGGAAGTGATCTCGACGGAGTCAGCCACCATCTTGGAGTAAACCGCCTCGAGGTCTGGGTCTCGCCAGACTTCGCCAGGGCGCGGACGTGCCGCAGGGAGCCGAAATGCCAACTGCTGGCTCAGACGGTTGCCGCGTTGTTTGTAATCGTAGAGTGCGCGAATGCCGCCGGTGGTTTGATCGAGCGAGAGTTCGAAGAACTCGTTCCGCATGACCATTTCTTCCGGGTCGGCCAGCGGTTTCTCTTTGGTCGAGCGGCCTGCTGGTGCGGCGGAAGTTCCTCCCACCCAGGTGTAACCGAGCGCCGGGACATCGACCACGGCACAACGTGGACCGGTGGCCTGAACGGCTTTGATGGGCCCCTCCACGGCCGGGAGTTCGTCCAGCCCTTCGAGTCGCACGCCCACCCGTTGTGAGAACAGGCTAGGGTTGACCACCAGGTATCCCCGTCCTGCACCAGCGGTGCGAGGTATCTTGGTGGCAAACGTATTCGCCGCGGCTTGCAAGGCATCGGTCAAAGGTGGTTCGGCATCGGGTGATACATCTGGTGCCCAAGTTCCAGAGATCAGGGTTTGCCACGCCGCGGCGTTGGGATCCGGCTTGCCAGAAAGCGATTGGACCACCGTACTCAAGGCGGACAGGTTGCTGCCGAGGGCCACCAGGCGATTCACGTTGGCCAGGTGCGAAAGCGCGTTTTCCTGACGGCGAATGATTGCCTGTTTGAGATAGGGAACACGGTAGCTGTCTGGCGAAAACTTCGACATGAAGCCGGGGCTCTCGGTGTCCCGGAAGAAGGTGTCGAGCGTGACGAACCTTCCCATCACAGGGCTGTATTTCGCCACCCGCCGCATGTCGTCGTACCAGGGGCTCGCCTGACCGGGCCAATGGGCAAATACGGTGGCGGCCACATGGTCCAGGTCCATGGAGTGCCCCATTTTCTCAGGGAAACTCAAGAAGCTATCGCCACGTGCCGCATCCAAGGGGACCTGTGCCAGCGCGTCGATCGAACTGCTATCGATCCCTTCCCAGCGAATTTTGCACTGTTCGCCACGGGGAAACTGTCCGTCATCGAGCGTCAAATGCAGTGCCCCGGCAAACCCGCTCCGGGAGAGGATCTGCGGCAGGACCGGAGTGAGCCCCGCCCGACGGCGTCCGTAGATTTCGGGATGAAACCCCAGGTATTGTTCGCAGATCTTGGCACCGGCGGCCAACTCTGCGCGGATTACTTCCAGCGGCAGCAGCGGCAACTCGCGCGAACTTTGTTCGCCCCCGACGATGGTCACATTGCCGGCATCCACAGCCTGCTTCAAGTCAGACAGCATCTGCGGGTGCTGCTCGGCCATGTGTTGAATTGTTTCGCTGCTGGCCAACAGATTGATGGGAACCCCAGAGCGGATGGCCGCCTCGAGCGGCGGGCCTAAGGTGGTGGGTGCCAAGAGCGTCAAGTCAATCAGGTAGCTCTCAGCGGGGTAAAAACGCTCGCGGGCTTCGGTCAGTACATCGAAACAGTTCTGCAAATGGTGTTTCGTCTTCTCGGCATCTCCCGCGACGGCCGCGTTGGCCGCATCGACCGTTTCCGACTGAAAATGGACTTCGTCCAGGTTGCTCATGTACCGCATCTGCCGGGTGAGCAACTCTTCTTGCAGGTAGCAGAGCCCTAGGGCGAGGAAATCCGCCACGATTTCTGGATCGAGCGAGGTCGGCGATTCGTCCGTGCGTGCTTCGAGCGCGCGGTCCACAATGGTCTGACGGTCTAGCGTCTTGCGAATGACGCAAGCCCCTTCTTTCTTGGCGCGCGCCGGCCAACCGGCCAACAGCAGAGACTCGCTGACGTGGGGGATCACAATCAGGCGATTGGCCGTGTCTTCAGGCGGACTGTCCGCCCGTTCCCACGATGGCATCCGCTGCGCGTCATGGATCAGCAGGGGGTGCCAAAGCGCGGGTCCAAGCCGCGAGCAGACCTTGAGCCTCGTCCCCATCATGGTGCATGGGGAAGTCTTCGAGACTGTGGCAAGGTAGCAGAATGACCAACTCTTGGAATTTCATCGCGAAGCCAGATGCGGATATTCAGGGCGTGGGGTCTTTGGAGCAACCCCCAAAATAGCCGCTCGGCCAAGGGGCGTCGAGAGACTCGCGCAAGCGGCTTGGCCGTGACTCGGCGAATTCGCGGCACCGTTCTACAGCACAGAACTACTTTGCGGTCTGTATTGATTGCGTCGGTAGAGATCTCAACTCGCAGAATTCCGCCCTAGATGCCCTCTGTTGTTCAGATTAATTCTGGGTGATCTTCAGCACGCCGGTACCAGGTTAACCCTGGCAAGTCGCGATGGACCGGAAACGCGAGGCTCACCAGGAACGAAACCGCCACGGTGGCCAGAATCGAACAAGGAATTGGCCAGGTGAAGCTAACTTCTTGAAACGTGCCAGGTTGCACCCAACCAGCGGCTGCCAGGGGGGCATCGGCCATGTGGCCATATCCCAAGATCAGACTGGTAAAGAGTCCTGCGAGTGTGCCCAGGATGATCGCCTTTCCACCGACGCGTGGCAAATACATGCCTACCAAAAACATCGCTCCCAGCGGCCCGGTGATGGCGTTGAACGTGCGCGGCATCATGCCGACGATTCCTATGTCCGACGGGATGAAGTTCAACCCGTAGGCGGCAAACGTGATGAACAGCCCTCCGACCAGGGTGATGGTCATGGCCATTGTGACGTGATTGTTGCCAGGATTGGTCTTGCCGCGACGATGCTCGGAGGAGCGAACTTCGACCGAAACAACCGTGGCGATCGAGTTGATGCCGGAGTCAATGCTACTCATGGCGGCTGCCAACAATGCGGCCATGATGGCACCGCCAAAACCGGGAGGCAAACGGTTGACGGCAAACGTGGGGAAGATCAGATCTCGATCTCTCCGAAGCTCGGGATCCAGTGATTCATCCAGCGGCACGCCCTGTCCCACGTAGTAATACAACAGCGCCATGCCAACGACCACCAGCAGCAGGTTGATGCCCACACCAAAGAGCGACCCCGTCACAAAGCTGCGCCTTGCGGCGGCCATGTCCTCTGTGCTGAAGTATCGCTGCACCGTCATTTGGTTCGCCAAATGCGTGCACAGATGCCAACAGAACATGCTGATGGCAACCGTGAAAATGGTGGCTCGGGTGTAGGGATCAAAACTGAACCAAGGCATCTCGTCCGGCTGCGATGCCAAGATCTGCTCCGGTTCGCCCAACTCGTTGTTGACTGCCGCTTGCTGCCGTTTTGTTTCTCTGGCGATCTCTTGCCGTTGGGCCAGATGCGTTTGACACTCTTGATACCAATCGCCAAGTCCGGTGCCGGTGGTGACAGCGACATAGCCAATGGCGAACAGCCCTCCGCCGATGAGCAAAGCCACTTGAATCACGTCCGTCCAGATCACGGCGCGCAGACCGCCCAGCATGGTGTAGATGGTGGCCACCACGCCCAAGGTGCCAATGATCTTCCAGAGCGCCACACCGCTGACGGCTTCGAGTGCCCTGGCCGAAGCCAACACGACAAAGCCCATCCAAAGCACCACCAAGGCGATGAACAGGACCACGCCGAGCGTTCGGGCGGAGCGGTCAAACCGCAGTTCCAGGTACTCGTAGACCGAGGTAAAGCGGAACCGCATCAAGAAGGGAATGCAGAACACCCAGACCACAAGCATTTCGAGCGGGATGGCCAGCATCTTGCCCAACACGTGAATGGGGCCGGAGTTCCAAACCTCGCCCGGCTCGGCCAGGTAGGTCAAGCTAGAGAGCAGCGAGGCTATCACGCTGATCCCCACCGCAAACCATGGCATCTTGCGGCCAGCGAGAAAGTACTCGTCGTCCGATCTTTGCCGGCGGGAGAGATAGGCACCCAAACCGAGCATGCCAACCAGGTAGACCCCAATCACGGAGTAATCTTGCCAAACCAGGGCCGCGAGCATCGCCGCATCCTTCTCCGAACAGTGGGCCTCGTTCACATCTACGACTCGGCTCGACAGCGTGGCACGTTTGCGCGGTCCGGTCAAGTTGATTGGCCGCAAGCAGCGCGTCAAGGGTGCAGC
>CALOEH010000146.1:0-22166 GCA_942492195.1 uncultured Planctomycetia bacterium | reverse complement strand
TTGATGCCCCTTTCCACAACCCACGTTGCTTCGATTCTCGGCAACCAGGGCACCCAGCTCTACTAGCATCGCTGGCGTGTCGGGGAAGAGATAGCACTTGGCGTTCTCGTCCTTTCTTGCCTTTATCGTCCCGTTGGCAATCCGATCGCTAATCCACCAGCGGGAGACACCGAGTTTTTTCGCTAACTGCGGGATAGTAAGAAACCCCTCAACGCGACGCGGGTGCGATTGGTGAGTCTTGCGCAAGATGCCCAGCCGAAGTCGCGTCAGGCGGACCGTACTCTCAAGTACCTTGTCGGCTCGGGGTGAGCGATGTCCGCTGGCCGTCAAGTGCTCAGCGATGGCGGCATCGCTATGACCTTCGGTCGCCATCCGCTTGATCGTCGCTTCCATCTCCTCCGCGCCGCTGAGCCAGGCGAACTTGCCGACGGTTACGCGAACCACATCACTCGTGGCCACGCCACCTCGCCAGACCACGCGCGTTTGCACTTGATCCGGCGCCAACCGATGGATCACGACCTTGTCGATCAAGCTGCGCAGCAAGGCTTTCTTTTGCGCATCGCTGAACAGTTTTGCATCCCAGAGTTCCGGCAACCGAGGACCGATGTCACGTAGCATCTCCAGCAAGTCTGCCGGGATGATGTACGAAGGCATCGTGCCGCAAGCGATCCAACTCCTCCTCCGCAGATTTCAGTTCGCGCAGGCTCGCTTCCCACCTCCGTTCGAGTTCCCCCGTGACGAGCCGGTTTTCTGGATCGGACTGCAGGAACTGACGTTCGGTACGCTGCGACTCGTACTGCAATCGCTGAACTTGTTGTTGATGTGCCGCGACGACTTGGGCGTGCTGGTGATCGGTGCTTTGCAAAGCTGCAGCGGCTACGTCAATCTCGGCAACACTCAGCGCCTCGAAGAACCACGACACAACCGCGTCATCAATTGCGTCACCGCCGATCCGCTGGCAGACCGGTGCCCCGGTTTGTTGCTTGAGATGATTGCAGAGGTACTGCGTGCCTCCTTTGTACTGCACGCACATCTTATGACCACACTCGCCGCAGTACGTGATGCCGTGCAGCAACGCCTTGCCGTCACGCGGCACACCGCAAGTCTTGTTGCGCGCGTACTCGGTGTAATTGTCGCGAAGCATGGCTTGAATTCTTTCGAAGGTGTCCCACGAAATGTACGGCGGGAACTTGTCCCGCACGCAGTACCGCCATTGATTGCGGGGCAGCTTGGTTTCCTGCATTCTGCCCGTGTTTGCGGACTTTTTCCAGCGCGTTCGCCCGTAGGCCGCGGCTCCCGCATAGGCCGGATTATTGAGGAACGAACTAACGCTGGCGGCTGTGACACGCTTCCACTGGATGTCGCCGTGACGGTCGCGGCGCGGCAACAACAGATCGTTCTTGATGAACCAACGGACCGTTTGGGCAACCGACTTCTGCTCCAGAAAAGTAGCGAAGATCAAGTCGATGCGATCCTGTACTTCGGCGCTGGGATGTTTCGTGACCACGCCGTCGGTTCGGATCAATCCCGTCGGCAGCGTGAGTCCCAGCTCGCCGCGTTCCGCCTTACTCAAGATCCCGGCCGTGAGCCGCGCACGAATCGTATGCAGTTCCAGTTCCGAGATTTGTCCTTTTAGCCCCAACAATAATCTGCCATTGATTGACGTCGGATCGTAAACGCCGTCGCGGTCGGCGATCAAGCAATCATGATGGCCGCACAGGTCGAGCAGTTGATACCAGTGCGAACAGTTTCTTGCCAACCGTGTGGCGTCGAAGGCCAGCAAGATGCCGACCGCGCCGAGTGCGATCTGTGCGACCAGATGTTGAAAGCCTTCGCGCTGCTCGATGGTCGTGCCGCTCCGTCCAAGATCGGCGTCGATCACCTGCGTGTCTTGGGCGTGCCAACCAAGCCCGGTGGCCCGCTCACGCAGTGCGTATTGCATGCGTTGGCTCTCCTTGTTCGTGAGCACCTGGTTGGGGCTCGACTGCCTGACATAGATCATCGCCTTGCGGTCGACGTGTCGCGACTGGACAAGTTCGGAAGTGTTCATGGATCATCTCCTGCATGGTTTGACGGAACTGTTCTACGACTTGTTGCGTTTCTGCTTGGTCGAGCGCGGACCAGACTTGGCGGACTTGTTCGTAGGCTTCTTCGCGCATCGCTCGTACTCCATCACGAGGTCCAAGAACTCTTGCACAGCTTGTATGCAGAGTTTGGCGCTAGGGGCCTGACGCACCAAGGTGGACAAACTGGTCGCACGCAGTGGCACTCTCAAGACAATGCCATCCTCGCGCTGCAAAAAGACATGCGCGATGTCCATCGACGTGCTTGCAATCCTCTCGACGCGAAGGCGTTTTCCGAACAACGGCTCCGCCGGATCGGTCACCTCGGCCCACTGAGTGCTAGCATCCGCCGGGTTGTGGAGGTGGGTATTAAGAAGTGGTGTCGTTTGACACCATCCCTCATGATCGTCTTTTGGCGGAACTGCGGAAGCACATTGCCGACAATACGGTGATTGCTTTGGTGGAGAAGTTTCTGCAAGCTGACGTGCTGGACGGATTGGATCGCTGGACGCCGGTCAGCGGAGCTCCTCAAGGGGCAATCATTTCACCCTTGTTGAGCAATCTCTATCTGAACGATCTGGACCATCTGATGGCCAACGCCGGGTATGAGATGACGCGCTACGCCGATGACCTGGTGATTCAATGTCAAACGCGGGAAGAAGCCGAAGCGGCTTTGGAACAGGTGCGGGTCTGGACGGCCGAACGTGGCCTCACGCTGCATCCGACCAAGACCAAGATCGTCCATGCGGACGAAGACGGCTTTGAGTTCCTTGGTTACCACTTCATCAATCATCGCCGGTTTCCCCGGCAGAAAAGCTTGGCGAAGTTCAAGGACACGATCCGCAGTAAGACCAAGCGTACTCACGGCAACTCCATGCAGGCGATTATCGCTGATGTGAATCGAACGCTGCGAGGATGGTTTGAATATTTCAAACACAGTCATCGTTACACGCACTCGGCACTGGATGGCTGGGTGCGAATGCGTCTGCGGAGCATCCTGCGTAAACGCCACGGCCGCCAAGGACGCGGCTGCGGCATTGACCATCAACGCTACCCCAACAGCCTGTTCGCGGAGCTTGGACTGTTCAACCTGACAGCCGCCCAGGCTCGTGAAAGCCAGTCTTGTCGCAAGTAACAATCGACCGGAGAGCCGGATGCGGGAGATCCGCCAGTCCGGTTCGGAGGGAGGGGAGACCGAACTCAATCGGTCTTCCCTACCCCTATCTCGGCTACTCTTGCTGCTGAGGCAGCAGTGGCACCCAACGCTGGTAGCGATTTTACAATAACTGCTTGGCGATATGTATCTGTTGCTGGGTGGCGATCTTGATCTTCGGGGCACCGCAGGACTTGTGTCGTTTCTTGCGAGGATAGTCCCGGCTCTTCTTGCTCGAGGTGCGGTTGGTTTCGTCCTGCTTCACGCAGGTATGTAGTTGCAGGGCATGTCTCGACTGGTCCAATGTGGCTAATAGAATTGCTCTGCCAAGCATGTCGAGAACGCGAATGGGACTGAGTCTTGCGATCGGTTGCCGCTCTTGCATCAACGCCATTTTTGCTACGAATAGAGACGCCCAGATCCCGAGCAACGTCCAAGTCAGTTCGGTGCGAACATGGCGGGGTGTACGGCATTGCAGTTTTGCCCGGCGACAGTTGTGCTTCACCGTGCGAAAGAACACTTCGATGCCCCACCGAGAACAATAGATCTCGCGAATTTGTTGCTCGGTGAGATCGAATTCGTTGGTGAGTAGCCACATCGGGCTGCGTGCGGTTTTCACTTGAATCAAACGCAGCATAAGCGGCGGTTGCCCGTTCCGCTGCACGCTCTCTGGCCAGTGATATACAACGTCTTTTCTGCGCTCGACTCCCAGCTTCTTCAACAGCGTCACGTTCGATCCCACGCGGACCACGAACGATCGGCCCGAGTTCATGACCGTCGACCAGAACGGATAGCCGACGTATTCTGCATCGCCCACCACTCGGGCATTCGGGGGAAGTTCGTCAAGCATTTCGGCTGCGTTTTGTCGCTCGCTGCCGGAAGAAGCTGACAACCGCCAAGTAACAGGCAGTCCCGAACCGATATGCCAGAAGACGGTGGCCAGCACTTGGACGGTCATCGCCTTGGCGGCGTCGGCGGCGTTGCGGTACCGTTTGCTTTTCTTCTTTTTGCCTCGCGATTTACCTTGGGCGGAGAGTACCGCGAACGCGTCCTGATTCGGGCGGTGCGAGGTGCGGCAAATTTCGATCCATCGACGGCGTAGGTAGGCCTGCCAGCGGTGGTCCAATGGCCTTTTAGCTGTCGCAGTCGCGAACAGATATGCTTTTTCACCTCGGCGGCGAGTTGTTCTCCGCAGTTTGCGAGGCCGTCGCAGACCCCTTGCCGCGTATGTGCGGTCGGCTGATGGAATAGAGCTTGCACCGCGCTTGCAGCCTCGCGAACGCGTTGCGTGAGCGTTCGCTGCGTGGAGCAGCCCCAGCACGCGATGGCCGTCGCGGCGAGAACGAACGATGAGATCTTGGCGTTCCCATGCCGGGGCACCTTGGCACAGTCTGGCAACAGCCAGTCAAATACCTCTTTTAAAGTTTGAAGAGATATGGCAACATCCTTGTTGTCTTGATGCGACATCCAAGACTCCTTCTTGGAAAAATGCTCAAGTTGGTACAAAAGCATTGAAGGCCGAAAACGCCTTCCGCATCAAGACTATTTTTTTGCACGGAGAAAATCGCTACCAGCGTTGAGTGCCACCCCGCCGTTGAAGGCCGAAAACACCTTCCGCATCAAGACTATTTTTTTGCACGGAGAAAATCACTACCAGCGTTGGGTGGCACCTCACCCAGCCGGGAGCCTGTTGGAGCCTACGACTACTAGAAGTAGTTGTCGGTTTAGGTACGAAAACCTCCCTTGATCCAGGCTTCCATGTTGTCCGCGACGACCGTTGCATCTTCAATTTCCATAGAACCGCTACCGACCAAGTAGATACGTGAATTAGCTTCATCGCTTGAAACTAGGAGAACACTTCCCCCTCCGGTATCTCCAAAGGCGAGGAATCCCGGCGCATAGGTTCCTACCTCCCAGGTTTCGTTCCGCTCGACGAGGTCGTCTGACCCATATATTAGCATGCTACTCGCAAAACTTATTCCATCAGAAAGCAAAAGTAGATCACGATAGCCCGATGGTAATCTATTGCCGAGAGTAGATTCTAGCTCCGACAGCTTGATCGTGGTGATTGGTTCATTGGTTTGTAAACTTGGATCGTCCGGAAGATCAATCATTGAATGCTCCTAGAGAGTCGAAGTATTCGTAGTTTTGTTTCATGACGCGCTGAGCTTCGCGTTTGGATAGTCCCGAATCAATTAGTTCCCGATACGAAATGTCGAACTCCGTCCGGATATCGGTGTCGTATCCTCCTGGTTTCCGTCGACGAGCACGTTGTGCTGCTGAAATTCTTGCGTGCACTTCCCCTGATTCGGATTTCAAAAGAATAGCGGGTGCTTTAGTTGAAGAGTAGCCAGAAATGTTATTCTTTTTTGCCCATTCCTGCTGAATGCCGTGGTGTGATTGAACGAAGCCGTCGGCCCGAGAATTTGTATGGCCTGTCGCTCGATTGGCTTGCGGGGAGAGTAGGCCATGCGCATCCGTATCGCCACTCTGATAGCCCTTAGGACGACGAGACTTGCAGACTGCGGATGTCGCACTGGTATGCACCAACACCCCGTCGCCTGTCACGTGGTACACGTGATCCAGGTACACTTCGAGATTATACACCGCTTCAGGCGAAGCCCTTGGGGTGATGCTGGTGACGTGGGTGGTGCCGCCGAAGATTCGGAGGGTTTCGCCGGCGTGGAGGTTGCCGGCGGTGATGAAGTCTTGTCGATCTTCGCTCCAGAAGGGGTGAGCGGGCGTGGTGCCGATGGGTTCGGTGAGGCTGGCGAGCTGGAGGTCTAGGATTTCAGCGGCGTGGTGGTGGAAGGTGCCGGTGATGACGCGGCGGCGGCCGGTGGGGTCGTGCTCGATGGGTGGGCAAGCGCCGATGTCAAGGAGTTTGGCGTGCCCGTCGATGCCGCACTCAGGACGGTGGCGTAGGTCTCGCCAGCCCACTGGGATGTTGAATCGGGCCCTACTCCGCTATAATGGTGAAACCGCTGGGCCAGCGGACGCTCGGCGTCTGCCCTGGCGTCAAGAATTCTAGTTATCTCGGCAGATGAGTGCCGAGCGCCTTCTGCAATCGTTTTTCGAGATCCATTTGATGACGACCGAACAAAAGCCACGTACGTTGTTTCAAAAAATCTGGGACGCCCACGAGGTCCACGCCCCCGAAGACGGGCAGACGATCTTGTACATTGATCTGCACCTGGTGCACGAAGTGACCAGCCCTCAAGCGTTCGAGGGCTTGCGTCTGGCGGGCCGCAAGGTGCGGCGTCCGGCACTGACCGTGGCCACCCCTGATCACAACGTGCCGACCACCAGTCGGGCACTTCCCATCGCTGACCCGATTGCGAAGCAGCAGATTGACACGCTGCGGAAGAACTGTGCTGAGTTCGGGGTTCACCTGTACGATCTCAACGATCCTCAGCAGGGAATCGTGCATATCATCGGGCCAGAATTGGGCATCACTCAGCCAGGCATGACCATTGTTTGCGGCGATAGCCACACGGCCACGCACGGGGCCTTTGGTGCTCTGGCCTTTGGGATTGGCACCAGCGAAGTCGAACATGTACTCGCCACCCAAACGCTGTTGCAGTCGAGGCCGAAAACGTTTGACCTCAATATCTCCGGCAAGCTGGCTCGTGGGGTCACGGCCAAGGATCTGATTCTCTACCTGATTGGACAGCTCACCACCGATGGGGGGACGGGGTACTGTATTGAGTACACCGGTGAGGCGATCCGGAATCTCAGCATGGAAGAGCGGATGACGGTTTGCAACATGTCCATCGAGGCGGGGGCCAGAGCAGGCATGATTGCTCCAGACGCCACCACGTTTGACTACCTGCGCGGACGCCAATTCGCGCCGGTAGACTTCGAAGCAGCCGTCCAGAAGTGGGAGTCGCTGGCAACCGATCCAGGCGCCCAGTACGACCGCGCCGAGAGCTATCAGGCGGCAGATGTCGAACCGCAAGTGACGTGGGGGACCAACCCCGGCCAGGTGCTGTCGGTTTCCAAGAAGACCCCCAATCCTAACGAAATTGACAACGAGGGAGATCGCAAGACGGTGGCCAGCAGCTTGGAATACATGGCCTTGGAGCCGGACACGCCCATCACGTCGGTGACGATTGATCGAGTCTTTATCGGCTCATGCACGAATGGCCGGATCGAAGATCTCCGTGCCGCCGCCGCCGTGCTCGAAGGTTATCATGTGGACAGCCGCGTCCATGCCATGGTGGTGCCAGGCAGCGGACAAGTGAAACGCCAGGCTGAAGAAGAAGGACTGGATCGAATCTTTACCGAAGCCGGATTGGAATGGCGTGAGGCGGGCTGCAGCATGTGCCTTGGCATGAATCCGGACATCCTCTCCCCCGGTCAACGGTGCGCCTCCACCAGCAACCGCAATTTCGAAGGACGTCAAGGCAAGGGCGGACGGACGCACCTTGTCTCTCCGGCCATGGCCGCCGCTGCCGCTGTGGCGGGGCACTTCGTCGATATTCGAGACTGGAAGTACAAAAGCTAGCGACCAACCGCCGGCGGCGAACCCCGCGACCGCAGGTTCCATGCCCCCTTTCCCTTTTTTCTGCCCTCGCTCTTGGCGCACCAGCACCATTGCCACCGAGGGCTATTGGTACTTCAAGTGGTACTCCAGAAACATCAGCGTCGTCTCCAAGGCCTCTGGAGTTGGAACATGCGTGGGCCGGTGCGTCATGGCCACATGCTGCTGGACACCCAATAGTTTGTTCACGTCAATCAGGTGATTCAGCACGCGCCAATTCTGCGGGGGGTCTTCGGTCCCGCCAGCCAGCAACACCGGTCGGGGACAGATGAGCGCGTGTAGGCCGTTCAGGTCACGCCCCGACTCGTAGAGTCGTTTGTAGAGTCCGGTTCGAGGGCGCTCTGCATTCGGAACCCCGGCTGGCCGGCGAGTTCCTGCTTCGTAGCCTAAGTACCAGGGCTCCCAGTAATTCACGTTCGAATTGGCTTCGTTGAACACAATGCCAGGATCCGACCATACGGCACAGTGAAATTTCTCGTACAGGCAGGATGCGAACATCGACCACTTGCCGCCGTACGAGAGCCCCACCACCCCCACCCGCTGGCCATCGACATTGGGCAGGTTGGCCAAAGCGGTGTGGCAATTGGCGGCCACGTAGGCCAAGAAACCCAAGGGCTGCCGGCGTTGTTGCTCGCCCGCCTCGGTCAAAAGTTGCCGGGTTTGTTTCTCCGGGGCTTCCAGGGATCCCGGAGTTCCGATGGAAAGGGTCACAAATCCCCGCCGTGCCAGTTGAGCCCCGTAATCATGGGTTCCCTTTCCCTTGGCCCCCAACCCAACACTGGTGAGCGAATCGTAGAAGGTAACCAGCACGGCCGGAAACGGGCCGGGACCATCTGGCACCAGCAGATGTCCTTCGGTGTATTTCTCCCCTGGATAGATTTCGACCTCCACCTGATGCTGCGTAAAGTTCTCGCGCCGCTTGCTGGCAAGAAATTTGATCCTTGGTGTCGGAAGCAGCGGAGGCCAGCCCCCCAGCAAATCCAGCCATTCGGCCCGAAGTTGCTGTTGCTGACGCTGCCACTCGGCTGGCTTGGTGATCTTGTTGCCAGCCGGGTCCACCAGCGGCGAGGGATACTTGCCGTACTCGCCCCGGTATTCCGCCGGGGGGGCGTAGTGGGGCTGCAATGCAGTTTTGATCTCTCGAATCCGAGCGGCGTCCTGGCGAAGTTGCCGAGCGAGTTCGATCGAGTAGTCCGTCAGAATCCCATCAACCTCGACCGCCGCTAGCCGCCTCCAGTTCTGCATTTGGTGGCCTGCCACCGTAGCCCCGGCAATGAACACCCGCTTGCCTGCGGCATGTGCCCGTTGAGCTTCTTCCCGCGAAGGTATAAATCGGACGTAGACCCAATCCGAATGCTGGTCGCTGATGGCTGCGTCTAACTCGCTGCTGTTGTTGGCCAGGCAACCGGCATGCACTTGGGAACTTGCCGCATGGAGTCGCTTGCGAACGTTGGGTTGATCGATGGTGCGGCCGATCATCAACAACTGGTCCAGTACCTGATGCTTAAGCGCCAGGGTGACAATGTCCGCTTCGATCTTGGCATCCTCACCCTTGATATCGACGGCAATCAAGACACTCGGGCGGTTGGCCTTGGCCACGGTGGCAAACACCGCGTCTAAGGTGGGGATTCGTTCCCCTTCAAACTTCTCTCCGAACCAACTGCCGGCATCGAGCTGTTGGAGTTCGGTCAGTGTCAGTGCATTGACGGCCCCTTGGCCGCTCGTGGTGCGATTGACGGTCTCATCATGCACGCAGACCAAGGCCCCATCCTTCGCGCGGCGTACATCCAGTTCGAAACCAAGCCGCAAACCGAGGCACGCCTCGATGTTGACCAACGTGTTCTCCGGAGCATCCTGCAGCAAACCTCGATGGGCCACCACGCGGGGGCCGGCGGTTTCTGCAATCGCGAACTCCGGCCGGAGGAGACTGACCACAATCAAGCAGGCCCAGTGGCAAACATGCCGAACGCGCATGGTTGGTCCTCGTAAAGATGAACGGAAGCAGGGAAACCTGTACCGCCGTACTTTAACTGGAGACTCAGCCCGGAGAAAGCGCGAGCTTGCGCTGGCGCTCAACTATCGGCGATGAAAGATCTGTTTGATCTTTGTCAACCCTGCGGCGAGTTGATCCACTTCGTCCAGGGTGTTGTAGCAATAGAAACTTGCCCGAGCGCTGGCGTTGATCCCCAATCGGGCGTGCAGCGGTTCGGTGCAATGATGACCTGCCCGAATGGCGATCCCGCGCTGATCCAGCAATTGGGCGATATCATGAGCGTGGATCGGTTTCCCCTTGTTCCCCGTGAGCGTGAAACCAACCACGCCGGTCTTGAGCTCAGGTTCTGGACCTAAGAAGTTCACGCCGCCGACGTCAGCCAGCACTTGATGCGCGTGTTGGGTGAGCATCCGTTCGTGCTGAGCAATAGCGTCCAGTCCTAGGTGATTAAGATAATCGATGGCTACTTTGAGCCCAATCGCCGGAACGATGGATGGCGTCCCGGCTTCGAACTTGGCCGGCAAATCGGCCGAGGTAAACCCGTCAATCTGAACGCTGCCGATCATACTTCCCCCCCCCATGAACGGCGGCATGGCATCCAGCAATGCCTGCTTTCCATACAGCACGCCCACACCAGATGGCCCCAGCATTTTGTGGCCGCTGAACGCGACAAAGTCCGCGTCCAAAGCCTGCACGTCCAACGACTGGTGGGGCACCCACTGGGCCGCATCGACCAACACCAAAGCACCCGCTTGATGGGCCGCGGCAATGATCTCAGGCAGCGGGTTCTTGGTGCCCAGCACATTCGAGACCGCCGTCACGGCGACCAAACGTGTCCGCTCATTCAGCAACTCAGAGAGTTGATCCAGGCAAAGTTGGCCGTCGTCGGTGATTCCAATGGCCCTGATCTTGGCCCCCGTCCGTTCGCACGCCTGATGCCATGGCACCAGATTGCTGTGGTGCTCCATCTCGGTGACCAGGATCTCGTCCCCTGCCCTGAGATTGGCATCTCCCCAACTTCGGGCGACCAGGTTGATGCTCTCAGTCGTGCCGCGGGTAAAGATCACTTCGCAGGCGGACCGTGCATTGATAAAGGCCTGCACCGCCACGCGCGACTGTTCGTAAAGGTCCGTGCTTTGGTCACTCAGCCAGTGAATCCCACGATGCACGTTGGCGTAGTGCTTTTCGTACACGCTGACCATCGCATCAATGACTGACCGGGGGTGCTGGGTCGTGGCGGCGTTGTCCAGATACGCCAAAGGGACGCCGTGCACCTGGGTGGAAAGAATCGGAAAGTCAGCACGCACCACCTGAGGATCCAGGGGGGCCACCGTCGGGGTCGCGGTCATAGTAGCGCTTTCGCGGTCACGGGGGGAATTGCGACAAAATGTTCAGGCTGGGCACCAGGACACTTCGCCGGTTGCTAGATCGTTCATTCGTAGGAAGACGTGGGAGCGTCCCCGTCGGCATCAATCCGCGAATGAACCGCCTCGCGCAGCACACGCCAACTTAACAAGCAGCATTTTTGACGATTCGGGGTGAGCCGAGCCCCAAACAGTTCGAGCATTTCTTCAGGCTTGAACCGCTCAACCTCTTCCACGGTCTTACCATCCATCCGTTCGACCAGCATCGAGGCCGCCGCCTGGCTGATGCAGCAACCATCGCCGTAAAAATAGATCTCGTCAATCTTCCCGTCCGGATCAATCTTCAATTGCAATTGCACCTCATCCCCACACAGAGGGTTCTTACCTTGATGGGCATGCGTAGCATGTTCGCACGTTCCCCGATGGTAAGGATCCTCGTAGTGATCCATGACATGCTCCTGATAGATCGTTTCCTCACTCGACATGATCGACTGCCAGTTGTGTGGTTGGAAGGGTAGGTAGGTGTAGGCGGGCTTCCGCTTTCTCAATCTTAACCCGAAGCGTCAGCGAGGAAACACCAGTGGCGACATCCTCAACCATGTCTCCTCGCTGACGCTTTGGGTCGTGATTCCAGGGAGGCACGACCTCGAAAAGCTGGTATTTACGCTGGTGGCTGGAAACTTGGCTTGAATCGGCGAAAGTTTGCCTGCACGGCTCATGCTTGCGCCTCATGCAAGTCTATTGACTTATTCCAACTCCGGCAAGGTTGCGAAACCTGGGATCCGGTGGGCGTGGCTAGAAGAGCCGGCATGGAACTCGCTCCGGCACTTGGGATACCGGGACAGACATGGACGCACGCATCGGCAGTTTCCGACGTCTACTTGGCCGGAGCGTCGTCGCAAATCACGCTGGCTCGTCCGATGGAATGATACGTGAACCCTAGCTCGCGCATCACATGCGGCTCGTACACGTTGCGGCCGTCAAAGACAATGGGAGACTTCAGCGCCTCACGCATCTCGGCCAGGTCAGGGTGCAAAAACTCTTTCCATTCGGTCATGATGGTCAAGGCGTCCGCACCTTCCAAAGCGGCCATCGGCTCTTCGGCGTAAGTAACCCGGTCTCCCAGTTCTTTGCGAACATTGGGCATGGCTTCCGGATCGTGTACGCAGATCTGGGCCCCCATGTCCAAAAGTTTGTCAATCAGCGCGAGCGCCGGAGCCTCGCGAATGTCGTCCGTGCGGGGCTTGAAACTCAATCCCCAAACGGCAATCCGAATCTTGGAGAGATCTCCGCCGAACTGCTCGACAATTTTGCCCAACAGAATGGTCTTTTGCACGTTGTTGACTTCATCGACAGCGGTCAGAATTCGGGGTTCGACCCCTAAGTTCCTGGCCATGGAAGCCAAGGCCCGGACGTCTTTGGGGAAGCAGCTTCCCCCGTAACCCAACCCTGGGAAGAGAAAGGCGAATCCGATTCGGCTATCGTGTCCAATTCCCCGGCGGACGTCGTTGATGTCCGCCTCCATGCGTTCGCAGAGGTTCGAGACTTCGTTGATAAAGCTAATCTTGGTGGCGAGCATCGCGTTGGCCACGTACTTGGTCATCTCGGCGCTTTCAGGACTCATCACCAGGAATGGATGCTCGGTGCGCAGAAACGGCCGGTAGAGTTCGTGCAGAGCCTCGCCGACTTCGTCCCGCCGAACCCCGACAACCACCCGGTCCGGTTTCATGAAGTCATCCAGGGCGGCCCCTTCTTTGAGAAACTCGGGGTTGCTGGCCACGTCGTACTCATGGCCGGTGGCCTCGAGCAGACGAGCCCGAATTCCGGCGTTGGTGCCCACTGGCACGGTACTCTTGGTCACCACGATGGCCTTCTTGGGAAGCACTTTGGCCAGATCATCCACCACTTTCCATAAGCTGGAAAGGTCTGCCGATCCGTCATCTCCTTGCGGGGTCCCGACGGCCAAGAAGACCAATCGAGCCGAAGAGACGGCGTCAGCCAGGTCCGTCGTGAAATGCAACCGGTGCTTGTGGACGTTGCTCCGAACCAACTCAGCCAGACCGGGTTCGTAGATGGGAACATGCCCCTCTTTGAGTCGGGCAACCTTCTCCTGATCAATGTCTACGCAGGTGACTTGATTGCCGGTTTCGGCCAAGCAGGTGCCTGTCACGAGCCCTACGTAGCCGGTTCCGATCATCGCAATTTTCACGATTCCAACTCCTTACGAACCAATATTTCCGTCCCGATGAGGGGGCTTACAGTATTCTAGGACACAGTATTTCTAAAACACGATTCTAAAACACGGTGGATGGTTTGTACGAGGGGGACTCTCGGGCTCCACTGCGTCAGCTGACGCAGCCGGCAATTGTCCGCAATCCACTCGTGCCGTTCACCTGGCGCGGTTTCGCGAATCTCCGGCCACCAGTCCCCCGCCTGCATGAGCGCATGCAGGATGTCACCAGAACATTGGGCCGTACCCGACCCCACGTTGTACGTGGCTCCTCGCTGACCATGACACGCCAGTTGGCGATACGCGGCAACCACATCGCTAACATCCGTCAGGTCAAGCAGCGTGGTCCGATTATGCACCACGACTTCGGGTTTTCTCAAGGCGCATTGGTAGGCCCACTGTGGGAGCATAAGTTCGGCCGGTTGACGTGCCCCGGCATGCTGGAAGCTGCGGGTCACGATCCAAGGGATGTCCAACTCCGCAGCCACCTCGGCCAAACGGCGCTCGGCATAGAGCTTGGATTTGGCATAACCGGACGCTGGCCGGGGCTCAGCGCTCTCAGCCACGCGCCAAGGAGGACGCTCTGCCCTGCCATACACCTTCGCACTGCTGGTAAACAGCACCAGGGGTCGGGGCTTCAACCGACCAGCCAATCGGGCGACCTGTGCAGTCCCTTCGACATTCACGGCCAGTGCGGCAGACGTAGGCTGCTTGGTGCCACAATGCTTGGGCAGGCTCATCCCTGCCAAGTGAAAGATGCAGTCTGGTTGGAACTGCGCGAGCGCTTCGACAGCCGCCGGGGCGGGGCTTTCTGCCGGAAATTCCCAAGCCCAAAGGGGAATCTCCCGCAGCGCCTCGGGAGCATCTGCCGGCCAGGTGGATTGGCGCGACAACCCCAGCACCCGATCACCACAGTCAAGCAGGTGCCCGGCCAAATGGCTGCCGGCAAACCCGGTGATTCCGGTCACGACCGCGTTCATAGGCATCTTGGGGATCGCGAGATCAGCTCGTAGGCTTGCCCTATCGCAGGGCTCGACATCCAGGACCACGAACGACGCAGTCTGGCAATCTCGCGATTATGCACCACGGTCGCGGCATGAGGAAAGGCCAACACGTGACCTTGCTACAACCGCCTGGTCCCAGTCGCCCCTTAAAGCAGTTGCTGCGAACCGTCCGGCAGCGTCGCGGTGCGGATAAATCGCCCTCCGCTCTCGTACCAGCCAGGACAAATGAACCGGCACCAGGTCAGGTCCAGGACCAGGTTCATCCACTCGGACTCGGCTTTCTGCAAAGAAGCAATCACAAACCGGTGTGGCAGCGGGGCGTTGTGGTAAAACCCCAGACCTCGTTCCGAAAGGTGCTTGCCCGAAGCAACCATGGCCTCCCCCTGCAGGGCTCCGTCTTGCGTGCAGGGAGTCAACTGAACCAACCGAGGGTAAGGAAACCGGTCTTGATACCGGCGTTCCCGCAGGCTGCCAAACGGATACATCCCGGCCAGCACGCTCCAAACTTCAGACTTGATCGAGATATCCACCGCGGTGGAAAGATCATCAGGCAATTCCACGGCGGAGACGGCAGGCGGTTCGACCGAGGTTTGATTCATAGGGCGGCCTCTTGGGATACCTGTACAGGTTGATGGGCGTGACCGGGCCGTCCGAATGTCCGGCAGGCAGATCACGACGTTGGACCCACGGCAAGACGGACGGTCGTCTAACCAGGGAATTGTCTTAGAGCGCAACAGGCGGCTCAACGTAGCGAATGCAATGCCGAGAACCGGCGTCCGATGAGTAAACACAGAAACGGTGCTTCTGCCCAACGGTCCTTGGCCTTATCGCCGCACACCACACGCACAAAGGATATCTACGTCAAGAATCAGCGTGCGTCAAATCTGTTGAATCTCCCCCGCGAGGTGCCGGACCATTTTTGTTACCTTAGACATGGTCAGTGACTCGGCCCCCTTGAGGCGAAAGCTCGTGCCGTAGCAGTGTTGGGCGTCCAGTTGTTCGCCGTCAGCAATTCCTCCAGGACATTCACATTCATGCCGATTCGACTCGCTCTCTTGGGATACGACGAAGCCGTACAGCGACTCGCTTCGGCTGCCGCGCGCGATTCGCGGTTCGTGTTGACGGCGTCATTCGACGTACTCCACCCCCAACGCTTGCCGACCGAGATTCCCCAGCCCGTGGCAGGAGATCACTGGGAAGCACTCCTGGATGGCACACGGGCCGATGGTGTGTTGGTGGCGGCCGCTGGCGGTGAGGAGCGGATCGAACAACTTCGCAAACTGGTGCAAGAAGGGGTGCCGGTGCTGGTCGCCCATCCTTGCCATGATGGGATGATTGTGTACTACGAGCTGGACATGATTCGCCAGCACAGCGGCAGCCTGCTCATTCCCTACATTCCCAGCCGCTGGCATCCGGCCCTAGGGCGTGCTGCCCAATTTGTGGCAGAGAAGCCTTTCGGTACCGTGGAGCAACTGGTGATCGAACGGCGGATGCTTGACCGTACGCAAACAAAAGTTTGCCGGTGGTTTTCTGTGGATGCAGATCTGGCACGGCAGCTCCTTGGCGAACAAACCCGCATCGCCGCGATGGGGGCCGCTCAAAGTGATTCTCCCTACGCCAGCCTGGGCGTTCAGTTGTCTGGTCCCTCGGGCGTGCTCGTGCGGTGGTCTGTGGCACCGGTTGAAGACGAACCCGGCGGGGTGTTGAAACTCATCGCCGAGCGCGGGCAGGCAACTCTCTTACTGCCAGAACAAGGAGCATGGTCCTGGACCGTGCAAGCTTCAGGCGAGAAGCCAACCGAGACGGCAACGTTCGAAGGCTGGGATTCCGCACCCTCGGCGCTGGCTGACTTCGCCCAGCAGATACAGCAGTTGGACGCCCCTGGGTTTGCGGGAAGCACGGGCCTGGCACCCACCTGGTTGGATGCTGCCCGGAGTGCCGAACTGGCCGACGAAGCCCAGCGGAGCCTGCTGAAGGGAAAGACGCTGGAGTTGTACTATGGCGAATTCACCGAACACAACGTCTTCAAAGGGCGGATGGCCGCGTTGGGTTGCGGGCTGTTGTGGCTCTCGCTGATGACCATCTTGATCGCCGCCTTGGCGCTCAAGATGGGGATTCGCGCCGCGCAACACTGGCCTTGGTTCTTGCTCGTAATCCTGGGGGGCTTTCTCACGTTGCAACTGCTCAAACTCATCGTTCCTCCCGATCAAACCGGCGCGGATGCCGTCCGGCAAGAACAAGAAGACCCCGAGGCTTTTTGAGCTGACGCGACTACCATGCACTCCAGGCTTCTCCCACCCCGCGGGAGTTCAACTCGATCTGCAATCGAGTACAGTGGATTGAAACCAAACGAGGGAGAACCGGATGGACATCAGTGACGCAGAAAGATTGTTGTTGTTTGACACGCAGCATGAGCCCGGTACATATACTCGCCTTCGACTAGGCGAAAATCCTGGCTCGGAGGCTATTGACATGCTTCGTCGCGCTTTGGAATTGATTGGTGACAAGTACGCTGTTGACTCTGTAATTCCACGAGAAATCGCATATTCCTGTGGCGTGATATTGCATTTTGCAACGGAATGCCAATGGAGCTTGAAAAAGTCAGGGTTATCCGAGTTGATTGATGCAGTAACAGTTCTGAAACAAGGGGCTTTCAATGTGTTAGCGGGAAATCTGTAGCGACTGAACTGAAACGTCTATTGGCGGAATCCTCGCACCGCGCACGGAGATAGACCTCGAAAAACTTCCACGCTTCTCCCAACCACATAGCCAGAACAACGTCACCACCAAAGGTTCCTGCAGGACATATCACTGGCAGCACCTTGAGTACCATCGGGCGATCCCCAACCTCCGCGAATCTTGAATGGGGAAGGCCTATTGTAAACCCAGGTTGGCGAGCAACCTGGTCCACGCGAGTTCGTACTCAAGGCGATCGAAATGTGCATCAACAAAGCTACGAAGACAATTGAAACCGCGTATCCAGTTGGGCCGTAGAATGACATCTTCAACTACGATTCCCTCCGCACCCCCGACAATCGTGTTGCACGAAGATACATTCCGGCAATACACAAACGGCACGATTACCGGAATCGTATTATGGCGTATCAATGGGAAGGCATTCCCTGACGAGGCGTGGAACGATTTTGTGATCGTCGTGCTAGGTTGGTGGGCAGGTGCAATTATCCGACTGCTAAGCGGCAACTCAACAAAGGAGACGATGGACCTAATGGATGGACCATATTCGCTCATCTGCGAGGGTTCGATCGCGTCCATTAGGTGTCGTTTCGTTGATCGTCGAAAAGATCACGATGTCGTCGCTGTGTGGTCGGGCAATACAGTAGATTTGGCTAAGCAAATCCTAACTGCTGGCAAGACTGCGCTTCGAAAGTGTCATCAACACAATTGGATACACCCTGACATCAAGAACCTAGAAAAGGAGATAAATACGCTGCGAAAGATGATTTAGGAAACCTGAAAGTAGACGCCCAACTTTCCACTTCATCACAAATCCAAACTTGTTTTCGCCATCCCTGGGCCTCCGCGGCTCTTGAATAGGAAGGCCTCTTATAAACCCAGGTTGGCGAGCAATCTGGGCCATCCCGCGGCAGTAGTTGTTCGGTGGATCCTAGGCTGCCATGTTCCGAACTTTGCTGCGCTTGAGCAGGTCTGGCAACAGGTCGTAGAGTTCCAAGACGCCGGCGAGTTCGGATTCCAAGGTCTCGTAACCGAGATCTTTTCGTTGATGGTGGTAGTAGTTGAAATGCGTGCGGGCGTGTTCGTTCTCGATGCCATAGGCCAGGAATGCGGCAAACTTGGGACCGCGAATCATGCTGCCTGTGTGCAACACGCGCGGATCAAACACCACGGCGTCACCTGGTTCGGTCGCAATCCATTGGACCGGCGCTGATAGCAGTTTCAACCGAAAGACGTGCTTGTTCAGCCAGCGCAGCGGCCGGGAGCCCAGTTCCGCCTGAGTGAGCTTGGACTCCGTGCGATGGCTGCCAGGCACTACTCCCAGCGCAAACCGGCTCTCCTGGTAGGACTGAAAATAGATTCCTACGCGAATAATCTGTGTCCTTCCGGCAGGTGTGCAAACACTGTTCTTCCCGAGATGTTCCTGGACGGGTGTACTGGCGAAGGGTAGGCGGCGGGGTTGGCATGCGGTCTGGAAGTGCTGTCCTGAGGGATTGCAGTTGCTTGGAGGCAATGCAGCCGATGCGGTCTGATTCGAGCATTTCGCAGCACCAGGTGAAGATCTCTGCTGCCGGCAAGTCGCACTTCTTGAGGGGCTTGAAGACCACGCTCAGACAGTCTTCGATGTCTTCGGTCATCATGCCTTCGTCGCTCATTTCGACCTGATAGCTGCCTGCTTTCATGAGTTCCAGCGAGAGTTCCATCGCCCGGGGCAACTGCCCCAGCTCGATCAAGCGGATGAGGTTTCGTTTCACTTCGCTGTAGGCGTTGTAGTCGTAGTCGAAGTTGCGATTGATATCCCGCTCGTCGAAGTCGGTAGCGTCGATGATTGCTTGATGGGTCGCGGCGATCAGTGCCTTCGGTGGAGTCGCGACTTGCAAGCTTTCCATGAGCTGCCGCAGAAGCGGGCGATCGTCTTCCGCCAGGCTCGCGAGCAGGTCTACCAACTCCGCCTTCTTGTGCTTGGCCAGGGCCTTGCGCAGTGCTGCGAGAGAATCGGCAAGTTCATCAATGCGGGGCACCTTCTTCTGCCTACGCTTGGCCATCTCCGAGATCCTTTCCTCATGTCGTCAGCATTCCACGGTAGTTCCAAGGCATCCAGAGTTCCGGACTGGCCGCTACCTGCTCGCGGTGCCGCTGCAACTGCGTGAGGTAATCGAACGGATTGGCTTCATTGAGCTGGCAAGTGTAGATCAGGCTCATGAATAGATCGCCGACGCCGGCGCCGTTCTGGTTTTGTAGAATAGAGAATTCTTGCGATGCAGGATCGCTTTCTTCAGTGCCCGTTCGCAGAGGTTGTTATCCAGCGGAGCCCCGGCTGACGCAGGAACAGCGTCAGCTTGTTCCCAGTGCTTGAGCATGTAGCGGATGGCGCCGGCCGAGCGGCGAGTTGGGCTCGGCCAGCTTCTCGGTCAATTGCCGCGTGAGCCAATCGTTCAGTTCTTGCATCGCCGGCCCGCTCTCGTCTTGATGGAACCGCAAACGTGCCTCGGGCGATAGCTGCTGCTCTCGGGCCAGACTGTCGTTGCGATACACCACGGCGAGCGCTTCGAGCAGGTGGCGGCACTGCTCGGGGAAACGCTCGTAGAGTTCGACGAACTGCCGCCGGCCATGCGCCAGGCAGTTGGCCAGGATCGTCTGCAACTCGCCGGGCAGGTTGCGCGAGAGGGCATCGCACATCTGGATCGGCGAGGGAAGTTCCGCGGCCCGATGCCGGAGCACGTCGGCCAGATTCTCGCCAGCATGTTGGCGACCGCTGAAGAACAGGGCTACCCGGTGGTCATCGCACAGTGCGACCACGCCCGAGGTGAAAAGGCCGCGGCGATCCTTCTTGGCTGGCGAATCATCGGTCTGTCAGCCTCCGCATCCGACAGCGCGTGTTGCCGGGCTCGCTCTCCCATCAGTTCCAGGATCTTGACCGTGGTGTCATCGTTGTGCAGCACGCTGCCTTGCGCCGCTTGACGGATCAGCTCGGTGAAGGCCGGAGCGAGGTGCTCGCGACAGCACGCACGATGTCCCATTGGGTCGAGGCCGGCAGTGGAACCCCAGAGCTCCCTGCAGGCCATCGGGGCGGTTGAACGGTAGCCCACTGCCATATTTCAACAGGCCGATCATGCTGCCAGCCGTGGCATCGTACTTGTCGGCTGCCCGCCTCGCGGCGGCGGGGCCGTGAACACCTTGCCGCACAGGTGGCAGCGCAGCTTCTGGAGCTGGTAAATCTTGGCCGCCAGCGGCGGCTGGCCGATGATCCGCACCAACACGCCGGGACGCCTTTTCGTAGACCGTGCCCTCGTCGCAGTCCGGACACGCATCGCCCGGCAGTCAGCGAGGGGTGCGGAACGTGAATCCGCTCGGCACCGCCGGTAGGCATCGGCGCCCGTTGCGGCCATGACCACGCGAACCAGCGGAATGAGAGTCGTCCGCCGTAGCGGTCTCGAGTCGGCGTCTCGATCTGTCTCTATATTATCGCATCTTCGGGCTCTGCCTCGGTGGATTCCCCAATCGCAGCATCCGGCAACTCTTCCGTGTTGCGCCCGACGATCGCCCGTCTTCTCAGTCCGCCACCCGAAACAACAGCTGTCGCAGACGGCGGATCGAGGTGTTTTTGTCTTCCACCAGGTCGGACACATAGACATACGACTGGAAGACCGCGCGGATCAACTTGGGGTCCTCCGTGGCCAGCGACTGCCGCTCGGCACGACGCAGAACTTCCTCCAGTTGCCTGCTGTCCACTTCGACAATCTCCGGTGTGTTCCGCATCCTGCGATACCGGCACAAAGAATGAACTCGCTGGCCGCGTCCCTGGACCAGCCTGGCATCTAGGCATCTCGGCCGCACTCAATGAACCAAGCTCACCGCTCGTCGGCAAGAGCGGTTATCGAGATCGGTTCTCGAGAACCGTGCAGCGCTTCAAGCTCAAGCCCGTGGACCGACTGGACGCCAGTCGGGCGCGGCAGCCGGTTGCGTCGGGTTGCCGGCTGAGAACAGCACCGGCAACTGGTGGGCAGCCAGCCGCTCAGCTCCTTCTTCACTACCGGCGAGGCCACCAGGAGAAACGGCCCGCTGGAGAGTCGCTTGTGACAAAGCCAAAAGCCCTGGCCATCGTACATCAGTACCTTCAGCGCCGTCGCCTTGCGGTTGCGAGCACAAACGCCGTACCCGCCAGCGGATGCCTGCTGGGCGCTCCCGGCGAAGCCGCGCTAAGCCATCGATGCCGCGTCGGAAATCGGCTGGCTCGACCGCCACCAAGATCTTCATCTGGGGTGTGATCTGAAGCATCACTCGGCATTCAGAAGCTGCGAGGAGAGTCGCCACATCGGCGGCGTCGTAGCCTAACAGTTGCACACGCATCGTCGTCCCGGAAACATTGGACAACTCGAATGACACTGCTTGCCAGCCACGGTCGGAGCAGGCAGTTCCACAAAGAATCAGGTCGCCCGCTGGCGGCTCGCCCGCCGCCTCCACGCGTTCTTTCAACCCGTAGAGAAGCCAGGCCAAGTACCGATGCCGTGCGACTGACCCCATGCGACTGTGCCAGACCTGCAGCCAGACTCCACAGCGAATCCGAATCCTGCTCCCCACCTTCCGCCAAACCTCGCCACGCCCGAAGCGACTCAGACCCCGAGCCAAATCCGCCGGCAAATGTTCCCACTCACGCGCACACATCGCAGTCCTCCCAGGGTAAGAACCGCCAACCCTACAGGCTCACGAATGATTCAGGCAGCCTTGCCGAAAGGACACAATAATCTGGTACTTGCCTGGCTGCTGCTGCCAGTCGCTCCCTTGGCCAAACGTGCGATGGACATTGTCTCGATGCCATCCGCCACCCGAGAAGCCAACGTGCAGATCGGTATGCTTGAGATACTTGGCGTCTGGTCCCAAGACGCTGCGTGCCGCTTCGACAACGCGAGGGTGAACCGCCAACGGCCAGAATGCTCGCCGGCGCGACACGCCATCTGGCAAGGTCCAGCCTCCGGCTTGATGGCCAGTCGTGTTGCCGTAGGCGTTCGACCAACTGCATCTTGACCGCTGAGCTACGATGAAGCGGAGAATGTCGTCTCAACTTGCGTGCTGGAGATCCACCAACCGTGCCGCAAGCCGTCTCTTCGTAGCGGTACAGCGG
>CALOEH010000145.1:0-5498 GCA_942492195.1 uncultured Planctomycetia bacterium | reverse complement strand
CCAGATTCCAGGCCAAACTGAGAATTGACGCCGGGGAGAGAAAACGTATGATCGCCCATGGCAGCGGTCTTCGCCCTGGACAGCGAACTCGAATGGACTCCCCTCCACAGGCTCCCTCAATGAAGTTGTGACCAGTGGCGGTCGGTGCGATACGGCGCGGACGTCGAGCACGACTGGTGGCGTCGGTGAACAAGCGAGTTCGTCTGCGGCGAGAGCCGCTGGATCACGTTCGCGGCCAACCGGTAAGGGTTTAGAGAGTCTTGATCATGCGCGGTTTTGCCGCGCAGCCTGTCTGGTGTAGAATGGTCAATATTTTGTGCGAGCGATTTGGGTTGAGCGGACTCTATGCCGTGGTCTTGGGGTTGCGTGCACTTCGTGTCGATTTGGTGACCATCTTTGAGGCTGGACGTCAGGCACATCTGATGAAAGCCAGCTCGCATTCGCTGCTAACGACGATCCGACGATCTACACTTTCAATGCATGAGACTTTGTACGCCTCCATCGGGAATTCCTGGAAAGCGGTTGCGGGCATGCTGGTATCGTGATCATTCCGGAGCAGCGGTACTCGATTGGTGAGAAGATCCGCCGGCTCGCGTCATTCGTCCAGGCAATGGGTAGCGAGACGATGCGTAACCGAACCGAATTCCTCTGGCAAATCCCGTATGATTTTCTGATAGGAGAACACCAGCGAGATTTGCGCGGTATTGGGCAGTTGCCGTGTCTTCGATTTCCAGTCGTCCCTACGCGTTCACGCCGAAAGTCGTTGGGCCACTTCACGGCGACGGCCGGACTTGGGGGCCATGGATCGTATCAATCCATGTTGGGCGTCGAAAACCTACAAGTAGCGCGCGATCAGATCTTGGCCGAACGAACAATTCGGAAAGCGTCTCTGGAAGGCTTCCTTGTCGAGGCCAGAAAAACTGTGCTTCATCGACAGGTGGATGGTGGATGAAAGGTGAGATTCGGCCAAATGTTGAGCACGATAGTCGTCAGGCCAGCCTGAACCTACAGCCAGTAGTTCGAGGCGTGGAGCGAACTCCGCTTGGAGGATGGACGCTATTCCCTCTATTCCCAGATGTGCATTGTCATCGACGGAGAGCCGCTTGAGATCGCGAAACGTCGCGACCTCGCTTAGACGCCTCGCCATCTCATCGTCCATTCCCGTGTCCGACAGAACGAGTGTCTCAAGCCTCGAGACTGCATCGGTGCCGCCGAAAAGGGCCAGCACGTTCGCATCAAGCCGGGATCCGGTCAGGTCAAGCACGCGAAGCTGTCTTGCGAGGGGCATGTCCAAAAGCCACGCCAAATCAATCGGTCGTGGGAAAGTGACGCGCAGTTTCTCGACACGGCCCAAGTGCGCGGAGCGGACAATCCATTGCCAGTCATCATCGGCCAGGTGCATCATCTTCAGCGACCGCATTGCCTAGAGCTCTGACGACTCGGCGAGTCTCTTGCCGCATCCTCTGACCTTATGCAAAGAGAGAACATTAACCAGCGGAAATGTCTCCAAGATACGGGTGCCGACCTTCAGAAACCTGTCCGCCGAGCAGTGCACCTCCTCAATCATGCCCCGCCAGAAGCGGACATATACCAGTAGATCGTCGGCGCCACGGTCAAAACGATGTTGGTGCTCCTTGATTAATCCCTCAAGTCGATCGGCGGTTTCCCAAGGCATGTACCGATCGGGGTAGCGGCATTGGATTCGAATGACCTCCGACCAGGCGTCGCCGCGCTCTGCGAGCCAATCGGCGTAGGCGAGCCTGGGCGCGTCGGATTCCGGGTCAGCGTGAATTGCCTTGAGGAAGGGCTGGTGCGGCTTCGCATCCCTACCGGTCGTTTCGTGCCAACACCGCCACTGGTCGGCCACGTCTTCCATCCACTCCGCAAGTCGCTCCAGAATGAAATAGGCCCATCGCCGCACATCTGCTTCGGTATGGAACCGCAGGAGAAACTCGTTGTCAGTTTCCGCTGAGAGCGGACCATCAAGCGGGACTCGCAACATCTCGGACAATTCGCGTTCCATCATGGTCAGATGATGCGATGTTTCATCCGGTATGGTGGTCCTGGCCGCGGCTTCGTTATACCAATGGCGAATCGTCTCTCGCTCAGCGTCGCTAACCAAAGAGACGATCGAACGTTCCATTGGGTGTCGGAATTCCGGAATCCAGGGATTGATCTGGTCTTGAACGCGCATTGTGCATTCGAGGAATCCTCCCCAGTGACGGTTCCATTGTCGTGGCGTTCGAAAAGTAATCACGAAGTAGTGATCGTCGACAGGATGGTACCAGCCGATCCCACCCCGTTTCGTACGACGGAACCCGTGGTCCCGGCACGCTGGCTCAAACACGCTACGAATGATGCGTTTGACTTCTTTGGCGAGCATAGTGTTCCTGATCGTTCTGGGTGATAGTGAGACACGTGTCTGGCCCGGAAGTTGGCTCCATCAGAGCAATTCTCAGCGTTATTACGCGGGCTTGGGAATCGGGTGAAACCCCGGAGGTGGTAATGTCACTCGCGCCGGCATCGCAGCGACGAACTCGCGTAGCTATGAGGTTAGCTCGGTGCTCGCGTCATTGGACTGGCACCTTCAACCCTGAACATACCTTCAGGCACCCGAGGACATCGGGGGCCGTTTTTGTTGAAACGATGTGGTTTCCTGAAGCCCCTATGAATTCTCCCCGAAAAACGCGAGCAGCCTGGCTGTGAAACCTGCTACATCTGCTTGAACGTCTTCATCTTGCTTCCCGTACAGAAATACCGACACGGCAATGGCACCTTCTCCGTTGGGATCGGCGAAGTCAGATTGAAGGATTTCGATTGCCCGTGCGGCCTGAGTTGAACCATGCAAAAGAGGTGCGAGGCGTGACGCAACCTCGTGGACACCCGTCCCATAGTTCCGTAGGACATAGAACAGGTCATACGCGTCTTTGCTGAACTGGCGCTGCTCGAACATGAGCGCCTTGATGACAATGTACGATCCAGGGCCGCACACCCAGATCGACACACGTCGTTCCCGACCGGCAAGGCATGTGCCGCTGATCTCAACCTTCTCTCGATCACGAAACGCAAACTGAGTGCGCTCAGACAGTTCAATGCCGGGAATGCGCCCGATCGCGGGTGAAGTGGCTTCCTGCTCGGCCACTGGAAGAATGTCGATCAAGACATGAGGGGCGACGGTCGGGTCGAGCTGCCATCGCATTGAGGTAGGTCGTCCGTCTTCGATTCGTTCCGGCTGGAAACGCAGAGCGGTCAATGCCGCCGTCAACTCCTCGTATTCCATCTCCCCTCGCAGTCCAAGGGCGAGACCGACATCGAGATCAGCCGTACCCAAATGCCGACGTTCTTGGACAGCAGGTTGCGGAATGAGTAGTGAGGGGACCAGTCCCCCCACGACCGTGATGCTATCCGTCAAACCCGGTGGGAGATCTGAGAAAAGATACAGGCAGGTTTGCCTCACTCGCAATAGGTCATCAGGCGAGTAATCGGACGCTGTGGAGCGGCTAGGCATCGTCTTCACCATTCAAGTACAGCGCCCGTACTCGTTCGGCGGCTTCACGTGAGCGTTCGGGATGAAACCTCAGATCGAGATACACCTGCACAGGATGAGCGCACGATACTCCCTCCCTTTCTTCACGCCCAGTAAACACTGCTTCGTCATTCGGAATCACAAGCCAGGTATTAGCCCCTTTCTCTTCCTCTCGGAAACCTAGCGTTGCGAGATGGTCTTGAGATGGGTGGTGACTCACATAGAACGTGGCAAGGCGAAACGAGGCGAAGTGCGTCAGCAACCATGCCCCGGCTAGTCCGGTAGCGGCGGAGACCACACCATCGTGGTCCAACGTGGCCGAAAGCGTAGAAAGCAAGTCTTCACTCGTCCTGGCTGGGATATGCCCTTTGATGATCTGGTGTTTCGTGAAATCATAGACCTCTTGCCAGGATTCGAGCAGGAGCGAGCGGCTGGTCACTTCGTAGACCTTCCCGCGTTGTTCCACGAGCCCCTTCTCGACCAGACTCCTGAGGACCCTGCTCAGGAAGCCCTGGTCGAGCCCCGTCAAATCGACGAGTTCTTTCTGCGTGTAATCACGCTGTTCCCCTACCACCAGTTGGCGCGCAAGACGAGATGCTTGTGGCGCAAACGGCGTTGCCCTTCGGCCTCTTCTCTTGAATCGGTTCTCATGTCCCGTGATGAAGACCCGCAGCCCCGGCGCTCGTATATCGGCATTGCCTGAAAGATCAACCCAGGATAGATGCTCCTCGGCACAAATGCGGCGACCGACTTCGCCCATGTAGGGAACCGCCAGCAATGGTACGAGTCTAGTTGAAGCGGGTGAGTCTTCGCCATACGCTGCCGCCCACTGATGCAGATGCTTGGCCGCCATGTGGACCGTTGATGCGGAACTCGTTCTCTTCGACTGCACGAAGAAACAACATTCGCCCGCCTGCAGAAGGGCGCCACCACCGACATCCGCTGCTAGCGACAGAACTTCCACGCTCTCATCCGCAACTTCTTGAAGAAGTCGCTTTGCCTGTTCGACGGCTCGGGTCTCAAAGTCCAGCACGGGGTGTACCTGGTTCTGGAGGACGCGTACATGACCAAAATATTAAATATGCGCAACGGGTCATATCAACAATTTTAGTCATAAACCAAGCTCACGCAACCGCGATGGGAAGGGGCGGGCCACAGACCGGTGGTCACACGCGTACACTGGAGATATCGATATCGTTCTAACTCAATAGCTATCAATACCTTACGTGAAAATCGTGCGGCAGCCTGGATCACGACCTCTTAATCGAACGCCCAAAACAGGGGAACTTGCGACAAATCCTGCACTTGCAAGAGACTTGATGAGTGCAGGCAGTTATCGGCATCTGGTTCGACGGACTGGCTTGGCTGATGCAAATTACGGCAAGGCTGTTGAGCGATTGGCATTGGCATAAAGACTGGGGCCGGTGGCGTGATGGTGCGGATGATCTTTTTGTTGATGCTGTCGCTTTTGGCGGAGCGAAGGCTGTAACAGAAATATCATTCCGTCAATCCAATGCGAAAAAGCTGGTGCGAAAGGTGGGGTCGCCCCGGCCATTGCATCGGCTTCGCCCGGTGCTTTTCTAGCGTTCGCTCTGGCTCCAGCGATGCCCTCTGCGAGCAAAGTGCGTGCAAAGCGAGCAAAGCCGTGCGCCGGAAAAATGACCTCATCGACCAACGTTTGCCTGCTCAATTCTCACGCGGCACTAATACCAGAGTGCGGGCAACGAGCGTCGTGACCATAAGTCCAACGAACCGATGGTCACACCTCTCAAACTGTCGAGTACTGGGTCCGGATTAGCCAGAGAACTTGACGCATCCTGTTATGCCCATGAGGGCTAGGCCCACAAGCATGCTGCGACCAAAGAAACAACGGCACGGTAAATTCCGTGCCACGGGAGAGGCTGAATCGTCGTAAGTCTAGTACGCCCGGTAGGATTCGAACCTACAACCCTCGGTTCCGAAGACCGATGCG
>CALOEH010000144.1:0-18101 GCA_942492195.1 uncultured Planctomycetia bacterium | reverse complement strand
GGCTTCCGGCTGGGAATTCCAAGGCGAAGAAGCTGACTCATGGCAGTAGGGCTCGGACTCTGCTAAACGGGACGGGTGATTGAAAGAACTAGGAATCATGCCTGGCGGGGAGCGGCGGCACCTGCTGCTGACCGTAACATGTTACTTCTTATAGACTTCGGCTGGGTCAAATACTCGCTCACCGATGACTTCGAGTCCAGCAGGCGTGACCTGCCGGAAGAAGCAACTCCGGTAGCCGGCATGGCAGGCGGCGCCCCCGATTTGGTTGACTTTGAGCAAGATGGTGTCGGCATCGCAATCCAGGTAGATGGCGTGGACTTCCTGAACGTTGCCTGACTCTTCCCCCTTGCGCCACAGTTTGTTACGGCTGCGGCTGAAGTACACGGCTCTGCCGGTGCGGAGTGTTTCTTCGTAGCTCTCTGGATTCATGTAGGCCATCATCAAGACTTCGCCAGTCTCGGCATCTTGGGCGATGGCTGGCAGCATTCCCTCACCTTTGGCGAAGTCAGGCGTGGTGGCCGCTTGGTCTGCCATTGCTGGCTCTCCCTCTCAATGTCAACAATCAATTTGTGCGGGACATCAATCGTGCAAGTGTTGAAGCCCGCCCTGCGTTGGGCGACACGGTATTGTGCAACCAGCCCAACCGAATGCTGTTAGCATACTCGGCTCATGCTGGGCTGAACAGGCAGTATGTTGGCAACGCGGGTGAATGTAGTCATCTCGCTCCGTCGTGATGACATCTTCTCAGCGGCTCAGCGATCTTGCCGATGGAATTTCGTAGAAGGCGGCCGTGATGACGACTTCAATCCGGTAGCAGAACCGCGGTAGCATCGTTTGGCGAGGCTCGCTAAACTACCAGGGCTTGGAAGTCTGCCGAATTGTCGTTGGTGCCCAATGTTGGATTTGGGCGACGATATCCCCCGGCAGACAGATCGGCGAGAAACGGACGCCGCCAACACACGTGGCTCGCGCCAGCTTGTTTTTGTTTGAAAGCGACGTCGAGTTGTCAACAGGGCGCAAGGAGGCCCCCTATGCCACATGCCCCGATTCGATTCCTGCATGCCAGCGACTTCCACCTGGAGCAAATGCTCTATGGGTTGGAAGAGGTGCCAGAACACCTAGACACGCTGTGCATCGAAGCCCCCCTATCGGGCTGCGCAGCGGCTGTTCGACTTGGCGATTGAGCAAGATGTGGACTTCGTCATTCTCTCTGGCGATTTGCTCCATCTGGCCTCGGCCCCACCGCGGAGTGCGGTGTTTCTGATCGAACAGTTCGAGCGGCTCGGCACCCACTCCATTCAAGTCTATTGGAGTGGGGGAAGCGTCGATGCCAGCGAAACCTGGCCGGCAGCCCTGGTCTTGCCAGAAAATGTCCATAGATTCACCGGCGCTAGCATCCAGCAGTTCACCTTCGAAAAAGAAGGCTTCCCGCTCGTCCAGATTCTGGGATCCGGCCGGCATGTCTCAGGATCGTTGAATCTAGATAGCCTGCAGCCTAGCCTGCCGGGCGTGTTCAGCATCGCGGCCCTGCATACACTCGAGCGTCCGCAACACACCGTCGTCAAGACGGTGGACTATTGGGCGTTGGGGGGAGATCATGCTGCCGAAACCTGGCTCACCCGTTCGCCGGTTGCGCTGCAGTGGCTCGCCACAGGGGCGTTGTCCGGCAGAGACAGGTCCGCACGGTTGCACGCAAGTGGACGTGGATCTCGAAGGCAATATCCATTTGCAATCGCACGCCACGGACGTAGTCCGCTGGTTGCACGAAGAGGTGCGGATCGAAAGCCAGCAACTTGGGACCGTTGAGGCGCAGCTTCGCCACCGCTGCCAGACGCTGTTGGATCATGCCCCGGACATGCCGCACTTGGTGGAGTGGACCATCAGCGGTTCGGATGTGGAATTTGGCCGGAGTGCCCAATCGCGGCAGATGGGCCCTTTGCTCCAGCGACTGCGCGAAGAGTTTGGGCATCTGCGCACGCCTATCTGGAGCGTTTCCATCAAGCTGGTGCCAGCAACCGGTCCGGTTTCGCAACACCGGATGGATGACGAAACCATGCTGGGTGATTTCTTGCGGATGGTCGATCAGACCGGCCAGTCGGACGAAAACCCGCTCCAGTTCGATCACCATTCGCAACTGGCACACCTTCCCGCGGATCACCCATTTCGGGTAGCCGCCCAAGTGCCTGAGGGGGCGGGGCGCGAAGCCTGGCTCAAGCAGGTTGCCCTCCTGGGTATGGATCTATTGGCCGGAGAAGACCCATGGTCATGAAGTTCACAGAGATTGACATCCAGGGCTTCGGCGTCTGGAGTGACCTGAAGCTCAGCGATCTGAATTCAGGTTTGATGGTCTTTTACGGCCCCAACGAAGCCGGCAAGACCACGGTCATGCAGTTTGCCAGGGCCATGCTCTACGGCTTTACGCCGGAAATGCGGCAGCGGTACCTGCCGCCTGCCTCAGGCAGAACCGGCGGCGGCTCGGTGCGGCTGGATACTCCCAGTGGCCCGGTGCGGATCCTTCGCCGCGATGATGGTAGCACTGCCGGCCAGCTCCGTTTGGAGTCGCCGGACGGATCGCTCCCCAGCGGTTGGCTGGGGGATGAGATCCTGGAACATGTGGATCTGACCACATTCAACAACGTGTTTGCCGTCGGGATTCGCGAGCTTCAGCAACTCGATGGACTGGACGACACCCAGGCCGCGCAGGTGCTCTACAACCTGACGACCGGTCTCGACCGTGTCTCACTCGGCCAGGTGATGCGCAAGCTCGAGGCCGAACAGCGTCGGATCATTGGACCTTCGAAGAAGCCCACTGAGATTTCCGAGTTGCTCGATCGCAAAGCGCACCTGCTTCGCGCCATTGACAACCACGACGCCGCCACGCGCCGCTATCTGCGGATGGTGGAGCAGCGGGAGGAACTAGACGAGAAGCTCCGCGAACTCAGGCAGCAGACAGACCGTTTGCAACGAGATGCTCACCTGGCCGAAGTGGCGGTCACGCTCCGCGATATGTGGAGCGAGCATGCCCAAGTGGTGGCCCAGCTGCGCAACTTTGGAGACTTGCCAGAGCTGCCTGATTCGCCGCTTGAACGGCTCGATGATATCAACGGGCGGATTCATCTTCGCACCGAACGCCAGCGGCAGCACGAAGGAATGCGGCGGCGGTGGCGTGCCGAAGGCAAGCAAATTAGCTACGACCGCCTGCTCTGCAACCAGTCCCCGCGAATTTTGGCGATCTATGATCAGCAGCCATGGATTGCCAGCCAGGAACTCGCTGCGCGAGAACTCGAACAAGAAGTTCAATCGCTCGAGCGGCGGCTGACCAGCGAGGCTCAGCAACTCGGTTTGAATCAACACCGAGTTCGCGAAGAAGCCGAGAAGCTTTCGACCTCCACCCTGGCCGCGCTGCGACCGGTTGCCAAAGCGCTCGATCAGGCGGAGCAGCAGGTACTCGATAGCCGCAGGGCGGTGGAAAGCTGGAATCCTCCCCCAGCGCCGGTGATGATTGCCGCGCCGCTGCCTCCCCCACCAGAGCCTGAGCCCGAACCGCAGCGAGAGCCCGAGCCGGTCTATTTCCGGGGTGCCCTGACTGACGAACAGCTGCGTCGTAAGGCCGAACAAGCCAGTTTGCTGGTCGAACGTCTGGCCAGACGGATCGAGTTGGATGATCGCATCCCGGTCCTCGAGGCCAGTCTCGAAGATGCCATGGCTCGTGACGAAGAACTCTTCGACGAGCAGGTCCTGCCGGCTTGGATCATCGGCAGCCTGGGTGCCTTGTTTGCCTGTGGTGTTGCCGCCCTGTTGGCAGGCTTGTTGCTGCCGGAGTCGGTTGTTGGTTCGATTGGCAGCACGTTTGCCTGGCTTGGGATGTTGGGCGTGGCCGCGGCTGTTGGAACCAAGATTGTGATGGAGCGTTCTGCTGCAAGACGCTGGGACGCCAACCAACGGCAGGGAGATTTGCTCAATATCCAGCTGCGTCAGGCCAAGAGTGAGCGGAAGGCGCTGGATGCCAAACTCCCCCCTGGCTCTGGACCGCTCACCATGCGGTTGGAAGAAGCCGAAGGGGAATGGGAAGCACTGCAAAAGACCCTGGAGAATGCCGGAGCCAACCAGCATGGCGAACGCCACCCCGAGTTGGCGCGTGGAGAGGCGCGTTCGGAACAGCGGATCGAAAAGAGAAATGCCCCGCCGCAACGGCAGTCGATTCCGCAACCGACACCTCGTCCCACGACGGTCGATCGCCAAGCATTGCACGCCCAACAGCAATCGCAGCATTTGGCACAGCAGCAGGCCCAGCAACAAGCTCATCAGGTTCAGAACGCCGAGTACCAGCGCCGCGTGGATCGACTGCAACAGGCCGAGTCTCACTTGGAGTCATGCCGCGAGGCTTGGAAGCGTGTCTTGCGGGAGCGAGGGCTCTCGCCTGATATGCCGACTTCCGAAGTTGCATTGCTGTCGCAACGTGCTCAGCAGTTGCTGGACTTGGACGATCGGCTCAGTCGTGGCCAGCAGCAACTTCGCCAGCATGAAACGGCCCTGGCGGCTTTTGGTTCGCGCGTGCATCAGATCGCCCTGGATGCACAAGTCTCTCTCGAGGGTAGCGCGCCCGGCGAGCAAGTTCGCCACTTGAGACAACGCCTGGCCGAACAGGAAGTGCTGCGTGCCCAGCGGCGCAAACTCTCTAAGAAAATTCGCAAAATCAGCCGGCAGATCGAGGCTCGCCGTACCAGTTTGCGAAAGCTGCAACGTGCTCGAACCCGTCTGCTTCGCTTGGCGGGCGTTCGCGAAGAAGTGGACTTCCGCCGTCGTGCCGAAGAGATTGCACACGCCATGAAGTTGCGAGCCAGGGCGAACGCGTTGGACGCCCAAATTTCGCAGCACCTCTCCGGTGAGGTTTCGGAAGATGAGATTCGCGGCCTGCTCAAGCGTGGTGACATTGCCACGCTCGAGGAGCACTGGGAGCAGATTGCCACGCAGTTTCAACAGGTCGAAGAGTCTTTGCAGCACGGCACTCGTCAACGCGAAGAGCTTACCCGACAACTAGAGTCGTTGCTCGACGTCCGTTCTATCGAAGTCAAACGTCTGGAACTCGGCACCATCGAGGCTCGCTTTCAAGCCGCGGTGCGTCGCTGGCAGATTGCTTCTGGCACCCATGCCATGCTGGAATCTTTGCGAAAATCGTACGAGACGCATCGTCAGCCTGAGACCTTGCGTCGGGCGTCGGGCTTTCTCGAACAACTAACACTAGGGCATTACCAGCGGGTTTGGACTCCGCTGGATGCGGAGACTTTGCTGGTAGACACGGCCGAGGGAAAGACGCTCACCGTGGAGAAACTCAGCCGCGGTACGCGGGAGCAGTTGTTCCTTTGCTTGCGATTGGCACTGGTGCAAACGTATTTTTCGGACCGGGGTGTCCAACTGCCGCTGGTGTTGGATGATGTGCTGGTCAATTTTGATTCGCGCCGTGCCGAAGCGGCCGGTCGTGTGCTGCGAAAATTTGCCAGTGCAGGGCAGCAGATCATGTTGTTCACCTGTCACGAACACATTGCCGCCATGTTTGCTGATCTGGGCGTCCAGGTGCGGACGCTCAGTGACCACGAGTTCGAGCCTGCGGCACTGCGTCGCCGGACATTCGCCGCGGCACCTGCCAAGCCGGCACCGATCACGATTCAACCGGTCAAGAAGCCAGAACCAGTTCGGGTGATGCTCCCAATTGCCGGAGTGCCGGAAACGCACCAGTTACATATTCCAGCACCTGCTCCCAAGCCAAAACCAATACCGAAGCCGGAGCCGGAGCCGGTTTTTGTTGCGCCCCCAGCACCGACACCTGAGCCAGTGCGAGTCGCGCCTCCCAAGCCACAACCGGTCCGTGGACAGTTGCCGCGTCGGCTGCGACGCGTGCGTGGTCCGCATCACGCGGCTCATTTCCGCCGATATGTTCCCTCGTACCAACCTGTTCGTCCGCAACCGGTGGTTGCCAAGGTTTCCGAGAATCTGCCGCCGGTGACGACCATTGCGGTGGTGGACGGCGACCCGCAATTCTCCGTGGATGTGCACGTGGCGGTGCAACCACAATCGGTGGTCGAATGCCAAACCGTCTTGCCGCCGAATTTCTTGTTCCGAGACATCCCCACACCGCCGATACCTTCCCCGATTTTGTGGGACTTCCCTCCGATGCTGCCTGCCCCCAAGCCCTGGGACAGTATGTTGGGCGTCTTCTGCGACGAAGTCGAGGAAGACGTAGAACTCGAGATGACGCAGATTCGCCGACTGGTGGAAGAATACGACGACGCCATCTCGGACCCGGATGACCCCGAGTCCATCGAGGCGGCGTAACCGTTCCGTTTCCCGAGGTGCAGCTTCTACCAGAAAACCCCAAAGACGAGCCAGAAGCAGAACACCATGAGGGCCGTGGCGAACAGGGCTGGGTTGGCCCATAGGGGCGTCTTGCCGGCAAAGGGGCTATCGCGCAGTGCGGGAAGTTCCTCGCGGCTGCGACCGAGCCAGCCGGCATGATCGACGTGCAGGAGTTCATCTCCGGTTTGTCTTCCGAGGCGGAGCGTGACGATCAACATCGTGGCGCTGGTGATCAGAAACGATAGCCCAAGTGCTCCCCAGCGGTCGGTGAGCCAGGTCGGCACGCCGGTCGCTTCGGGCAGCCACTGGATACGATGGGCTTCGCGGCAATACAGTGCGAATACGCCGTAGAGCGAACCGACCGCAAGCCCTATCAACCCACTTCGCCGATGCACGGAGGTCAAAGCCCCCAGCACGTACATGGTGCAGAGCGGTGTGACGAACACAGGGATCAGCGTCGTGAACGCGTCCAGCATGTTCTTCTGCAACAAGATGAACGGCAGGTACAAGAACCCCAGCATCAGGACCGCCACGGTGGCCCAACGCCCGACGGCAACGTAGTGTGCATCGTCCCCATCCCCTTTAATCAGCCGAGCGTAGATATCCCGTGTGAAGATGGCGCTCAAGGCGGACCCCATCGAATCGAACGTGCTCACTGCGGCTGAGACAATTCCTGCCACTACCAGACCTTTCAGGCCAACGCCGAGGTACGTGTTGGCCAACAGCGGATACAGGTGGTCCGATTCAAAGGTTTCTTGGTCCACTTGAAGATGACCCCCTGTCAGTAAGGCTCGACCAAAGACACCCAGGCAAGCGCTGGCAATCATCAATGGCAGGCTGAGCCCCACCCCCACGGTCGAGGCCATCTTCATGTCCCAAAGGGATCGGGCACCCATCAGCCGCATGGTTTGCGAATGGTTGACGGTCCAGTACCCGGCGCCGATGATCGTCCAGCCCAGCACGACCACCAGTGGCCCGAAGTTGACGAGCGAAGACCCAACCTGCATTTCATAAGGGGAATCGGCGGCACCACCGTCGTAGTGGCTGATGTGCAGCAAACCGGCGTGTTGGGTCCCATTGCGGGCATCGGCCTCGGCGAGCGTTTCGGCCGCTCCGTTCCATCCCCCCACGGCATTCCACACGGCAAGAAAGATCACCACGCCGCCGACCATCATGATGACCCCTTGTAGGGCATCGGTCCAAACCACGGACTTGAGCCCACCCCAGGCCGTGTAGATTCCCGAGAAGATGACCATGCCGACGATCAACACCCAAGCGGCCACGGGTCCCATCAAGTCGAGCCCTTGAAACAGCAGGTACACGGACCAGATCATCAGCCCTAGCATGCTGCTGCGGTATTGAATCTGAATCAACGCACTGAGCACGCGAGCCGTGGGCCCAAAGCGGGCTTCGAGATACTCGGCGTTGGTATAAAAACCTGCCTTGTAGATGGCCGGCACGATCAAGAACGAAGCCAGAATGCCCCCCGCCGCGCTGCCGATGGCATACACGGTGATGATGTGCAGACCTTGCCCAAAGGTTTGACCGGTGACCGAGACGATATCGGCGTTGTCCACATTCGTGGCGAACATTGACAGCCCGATGCCCCACCACGGGAGCGCCCGACTGCCCAAAAACCAGTCGCTACTGGAATGCGTGCTGCGGGCCAGATAGAAGCCGTACCCAATGACGGCTCCGTTGAGAACCAAGACGATCAGCCAATCAATCCAGTGCATGGGATCCCAGCAAAACTCGGTAGTCAAGAAGTGAACGCCACCGCAGGCAGGCAGCATTCTAGCAGCTTGCTACGCGTGAGTCTCGATTCGAGCGAGAACGCCATGCCTTCGGTCAACTCAGGTTGCGAACAACCAAAGCCACCCGGCCGATTGGAGGTCTTGCTAGATATCGAGCGAGCGAAGTTCTTGGTTCAAACGGGCGACCCGTTCTTTGAGTCGAACCAGCAGTGTTGGGACATCGGAGAAGTTGCCGTCACGCCCCTTCAGTTCAAGTTGGTAGGCGACGTCCACCACTTCTTGGGCACCAAAGTTCGCCGCCAGCCCTTTCAGGCTGTGTGCAGCCCGCTGCAGCTTGGGTCCATCGCGCTGGATTCCGCCAGTTTCGATACGTTCCAGCAGTTCTTGCTGGTCGCTTTCGAAGAAACCGATCATGTCACTCAACAGTTTTCGATCCCCTTCAAGGCGCACCATCGTTCCTTCCAGATCAATCAACGAGCTGCTCTGGCCCTGTGCAACTTCGTCCTTGGTTACGCTGCTGCGGGGAGATACCGTGCTGTGCTGATCCTTGGCCTCTGCCGCCTCTTTTGCCAACTCGGCTTTGGACTTGGGAGGCACCACGGGCAAGTGGCCGGGAAACACGGCGAGCGTCTTACGAATTGAGTCCGTTGGCGTTCTGCGCACGTCGTTCGCGGCCGCGCAGCTCTCAATCAACTCAATTAACTTGCGGGCGTCCACCGGTTTGGCGATGTACGCATTCATCCCGGCGGCGAGGCAACGCTCGCGATCTCCCTTCATCGCATGAGCCGTCATGGCAATGATTGGAATCCGCCGGGCGGTCGAGGGGGGGCGGATGCCGCGAATCGCCGACGTGGCCTGAAAGCCGTCCATGATCGGCATCTGCACGTCCATCAGAATCACGTCAAACGGTTGCGCCGTGACGGCCTCGACGGCCAACTGGCCGTTGTCCACCACAGCCACTTCATGACCGCGGCGCTCGAGAATGGTGGTCACCACCTTCTGGTTCGCCGGCGTATCTTCGGCCAGGAGAATTCGCAACGGGGGCTTTTCCCAAGGCTCCGGGCTGGGAGTTTCGCGAACCATGGTATCTGAGCCAGACGAACCAACGGCGTACAGGACCGCTTCGAGTAACGTGTCGTTGGCGATTGGCTTTTCGAGGTAGGCGGCAATGTCCAGTTGTTCGCACCGCTGGCGAAACGTCTGGCGATGGGCCGACGAAATCATCAATACGGTAGCCCCGGCCAACCGTGGGTCCGACTTGATCTGCTCCACCAAAGTAAATCCATCGACACCTGGCATCAGTGCATCGAGTACCGCCAAGGGAAACGGGTTCCCTTCGTCGGCAGCTTCGTTGAGAATCTCGAGGGCACTCTCTGCATCGGAAGCGAGCGTTGGTTCCATCGACCACCGGCGCAAGGCCGCCTCGATGATCCGCAAGTTGGTCGCGTTGTCGTCCACGATCAAGACCGGCATCCCGCGCAGCGGCTCCGTCAATGCAGCGGGCGTCCCTTCGGCAACCGCTGATGGTTGGAATCTGGCTGTGAAGAAGAAACGACTTCCGGCACCGAGCGTACTCTCGGCTTCGAGTTGTCCCCCCATCATCTGGATCAGTTCGCTGCTGATGGCCAGTCCCAAGCCTGCTCCGCCGAAATGCCGTGTGGTCGAGGCATCCGCTTGAGCGAAGGGGGCAAAGATCTTGTGGATATCTTGCTCAGAGATCCCCAGGCCAGTGTCCGTGACACTGAACCGCAGGCAGACTTCGTCTTGAATCCGCGAGACCAACTCGATCTTGATGGCCACTTCGCCATGCTCGGTGAACTTGATCGCGTTGTCCACCAGGTTCGTAATGACTTGGCGCAAACGATAGGCATCCCCTTCCAGATGAGAGCCCAGTGATTCTGGCAACTCGCAGGTGAGTTCCAGATCCTTGTCGTTGGCTCTCAGCGACAACGTCTTGACGATCTCGTGCATCAGCTCACTGAGATTGAACGGCTCAATCTCCAACCGAAACGTGCCGGATTCGATCTTGGAAAAGTCCAGGATGTCATTCAGCAAGACAAGCAAGGCGTCTGCAGAACTTTTGGCGGTTTGCAAGTAATCGCGGAGTTCGGGAGACAAATCCTCGTCGAGCCGCCAGAGCGGTCATTCCGATGATCGAATTCATTGGCGTCCGAATCTCGTGGCTGATGTTGGCCAGGAATTCGCTCTTTGCTCGATTTGCACCTTCGGCCGCGTCGCGCGCGAGTTCCAACTGCTGCTCGGTCTCCTTCTGCTCAGTCAAGTCAACCGCGAAACAGACAAGCCGGTCATCTCCGCCGGTCAGTCGGGCGGCACCCAGCATGACAGGCACAATCTCTCCATCGGGACGCAACAGTTCCGACTCGTACGGTTCGCAACGACCGTTCCGTCGCAACTCATCCAGAGCTGCCATGTAAATGTCCAACAACTCCGGCGGTGTCGTTGTGCGCGTGTTGACTTCGCCGCTGAGCATGGCCTCGCGCGAGAACCCAATCATCCGCAAGAAAGCGTCATTGGCATCCAGCACTCTCCCTTGTTCGTTGGCGAAGTAGACCCCAATCACGTTGGCATCAACAAGCCGGCGAAAGCGGGCTTCGGTGGCTTGCAGAACTTCCTGAACTTCGATCAATTTACGCACTGTGTTCTGTGAGTCGTCGTACGCGACTTCGGCCCGACGCACACTCTCTTCAGCACGACTGCGGGCAGTATGCAACGCCCCGCTAAGGCCGCTGATCAACACTCCTTCCACTAGGAACGTGGCCAAACGAATTTGATCTTGCCAATTGGATGCCCAGAGCGAATCCGTCGGGTCCAGATAGAAGTAGCTTCCGACCAGGATCGAAAGTAAGACCGCGAACAGCCCTGGAGCAAATCCGCCGTACCAGGCAGTGACCATGATTGCCATCGAGAGAATCACGAACGGTGTCCGGTCCTGCTCAATGATCTGATCCAAGAGCAGTTTAACCGCGGATCCGATCAGCACGGTCAGTATCGCCACCAGATACGGCAACCACGCCTGCCAGGGATGCTGGTGGCGCGGGGGAGTCGATGGGGGCTTGGTCGCGGTCGAAGGTAGTTCGGTAGGGCCAGACATTTTCTCGGTCACTTCATTCGCATCGGTCAACGGTTGTCTCCGTGATGGAGTTCTGTTCGACCGAAGCACTGTTTCCAACGAGAGCCGAATGAGCTTCAAGTGTAGCAGACGCGAGGCTACCGAAAACTACTTGCTTGCTCATTGACCTTGATGGTTGCCTACGCGGCAAAGAGAATGTGGCAGGCCAGCAACCAGCGTGGTTGGTTGTTGGCCACGCTGGCTGCTGGACGATCAGGAAATGCCCACAATGAGAAGAAATGGTGAACCGAAGCCGTGCCGAAAATGGAAGTCCCCACCGTTCCCAAAGGCACGGCAGTTGCTGTGCTATCTGGTGCACACTTCGGTCCACGAGGATAGTTTTCCCAGCTGTTTATCTGCCGAGGGGAGCGTCCGAAACATCCTTCTTAGTGAACAGTTGGGACAACTGTTCTACATTGGTTTCCGAAATCACGGATTGTATTCTTAAGATAGAGGTCATTGATTCATGTCGAGCAAACCATCTTTTCATGGCAAGATGGAGTGCGACGGCATGACCCATGCCGGAACGGTGCGAACGATCAATGCCGACCAGTTCCTGATTGGGGATCTCAAACGCTCCATTTTCATCCACCGCACCTCCTTGGCGTCTGAGAACGAATCCCGATTGGACGGTGCCATTCAGGGACAACTGTTGCTTGTCGCAGATGGGATCGGGCAAGATGAGTTAGCCGCCAAGACAAGCACTACCGTGGTGGACACCGTTGCCAACTACTTGCTCACGGACCTGCAGCTCCCCAACGGGAGCCTGGAAAGTATCGAAGACCGCGTGCGCGAGCAATTGTCAAGCGCGATTGATGCCTCGCATGCCAGTCTTCAACGCGAAGTCGAAGCCAACCCTCAACATCGCGAGATGGTGGCTACGTTGACCCTAGGGCTGGTTGCCTGGCCCAAGGTCTACCTGGCGCACGTCGGCAACAGCCGGTGCTATCTCTATAGTCAACGCAAGTTGAAGCAACTCACCACGGATCACACTTTGGCGCAGCGTTCGGTACAGCAGAATCTGATAGACGTCGATCAAGTGCGGGATTCGAAGTGGAACAACGTGCTGTGGAATGCTATCGGCCCTGGGTTTACGGCGATGCGTCCGGAAACATCTTCCGCGACTCTCAGTATGGGAGACGCGTTGCTGTTTTGCACAGATGGGGTCACCCGCTATGTCAGCGATCGGCGGTTGACGGAGATCCTTCGCCTGGATCGACCGGCCCGAGAGACTTGCCAGTTGATCATTGATGTGGCGCGCGAGGCCGGCGGTCGCGACAATGCCACGGCGCTGGTCGCCCGATTCCGTAGCAACGAGCGCATCATGCAACTCATGGACGAGCAGATCGCCACCGATGAGTTGGAAGAACCGCAGGCCGACATACCGACCAAAGCGCCCAGTCTCTCTCAGGCGCAAACGCCCGCCGAAAACACAGGCGAATGAGGCGGCAGCGATTGCTCGCCTCGATTCAGGCAACTGCGGCGGTTACTTGGAACAACGGGCTTCGGTAATCTCGATCGCTTTCAACAACCCTCGGGCCTTGTTGAGCGTCTCTTGATACTCGCTGGCCGGGTCGCTGTCGGCAACAATTCCGGCCCCCGCCTGCACGTAGGCTTTGTTGCCTTGAATGACGATCGTTCGGAGTGCGATGCAGGTGTCCATGTTGCCGCTGAAGTCCACGTAGCCCACCGCACCTGCGTAAGGGCCTCGCCGATGCGGTTCGAGTTCGTCAATGATCTCCATCGCGCGAACCTTCGGCGCTCCGGACACCGTCCCTGCCGGCAGGCATGCCCTGAGTGCGTCAAACGAAGAGAGTTCTTCGCGAAGCTTGCCTTGTACGTTGGACGTGATGTGCATGACATGGCTGTACCGTTCAATCGTCATCACATCTTCAAGCACCACGCTGCCGTACTGGGCCACGCGTCCGACATCGTTTCTGCCGAGATCGACCAGCATCACGTGTTCGGCGCGTTCTTTCGGATCGGCCAATAGTTCCTCGCCAAGCCGCCGATCTTCTTCTTCGTCATTGCCACGCGGGCGGGTGCCAGCCAACGGGCGAACCGTCATCTTCCCATCGACGACACGCACCATGATCTCCGGCGAACTTCCCACCAGAGTCACACCAGGCATTCGCAGATAGAACATGAAGGGACTCGGATTCACCACCCGCAACGTGCGATAGATCTCGAGCGCCGATGACTGAATGGGGAGTTCCAGTCGTTGACTGATGACAACTTGAAAAATGTCTCCGGCGCGGATGTATTCGCGGCACGTTTCGACCGCCTGTTCGAAGTCAGCTTGGGCAAAATTGGAATGGTACTCGATGGTAGGCACGCCCTCGGTGCTGATGTCCGCGATCGCCAACGTCGGCAATGGTTGGGACAACCGCTCGACCAGCGCATCCACCCGTTGGCAGGCATCTTGGTAGGCAGCCTCGAGCGACTCGGAACCATCTACGCGAGCGAGAACAACGACAAAAATTGTCTTCGAAATGTTGTCGAACACCACCATGTTGTCGAACAACGCGAACGCCAAGTCAGGCAGACCGCGGTCATCGTTCGGCGCGTTGGGAAGCTTCTCACAGTAGCGAACCGTGTCATAGCCGGCATAGCCGACTGCACCACCGCAGAATGGAGGAAGCGCCGGCCAGTGCGCCGCCTTCCATGATTGCATCTGCTCAGCCAACAAGGCCAGCGGATCTTCGCACTCGAGCTGCTGGGTGGTCTCCGGCTGATCCTTGGGGCAGGTGGTGATCACCACCCGGTTTCCCCAAGCCTCGAACCGCTCGATCGGCTGGGCCGCCACGAAACTATACCGCCCTACCTTCTCGCCACCGATCACGCTTTCGAACAGGCAGGCACTTGAACCTTCGTCCAGCTTCAAGAACCCCGTGACCGGGGTCAGCATGTCGCTCACCAACCGCCGATAGACCGGGACCCAATGGACGCCCTCGGCGGATTGGCTAAATGCTTCCAAATTGGGAAGGTGCATTGATTGGCCACGCAGAGGGTATCAGCCGGATGGAATGAGGAAGGACGACAATGAACGCCTGGCGCAGATGCGCCAACGGGAAGCCTACGTTCTAATTTTCGTGAATCGCGAGTCGCCGTCAACTGGGGGAAAAGAATTGCCTGGAATCCGACTGCCGCGCGGCCGGTATGGCAGCTAGCGAATCAATCAGGCGGATCAGAAACCCCACCGCGGAGGAGTTCAACTTCCTGCGGTTGCTAGGGAGCGGCCCAAATGAGCCCATCCTTCTTCTCCCGAAACGGCCCACCGCGCCAATATTCCTTCATTTTTGCCCAAACCGATCCGCTTGATTGCTATGACTTGGCGGATCAGCGGAAATCTCACCTGGTCCCCCCAAAAAAAAACAGTCAGGCATGCTCGGTCACGGCGCACCGATTGCTAGCTGAATTCCACAGCAGGGCCAGGGGCACTGAGCTTCTGCAATCTGGCGAAGACAATCACTCCCCAACGGTAGGGGGGTTGGCTTCGCCCAACGGGAGAGAAGGTGCGTCATGTTACTCGAGTTCACTCGCATTGACTCCGAAGACGATTTTCTGCCTTGGAAAATAGAGGTGGAGTCGTTGCCTGCGGTCATTGGTCGAAGTGGCGACGCGGACATCTTGCTTGATGACCGCTGGGTCAGCCGGTGGCACTGTAAATTGCTGATCAGCGATGGTCAGCTGGTCGTGCTGGACTTGGGCTCTAAGCACGGCACCTGGCTCAACGGCAAGGCGATTAGTGAGAGCCCCCTCCACTCGGGGGACGTTCTCACCGTGGGGCTCTCGGCGTTCTCGATTGAGATTGCCCCCGAGTGCGGCGGCAGTTTTGTTGGGCAAGAAGATGGTATCGAAGTACCCGCCGACGCTGCCGATTCTTGGGGGGACCGATTCCGTCAACTCTTCCCGCCTCCTACCTTCTACTAAAAGGCCGGCGAAAAATAACCTCGGCTTGTCGACTGCTCTGGCCCTAAATTGCCTGCATTGTGCGGTATTGCATTGTGCGGTTCGATGCGTGGAAATTCTCACGCAAAGGCACAGAGGCGCAAAGGAAGAAAGGCACTCTCTGCGGTGAGCTTTGTTTCTCCGGCTCAAACCCGCGAAGTAATTTTTCGTGCGTTACTAAGGGAATCCACTCCAGCGTAGCCTGAATCTTGGGTCATCAGCGCATCCTGCTCTTGGACGAGTACAATCGTCAAGCGATGCCATCGGACGATTGTTCAGCTCACTCAACACCCATTCGCTCCCCTCCTTCAGGGTGGGTTCTGCCAGTCTTTTGGCGGGCAATCCGCGAAATCTTGCATTTAGTAAATTGCGTGACCGGTCTTCGCTGGTTTCCCTGATCTACTATTCGAGCAAGAAGCGTTTCCTGCTCTTGGCAAACGGATAGTTGTTTTGGCCCCCGTCAAAGGGGTGCTAGGATGGCAATGGTGCCAAATCGCGGCCACCATTCACAGTCCTAAGCTTGTGAGCGCGGCCGGCATGGCGGAAATTCAGGTTGTAAGACCTTCCCGCTTCGGCACAGACGCATTTCATCCAAACTCAGAATTCTTGTTCCGGGAGATAACCGGATGATTCCTCGCATTTTGACTCTCGCCCTGGTATTGAGCGTATTGGGTGTGATCACCCCGGCTGCCTCGCAAGCGGACGACCAGCTCGACGAACAGGCGCACAAGATCCTGAAGAACAACTGTTACTCCTGCCACGGCAGCGATTTCAAAGTGCTGGGATTTGACATCCTGGACTACGAAGGAATCACGCAGCCGCGCGTGAATCAGAAGTCGCACTTGACGCCAGGATCGCTCGAAGACTCCAAGATCTGGATTCGTGCTGGAGAATTGCAGGACATGCCGCCCAAGGGCCCACTCGCCAGCGAGGATCGTGAGATTCTCAAGCGTTGGATTGCCACGGGGGGCAAATTCCCCCGCGTGCCTGAGTCGGAGCGTCCCTTCATCAGCGAGACCGAGACACTCACGTTGATCCGCGAGCATCTGCAAAAGCAAAGCCAAGCGAGTCGCCAGCATCAGAGATACTTTAGCCTTGTGCACTTGCACAACAATCGCACCGTCTCGGACGATCGCCTGCGAGTCTACCGGGCGGCTTTCTCCAAAGTGATCAACAGCCTCGGTCGCAAGAGCCGGATCGTGCTGCCGGAATTGGTGGATGGGCCACGCGGCACGATTTTGAACATCGACCTTTCCGATCTAGGCTGGGAAGAACCAAAATTGTGGAACGAGGTCGTCAAACGTTACCCTTACGCCGTCACCTGGACCAGCAAGGGCGGAGACGTTCAGGTCTTGACAGACGACATCGAGCAGATGATTGGAAAGGCGGTCTTTGATGGCGTCGCCTACATCCGGGCAGACTGGTTCGTGAGCCAGGCGAGCCGGCCTCCGCTTTACCACGAGTTGCTGGATCTACCGGATACGGCAGCCGAACTCGAAAAGAATCAAGGCGTAAACGTCACAAACGATTTCAAGATCAACCAACTCCAGCGAGGAGGATTCGCTCGAAGCGGCGTCTCCAAGCACAACCGAGTCGTTGATCGGCACGAGGGAACCACCAGATACTACTACCGCAGTATTGACTTTGCGAAGAGTACCGGACGTGCCGTGGTCAGCCGCTTTCCGCTCGGCCCTTCGTTCGAAGGAAACGAGTTTGCGGCATCGGCTTTCGAACATGACGGCAGCGAAGTGATCTGGCGGCTTCCCAACGGACTGCAAGGTTACATGATTGTCAACAAGGACGGAAACCGCGTGGACGAAGCACCCATTAGCATTGTGCGTGACACCACCGAGTACGCCGGCACCCCGATTGTTGTCAACGGACTCTCTTGCATGGGCTGCCACCAAAGCGGAATCCAGGACTTCGAAGACACCATTGGACAGTCACTCACACTGAGTGGTGAAGCGGGCAGAAAGATTCGCGACCTCTACACAAGCCCACAAGAGATGCAGAAGTTACTCGACCAGGACCGAGCGGACTACCTGGCCGCTTTGGAGGAAACCATTGGGCCATTCCTCCGAGTTGGCAAGGATGACGACCGCCCCATTACCGATTTCCCAGAACCCGTCACTGCGGTGGCAAAGTTCTACGATCGAAATCTAGGTCCTGACGAAGTGGCCGCAGAGTTGCAATTCCCGAAGGTGGATGTTTTAAAGGCGGTCTTCGCCAGCAGCCCCAAGGCCAGCGACTTGGGACTCACCCCCTTGGTAGATGACGCCACCATTCCGCGTGCCATGTGGGAATTGCAAGACGGCGACAACGAACCCATTTTTCAAAGTGCGGTCTCTGCTTTCACGCAGGGAGTGGCCAAATCTTTGGGAAACAACTGAATTATGTGTCCGCTTGTTGCCTCAACTCCTTATTAACTGGTGGACACGTACTCCAACACGCAACACAACACGGCTTCCCCTAACAAGCAAGACTGTACGAGGATGACCCAGATGATTACTAACCTGAAGCGAAGAATACCGTTGGTGTTGCTCGCCTTATCGCTGTTCGCCACGGGTGCGAAAGCTGACGATGAGGCTCCGGTCAGCAGCCTTGACGCCTGCATGACTGGGATCGCATCGAATATCCGCTCCAAACTTCAGGATCTGGACGGCGTTGCTGAAGGCCAGGTCGTCGATGTGGCCATCAGAACGTTCGACGGACCAGGGACAGCCGGTCCGATGTTGCGTGAACGACTTTGCTCCAAATTGAATACCTACAGCGATGTCAAAGTGGCTGACGGAAGCGCTAGCTACACGGTCACTGGCGAGTATGCGATTGATCCGAAACTTCTAACGGTCCGGATCCAAGCAACCATCAAAGACCGCTTCGGCAACGGAGGGGGACCCAAGAAAGACATTGAT